>JAFALA010000046.1 GCA_019234815.1 Burkholderiaceae bacterium | reverse complement strand
CGGTCTTCTCGTGGCGGAAGGCCTCCAGCACGCGCGGCGCCAGGCGCTCCTGGCAGTAGGCAGCGGCGGCATCGCGCACCATGCGCTCGTCGTCGCTGAGCTGCTCGTTGAGCAGCAGCGGGTCGTCCCAGTGGAAGGCGGCTTTGGTGGCGGTCATGACAGATCAATCTCCTTGAGCGCGCCGAGTATGCGCAATCAGGCCATTCACGTCCAATTCAGAAATTGGCTTGTCCGATACATTTAATGTATGGATATGAAACTCCGGCATCTGCGCTACTTTCTCGTGCTGGCGGACGAACTGCACTTCGGGCGGGCCGCCGCACGGCTGGCCATGACACAGCCGCCGCTTTCGCTCAACATCCGCCAGCTCGAGGAAGCCGTCGGCACGCAGCTGTTCGAGCGCGACAGCAAGGGCGTGCGGCTCACCGCCGCCGGCGCCGCGTTCCGCGGCAAGGCGCAGGACCTGCTGGTCCAGGCCGACGAGGCCCGCGCGCTGGCCCGCAGCATCGGCGCGGGCGCCGCAGGCAGCCTGCGCATCGGCTTCATCGGGTCCATGCTGTTTCGCGGCCTGCCGCAATGGTTTGGCGAGTTCCAGGCCCGGCATCCAGGCATAGCGGCCACGCTGCGCGAGCTCAGCACGCAGGAGCAGGTCGACGCCCTGATGCACGATGAGCTGGACCTCGGCTTCATCCAGATGCAGCAACTGCCGCCAGGGCTGCAGACCGAGCGGGTCCACACCGAGCGCTTCCTGTGCTGCCTGCCCGCGAGCCACGCCCTGGCCCGGCGCCGCTCGATCTCGCTGAGCTGGCTGCGCGACGAACCCTTTGTCCTGTTCTCGCGCAAAGCGGCGCCCGACCATTACGCCCGCATCATCGAGTCCTGCACCAGCCAGGGCTTTGCGCCGCAGGTGCGGCATGAAGTGCGGCACTGGCTGTCGGTGGTGTCGCTGGTGGGCCAGGGCATGGGCGTCTCCATCGTCCCCGCGCCCTTGGCGCAGGCGGGCATCGCGGGCACGGTCTTCAAGCCGATCGCGGAAGCCATGGCGCCGTCGGAGGTTTTCGCGGTCTGGAAGTCGCGCCCGGAATTGCCAGCCCGATCGGTCTTCCTCGATGTGGTCTTGCGGGCCAATTGACGCAACTCAAGGCATTGACCACCATCAGATGTGAACATGAGTCCAACATCAACGCCTAGGAGGGCAGAACATGAGTCTCTTTCACGCCGTCGTCTGGTTGGACCACCACAATGCCAAGATCTTCCAGTTCGACACCGAACATGTGGAAGCCCAGAAGATCAAGTCGAGCAGCCACCACACGCGCCAGCACGGCACCGCCGTACGCGACGTGCACGAGTTCTTTGCCGATGTCTGCACGGCCCTGAGCGAGGTGCAGGAAATCCTGATGGTCGGATCGTCCACGGTGCAGAGCGATTTCAAGCACTATGTCGAGAAGCACCGCCCCCAGATGAGCAAGCAGGTGGTGGGCTTTGAGGCCGTCGACAACCCGACCGACAACCAGCTGGTGGCGATGGCCCGCCAATACTTCCTCAAGTACGACCGCATGGCCGGAACGCCCTCGCCGATGGGCGTCTGAGGCGCCGGGCTCAATGCGGGGCGGACGCCTCGCATTGAGCAGCGTTCGCATCGGGTAGACGCACCTGGAACAAAGTCTGGTCGACCCAATGGACCTTGACGCCGACACGGCGCCCGGGTCCCGCATCGGCCACGCGGAAGCACTCGCCGTCGTCGCAGCGCTCGATGTTGATGGGCTGCAGCGTGTCGGCCCCGCCCTTGGCGCTGACGCCATCGATCAGGTCCAGGTGCTTGCCGTGGACCATCCAGCCGGCTTTGCCCTTGGCGCAGCTGGCCGACAGCAGTTCAGGCAGCGTCACCACGGCATGCTGCAGGTCCTGCCAGTCGCCGGCCACGCCGCTCTCCACGTGCACGACGCGAAAGAACATCGGGTTGACGATGCCCGGAAACTGCACGTGGCCGAAGCTGACCGGTGAGCGGGTGCGCAATTCGTTGTGGGCCCGGTCGGCCAGCAAGGGCACGGCGATAGGTGTCTTTTCGGTCACCGGATCGTCGGCGAACTTGATCTGCAGCTGATAGCTGCCGGACTGCAGCTGGTACGCCCCGGCGCTGGCCAGCAGGAAGCCGTGGCCCGAGTCGTCGGTGGAGATGGCATCGGTCGCGCCCAGGCCCCACTGGACGGCCTTCTCGGACAGCTGCACGAAGAAGGCATGCGCCTCGCGGGCGGCGATTTTGAAGTTGGGGCGCGCCGCGTGCTTGCTCAGGCGCAACGACAAGTCGCCGGGGTCGTGATCCTTGTGCGCCACCACGGCCGTGTCGGGCAGGCTGGCGCGCGTCAGCGGCCCGCCGCTGCACATCAGCTGCAAGGTGTTGGCATCCGCAGCCGAAGTTACCGATATTGCGGACTCCTCCCGGCTGCAGATCACCGCGCCCAGCTGCACCGCCTCGACGCGCTCCAGGCCCTCGCCGCTGACGGTCACATAGGGGTCCGACTCGAAATAATCAATCTTCTTCACGTGCGCACGCGGATGCAGGATGCGCACGGGCAGGGACTTGTCCGGCAGCCCGGCTTGCGAAATCAGGAGCGTCGCCGCTCCCGGCGCGATGTCGGCCAGGTTCAATTCCAGCAGGCCGCGCTGTTCGGGCTTGGACTTCTGCACCGTCTTGCCGTTGACCTGCAGCGCCATGCCCTGCACGCAGGCGGCCTGCGGCGGCTTGATGCTCAGCTTCACGGCCTCGCCCGTGATCAGGCCGTCGAGCCCCTGGACGGCACCGTCGAGGCTGTCCAGGCCCGGCAAGGCCAGATCGAAGGCGTCGAGCCGCACAGGCTCGAATCCGAAATAGCCCGCCAGCCGGGCTTTCAAGACCTGGCCCTGCACGGTCGCGTAATGGGTGGCGTAGTCGGCCGGATCGGCGGCGCCGTACAGCACGCGCCCGTTCTCGGGCTGCACCGTCACCGGATTCGCTGCTGCTGCCAGCTTGTCGCCCTGCGCATCGGCAAGCTCCAGGTGCCAGTCGTGCCAGTAGTTGGTCACCGGCAGGCGCCCCGCCACATCGAGCTTGATGCTGCCGCTGCCCAGGCAGGGCACAGGATTCTGGTCCACGCTCAAGACCGGCATCCTGGCCTTGAACCAGGCCGGCACATAGACGTAGGCCGTCTTGACGCTGCCGTTCTTGAAGCGGCCGATCGAGTACAGCTGCATGCTGTCCGGGCTCGATCCGCTGATCTTTCTGGCGAACGAGGGCGTGAAGTCGTACTGGTCGCGGTACTTGGAGGTGAAGTAGTCGCTGGCCGCCGTGAAGGTCTTGATGCTGTCGAACAGCTGCCCCGGCAGGCTGCCGGCGCTCTTGGTGCCCGTCAGGGCGCCGAGCTCGTCGGCCGTCGGCACGTTCAGGCTGGCATTGGCGACGATGTCGGACGCCACGCATTGCGTGTTCACCACGCCGCCCTTGAAGCAGTCGGTCGACACGGTCTGCAAGCCGTACTTGGCGGCGATGTGCTTGGCGGCGTCGATGGCCTGGTCGGACTTCTTGTCCTGCACGACCGCGTCGAGACCGGCCACCAGGGCGGCGATGGTCTGGCTGATCAGGTCGATCTTCTGCAGGTCGACAAAGCGCTGCGGATCGGTCGAGATGGCCTCGGTGATGAGGCCCGCCGACTGATGCACGCTGGTGCTCAGGCCAAACAGGGTGCGCAGCGCCGGCGCCAGCACGATCACGGGCACGTCGTCGTCCGAGGAGATCGCCAGCTCGGCGCGCGTGTCCTTCGCGACCTCGAACTCCTTGTAGGCGATCTTGCTGCCCGACGGCGAAATGCGCGCCAGGATCAGCAGCCAGTCCCCTTTGCCCGCCATGTCCGCGTCGGGGCTGACGACCAGCTTGTCGTTCTTCCTGAGCCGGTCGACCTTGAACAGGGGCAGGGTCACGTCGTCGTGTACCACATAGGCGGAGAACTTCGGGCCGTCATGGCTTTCGCTGGCGGCCTGCGCCTGCACGCCCGACAGCGCGGCCAAGGCCCAGGCACAACACCAAGCACGCTTCCAGAATCGCATCACTTCATCCCAGTCTTAGAGCTTGGGATTTTCGACGAAATCGCGTCGCGCACAGGGCAGAATCCGCTCCATGCCCTTGGACGCCGCGCCCGCCCCCACCACCGCCAAGCCCAAATCCGCCCCAAAATCCGGGCCGCAGAAGGCCATGGAAAAGCTCGGCCTGCGCCGCGACATCGACCTGGCCCTGCACCTGCCGCTGCGCTACGAGGACGAAACCCGCGTCACGCCGATCGCGCAGGCCCGCGACGGCGACACGGTGCAATGCGAGGGTGTGGTGGTTGACTGCCGGGTGGAGCTGCGCGCGCGCCGCCAGTTGGTCGTCCGCATGGCGGATGACGGCGCGGAGCTGGTACTGCGCTTCCTGAACTTCTACCCCTCGCATCAGAAGTCGCTGGCGCAGGGGCAGCGCGTGCGCGTGCGCGGCGAGATCCGGCACGGCTTCTTCGGGCGCGAAATGGTCCATCCGGCCTTCAAGGCCGTAACCGAGGACACCCCGCTGGCCAGCGCGCTCACGCCCGTCTACCCCGCCAGCGCCGGCCTGCCGCAAGCCTATCTGCGCAAGGCCGTGGGCGCGGCGCTGGCGCGCGCGCCGCTGGCCGAGGTGCTGCCCGCCGATTGCGTGCCGGGCCGCCTGCCCTCGCTGCGCGAGGCCTTGCAGGTGCTGCACCACCCGCCGCCGCAAGCGGCGCTGGCGGCGCTGGAGGACCATTCCCACCCGGCCTGGCAGCGCCTCAAGTTCGAGGAGCTGCTGGCCCAGCAGATCAGCCAGCTGCAGGCCCAGCGCGAGCGCGCGCAGCTGCAAGCGCCGGCCTTGCGCGGCCAGCGCGGCGGCCTGCACGAACAGCTGCTGCTGGCCCTGCCGTTTGCGCTCACAGGCGCGCAGCAGCGTGTCTGCGAGGAAATTGCGCAAGACCTGGCCCGGCCGCAGCCCATGCACCGCCTGCTGCAGGGCGACGTCGGCTCGGGCAAGACCGTGGTAGCGGCCTTGGCCGCCACCGTCGCGATCGACGCCGGCTGGCAATGCGCGCTGATGGCGCCCACCGAGATCCTGGCCGAGCAGCACTTCAGGAAGCTGGTCGGCTGGCTGGAACCGCTGGGCATCCAGGTCGCCTGGCTGACCGGCAGCGTCAAGGGCAAGGCGCGCCAGAAAATGCTGGACGCGGCGGCCTCCGGCGCGGCCCAGCTGGTGATCGGCACGCACGCGGTGATCGAGGACAAGGTCCAATTCGCCAGGCTGGGCCTGGCCATCATCGACGAACAGCACCGCTTTGGCGTGGCACAGCGCCTGGCCTTGCGCAAGAAACTGGCTTCACAAGCGTTGGAACCGCATCTGCTGATGATGAGCGCCACGCCCATCCCCCGCACGCTGGCCATGACCTACTTCGCCGACCTGGACGTCAGCACCATCAACGAGCTGCCGCCGGGCCGCACGCCCATCGTCACCAAGGTGTTCGCCGACAGCAAGCGCCTGGAAGTGATCGCCCGCATCGGCGACGAGGTCGCGCAGGGCCGCCAGGTTTACTGGGTCTGCCCCCTGATCGAGGAGTCCGAAAGCCTGGACCTGGCCAATGCCACCGAGACCCATGCCGAGCTGAGCGCCGCGCTGCAGGCCCTGCACCCGGGCGTGATGGTGGGCCTGCTGCACAGCCGCATGCCGCCGACGGAAAAGGCCGCCGTGATGTCGCTGTTCTCGCAGGGACAGATGCAGGTGCTGGTGTCGACCACGGTGATCGAGGTCGGCGTCGACGTGCCCAATGCCAGCCTGATGGTCATCGAGCACGCCGAGCGCTTCGGCCTGTCGCAGCTGCACCAGCTGCGCGGCCGCGTCGGCCGCGGCGCGGTGGCCAGCGTCTGCGTGCTGCTCTACACGGGACCGCTGTCGCTGACCGGCAAATCACGCCTCAAGGCCATGGCCGAGACCCATGACGGCTTCGAGATCGCCCGCCGCGACCTCGAGATCCGCGGCCCCGGCGAGTTCATGGGAGCGCGCCAGAGCGGCGCGGAACTGCTGCGCTTTGCCGACCTGCAGGAAGACGCGCCGCTGCTCAAGGCCGCGCGCCAGCAGGCTCCGCGCCTGCTCGACCAGCACCCCGAAGCCGCCCGCCAGCACGTGATGCGCTGGCTGGGCAGCAAGGTGGAGTTCCTGAAGGCTTAGTCGGTCTGCACCGCCGAGGTGATCACCACATCGGAGCTCGGCCAGTTGCTCTGCCCGGTCTGGCTGTTGGTGCCGGTCGTCACGGCGCTAATGGCCGTCAGCGTGGCGATGCTGGTGCTGTCGGTCGGGCTGACGGTGCCGAACACCGCATAACCAGCGTGATCCGAGGAGGGATAGTCGAGCGAGGACGCGTTGTTGACCAGGTTGAAGTAGAACTGGCTGGTGGCGCTGTTGGGGTCGCTGGTGCGCGCCATCGCAATGGTGTATTGCGTGTTGCTCAGGCCATTGCGGCTTTCCAGCGCGATGGCGGCCTGCAGAGGTCCCTGAAGCTGGTAGGTGCCGTTGTTGTCGATGTAGCCGCCGCCCTGGGCGACAAAACCCGGCACCACGCGGTGGAACAGGGTGCCGTTGTAGAAGTTGGCATTGACGTAGGCCAGGAAATTGGCCGTCGAAAGCGGCGCGTGGGTGCCGTCCAACCCGACCACGATCTTGCCGAAGTTGGTCGTCAGCGTGACATGGTGCGTGATCGTCAGCGTGACCGATCCAGGGGTCAGGCCGCCGCCGTAGCTCGGCGCCGAAGACGAGGAGGAGCCTCCCGACGACCCGCCGCCGCAGGCCGACACCAGGGCCGCGCTGCCGACGACCGCCGAGGCGGACAACCAAAACTGCAAGGAACGCTTGAACCGAAAGCTCGCCATGAGAAATCCAGATGAATTGAAACGCGCGCGATTATGGCGGGGGCATGTTAAGAAATACCGCACATGGATTGCGCAAAGCGAAGTTGCGCAATCAGCACTCGATGTTGTCGATCAAGCGCGTCTTGCCCAGCTTGGCCGCGGCCAGCGCCACCAGGGGCTCGCCCTCGACGGCCGCGCCCAGGTCGTGGCGGCGGCGCAGGGTGATGTAGTCGGGCTGCCAGCCCGCGTCGCGCAAGGCCTGCATGGCATCCGCTTCCAGGGCCGGCAGGTCGCGTTCGCCGGCCTGCCAGCGCGCCGCCAGGTTCTTGAGCGTGCACGACAGCAGCAGGGCCTGCTCCTTCTCCATCGCGCTCAAGTAGCCGTTGCGCGAGGACAGCGCCAGCCCCTGGTCGCTGCGGCTGGTCTCGCCGGCCTCGATGCGTATGGGCAACGCCATCTGCTGCACCATGCGGCGGATCACCATCAGCTGCTGGTAGTCCTTCTTGCCGAACACCGCCACGCTGGGCTGGACGATGTTGAAGAGCTTGGCCACCACCGTACAGACGCCGATGAAGAAGCCGGGCCGGAATTGGCCTTCCAGGATGTCCGCCAGCTCCGCGGGGGGGTGCACCTTGTAGCCCTGCGGCTCCGGGTACAGCGTCTTCTCGTCGGGTGCGAACACGATGTCGCAGCCGGCCGCTTCCAGCAGCTCGGCATCGCGCGCCAGCGTGCGAGGATAGGTGTCGAAATCCTCGTGCGGCGCAAATTGCAGGCGGTTCACGAAGATGCTGGCCACCACCAGCCCGCCCTGCCCCGCCACCGCGGCCTTGGCCTGCCGGATCAGCGACAGATGGCCTTCATGCAGATTGCCCATGGTGGGCACGAAGGCGCGCTCGGGCTGGCCCGCCAGGGCGGCTCTGAGCGCATCGATGGTATGAATGACTTGCATGGAATTCGGTCGGGGACAGGGCATCAATAGCCGTGCAGGTCGTCCTGCGGGAAGGTCTGCGCCTTGACCTCGCTCACATAGCGGCGCACGGCGTCCTGCACCGAGGAGGCGCCCTGCATGAAGTTGCGCACGAAGCGCGGACGGCGTCCGGGCGTGATGTCCAGCATGTCGTGCAACACCAGCACCTGGCCCGAGCAACCCACGCCCGCGCCGATGCCGATGACCGGAATCGACAAGGTCTTGGTCAGCTCCGCCGCCAGCGCCGAGGGCACCATCTCCAGCACCAGCATGGTGGCGCCGGCGTCCTGCAGTTCGCGGGCGTGCCGCTTCAACAGTTCGGCCGCCTGCTCGTCGCGCCCCTGCACCTTGAAGCCGCCCAGGGCGACCACGGTCTGCGGCGTGAAGCCCAGATGACCGCAGACGGGAATGCCGCGCTCGGCGAGGAACTTGACCACCGGCGCCGTCCAGCCGCCGCCTTCGAGCTTGACCATGTGCGCGCCCGCCTTGACCAGGGCCGCGGCGCTGTGCCAGGCCTGCTCCAGCGAGGCGTGGTAGCTGTCGAAGGGCAGGTCCGCCAGCACCCAGGCGCTCTTGCGGCCGCGCGCCACGCAGCGCGTGTGGTAGGCCATCTGCTCGACCGAAACCGGCACCGTGCTGGACTCGCCTTGCAGCACATTGCCCAGGGAGTCGCCGATCAGCAGCACATCGACGCCGGCTTCGTCGAGCAGGCTGGCAAAGGCCGCGTCGTAGCAGGTCAGCATGGCAATCTTGTCGCCGCTGGCATGCATGTCCAGCAGACGCTGAAGGCTCATGGGTTTGCGCTCGTTGGTCATGGTGGGGCTTGGGGTGAGCCAAAAATCGGGATGGGGAAGGCAGTGTAGCGGTCTTGCCGCAAACTGATGAGGGTTTGCACCAGGGCCGGCACAATCGCCAGGCCCCTCGCGGCTGCAGCCCGCGCTTTTTCCAACCAAGGACGCCCCTTCATGACCCTGACCGAGTTGCGCTACATCGTCGCGGTGGCCCGCGAGCGTCACTTCGGCCGCGCCGCCGAGGCCTGCTTCGTGTCGCAGCCCACGCTGTCGGTCGCCATCAAGAAGCTGGAGGAGGAGCTCGACGTCAAGATCTTCGAGCGCGGCGCCGCCGAGGTCACGGTCACGCCGCTGGGCGAGGACATCGTGCGCCAGGCCCAGGCCGTGCTGGACCAGGCCTCGGCCATCAAGGAAATTGCCAAGCGCGGCAAGGACCCGCTGGCCGGCGCGCTGCGCTTAGGGCTCATCTACACGATCGCGCCCTACCTGCTGCCCGCCCTGGTGCGCCAGGCCATCGAGCACTATCCGCAGATGCCCCTGATGCTGCAGGAGAACTTCACCACCCGGCTGCTGGAGATGCTACGGACCGGCGAACTCGATTGCGCCGTCATGGCCGAACCCTTTCCCGACGCGGGCCTGGCAGTCGCGCCGCTCTACGACGAGCCCTTCATGGTGGCCGTGCCCGCCACCCACGCGCTGGCCTCGCGCGAGCGCATCAGCAGCGAGGAGCTGAAGAACGAGACCATGCTGCTGCTGGGCACCGGGCACTGCTTCCGCGACCACGTGCTGGAGGTCTGCCCCGAATACGCGCGCTTCGCCAGCGACGCCGAGGGCATACGCAGGAGCTTCGAGGGTTCGTCGCTGGAGACCATCAAATACATGGTGGCCTCGGGCATGGGCGTGACGGTGGTGCCGGCCCTGAGCGTGCCCGCCGAACCGGTGCCGCATCTGCGCTACATTCCCTTTGCCGAACCGGTGCCCAGCCGCCGCGTGGTGCTGGCCTGGCGCCGCACCTTCACACGCTACGAGGCCATTGCCGCGCTGCGCAATGCCATCTGCGCCTGTGAACTCCCGGGGGTCGCGCGCATCAGTGGATGAAGTTTCAGTATGTTTGTGCAAGCAACCTTCAGGAGAGACTCATGGCCAAAGCCAAGAACGCCAAATCTGCATCTGCGAGTGCCAACGCCGGCATCAACATCGGCATCAGCGAAAAAGACCGCGCGGCGATTGCGCAAGGCCTGTCGCAGCTGCTGGCCGACACCTACACCCTGTACCTGACCACGCACAATTTCCACTGGAACGTGACCGGGCCCATGTTCAACACCCTGCACCTGATGTTCATGGGCCAGTACACCGAGCTGTGGAACGCCGTGGACCCGGTGGCCGAGCGCATCCGCTCGCTGGGCCATGTGGCGCCCGGCTCCTACGCCCAGTTCAGCGCCTTGAGCTCGCTGCCCGACGTGCCGCAGCAGCCGCCCAAGGCCCTGGAGATGGTGCGCATCTTGGTCGCAGGCCACGAAGGCGCGGCCCGCACCGCGCGCAAGCTGTTCCCGCTGGTCGACCAGGCCAACGACGAACCCACCGCCGATCTCCTCACCCAACGGCTGACCATGCATGAGCAGACGGCGTGGATGCTGAGGAGCCTGCTGGACGACTGAGCGACTCGATTGACCGCGCCCGGCATGACCACCTCCCCTCCCACCCCTCGCGACCCCCACGAGCGCCGCCGCCGCATCCTCGCCATCATGGCGGCGTCCAGCGGCAACCTGGTCGAGTGGTTCGACTTCTACATCTACGCCTTCTGCGCGATCTACTTTGCGCCGGCGTTCTTTCCGCAGTCCGACGAAACCGTCCAGCTGCTGAACACGGCCGGGGTGTTCGCGGCCGGCTTCCTGATGCGCCCGATCGGCGGCTGGCTGTTCGGCCGCCTGGCCGACCGCCAGGGCCGCAGGACCTCGATGGTGACCTCGGTCGGCCTGATGTGCCTGGGGTCGCTGGGCATCGCCAGCCTGCCCGGCTACGCGCAGATCGGCGCCTGGGCGCCCGCCCTGCTCCTGCTGGCGCGGCTGTTGCAGGGCCTGTCGGTGGGCGGCGAATACGGCACCACGGCCACCTACATGAGCGAGGTGGCGCTCAAGGGGCAGCGCGGCTTCATGTCCTCGTTCCAGTACGTCACGCTGATCGGCGGCCAGCTGCTCGCGGCGCTGGTGGTGGTGGCCATGCAGGCCTGGCTCGACGACACCGAGCTGAAGGCCTGGGGCTGGCGCATCCCCTTCGTGATCGGCGCGGTCACGGCCGTGGTGGCCCTGCTGCTGCGCCGCACGCTGCAGGAAACCAGCAGCGCCGCCGCGCGCGAGCGGCCCGACGCCGGCAGCCTGGCCTTGCTGTTCGGCCGGCACCGCGCGGCCTTTCTGACCGTGCTGGGCTACACGGCCGGCGGCTCGCTGATGTTCTACACCTTCACCACCTACATGCAGAAGTACCTGGTGAACACGGCCGGCATGGGCAAGGCCGCCGCCACGCAGCTGATGACGGTCTGCCTGTTCCTCTACATGCTGATGCAGCCGCTGTTCGGCGCCCTGTCGGACCGCATAGGCCGGCGTGCCAACATGCTGCTGTTCAGCGGCCTGGGGGCGCTGTGCACCTGGCCCATCCTGACGCTGCTGCGCGGTGCGCATTCGCCGCTGGAGGCGGGCGCCCTGATCGTGCTGGCGCTGGCCATCGTCAGCTTCTACACCTCGGTGGCCGGCATCGTGAAGGCCGAGATGTTCCCCACCGAAGTGCGCGCCCTGGGCGTGGGGCTGGCCTACGCGGTGGCCAACGCGGCCTTCGGCGGCTCGGCCGAGTTCGTCGCGCTCAAGCTCAAGAGCCTGGACATGGAGGCCAGCTTCTACCTGTACGTGACGGCGATGATGGTGCTGGCCTTTTTCGTCAGCCGCCGCCTGCCCCGCGACGGTGCTTATTTGCGCGACGAATAGGTCACACGCTCACACCACGGACAACAGGCCGGCAACGCCGAGGCCCAGGGCGGCCAGCGCGTCGCCCGCGATCAGTCCGCCGCCCACCAGCGAGACGCTGCTCATATCGGACGGCAAGGCCTCTTCGTCTTCACTGGGCTTGGCGCCGAAGGTGTTGATGGCGCTGGCGATCACGCCGCCCAGCCCGAACCAGAACGAGGTGATGAGGTTGACGAAACCGCCGAAGGACGAGGCGTAGGGGCTGGGCAGCAGCAAGGCGTCGAGGCAGAAATCGACGCCGAAGCCGATCTTGCTGCTGAGCACGAACTCCTGGTAGGCCACGCGCGACTTGATCAGCTTGCGCAGGAACTCGGTCGCGAAGCCGATGCCCAAGCCGACCAAGATGGCGGTGGTCTGGTGCGGCTTGGGATCGGTCAGGCTGCGCAGGGCGCCGACGAACTTGTAGGTCATCGCCGAGGTCCACTGGGCCGGCGCCTCGCTGGCGCTCATGACCGTCTGGTCCAGCTTGAGCACCGGATAGGCGGTCATGAAGAGTTCGGCGGCCACGACCGCGAACACCGAGCCCAGCACCAGGCCGACGACCTGGAAGCGGAACTGCAGCGCGCGGTTGCTGCCCAGGCGCCAGCCGGTCGAGCGGTCCTGCTGCATGTCGCCGGCCACGCTGGTGGAGACGAACACCACGGTCGCCGCCATCAGGCCCAGCATCGGGTCCTTCAGGCCCATGCTGGCGAGCAGCAGCACCGTGACCACGAAGGCCGACGAGATCGGGTTCGAGTCGGTCAGGCCCAGCGAGATGCCGTTGACGATCACCAGCACGAAGACCAGGAACACCGCGAAGATCATGTAGTGCAAGGGCTCGCCGAAGAACTGCACGCCCGTCACCACCGTGGCCACGCTCCAGAAGCCCACCCACGCCAGCAGGCGCGGCGTGCTGGCCTTGGGGCCGGTGCGCTGCTCTTCGGGCACGTCGACCTTCTCGCCCTCGGGCACGCTGCTCAGGCGCTTGACGGTGCGCCAGAGAATCAGGCTCAAGTCCACCGCGGCGGCGCCCAGGATCATGCCCAGCGCGATCAGGAAGGCCACCTTGCGGAACGGTTCGCCCTGGTGCAGCCAGCCGATGCTGATGAAATAAGGCATCAGCGTCCAGAACACCAGGCCGCCGACCAGGGCCGGAACACCGACGCGCGCGCCGACGATCAGGCCGGCGCCGAAAGTCGAGGTCGACAGGTCGATGGCCGCAAGAACAGGCAGCTTGGCCGCCGCCAGCCCGCCGAACAGGCCCGCGCCCATGCCGCCGAACAGGCGCGACACCGAGCGGCGCAGCAGCACCGGGTCGGTCAGGGCGCGCAGGATGTTGGCCACCGCCAGCCCCGAGGGGAAGGTCAGCTGCATGCGTTCAACCAGGATGGGCGTGTACATCATGCCCACGCCGGCGGCCATCAGCGCGATCGACAGCATGTAGCTGATCAATTGCCAGGCCGGCACCTGCGGCATGCCCATCCAGACCATGGCCTGGATCAGCGAGCTCATCGCCATCATGCCGGCCACCGAGGCGGCGGTGGTCTGGATGTAGTTGGCGCCATGCTTGCCTTCGGCGCCGTAGCCGTAGGTCACGACCGAGCCGAGAATGCCGGCCAGCACCTGTCCGCCGACGAAAAAGCCGATCGAGAAGTTCATGAAGGCCGCGGTGATGCCGCCCAGCGGGCCCAGCACCAGCATGCCGATGGCGGCCAGCAAGGTGTAATAGCCCCAGCTGCCGACCGGGGGCAGCCAGGCCCAGCGGCGCGTGTCCCCGCCCTCAGGGGCCGCCGAAAATACGGTGGAATTCATGGAAACGATGAAAATTTAAAGTGCGCGCACTTTAGCCTGCCTGGGCACAGCGCGCCATGCGGCATTGCACCGATAATGCCGGGTTTCCTCCCGCCCGATACCTCCGCCGATGTCAGCCGATCTGCCCACCCGCATTGAGTCAGAGGTGCGCCGCCGCCGCACCTTCGCCATCATCTCGCACCCCGATGCGGGCAAGACCACGCTGACCGAAAAGCTGCTGCTGTTCTCCGGCGCGATCCAGATCGCCGGTTCGGTGAAGGCGCGCAAAGCCTCGCGCCACGCCACCTCCGACTGGATGGAAATTGAAAAGCAGCGCGGCATCTCGGTGGCGTCCAGCGTGATGCAGATGGAATACCGCGACTGCGTCATCAACCTGCTCGACACCCCCGGCCACCAGGACTTCTCGGAAGACACCTACCGCGTGCTGACGGCCGTCGACGCTGCGCTGATGGTGATCGACGCCGCCAACGGCGTGGAGCCGCAGACCCGCCGCCTGCTGCAGGTCTGCCGCGCCCGCAACACCCCCATCCTCACCTTCGTCAACAAGATGGACCGCGAGGTGCAGGAGCCGCTGGCGCTGATGGACGAGATCGAGCGCGAACTCGGCATGACGGTGGTGCCCTTCACCTGGCCGGTCGGCATGGGCAAGCAGTTCCATGGCGTGATGGACCTGCGCCAGCAGCGCATGCGCGTGTTCGCCCCCGGCGAGGACCGCGTGGCCGGCGACGAGGAAGTGCTGGACGGCCTGGACAACCCCGCCTACGCCGAGCGCTTCGGCATGCAGTACGACAACGCCCAGGGCGAAATCGAGCTGGTGCGTGAGGCCGCCCCCGATTTCAAGCTGGACGAATTCCTGGCCGGACGCCAGACGCCGATGTTCTTCGGCTCGGCAGTCAACAACTTCGGCGTGCAGGAAGTGCTGGATGCCCTGGTCGAACTGGCCCCCGCGCCGGACGCGCGCGCCGCCATGCAGCGCGTGGTGCAGCCCGACGAGCCCAAGTTCAGCGGCGTGGTGTTCAAGATCCAGGCCAATATGGACCCCTCGCACCGCGACCGCATCGCCTTCCTGCGCGTGGCCTCGGGCCACTTCGAGCGAGGCATGCGGCTCAAGGTGGTGCGCTCGGGCAAGGAGCTGCGCCCCAACACGGTGGTGAGCTTCCTGTCGCAGCGCCGCGAACTGCTGGACGAGGCCTTTGCCGGCGACATCATCGGCATCCCCAACCACGGCGTGCTGCAACTGGGCGACACCATCACCGAGGGCGAGGCCCTGCAGTACACCGGTCTGCCCTTCTTCGCGCCGGAAATGTTCCGCTCCGTCGAAGTGGCCGACCCGCTCAAGACCAAGCAGCTGCGGGCCGGCCTGACCCAGCTGGGCGAAGAAGGCGCCATCCAGGTGTTCAGGCCGATTGCCGGCAGCGTGCTGCTGCTGGGCGCCGTCGGCCAGCTGCAGTTCGAGGTGGTGGCGCACCGGCTCGAGCACGAATACGGCGTCAAGGCCCGCATCCTGCCCAGCCGCTTCCAGGTGGCGCGCTGGGTCACCTGCGACGACCCGCAGGAGCTCAAGCGCTTCATCGACGCCAACGACCACCGCATGGCCTACGACGCCGTGGACGCCCCGACCGTGCTGGTCGAATACGCCCCCGAGCTGCGCGCCATCGAGAGCAACTGGCCCAAGATCAAGTTCCACGCGCTGCGCGAGCACGCGGGACTGGTGTTCCAGAAGCGGCTGGAAGGCTGAGGAGCCCCCATGCACATCGAGCTCGACGACCTGTCCCGCCCGGAAATCCATGCCTTGCTGGAGGAACACCTCCGGAACATGTACGAGCTGTCGCCGCCCGAGTGCGTCTTTGCGCTCGACCTGGACCGGCTGCGTCAACCCGACATCAGCTTCTGGTCGGTCTGGGAAGGCCCGCAGCTGCTGGGCTGCGGGGCGCTCAAGGAATTGGACGGCAAGCACGGCGAGATCAAGTCCATGCGGACCCCGAAATCGACCCGGCGCCAAGGCGCGGGGCGCGCGGTGCTGGCGCACATCATCGCCACCGCGCGCTCGCGCGGGTATGAGCGCCTGAGCCTGGAAACCGGCTCAGTCGAGGCCTTCCGGCCCGCGTGGCAGCTTTATGCCAGCGCGGGCTTTGTCGAATGCGGCCCATTTGGCGACTATGCGGCCGATCCATTCAGCAAATTCATGACGCTGCAGCTGCGCTGACTCACCGTCATCGGTGCGGCACACGGTGCGCCATGTCGCGCCACCGCATCGTAAACGCATATCGGCGCCTTCCTACAGGGAAGTTTCTAGCTCCCGTACGCCCTCGACGGACGTACATTCGGCTTTCCGCATTGGGCAAGCCGAAGAGATGACCGAACTCATCCTGGAAACGCGTGATCTGAGCAAGGCCTTCAAGGGCTTCGTGGCCGTGGACCGCGTCAACCTGCAGGTACGGCGCGGCCATATCCACGCCCTGCTGGGCCCCAACGGCGCCGGCAAGACCACCTGCTTCAACCTGCTGACCAAGTTCCTGACGCCGACGCAGGGCAGCATCCTGTTCAAAGGCATCGACATCACGAACGACAAGCCCGCGCAGATTGCACGCCGCGGCGTGATCCGCTCCTTCCAGATCTCGGCGGTGTTCCCGCACCTGACGGTGCTGGAGAACGTGCGCATCGGCCTGCAGCGCTTCACCGGCACCAGCTTCCATTTCTGGAAGAACCTGACCGGCCTGAAATCGCTGGACGCGCGCGTGCTGGCCCTGCTCGACTTGGTCGACCTGCGCGAAATGGCGCAGCTCAAGGCCGCCGACCTGCCCTACGGCCGCAAGCGTGCGCTCGAAATCGCCACCACCATGGCCATGGAACCGGAGCTGATGCTGCTGGACGAGCCCACCCAGGGCATGGGCCATGAGGACATCGAGCGCGTCACCGACCTGATCAAGCGCGTGGCCGAGGGCCGTACCGTGCTGATGGTCGAACACAATATGCGCGTGGTCTCGCGCATCGCCGACCGCATCACCGTGCTGGCGCGCGGGGCGGTGCTGGCCGAGGGCGACTACGCCAACGTGTCGCGCCACCCCAAGGTGCTGGAGGCCTACATGGGTACCGAAGCTACAGAATTGGCGGGGACGCACTGATGGCAGTCGCCTTGGAAATTGACGATCTGCACGCCTGGTACGGCGAAAGCCACATCCTGCACGGCCTCTCGCTGCGCGTCGAACAAGGCCAGGTCTTGACGCTATTGGGCCGCAACGGCTCGGGCCGCACCACCACCTTGCGCGCTATCATGGGCCTGACCGGCGCGCGCAAGGGCTCGATCAAGGTGCATGGCACCGAGACCATCCAGCTGCCCACGCACCAGATCGCCCAGCTGGGCCTGGGCTACTGCCCGGAGGAGCGCGGCATCTTCGCCTCGCTCAGTACCGAGGAGAACCTGCGCCTGCCTCCCAAGCTCAAGAGCCGGCGCGGGAAAGTCATGAGCGAAGACGAGATCTACGCCATGTTCCCCAACCTCTCGGAACGCCGCCACAGCCCCGGCACGCGGCTCTCGGGCGGGGAGCAGCAGATGCTGGCCGTCGCGCGCATCCTGCGCACCGGCGCCGACATCCTGCTGCTGGACGAGATTTCCGAAGGGCTGGCCCCGGTCATCGTGCAGGCGCTGGCGCGCATGATCACGCAGCTGAAATCACAAGGCTTCACGGTACTGATGGTGGAGCAGAACTTCCGCTTCGCCGCGCCGCTGGCCGATCACTTCGTGGTGATCGAGCATGGCGAGGTGGTGGAATCCTTTACCGCCGCCGAACTGCCGGCCAAGCAAGCGCTGCTCGACGAACTGCTCAGCGTCTGATTCCGACCCAACACCAACACGCAAGGAGACCCCGCATGAAATTCAAGCTCAGCAATCTGGCCTTGGCCGGCCTGTTCGCCAGCGTTGGCGCGCAGGCCCAGATTTCCGGCGACGTGGTGAAGATCGGCTTCCTCACCGACATGGCCAGCGTCTACGCCGACCTGGACGGCGCCGGCGGCGCGGAGGCCATCAAGATGGCCATTGCCGACCACAAGGGCATGGTCGCCGGCAAGAAGATCGAATTCGTGTTCGCCGACCACCAGAACAAGGCTGACGTGGCGGCCTCGAAGGCGCGCGAATGGTTCGACACCCAGGGCGTGGACCTGCTGGTCGGCGGCACCAACTCGGGCGCCGCGCTGGCCATGGCCAAGGTGGCGGCGGAGAAGAAGAAACCCTTCATCTCCATCGGCGCCGGCTCGGCGCGGCTGACCAACGAGGATTGCACGCCCTACACCATCCACTACGCCTACGACACGGTGGCGCTGGCCAACGGCACCGGCAGCGCCGTCACCAAGGGCGGCGGCAAGACCTGGTACTTCCTGACCGCCGACTATGCCTTCGGCACCTCGCTGCAGGCGGACGCCACCACGGTGATCACCAAGTCCGGCGGCAAGGTGCTGGGCAGCGTCAAGCACCCGCTCAACGCCAGCGATTTCTCGTCCTTCCTGCTGCAGGCCCAAGGCAGCGGCGCGCAGATCCTGGGGCTGGCCAACGCAGGGGGCGACACCGTCAATGCCATCAAGGCCGCCAACGAGTTCGGCATCACCAAGAGCATGAAGATGGCCGGGTTGCTGATGTTCATCAACGACATCCACAGCCTGGGCCTCAAGACCACCCAGGGCATGTACATGACCGACAGCTGGTACTGGAACGAGAGCCCCGAGGCGCGCGCCTGGGCGCGGCGCTTCTTCGAGAAGGTGAAACGCATGCCCTCCTCGGTGCAGGCGGCCGACTACTCGGCCGTCAGCCACTACCTGGACGCCATCGACAAGACCAAGACCGACGACGGCGACAAGATCATGGCGGCCATGAAGGCCATGCCGGTCAACGACTTCTACGCCCAGGGCACGGTGCGCGCCCAAGATGGCCGCTTCGTCCACGACATGTTCCTGCTGCAGGTGAAGACACCGGCCGAATCGACCGAGCCCTGGGACTACTTCAAGGTGGTGCAGAAGATTCCGGGCGAGGAGGCGTACACGAAGCTCAGCGAAAGCAAGTGTCCATTGGTTAAAAAATGACTGAAGTCTTCGGCGTCCCGCTGCCGGCCCTGCTGGGCCAACTGCTGCTGGGCCTGGTGAACGGCTCGTTCTACGCGATGCTGTCGCTGGGCCTGGCGGTGATCTTCGGCATGCTCAACATCATCAATTTCGCGCATGGCGCGCTGTACATGATGGGGGCCTTCTTCGCCTGGATGGGCATGGAGTACCTGGGGCTGAACTACTGGGCCATGCTGGTGCTCTCGCCGCTGGCCGTGGGCCTGATCGGCGTGCTGATCGAGCGGCTGCTGCTGCAATGGCTGTACCGGCTCGACCACCTCTACGGGCTGCTGCTCACCTTCGGCCTGACGCTGGCGGCCGAAGGCGTGTTCCGCTCCTTCTACGGCGTCGGCGGCCAGCAGTTCGCCGTGCCCGAGGCACTGCAAGGCGCCACCAACCTGGGCTTCATGATCCTGCCCAACTACCGCGCCTGGGTGGTGCTGGCGTCCATCACCGTCTGCATGGCCGTCTGGCTGGTGGTCGAGAAGACGCCGCTGGGCGCGCTCTTGCGCG
Organism: Burkholderiaceae bacterium; assembly: GCA_019234815.1. Classification (GTDB taxonomy): domain Bacteria; phylum Pseudomonadota; class Gammaproteobacteria; order Burkholderiales; family Burkholderiaceae_C; genus JAFALA01. The sequence goes on along the minus strand of JAFALA010000046.1, from coordinate 98,813 downwards.
CCGGCACCGAGAACCCTGCGCTGGTGCAGGCCTTCGGCGTCAACGTGCCGCGGCTCGTCACCCTCAGCTACGCCGGCGGCGTGGCGCTGGCGGCGTTTGCCGGCGTGCTGGCGGCGCCCATCCTGCAGGTCTCGCCGCTGATGGGCAGCAATCTGATCATCGTGGTGTTCGCCGTGGTCGTGATCGGCGGCATGGGCTCCATCCTCGGCTCCATCCTGACCGGACTCGCCCTCGGCGTGGTGGAGGGCCTGACCAAGGTCTTCTACCCCGAGGCCTCGAACACCGTGGTGTTCGTGATCATGGCGCTGGTGCTGATGGTCCGCCCCGCCGGCCTCTTTGGGAAAGAGAAGTGACGTGAAGAGCAAGCAAACGCTGTTGGGCTTTGGAGCGCTGTTCGCCGCCATCGCGCTGCTGCCCTGGCTGGGCGTCTACCCGATCTTCGCGATGAAGGTGATGTGCTATGCGCTGTTTGCCTGCGCCTTCAACCTGCTGATCGGATTCACCGGCCTGCTGAGCTTCGGCCACGCCGCCTTCCTGGGCGTGGCGGCCTACGCCTGCGGGCATGCGCTCAAGGTCTGGGGCCTGCCTACGCCGCTGGGCTTGCTGGTCGGCGTGGGCGCGGCGGCACTCATGGGGCTGGTGTTCGGCCTGCTGGCGATCCGCCGCGCCGGCATCTACTTCGCGATGATCACGCTGGCGCTCGCGCAGATGCTGTACTTCGTGTTCCTGCAAGCCTCGTTCACCGGCGGCGAGGACGGCCTGCAATCGGTGCCGCGCGGCAGCTTGCTCGGCCTGGACTTGAGTTCCGACCTGCACCTGTACTACCTCGTGCTGGCGCTGTTCGCCTTCGGCGTCTGGCTGATCTACCGGACCGTGCACTCGCCCTTCGGCCAGGTATTGACCTCCATACGCGAAAACGAGGCGCGCGCCACCTCGCTCGGCTACGACGTGAGCCAGTTCAAGCTGCTGGCCTTCGTACTTTCTGCCGCCCTGGCCGGCCTGGCCGGCGCCACCAAGACCCTGGTGCTGGGCTTTGCCACGCTGAGCGATGCGCTCTGGACCACCTCGGGCCTCGTCATCCTGATGACCCTGGTCGGCGGCATGGGCACCATGACCGGACCCATGGTGGGCGCGCTCGTCATCGTCGCACTCGAAGACAAGATCGGTGACCTGGGCAAGGCCCTGGCCGACGCCTCGGGCATCGACTGGTTCAACGGCCTGGGCGAATCGGTCTCGCTGGTCACCGGCCTGATCTTCATCGCCTGCGTGCTGCTGTTCCGCCGCGGCGTGGTGGGGGAGCTTGGAGCGCTGTGGGAGAAGATGCGCAAGACGCCCGATAAACTGCGCGCGTGAATGCCGACACCTCCACCCCCAGCAGCGCCGCGCGCCGCAAGCTCTCGCTCTACCTGAACCTGATCCGCTGGGACCGCCCCGCCGGCAGCTATCTGCTGCTGTGGCCCACCCTGGCGGCGCTGTGGATGGCGGCGGACGGCTGGCCGGGCTGGCATCTGCTGGGCGTCTTCGTGCTGGGCACCTTCCTGATGCGCAGCGCCGGCTGCTGCGTCAACGACGTGGCCGACCGCGAGTTCGACCGCCATGTGAAGCGCACCGCGCAGCGCCCCATCACCAGCGGCGCAGTGTCGGTGCGGGAAGCCCTGCTGCTCGGCGCCGTGCTGGCACTCGTGGCCTTCGGCCTGGTGCTAACGACCAATCCACCGACCATTTTGCTGTCCTTTGCCGCGCTGGCCGTGGCCATGGTCTACCCCTATGCCAAGCGCTTCGTCAGCATGCCGCAGGCGGTGCTGGGCGTGGCCTTCAGCTTCGGCATTCCGATGGCCTTTTCCGCGGCCTTGGGGAGCGACGAATGGAGCCTGGCCGCCGTCGCGGCAGCAGTGCCCAAGTCGGCCTGGGCGCTGCTGCTGGCCAATCTGTTCTGGGTGCTGGCCTACGACACCGAGTACGCGATGGTGGACCGCGACGACGACATCCGCATCGGCATCAAGACCTCGGCGCTGACGCTCGGACGCTTCGACGTGCTCGGCGTGATGGGCTTCTACCTGGTCTTCCTGGCCGCATGGACCTCGATCGGCCTGCACCTGGGGCTGGGCCGCGTCTTCCTGGCCGGCATGCTCGTTGCCCTCGCCCAGGTGGGCTGGCATTTCCAGTTGATCCGCCATCGCAGCCGCGAGGGCTGCTTCAAGGCCTTCCGCGAAAACCACTGGCTGGGCTTCGCCATCTTCGCAGGCACGGTGCTGGACCTGGCCTTGCGCTAAGAAAGGACTGTGCGTCCTTGTGGGGGTCACCGCATCGGACGCTGAACCCGCCCCCGCACCTTGCCGCGCTGCGGCCCGGTTCCGGGCAGATCGGGGGCGAACAGCTCCATCACGCGCAGTTGCGCGCCGAAGCGGCTGAACACCGAGTGGCGCGACCACAGCATCTGCGCGGAAGCCGGTGTACCGGTCGCCTCCAGCCATTGGCGTTGCATATGGCGTCGCGTGTGCCCGAAACGCGCCAGCCGGCGCGGCTGCAGCTCGCTGCGGCTGATGCGCGGATCGTCGTAGAGCAGGTGTGCCAGCGGGCGGGCGCCCAGGCCGCGCAAGGCCTTCCAGGGCCCCGCCAGGGCCGATTGATGCAGGGCAGACCGGGCCCAGACCAGCGCCACGCCATCGACGCGCAGCACCACCTCGCGCACCACCGTCAGGCCGCGCGCCGGCAGGCCCAGGGTCTGGCGCTCGGCGGCACGCAGCGGCGCCACCCGCTGGCTCAAGACCTGGACCTCGAAACGCGAGCCCAGGCTCGCCAGGCGCCGGCTCAAGCTGCCGGGGGCGCGCAACCAATCCCGCAGGCCGTTCCGATGCGACAGCCCCATGCCGCTCAGGCGCCGAACTCGTCGCCAAGCTCGCGCGCCCGCCGCTGCGCCGCCAGCACGGCCTGCACCAGGGCATCGCCCACGCCAGCCGCTTGCATGTGCGTGATCGCAGCATGGGTCGTGCCGCCCTTGGAGGTCACGCGTTCGCGCAGCACCGTCGGCGACTCGCTGGACTGCAGGCCCAGGGCCGCCGCGCCCGCGCAGGTGGCCAGGGCCAGTTCGCGGCCCTGCTCAGCGCTCAGGCCCATCTGCTCGGCGGCCTGCGTCATCGCTTCGACCATGTAGAAAAAGTACGCCGGCCCCGAGCCCGACAAGGCCGTCACGGCGTCGAGATCGGCCTCCTGGGCGACCCACAGCGTGCGCCCGGTGGGCGCCAGCACGGATTCGACCAGGGCCCTGTCGGCGGCGGACACCGCGGCGCGGGCATACAGGCCGGCAATGCCCTGGCCGATCAGCGCCGGCGTGTTGGGCATGGCGCGCACCACGCGCTCGGCGCCGGTTGCGCGGACCAAAGCCTCGCTGCGTATGCCCGCCATCACCGACAACTGCAAGGCGTGGCCCACCAGGCCTTGCAGGGGCGCGGCCGCCTCGGCAAAGAGCTGCGGCTTGACGGCCCAGACCAGCAAGGCCGCCTGGGCCAGGCGCTCGTCGGCCGCCGGCAGGACCTGCACGCCGAACTCGTCGTGCAGCTTCTGGCGCTGCGCCGGCACCGGTTCGACCACCTGGAGGGTTGCCGGCGAGCGGCCCGCGCGGATCAGTCCGCCAATGATGGCGCTGGCCATGTTGCCGCCGCCGATGAATGCAATGTTGTCGCTCATGCGTGGATACCTCGGCCGCGAGTTTAAGGCGGCCGTTCAGCGATCAATGCAGGCCGGCCAGCAGCTCCGCATTGCCGCCCGCCGCCGCGGTGTTGATCGTCAGCGTCTGCTCGGTCACGAAGCGGTACTGGTTCGAGGCTTGCCGGCATTCATCCGCCGAGATCAGGGGCAGGATGGCGCCGCGGCGCTGCGCCAGCTCCACCTGCAGCTCGGCCATCAAGCCTGCGTCCGTTCCCGCCACCACCACGCCAGCCAGCGCGGCATCGGACAACAGCGCCTTCGCGCAGTGGTCGTCGAGCTGCACCAGCACGTCGGCGTTCAGGCCGGCCTGCTTCAACTTCAAAGCGGCGTCCGCCAGCAGCTTGGCCACCGCCACCGAGCCCGGCAGCACGGCCAGGCCGTTGCCGCCGACCAGCGCCGCCGCCAGCGCTCCATGCAGCTGGCTTGCGTCGGCGCCTGCGCCGAACAAGGCCAGCGCGCCGCGCGGATGCTGGCGTAATTCATTGCGCTCGCCCGTGGGCCCGGGCAAGGCGCGCGGCACCAAGCCCTGCTCGGCCTGATCCGCATGGGCCAGCCACAGGGCGGCCTGCGCCGGCTCGCATTGAGCCGCCATGCGGCGCATCACGACGACACGCTCGGCCAAGGGGCGCTCGGCCCAGGTCGGCTGCGCCGCGCAAGCCTGCTGCCAGGCCGCGCCCGGCGCCACCCGGCCCTCGTCCGCCAGATAACGGCTTGCCGCCTGGCCCACAGGCGCAGACGCGACGCCCTGGCCGACAAAGCGGCGCAGGTAGTGCGGGCCGCCCGCCTTGGGCCCCGTACCCGACATGCCTTCGCCGCCGAAGGGTTGCACGCCGACCACCGCGCCAATGATGTTGCGGTTGACGTAGATATTGCCGACCCGGGCACGCTCGGCCAGGCGCAGGGCGCGGCTGTCGATGCGGGTCTGGATGCCCAGCGTCAGGCCGTAGCCCAGGCTGTTGATCTGCTCGATCAGCGCGTCCGGCTCGCCGGTCCAGCGCAGCACATGCAGCACCGGACCGAAGATTTCCTGGCCGATCTCGCCGACCCGCGCAATCTCGAAGGCCGCCGGGCGGATCAGGCGCGGCACCACATCGTGCACCGGGCTTTCGCCAATCAAGCGCGCCTCGCGCTTCAGGCGCTGCACATGCTGGCTGATATTTTGGAAGGCCTCGTCGTCGATCACCGGTCCCACGTCGGTGGCCAGCATCGCAGGCTCCCCGACCGTCAGGCCCTGCAGCGCGCCGCGCAGCATCTCGATCACGCCGTCGGCAATGCCCTCGTGCACGCACAGCAGGCGCAAGGCCGAGCAACGCTGGCCCGCCGAGCGGAACGCGCTTTGCACCACCGCGTCGACCACCTGCTCGGGCAGGGCCGTGGAGTCGACCACCATGGCGTTGATGCCGCCGGTTTCGGCAATCAGCGGCACCGCCTGTGCGTTCGACTTGGCCGCCAGGCTGCGGTTGATGATCTGGGCAACCGCGGTCGACCCGGTGAAGCACACACCCGCCACATGGGGGTCCGCGACCAGCGCTGCGCCCACGGTCTCGCCGGGGCCATGCAGGAGCACCAGCGCGTCCGTCGGCACGCCGGCCTCGTGCAGCAGCTCCACCATGCACTGCGCCACGTAAGGCGTCTGCTCGGCTGGCTTGGCCGCGACCGTATTGCCCGCCACCAGGGCCGCCACCACCTGGCCGGCAAAGATGGCCAGCGGGAAATTCCAGGGGCTGATGCAGACGAACACGCCGCGGCCCGCCTGCGGGGGCGACATCGCCTCGGCCTCGTCGGCGTAGTAGCGCATGAAGTCAACCGCCTCGCGCACTTCGGCCATGCAGTCGCCCTGGGTCTTGAAAGCCTCCTTGACCAGCAGCGCGCAGAACTCCGGCAGGCGGGCGTCGAGCGCGTCGGCCGCGCGGCGCAGGATGGCCGCACGCGCCGCAGCGCCGCGCGCATTCCAGGCGGCAAAGCCGGACTGCAGGCGCTGCATGGCCGCCGCGCAATCGGCCGCCAGGGCCAGGGGCACCGGCTGCACCGACACCTGGTCCAGCGCCTGGAGCAAGGGCTGGCGGTGCGCCAGCACCGTCAGATCCAGGCCGCTGGAGTTCTGGCGCGTCCCGGCAGGCACGCCATTCGATTCGGCCCGGAACAGGTCGGCCGGCAAAGGCAAGGCGCCGCTGGACTGGATTTGCGCCAACGGCGAAGCCAGCAGTTCATGGACATCGACGCTCGCGTCGGCCAACTGATGAACGAAGGAGGAATTCGCGCCGTTCTCCAGCAGGCGGCGCACCAGATAGGCCAACAGATCGCGGTGCTCGCCCACCGGCGCATAGACACGGCAGGGGATGGTCTCGTCCTTCAACAGCTCGCGGTAGACGCCTTCGCCCATGCCATGCAGGCGCTGCATCTCGAAGGCGGCGCCCGCCTTGCGGGCCATCTGCACGATGGCGGCGATGGTGCCGGCGTTGTGGCTGGCGAATTGCGGGTAGATCACGTCGGCATGCGAGATCAGCGCCTGCGCGCAGGCCAGGTAGGACACGTCGGTGTGCTGCTTGTGCGTGAACACCGGATAGGCCTCCAGGCCCAGCTCCTGGGCGCGCTTGATTTCGCCGTCCCAGTAAGCCCCCTTGACCAGCCGCACCATGAAGCGCAAGCCGTGCTTGCGGGCGATGCCGGCCACCTCGTTGACCACGGCCAGCGCGCGCGTCTGGTAGGCCTGCACCGCCAGGCCAAATCCGCGCCATTGCGGGAACTGCAGCGCGATGCGGCCGGCCAGCGCGTCCAGCACCTCCAGCGACAGCTCCAGGCGGTCGACCTCTTCGGCGTCGATGGTGAGATTGATGTTGGCCTTGGCCGCGCGCTCGATCAGCTGCCAGACGCGCGGCAGCAGCTCGGCGAACACGCGCTCGCGCTGCAGGACCTCGTAGCGCGAGAACAGGGCGCTGAGCTTGATCGAAATGCCGTCCGAGGCCTCGGGTGAATCGGCCTTCTGGCCCTTGGCGATGGCATCGATGGCCATCAGGTACGAGGCCTGATAGCGTGCCGCGTCCGCCTCGGTGCGGGCCCCCTCGCCCAGCATGTCGTAGCTGAAGCGGAGCTGCTTTTGCTGGCGCCGGGCGCTGTCGGCCTCGTGCATGGCCTCCTTGATGCTCTGGCCCAGCACGAACTGCCGGCCCAGCAGCTGGATGGCCCGCACCGTGGCGGCCACCACGGTCTGCGCACCCAGGCGCTGCAGCAGCCCCCCCTCGCCTTCGGCTTCGGGCAGGAATTTCTTGGACAGCGAAATGGCCGTGGACGACAACGAGGCCAGCATCTTGTGCGGGCCCTCGGAGCCGCCATCGAATTGGGCCCGGCCCAGCTGGTCGGCGGTCAGCGCGATGGCGGTCGGGGCGTCGGGCACACGCAGCAGTGCTTCTGCCAAGCGCATCAGCGCCAGTCCTTCCGCGCTGGTGATGGGGTATTCGCGCAGCAACGACTCCATGGCCCAGAACGGCGCCGGGTTGTCGCGCACCTGCTGCACCCAGGGGCTGGCCATCGCAATGACGGCTGCCCAGTCCAGCGACGCCGACCCGCCATCGGCTTCGCCCTTCAAACGTGCCGCCAGGACGTTCACCACCGGGAGTTCGTCACGGTATGGCGTGGGCAGGCGGGTGAATTCAAGCGGCAAAGCAAAAGCAGTCATGACAGTCCCTGGGTAAAGGGGTTGAAGCCGAAGACAGGCCAGATTGGCCCATCATGGTGAATGCTGTGACTTTATTGGGTAAGAATCTGCATTAAATTCAGAAGATCATCACAATAGCAGTGAAAAATACATCATGAACCCAAAAAAACCTGCAGAAGGCCAGGAAGGCGGCGAGCGCGGCCTCGACAAAATCGATGTGCGCATTTTGCGCGTCCTCCAGCAGGATGGGCGTATTTCCAACCTCAAGCTGGCCGAGGCGGTGCATTTGTCGCCGACCGCGGTGCTGGAGCGCTTCAAGCGCCTGACGCGCGAGGGCTACATCCTCGGCTTCGAAGCGCGGCTGAACCCGGCCAAACTGGGCGCCGCGATGCTGGTCTTCATCGAGGTGCTGCTGGACCGCACCGTGATCGACGTGATGGACAGCTTCAAGGCCGCCGTTCAGGTGCGGCCCGAAATCCTGGAGTGCCACCTGGTGGCCGGGGGCTTCGACTACCTGCTCAAGACCCGCGTGTCAGACATGGGCGCCTACCGGGAGTTCATCGGCAACGTGATCTGGACCCTGCCCGGCGTGCGCGAAACACGGACCTACGCCGTGATGGAGGAAGTCAAGAACAGCACCGCGCTGCTGATTTGAAGGGAACGCGGCCGGCTTCCGGTGCAGGTCGGCCCGCGTGTACGGACGGCTGCGGCCCGACAGGGCCAGGCTCAGGCGCGTCACCCAGTCGTGCGTGCGCGACGGCGGCGCCACCCAAGGCATGGACAAGAGCACGGCCAGCGCCAGGGCACTCATCCAGTGCGGGATGGACAGGCGGTCAAGCCGCCTGCGGCGCAAGGTCCATGCACTGGTCATGCTCCCCAGCAGCAAACCTGACAGCGCCTCAGACGGCGAGTGCGCACTCACTTTGACACGAGAAACAGCCACCGCGAGCGCGAGCGCCCAGCCGGCCATCACACCCAGGCCTGCCCGCCCGCGCACGTGCAAGGCCAAGCCGCCCAGCACGGGCAGGATCGCGGCCGAGAACATCGAGTGGCCCGAGAAGCCGGTGAAGTCCAAGGACGCGATGCCCCAGCCGAAACCCAGGAAGGCGATCTTGGACGCCGTGGTCAGCAGCGTGACCGCACCCAGTGAGAGCCACCAATCGCGCAGCACAGGACTCCAAGGCTCGCGCCGCCACAGCCAACCGCTTGCCAGCGCAAACAAAGGCAGCAGGATCTGCGCTTCGCCCAGACGACTCAGAACATGCCAGGCAGGATGAACCATCAACATGGTCGTGTAGCTTACCGTCTCCTCGGTCGCTGCCTCCAAGGCGGGCATGCATTCATGGAATTATTCGAAGCTGAATTGCCTTTTGCGCCCCTAAAAATGAAGAAATCAGCGCAACGAAACTTCACCCACGGGATACTCGCCCTCATGTCAGAGTAAACTGAAAGATGGTCCAATTCGGATCAGGTATGCGGCGTCGCCGTGACAGGAACTGGAGAAATCGGATGCGATTCAAACATTGGGCCATGGCATTGGGCATGGTCTCTGCCGCACTACTGAGTGCTTGTGGGAGCAATACCAGCAGCACGAGCGTGCGCCTTCTGAACGCCAGCGTGGGTTATCCCGGCGCCATGAGCGTGAGCGTAAACAACGGATCCGCCTTTGGCAACGTGGCCTACGGCGCGGCCAGCAGCTATCAATCGGTCAACGTCGGCGCCACCAATTCCCAGATCGTCAGCAACGGCGTCACCATCCTGAACCGCACGCCGACCCTGGTGGCCAACAGCAACTACGCGATGATCGTGTACGGCAAGTCCGGCAATCCGAACATCTCGCTGCTGCAGGAAAACCAGACTGCACCCGCCACCGGCTACGCCTCGTTCCTGGTGCTGAACCTGGCGCAGGATGCCGGCCCGGTCGACGTCTACCTGTCGCCTGCGGTCACCACCCCCAGCGGCCTCGGCGGCGCCACGCCTGTCAGCGGCCTGAGCCCGACCGCCAGCAACATCGGCGTCACGTACGGCAGCGGCTACAACTCCGTCAGCACCGGCTCTTCCTCGACCTCGTATGAAGTCCGCATCACCGGCTACAACAACAAGACCGACCTGCGCCTGGACATCCCCAGCGTTTCGCTGTCTTCCGGCCAAGTCTACACCCTGATCCTGACGGGCTCGCCCAGCGGCGTCCTGGTCAACGGCATGCTGGTGCAGCAGCAAAGCACGGTCACGCCCTACACGAGCACCAGCATTCGTGCCCGCCTGATCATGGCCTTGAATGCCACCATGGAAGCCTTCAACGCCACGCTGACTGCCGGCACGACCACGCCGACCACCACCTATCTGCTGGGCAGCTCGACCAGCAACGGCACGACCACCAGCAATGTGGCCATCTCGCCCACCGTCGGCGACTACTACACCATCCTGGACGGCACCAATGCCAAGGCCAGTATCTCGGTGCAGAGCGCTTCATCCGCGGGGACCAACCTGGCAACCCTGACGACTGCTGGCCTGCCGGCCACGGCCAACAACCTGCCCGCCACGCCGGTGCCGGGTACCGACTACACCTTGCTGGTCTGGGGCAGCCCAAGCAATCCGCAGCTGACCGTGCTGACCGACGACAACACCTACCCGATCGCCACCGGCTACGCCAACATGCGCGTGGTCAATGGCGCCAACGGGTTCCCGGGTGGCGTGACGCTGTCGGCCAACTACACCCAGGTGGTCGGCAACGTGTTGTCCGGCACGCAATCGGCCAACTTCGCTGTGCCTTACGACACCACCCCTGGCGCCTTCCTGCAAGTGAGCACGGCCTCGTCGAGCCAGCCTATTGCCATCTTCGGCGGCAGCAACTCGAACCCCGCCGTGCCCTTGAACGCCGGCGCAAACTACATCGTCTACGTGCTGGGCGATGGCAGCTGGACCAACAACGGCAGCGTCGTAACGGCCCCTTGCACCACCTGCACGCCCAACTTCACCATCGTGCCTGTGCAATTGCGCTGATGCCGATGAGCGCCTCGTGGATACGGGGCCTCGCAAGCCTCAAAGCCCCGCCAGCCTCGCGCTGCGGGGCTTTTTTGCGTCGCCCTGCAAATCGTTCCGCAAGGCGCAAAATAGGCCGCCCTGACGATTCAAACGTCCATTCAACCCCAGCGTCACCATGCGTCGAACACCTCTCACCCGCCTCGCCCACGCCTTGCTGGCAGCCTGCTCCGTATCGCTCAGCCTGGGTGGCCTGAACCTGGCACCAGCACATGCGGCGTCCACCGAATCCGCCACCAGCGTGCCCGCCGGAATTGCCTGGCACGAGGCCCAAAGCGAGGCCGATGTCGAGCAGGCCTTCGCCCTGGCCCGACAGAACCGCCAGCCCGTGCTGCTGTACTGGGGCGCCTCGTGGTGCCCCCCCTGCAACCAGCTCAAGGCGACCCTGTTCAAGCGTCAGGACTTCATCGCCCAGTCGCGTGCCGTCGTTGCCGTGCACCTGGACGGCGACCATGCCGGCGCGCAAAAGCTCGGCGCCCGCTTCAAGGTCACAGGCTACCCGACGCTGATCCTGTTTAATCCGCAAGGCAAGGAGCTGACCCGCCTGCCCGGCGAGGCCGACGCGCGCCAGGTCATGCAGGTGCTGCAGTTGGGCATGGCAGGCGGTCGCCCGGTGGCCGAAGTGCTGGCCGATGCCAAGGCCGGCAAGACCCTGGGCGCCAACGAATGGCGCCTGCTCGGCTATTACGGCTGGGAAACCGACGAGCAACAGCTGACCCCGCAGGCCCAGCGCCCGGCCCTGCTGATGCAACTGGCCCGCGCCAGCCAGGCGGTGGACGCTGACGCCAGCACGCGGCTGTGGCTCAAGGCCCTGTCTGCCGAGGAGGCCGCCAAAAGCTTCAAGCCCGGCGCAGCCGACCGCGCCCGGCTGCAAACGCTGCTAGCAGATGGCGCCGCCAGCCGTGCACAAATGGACGTGCTCACCAACTTCGGCGCCGACATCGTCAAGACCCTGGCACCCCAGCCCGGCGCGGCGCGCCAGGCGCTGTTGACGCCTCTTGACGCCACGCTGCGGCACCTCCAGGCCGACACCAGCCTCTCCACGGCCGACCGACTGCAGGCGCTGTGCGCTCGCATCGACCTGGCCCGCCTGGATCTCGCCAAGACCGAGATCCACCCCCGGCTCGACCCCAAGTTGCAGCAGGAGGTGAAGGCCTATGCCAGCACGCTGGATCATGACGTCACCGATGGCTATGAACGCCAGGCCGTGATCGGCACCGTCGCCACGGCGCTGTCCGACGTGGACCTGTGGGACGACAGCGACAACCTGCTCAAGACCTCGCTGGGCAAGAGCCACTCGCCCTACTACCTGATGAGCCACCTCGGCTCCAACGCGCTCAAACAAGGCCACAAGGACGAAGCCCTGCACTGGTACGAGCAAGCCTTCAGCAATGCCGAAGGCCCCGCCACGCGCCTGCAATGGGGCTCCAACTACCTGAAGGTGCTGGTCGACCAGGCTCCGCAGGACGAGGCCCGCATCGAGAAGGTCAGCCAGCAGGTGTTTGCCGAGGCCGCGCAGGACAGCGGCGCCTTCTACGAGCGCAGTGCGCGCTCACTTAAATTGATCAGCACCAAACTGCTGGACTGGAACGCCAAGGGACAGCACAACGCCGCGCTGGGCCGGCTGAAGACGCAGTTGAATGGCATTTGCGCCAAGCTGCCGGCGGGCGACAGCCAGAAGGCCACCTGCGAGGCCTTGTTGAAGCCCGGCGCGGCCCCAGCCACCCGGACCTGAAAGCACCCGATGACCTACAGTTTTGAAGACTTTCACGCCGGACGCGTGCTCGAATTTGGCGACCGCAAGGTCACCCGCGAGGAAATCATCAGCTTTGCCTCGGCCTACGACCCGCAGCCTTTTCATCTCGATGAAGAGGCTGCCCGGCGCTCGGTGCTGGGCGGCCTGTCCGCCAGCGGCTGGCACACCTGCGCGATGACCATGCGCATGATGTGCGATGGCTACCTGAACCATTCCACCAGCCAGGGCTCACCGGGCCTGGACAACATCCGCTGGCTCAAGCCCGTGCGTCCCGGCGATACGCTGCGGGTTCGCATGACGGTTCTGGAGGCCCGCGCCAGCCAGTCGCGCCCCGCCATTGGCCTGGTGCACTCCCAGTGGGAGGTGTTCAACCAGCATGACGACAAAGTCATGACCATGGACGGCTGGGGCATGTTCGGGCGCCGCGAACAAGCGCAGAGCACGCAACTCTAAATGCTGATAATCGGCCCACTCTCCTGGGAGGACCGATATGCATTCAGGACCACGGCGCGGCACCCCGCTCGCCCTGCTGTTCACCATAGCCGCCCTGCTTGGCGCCAAGGGCGCCCTGGCAGCGCCGACGCCAAAGCCGCCCACCCACGCCTGCCGCATCCCGGGGGTCGCCACCGAATTGCAATGCGGCACGCTCAAGCGTGCGCTGGACCCGGCGCACGCAGCCGGCGTCCAGATTGACATCCATTACCTCGTGGTACCGGCGCGCTCGCGCAACAAGGCCGGCGACCCGGTGCTGCTGCTGGCGGGCGGCCCGGGCCAGAGCGCCATCGCGCTGGCGCCGCAGACCATGAACATGCTGCACCGGCTCAACAACCGCCGCGACCTGATCTTCATCGACCAGCGCGGCACCGGCGATTCAGCCCCGCTGGACTGTCCTGACGAGGCCGAACAGCCGCTGAGCCAGCGGCTCGACGAAGCAGCCCAGCTGCAGACCCTCAAGACCTGCCGCGACGCCCTGCAAAAACTGCCCTACGGCGACCTGCGCTTCTTCACCACGGCCATCGCCATGCAGGACATGGACGCCGTGCGCGACCATCTCGGCATCGCGCAATGGAACCTGCTGGGCGGCTCCTATGGCACACGCGCGGCGCTCGAATACCTGCGGCAATTTCCGCAACATGTACGACGCACCGTCATCGACGGCGTGACCCCACCCGACATGGTCCTGCCGCAAAGCCTGTCCCTCGATGCGCAGGGCCAGTTCGACGCCATGCTGGCCGCCTGCGAGCGCGAAGCCGCCTGCCAGGCACGCTTTCCGGCTCTGCGCCATGAATGGGCCGAACTGCTGGGCAGCCTGCCACGCCCTGTCAGCCTCAGCGATCCGCTGAGCGGCAAGACGGAGCACGTCACGCTGAAGCCCGCCATGCTGCTGCGCAGCGTGCAACCGGCCTTGTATGCGCCGGCGCTGACGGCCGCGCTGCCCGCCGCCATCCATGCGGCATCCCAGGGCCGCTTCGAAGGCTTGATCGGCTTGGCCAGCATCGTCAGTGGCGGCAAGAGCGGCAAGATCGCCACCGGCATGCATTTCTCGGTGGTCTGCGCCGAGGACGCACCGCGCATGCAGGTTCAGGCCGCCGGCGGACGCGATTTCGGCCCTTATCAATCGCAGCTGTACGAACAGGTCTGCAGCTTCTGGCCGCGCGGCGCGGTGCCGGCGAACTTCTACGCCATCCCGCCCGCGCGAACGCCCGTGCTGCTGCTCAGCGGCGGCGCCGACCCGGTCACCCCGCCGCGCCATGCCAAACGCGTCGCGCAGGCCCTGGGGCCCCTGGCGCGCCAGCAGATCGTACCGGAGGCCGGCCATGGCGTGATGGCCCTGCCCTGCATGGCCGAGGTGCTGTTCCGTTTCTTCGACGCGCCGACCGATGCCGAGGCCCTGCAGGTCGACACCCAATGCGCGGCGCGGATACCGAGGCCCGCCGCGTTCCAACCCGTTCAAGCCGCGTCCGGCGCCGCATCGAGCACCACTCCATGATCAGCATCCAGCAGATTTCCAAACGCTTCCGGCTGCGCGGCGGCAAGTCCTGGACCAAGCGCACGGCGCCCGCGCACATCCAGGCCGTGCAGGCCTTCAGCATGGAGGCCCCCAATGGACGCATCACGGGCTTGTTAGGCCCCAACGGCGCGGGCAAGACCACCAGCCTGCGCATGCTGGGCGGCCTGTTCCCGCCGGACACGGGCCGCATCGAGGTCGACGGCATCGAAGTGGCGGAGCAGCCGCGCGCCGCGCTGGCCCGCATGGGCATCCTCGGCGACGCCCACGGCCTGTACCCGCGCCTGACGGCACGCGAGAACATCGCCTATTTCGCCCGCCTGCAAGGCATGGCGCCGGACGCCGCGCAAGCCCGCATCGAGGCCCTGGCCGAGCTGCTGGACCTGCGCGCGCTGCTGGACCGGCGCAGCGAAGGCTTCAGCCAGGGCGAGCGCATGAAAACGGCCTTGGCGCGTGCGCTGGTCCACGACCCCGCCAACGTGGTGCTGGACGAGCCGACCAACGGCCTGGACGTGCTGGCCACGCGCGCGCTGCGCGAGGTGCTGCGCCACCTGCACTCGCCGGCCGGCGGCTCAAAATGCATCGTCTTCTCAAGCCACATCATGCAGGAGGTGGAGCAACTGTGCGACCACGTCATCGTCATGAACCACGGCCGCGTCGTGGCCGAAGGCAGTGTGCCCGAGCTGCTGGAACAGGCCCGGGCCACGCGCTTCGAGGATGCCTTCGTCAGGCTGGCGTTCCATTCGGAGGAGTCGCACGCATGAAGGCCCTTGCTGCATCCTGGCGCCAGTTCCGCATCGTGCTCGGCAAGGAGACGGTCGATGCCTTGCGCGACCGCCGCACCCTGCTGCGCATGATGATGCCCGCCGTGCTGATGGGGCCGCTGGTGCTGTTCATGATCTCCACCCTGATCAGCTCGCTGGAAGAGCGCGCCGAGCGGCGCGAGATCCTCGCCATCGGCATGGACCACGCGCCCACCTTGCGCAACTACCTGGAGCGGCAGACCTACACGATCAAGCCCGCGCCCGCCGACTATGAAGCGCAGCTGCGCGCCAGCCGGCTGCTGAGCCCCGTGCTGGAGGTGGACGCGCAGTTCGAGGACGACCTGCTGCACGGCAAGCCCGCCGGCGTCACCATCGTGTCGGACAGCGTCAACCAACGCGCCCAGGCTGGCGCGGCGGCCTTGCGCAGCGCGCTCGAAGGTTTCCAGCGCGAACGCAGCCTGGTCGCCATGGCCTTGCGCGGCATCTCGCCGGAGCTGCTCAAGCCGCTGGACATCGCCGAACGCGACCTCGCCAGCACCCAGGCCCGCGCCACCCAGCTGACCGGCATGGTGCCGATGTTCATCATCATGGCGGTGCTCTACGGCGCGCTGACGGCGGCGCTCGACAGCACGGCCGGCGAGCGCGAGCGCGGTTCGCTGGAGCCGCTGCTGATGAATCCGGTGCCGCCCATGACGCTGGTGGCCGGCAAATGGGGCGCGGTGACGCTGCTGGGCCTGGCCGTGGCGCTGCTGTCCAACCTGAGCTTTCTGTCCGGCCAGGTGCTGATACGCAACGACGAGCTGCAGGCGATGTTCCATTTCGGCTGGATCGAAGTGCTGCGCTGTTTCCTGCTGGAACTGCCGCTGGCCTGCAGCATGAGCGCCCTCTTGATGGCCGTCGCCATACGCACCAAGACCTTCAAGGAGGCCCAGACCAGCAGCACCCTGATCATGACCCTGATCGGTCTGGCGCCCATGGTGACGCTGATGAACCCCGGCGCCGAGGCGCCCTGGTACTTCTGGGTGCCCGGACTGGGCCAGAACGCGCTGATGATGCTGGTGCTCAAGGGCGAGTCGCTGCCACTCGCCAAGGTCTTGCCTTCGGTGCTCAGCGGCTTGGGCCTGACCCTGCTGGGCCTATCGCTGGTCGCGCAGTCCATGCGGCGAGCCGTCGCGCAATAGGCGAGGGAGGCGAGAGCCCGGGGATCAAGGCATCCCGGGTGCCGTGCTTTGCTCCATCCAGCCCAGCCAGCGCATGGCCTGCTCGCGGGAGTCGCCGCACATCTCCGGCGAGGGCCGCAGGGAGCTGCAGACGGCGGGCCGTTCGGGCCGCCCGAACAGACGGCAGCGGTCGTGCGCGTCGAGCTGTATGCAGCGCACGCCGGCCGGCTTGGCGATGCCGTCGACCAGCGGCATGCCCGGAATGGGCGAGCTGATCGAAGGGGCAATGCAACAGGCGGCGCAGCGGTCTCGGCAATTCATGCTCCCATTGTCGGTCTATGTTGTTGAATTCAGGCGGGAATCTGGCCGAAATGCAGCTCAAGACCCGTGACTTATCCACAGGGGCGGAATAAAATTTAGGGTTTGCCCACCGCTTACATTCCATTGCTGACCACCATGCTTTATCCAACCGAATTTGACGTGATCGTGGTCGGCGGCGGCCATGCCGGCACCGAGGCCGCCTTGGCCAGCGCGCGCATGGGCTGCAAGACCCTGCTGCTCAGCCACAACATCGAAACGCTGGGGCAGATGAGCTGCAACCCCTCGATCGGCGGCATCGGCAAGGGCCACTTGGTCAAGGAGGTCGATGCGCTGGGCGGCGCCATGGCTGCGGCCACCGACGAGGCCGGCATCCAGTTCCGCATCCTCAACGGCAGCAAGGGGCCTGCCGTGCGCGCCACCCGCGCCCAGGCCGACCGCATCCTCTACAAGGCCGCGATCCGCCATCGCCTCGAGAACCAGCCCAATCTGTGGCTGTTCCAGCAGGCCGTTGACGATCTGATGGTTGAGAGCGATGGCGTCGGCGAGCGCGTGGTCGGCGCCGTCACCCAGATGGGACTGGCCTTCCGCGCCCGCGCCGTGGTGCTGACGGCCGGCACCTTCCTGGACGGCCGCATCCACGTGGGCCTGGAGAACTACAGCGCCGGACGCGCGGGCGACCCGCCGGCCGTCAGCCTGTCGGCCCGGCTCAAGGAATTGAAACTGCCGCAGGGCCGCCTCAAGACCGGCACGCCGCCGCGGCTGGACGGGCGCAGCATCGATTTCTCGCGCTGCGAGGAGCAGCCCGGTGACCTGGACCCCGTGCCGGTGTTCAGCTTCATGGGCTCGGCCGCACAGCACCCGCGCCAGCTGCCCTGCTGGATCACCCACACCAACGAGCGCACGCACGAGATCATCCGCTCCGGCTTCGACCGCAGCCCCATGTTCACCGGCGTGATCGAGGGCGTGGGGCCGCGCTACTGTCCCAGCATTGAGGACAAGATCAACCGCTTCGCCGGCAAGGACAGCCACCAGATCTTCCTCGAGCCCGAAGGCCTGACCACGCACGAGTTCTACCCCAACGGCATCTCGACCTCGCTACCCTTCGACATCCAGCTGGCCGCCGTGCGCTCGATTCCGGGACTGGAGAACGCGCACATCCTGCGTCCCGGCTATGCCATCGAGTACGATTACTTCGATCCGCGCGAGCTCAAGGCCAGCTTCGAGACACGCGCCATCCAGGGCCTGTTCTTCGCCGGCCAGATCAACGGCACGACCGGCTACGAGGAAGCTGCGGCGCAAGGCCTGTTCGCCGGCCTGAATGCCGCGCTGCAGGTGCGCGGCCAGGAAGCTTGGCTGCCGCGCCGCGACCAGGCCTACCTGGGCGTGCTGGTCGATGACCTG
Source organism: Burkholderiaceae bacterium (assembly GCA_019234815.1). GTDB lineage: Bacteria > Pseudomonadota > Gammaproteobacteria > Burkholderiales > Burkholderiaceae_C > JAFALA01. Next base: position 80,998 of record JAFALA010000046.1, on the reverse strand, counting down.
ATCACCAAGGGTGTGACCGAGCCCTACCGCATGTTCACCAGCCGGGCCGAGTTCCGTTTGCAGCTGCGCGAAGACAACGCCGACATGCGCTTGACCGAGATCGGCCGCGAATTGGGCCTGGTGGACGACGCCCGCTGGGACGCGTTCAACAAGAAACGCGATGCTGTTTCACGTGAAACAGAACGTCTCAAATCCACTTGGGTGCATCCCGGCATCCTGGCCGCGGCGGACGCCGAACGCCTGGTCGGCAAGGCCTTGGAACGCGAATACACGCTGATCGACCTGCTGCGCCGCCCCGAGGTGCGCTTCAACGAAGTCGCCGAAGTGGCCGCCATTGCCCGGCCCGAGGCCGGCGTGTCCCGCGCAGCCCTGGTCGAAGAACTGGGCCAGCCCCTGGCCGAGGCCGTGATCGAGCAATTGGAAATCAGCGTCAAGTACGCCGGCTACATCACCAAGCAGGGCGAGGATGTGGCCCGGGCCGCGCATTTCGAGAACATGCGCCTGCCCGCCGAGCTGGACTATGCGCAGGTCACTGCCCTCTCGATCGAGGTGCGCCAGAAGCTCAGCAAGCACAGGCCCGAGACCCTGGGCCAGGCCTCGCGCATCTCGGGCGTGACGCCGGCGGCCATCTCCCTGCTGCTGGTCCACCTCAAGCGCAAGGGTTTCAAAGGCTTCATCAACTCTGGAACCACGTCCGAAGTCCCTGCCAACGACGCGCAGCAGAACGACGCCGCAGCCTGAGACAGGAACACAGGACCTTCATGACCGACCTCCAAGCCTTCCGCCCCGCCCTGACCCAGGCCCTGCAAACGCTGCAGCTGAATCTCAGCGAGCAGCAAATCGACCAGCTGCTCGCCTACCAGGCCATGATCCAAAAGTGGAACAAGGTCTACAACCTGACCGCCGTGCGCGATCCGCAGGCCATGCTGGTACAGCATCTGATCGACAGCCTGAGCCTGCTCCCTGCCCTGCGGTGCCATATTGCAAAACTCGATGCAGGCGGTCCGCTGCGCCTGATGGACGTCGGCAGCGGCGGCGGTCTGCCCGGCGTGGTGGTGGCCATCTGCCAGCCCGAGATGGAGGTCAGCTGCGTGGATGCCGTGGCCAAGAAAGCCAGCTTCATCAAGCAGGTGGCGGCCGAACTCGGCTTGCGCAATCTGCTCGGCTTGCACTCGCGTGTTGAAGCGCTGGATGTGCCGCGGGTCGACATCATCACCTCGCGCGCCTTCGCCTCGCTGCTCGATTTCACGACCTTGACGCGCCAGCACCTCAAGTCGGGCGCCATCTGGTTGGCCATGAAGGGACAACACCCCGCAGAGGAAATCGCCGCCCTGCCCTCAGATGTTGAGGTGTTTCACGTGGAACAAATTGAAGTTCCGGGCCTGGATGCGCAGCGCTGCTTGATTTACTTGCGTCCCAAGGCCTGATTCGGCATTTTGCAAACCTTGGAGTGGGCGAAAATACCTGCCACTCCCCAGACCCCCAACAAGAACCATGGCCAAGATTTTCTGCGTTGCAAATCAAAAAGGCGGTGTCGGCAAGACCACCACCACGGTCAACCTGGCCGCAGGCCTGGCCAAGGTCGGGCAGCGCGTCCTGGTCGTTGACTTGGACCCGCAAGGCAACGCCACCATGGGTTCGGGCATCGACAAGCGCGCCATGGCCATGAGCGTGTACGACGTGCTGCTGGAAAGCGCCAGCATCCTTGAGGCCAAGCAGCACAGCGAGCGCGCCGGCTACGACGTGCTGGGCGCCAATCGCGAACTGGCGGGCGCCGAAGTGGAGCTGGTGGAGCTGGAGCGCCGCGAGCGCCGCCTCAAGCAGGCCATCAAGGCCGTGCACGCCGACTACGACTTCGTGCTGATCGACTGCCCGCCCTCGCTTTCCATGCTGACGCTCAACGGCCTGTGCAGCGCGCACGGCGTGGTCGTGCCCATGCAGTGCGAGTACTTCGCGCTCGAGGGCCTGTCCGACCTGGTCAACACCATCAAGCAGGTCCACGCCAACCTGAACCCGGACCTGCAGATCATCGGCCTGCTGCGCGTGATGTTCGATCCCCGCATCACGCTGCAGCAGCAGGTCAGCGAACAGCTCAAGTCGCACTTCGGCGACAAGGTGTTCGACACCGTGATTCCGCGCAATGTGCGCCTGGCCGAGGCACCCAGCTACGGCCTGCCCGGCGTGGTGTTCGACCCCTCCTCGCGCGGCGCCCAGGCCTTTGTCGAGTTCGCCAAGGAAATGGTGCAACGGGTCACCCGGATGTGAACATGCTGGCCGCCCTGCTCAACGACGGACTGAGGGACCTGGCGCAACAAGCCGAAGACGCCGGCCTGAACGCCAGTGCACCGCCGCAACAAGAGCTGCTCGACGGCTGGCTGATCCGCCTTTCGCCGGGCAAGGCCAAGCGCTCGCGCTGCGTCAATGCCCTGGCCCAAGGTCGGACGCCGCTGACTGAATTGCTGGCGCGTTGCCAGCACAGCTTCAAGAACGCCGGCCTGCCCCTGGTGATTCGCATCACCCCGTTCAGCCACCCTGCCGATCTCGATCAGCAGCTGGCCGCGCGCGGCTGGTATGCCTTCGACGCCGCCGACGTGATGCTGCTGCCTGAGTTGTGGGCGGCGCTGCGCCAGCCTGAAGGCACAGCCACCCTGCAGGCGCTGGATGCTGCTGACTACGCCGAACTGGTCGGCCAGCTGCGTCAATCGACGGCGCTCGAAATCCAGGCCCATGCACAGCGTATGCGCCTCTCGCCGGTCCGCTACCAGGGCTATGCCTTGCGCGACGCTGAGGGCGCGCTGCTCGCCTGCGGCCAGATCGCCCAGGAACAGCACCTGGTGGGCCTGTACGACATCTTCACGCCCACCGAGTTGCGCGGCCGGGGCCATGCACGGCAGCTCTGCCAGCACCTGCTGATGCAGGCGCATGCCCAAGGTGCGCGGCAGGCCTATCTGCAGGTGGGCTCTGACAACGAAGTGGCGCTGAGGCTGTATCGTAGCCTGGGCTTCATCCCTGCCTACCGATACCACTACCGCAGCGCCGACCCGTCCGCCTACTGAACGGACTCGCTCAAAGTCGCCCTGGCCGCGTTGGGCCAGCTTGCCGTACCCTGTTGTACTGTCCGCGCTGACCCGCCTTGCCAGGACGACTCTGCACGAGTCCGCAACGATTACAGGCCCAAGGCCTCATCGACCCCCAGGTGCACATTCATGGCCTGCACGGCGGCCCCGCTCGCGCCCTTGCCGAGGTTGTCCAGGCGGGCCATCACCAGCACCTGCGCGTCATTGCCGAACACGAACAGGTCGACCCGGTTCGTGTCATTGCAGGCCTGCGCGTCGAAGAAGCCTTCTTCCAGCGTGGCCGCATCATGCAGCGGCATCACGCGAATGAAGCGCTCGCCCTCGTAGTGCGCCGCCAGCGCCTCGCGCACCTGGGCCGGCGTGGTGCCGGCGCGCAGCTGGCTCAGGTGCAGCGGCACGGTCACCACCAGCCCCTTGTAGAAGGGCCCGACGATGGGCATGAACACGGGTGCCGCCTGCAGCCCCGTGTAACGCATCATCTCCGGCAGGTGCTTGTGCGCCAGGCCCAGCGCATAGGGCCGCGGCGCGTTCAGCTTGGCGTCGCCGCCGGCTTCGTACTGCGCGATCATGCTCTTGCCGCCGCCTGAATAACCGGTAATGGACGTGGCCGACACCCGCGCATCCGCTGCGAGCAGACCGGCATCGACGAGGGGCCGCAGCGCCAGGATAAAGGCGCTGGCATGGCAGCCCGGATTGGCAATGCGCTTGGACTCACGCAGAGCCTCGCGCTGGCCCGCGCACAACTCGGGCAGGCCAAAGGCCCAACCCGGCACGGTACGGTGCGCCGTGCTGGCATCGATCAGGCAGGTCCTGGGGTTGCTGACCATGGCCGCGGCCTCGCGCGAGGCCGCGTCAGGCAGGCACAAGAAGGCCACGTCGGCAGCATTCAGCAGGCGCGCGCGCTCGGCCGCGGCCTTGCGTTTGTCGGCATCAATTCGCAGGACCTCGATGTCGCTGCGCTGCGCCAGGTACTCATGGATACGCAGGCCCGTCGTACCTTCCTGGCCGTCCACGAACACGGTGTAAGTCATTTTTGCTCCAGCACAATGATTGATTGATTCCGATTGTCCATGAATCGGAAATCGAGGCTCATTCCTTGGATCTCTTCGTTGGAGACGCCAAACCCCATGCAATAACATGGCGGCCGCGATGCGGGTCAAGCGGCTCGCGCAATCACTCTCGGCCCATGGATCCCTTCCCCCACCCCATCTACCTGCTGCCAGGCTGGCTGAACTCCGGCCCCGACCATTGGCAAAGCCATTGGGAACGCGAATTCGGCTTCACTCGCATCGAGCAATCAGACTGGGAATGGCCGCGCCGCGGCGACTGGATGGCGCGGCTGGACGAGGTGCTGCTGCAGGACCCCCGCCTGTCCGGACCCGGCGCTGAAAAAGCCGTCCTGGTGGCGCACAGCCTCGGCTGCCAGCTCGTCGCCTCCTGGGCCGAGCATTCGCGCCACACCCACCGCGTCGGAGCCGCGCTGCTGGTGGCGCCACCCGATACGGAGCGCGAGCAAGCCCCGCCGCAACTGCACAACTGGCGGCCCATCCGGCGCCAGCGCCTGCCTTTCGCAAGCCTGGCCGTCGTCAGCAGCGACGACCCCTATTGCGAGACCGCGCGCGGCGCGCAGATGGCGGCCGACTGGGGCTCGCAACTCGTGATGCCGGGGGCCTTGGGGCACATCAACAGCGAATCCGCACTGGGCGCGTGGCCCGACGGCCTGGCCCTGCTGAAAGCGCTGCAGGACGCCGCCAGGCAATAAGAGACAATCCCCCCATGGTCACCAAAAAACCCAAGGGGCTCGGCATGGGCCTGGAGGCCCTGCTCGGCCCCAAAGTCAGCGACAACGTCAGCGCGCAGCGCGAAGGCGAACCCAGCACCTTGCGCCTCGAACTGATGCAGGCCGGCAAGTACCAGCCGCGCACGCGCATGGACGAGGGCTCGCTGTACGAACTGGCAGAAAGCATCAAGTCGCAAGGCATCATGCAGCCTATCTTGGTGCGCCCGCTGTCGGACGAAACCGCCAACGGCGCGCGCTACGAGATCATTGCCGGCGAGCGCCGTTTCCGCGCCGCCAAGCTGGCCGGCTTGCGCGAGGTGCCGGTGCTGGTCAAGGCGGTGCCCGACGAGGCCGCGGCGGTGATGGCGCTGATCGAAAACATCCAGCGCGAGGATCTCAATCCGCTGGAAGAAGCGCAAGGCATCAAGCGCCTGGTCGACGAGTTCGGCCTCACGCACGAACAGGCGGCGCAGGCCGTGGGCCGTTCGCGCAGCGCCGCCAGCAACCTGCTGCGCCTGCTGCAACTGTCCGGACCCGTGCAGAACATGCTGATGGCCGGCGACATCGACATGGGCCATGCCCGCGCCCTGCTGGGCCTGGACGGCGCGCACCAGATCACCTGTGCGACCGAGATCGCCGCCAAGAAGCTCAGCGTGCGCGAGGCCGAAAAACTCGTGCAGCGCCAGGGCGCCGGACGCCAGACGCCCTTGCTGCGCGTCAAGAACAGCAAGGGCCGCGACGTGCTCAGGCTCGAAGAAGAACTGTCCGATCTGCTGACGGCGCAGGTCGAGATTCATGTGAAGAAGCGCACCAAGCGCGGCGAGCAGGGCGAGGTCAGCATCCAGTTCGGATCGCTCGACGAACTTAATGGCCTGATCGACAGGCTGCGCGGCCCGCAGCCCGATTGACACGGCGCCATCGCGCTTCTCTGTCGCACTTCTCTGCCACACCTCTCTGCCGCACTTTCGTTTACGTCCACTTGCTGCGGCGCAAAACGAATCTGCATTACAAAGCTTAATGCAAGAACGCCGGACAGCGTGTGAAAGTGGCGCGATTCCAACCTGTTCGAGGGGGGTCAGCCCTTGTGACCGCGCACGCCGCTCGAGTTGGGCGTAGCATAGGCTCACGATGATTTGATTTTGATGGCGAAGCGCCTGCTATTTCGAGCTTAGCAACAGCCTGCCATCATTGAAGCTGACACTGCACGCTGACCCCGGAAAGCTCTGATGACGCCCCGCGATAAGGACGTCACCAAAACTTCCCAGTTGTTGCATCGGGGTCTCGTGCCCGGGCGACATCTTCCCCGTACAAGGAGGTCAGCATGGACGTCATCAGCAGCTTCACCGCCCGCTACGAGCGCACCCGCGTCGAGGAACTCAGTCTGGAAGACTACCTCGCCGAGTGCAAGCGCAACCCCCTGGCTTACGCAACCGCACCGGAGCGCATGCTGCAGGCCATTGGCGACCCGCAGAGCGTGGACACGCGCAACGATCCGCGCCTGTCGCGAATCTTCGCCAACAAGACCATCAAGATCTATCCCGCCTTCGCCGAGTTCTACGGCATGGAGGACGCCATCGAACAGGTGGTCAGCTACTTCCGCCATGCCGCGCAGGGGCTGGAGGAGAAGAAGCAGATCCTCTACCTGCTCGGGCCCGTTGGCGGCGGCAAGAGCTCGATCGCCGAGCGCCTCAAGCAGCTGATGGAGAACGTGCCCTTCTACACGCTGGCCGGCTCGCCGGTCAACGAAAGTCCGCTGGGCCTGTTCAACGCCGAGGAAGACGGCGCCCTGCTGGAGCGCGAATACGGCATCCCGCGCCGCTACCTGAACCGCATCATGAGCCCCTGGGCCGTCAAGCGCCTGGACGAGTTCGGCGGCGACATCCGCCGCTTCAAGGTCATCAAGCGCTATCCGAGCGTGCTCAAGCAGATCGGCGTGGCCAAGACCGAGCCGGGCGACGAGAACAACCAGGACATCTCCAGCCTGGTCGGCAAGGTCGACATCCGCAAGCTCGAGACCTTCGCGCAGGACGACCCCGATGCCTACAGCTACTCGGGCGGCCTGTGCCTGGCCAACCAGGGCCTGCTGGAGTTCGTCGAAATGTTCAAGGCGCCGATCAAGGTGCTGCACCCCTTGCTGACCGCCACGCAGGAAGGCAATTTCAAAGGCACCGAGGGCTTCGGCGCGATCCCCTTCGACGGCATCGTCCTCGCGCACAGCAACGAGAGCGAGTGGAAGAGCTTCCGCAACAACAAGAACAACGAGGCCTTCCTGGACCGCATCTACATCGTCAAGGTGCCCTACTGCCTGCGCGTCAGCGAGGAGGTCAAGATCTACGAAAAGCTGATCCGCGGCTCTTCATTGTCCGAGGCCAAGTGCGCGCCCGGCACGCTCAAGATGATGAGCCAGTTCTCCATCCTGACGCGCCTGAAGGAGCCCGAGAACTCATCGCTGTACTCGAAGATGCAGGTCTACGACGGCGAGTCGCTGAAGGACACCGACCCGCGCGCCAAGAGCTACCAGGAGTACCGCGACTATGCCGGCGTCGACGAGGGCATGACCGGCATCTCGACGCGCTTTGCCTACAAGATCCTGTCCAAGGTCTTCAACTTCGACTCCAGCGAAGTGGCGGCCAATCCGGTGCACCTGATGTACGTGCTGGAGCAGCAGATCGAGCGCGAGCAGTTCCCGGCCGAGACCGAGCAGCGCTACGTGGGCTTCATCAAGGAGTCGCTGGCGCCGCGCTATGCCGAGTTCATCGGCAAGGAGATCCAGACCGCCTACCTGGAAAGCTACAGCGAGTACGGGCAGAACATCTTCGACCGCTACGTGACCTACGCCGACTACTGGATCCAGGACCAGGAGTACCGCGACACCGACACCGGCGAAGTGTTCGACCGCTCGGCGCTGAACGCGGAACTGGAAAAGATCGAGAAGCCCGCCGGCATCAGCAATCCCAAGGACTTCCGCAACGAGATCGTCAACTTCGTGCTGCGCGCGCGCGCCAACAATGCCGGCAAGAATCCGACCTGGACCAGCTACGAAAAGCTGCGCACGGTGATCGAGAAGAAGATGTTCTCCAACACCGAGGAGTTGCTGCCCGTCATCAGCTTCAACGCCAAGGCCAGCGCCGACGAGGCCAAGAAGCACGAGAACTTCGTGCAGCGCATGGTCGACAAGGGCTACACGGCCAAGCAGGTTCGTTTGTTGTGCGAGTGGTACCTGCGAGTCCGCAAAAGCTCTTGAATGAGTCGCTGACTACAACTGGGATGTTTGACCATGTTGCAGCAAATCATCGATAGACGGCTGTCAGGCAAGAACAAGTCGATCGGCAATCGAGAGCGCTTCCTGCGCCGGCACAAGGACCAGATCCGCGAGGCGGTACGCCGCGCGGTCGATGGCCGCGGCATCCGCGACATCGAGCGCGGCGAGGATGTGCACATTCCCAAGAAAGACTTGAGCGAGCCCGTGTTCGGCCACGGCGACGGCGGCGTGCGCGAGGTGGTGCGCCCCGGCAATACCGAGCATATGAAGGGCGACCGCCTGCCCAAGCCCAAGGGCGGCGGCCAAGGCCAGGGCGGCAGCCAGGCCAGCGACAGCGGCGAGGGCGAGGACGACTTCGTGTTTCACCTCAGCCGCGAGGAGTTCATGCAGGTCTTCTTCGAAGATCTCGCCCTGCCCAACCTGACCCGCACCCAGCTGGCCGAAGTGCCGGAATGGAAGTCGCACCGCGCCGGCTACACCAGTGACGGCACGCCCACCAACCTGCATGTGCTGCGCTCCATGCGCGGGGCTTTGGGCCGGCGCATCGCCCTGGGCATGGACAAGCGCCGTGAACTGCACGAGCTCGAGGAGCGGCTGGCCGTGCTGCAACGCGACGCGCTCAACCAGCCCGGCCTGATGGAGCTCAAGGCCCTGATCGAGGAAACGCAAGCGCGCATTGCGGAGCTGCGCCAGCGCATCGCGCGCATTCCGTTCCTGGACCCGATCGACCTGCGCTTCCGTAACCGCGTGCGCGTGCCCGTGCCTTCGACGCGTGCCGTGATGTTCTGCCTGATGGATGTCTCGGGCTCGATGGACGAGTCGCGCAAGGAACTGGCCAAGCGCTTCTTCATCCTGCTCTACCTGTTCCTGACCCGGCATTACGACAAGATCGACGTGGTCTTCATCCGCCACCACACTCAGGCGCAGGAGGTCAACGAACAGGAGTTCTTCCATGCCACCGAAACGGGCGGCACGGTGGTCTCCAGCGCGCTGGTGCTGATGGAACAGATCATCAAGGCGCGCTACTCGCCGAGCGAGTGGAACATCTACGCCGCCCAGGCCAGCGACGGCGACAACTGGCATCACGACAGCGGCCGCTGCCGCGAGCTGCTGGCCAACCAGATCCTGCCCCGGTGCCGCTATTTCGCCTATGTGCAGGTGGCCGAGGCCGAACAGAACCTGTGGGAGGAATACGTCAAGCTGGCCGAGGATGTTCCGCACTTCGCCATGCGCAAGGCCGTCGAGGTGGCGCAGATTTATCCGGTCTTCCGCGATCTGTTCAAGAAGGAAGGAGCCAGCCCATGAGCCCGCTGTCCCACGATCTTGAAAACCGCCGCCAGTGCGGCCATACGCGCGGCACCAACCGCCACGAACTCGGCGGCCGGCGCGGCCCCCAACCCCTGCAACACATGAAACCTCTGCTGGTACGCCCGACGCAAACGCTGCCCTCGCCCAGCGACTGGACCTTCGAGTTGATCGAGGAATACCACGAGGTCATTCGCCAGACGGCCGAACGCTTCGGGCTGGACACCTACGCCAACCAGCTCGAGATCATCACCGCCGAGCAGATGATGGACGCCTACGCCTCGGTGGGCATGCCGGTCAATTACCGGCACTGGAGCTACGGCAAGGAATTCATCGCCACCGAACGCAACTACAAGCGCGGCCAGATGGGCCTGGCCTACGAGATCGTCATCAACTCCGACCCCTGCATCGCCTACCTGATGGAAGAGAACACCATGGCCATGCAGGCCCTGGTGATCGCGCATGCCTGCTACGGCCACAACAGCTTCTTCAAGGGCAACTACCTGTTCCGCATGTGGACGGACGCATCGAGCATCATCGACTACCTGGTCTATGCCAAGAACTATGTCGCCGACTGCGAGGAGCGCTATGGCATGGAAACCGTCGAACAGATGCTGGACTCCTGCCACGCGCTGATGAACTACGGCGTGGACCGCTACCGCCGCCCGGCCAAGCTTTCGCTGGCCCAGGAGCAGGCCCGGCGCGAGGACCGCCTGAGCTACGCGCAGCAGCAGATCAACGACCTCTGGCGCACCCTGCCCCGGCGCACCGAGAAGGACACCGAGGCCCAGGAAGCGCGCCGCTTTCCCGAGGAGCCGCAGGAGAACCTGCTCTATTTCATCGAGAAGAACGCGCCGCTGCTGGAGCCCTGGCAACGGGAAATCGTCCGCATCGTGCGCAAGATCGCGCAATACTTCTACCCGCAGCGCCAGACCCAGGTGATGAACGAAGGCTGGGCCACCTTCTGGCACCACCGCCTGCTCAATCAGATGTACGACGACGGCTACCTGTCGGACGGCATGATGATCGAATGGCTCAAGTCGCACACCAACGTGATTGCGCAGCAGCCCATGGCCAACCTCAATCCCTATGCGCTGGGCTTCGCGATGTACACCGACATCAAGCGCATCTGCGAGCATCCGACCGAAGAAGACCGCCGCTGGTTCCCCGACATTGCCGGCGCGCCCTGGCTGCCGACGCTGCACCACGCCATGCGCAACTACAAGGACGAAAGCTTCATCGGCCAATACTTGAGTCCGAACCTGATGCGCGAGTTCCGCCTGTTCTCCATCGTCGACGACGAAAAGCAGTCCGACTACTACATCTCCGCCATCCATGACGACAGCGGCTACCAGCATGTGCGCGAAGCGCTGAGCCGCCAGTACGACCTCTCCACCCGCGAGCCCAACATCCAGGTCTGGAACGTCAACCTGCGAGGCGACCGCTCGCTGACCCTGCGCCACACCCAGCACCAGGACAGGCCGCTCGACGACGGCGCACAAGAAGTGCTCAAGCATGTGGCGCGGCTGTGGGGCTTCGGCGTCAACCTGGAAAGCGTCAACAGCCGTGGCGAGGTCGGTAAACGCTGGAACGTGCCGGCACCCAGCCACTGAATCTGGGCGATGATCCGGCCTTCTCACTTGCTGCATCGATCACGCACACCATGGCCAACCGACTCTCACAAATTGCAACCCGCACCGGCGACGACGGCACCACCGGCCTGGGCGACGGCAGCCGGGTGCCCAAGGACCATTTGCGCATCCAGGCCATCGGCGACGTCGACGAGTTGAACTCCAACATCGGCGTGCTGCTGGCCGAGCCGCTGCCCGACGATGTGCGTGACCTGCTGATCACCATCCAGCACGAGCTGTTCAACCTCGGCGGCGAACTCTGCATGCCCGGCTATGAGCTGATCAAGATGGATGCCGTGCTGGGCCTGGACCAGGCGCTGGCGCATTACAACGCCCACCTGCCGCGCCTGAAGGAATTCATACTTCCGGCCGGCACGCGCAGTGCCGCCCTGGCCCATGTATGCCGCACGGTAGCGCGCCGGGCAGAACGCGCCGTGGTCACGCTGGCAGGCAGCGAAACCATCAAGGCCGCGCCGCGCCAGTACCTGAACCGCCTGTCGGACCTACTGTTCGTGCTGTCACGCGTGCTCAATCGCGCCAACCTAGACGGCCTCGGCGGCGACGACGTGTACTGGCACAGCGAAAGGCTCAAGCGCCAGGAACAAGACGGCTCGCCGGAAGACTGAGCGCTCAATCGAGTGCCGCCGCCGCGTCCCTGAGGCGCTTGCCGAAGGCCTGCTTCAGCGACGCCGGCGCCAGCACCCGCACGTGGCCTGCATGGCGCAACAGGTCCATCAACAGCTCGGTGGCATCGACAAAGGGCACTTGCAGCTGCCAGCTCCCGTCTGCCAGCCATTCGCTGTGTTGCGCGGGATGCCACTCCTCTTGCGCCACCCAGGGCGCCGCGTGCGCATCGAACACCAGCAGGGCACGCTGCGTCTTGGCACCGGCAAAAATGCCATAGCCTTGATCGAGTTCGGTCTCCAGTTGCTTGACGCCGACCGTCTTGGCCCGCTCGTTCAAGGCCGCCGCCGCCTCCATGGCGTCCAGCGCAAAACGCCTGAATCCATCGCTCCCGTGGCACCAGGCATCCAGATACCAGGTGTTGCGATAGTGAACCAGACGCTGCGGCGACACGACACGGTCACTCAGCGCAGACTCTCCCTTTGCCAGCTTGCCCCGGGTCCGGTATTTGAGCTGCAAGCGTTGGCGTTTGACCAGGGCCGTCCCGACAATTTCAAAAAAACGCGAGGGCACCCTGCGCCTGGCCGTCGAGATCAGCTTGACCCGGCGCGTCAGCTCGCGGATTTCAGACTCGTTGCTGCCCAACATGCCCTCGATCTTGTCGAACAAGGGCTGCAGGTGGCGCGTCAAGATGCCGTCCTCGTCCAGCCCGGACAGCAGCTGGTGCATGCTCAGGAGCGCATGCAGCTCAGCCTCGCTGAACCAGACGCCGGGTAGCTCGTGCTGGGGCTGGCGCGTCCCCCGCACCGCCGGCTGTTCAAAACGATAACCGTTGGCCATCGCATCGTAGACGATGGGCGCGTCCATGCGCTCGCGCAAATACTGCAGGTCGCGCTTGAGCGTGGCCGGCGACACCTCCAGGGTCTCCAGCAAGGTGGCAAAGCTGACGCACTCCCGGGTCCGGATCAACAACTCGATCTTGTAGAAACGTTCGGTTCTGTCCACGCGAGGGGCCCTTTGCAAAAATACGGCAAAAAAATGCTTCGATCGATGCGACTGGATCTTGCTAGCTCACCCCATGAGCTATCGGAAGGCCACACTGTGCCACATGGATGCCGGAAATTGAACGGCAGCCAGCATACAGGAGCACAACATGGCCTATCCCAATGCCCTCGCCCTCTCGGATGCGCGCTCGACCAGACTGCATCCGGCACGCCGCCAGCCGCTGCCGACTGTCGCCACTCCCGCGGAAGACGCCGATCTTCCCTCCGGCCACCTGACCGGATTCACGCTGGGCTGGGACCATGGCCACTACGGGCTGACTCCGCCCGTGGAACTGATGTTTCCGGGCTCGTCGATCCGGCTGGGCTGGGAGGCCGCCCGCAAGGCCTTCGGCATGCGCGTGCTGCACCCGCGAGCACAAACCCGGCGCTGGCTGGCCTTGCGCATCGATGCATGGCTGCGCGGCATTTCCTTTGAACTGACGCAGGTCACGCCTCACTATCTGCAGCAGCTGGAAACCAGCTGGTGCCCGGTCTTGCGCCGTGCCCTGGACCGGGACGCCGAGCCCTCAGAACCCAGTTCGGTGGCCCGGGTGCGCTGCGACGCCGGCTTTGCCGCCGGCAATCTGGTGGTCATGAGCCAGCAAGCCCAGAGCGCCAAGGCCGAACTGAGCTGGCAAGAGGCACAGGAGAGGGCCAGCAGCGTTGAGGTCGGACCGATCCAGACCATCGCTGGCCTGGACGCCCGTGAATGGCAGCGCATGGCGGTCCTATGCAGTTTCGTGACGCCCATGCCGCAAAGCCTGGCGGCCAACATCCCCATGCTGCTGCTGCCGCCCAACCGCCTGCGCCTGCTCAACCCCATCCAGGCCTTGCAGGCCCTGTTGACGCGCCAGCTGGCCTCTCCAGGCTGGCATGAACGCCTGGCTGGCTTGCGTGGCGCCATGCCGTCTCAAGCCCAGTCGGCCTTCGACCGCTTTGCCATGGCCTTGCTGCCGCGCGTGCACGGCTCACATCAGTTGAACGCGCCCAGCGCGCAGCGCTGGGCGCTGGAAGATGCCTGGCGTGACGTACGGGTTCAAAAACGATGGCTCGAACTGGCCCTGCAGCTCAGCGAAGCACTGACGGAACAGCTGGTCCAAATGGCGGCAGGCCTGAAACTCGGCACCCTGCACGTGCAGCATCACGCAGTCGACCTGGCCACCGAAGGCTGGGGTTTGCCCACCACGAGCGAAATTCAACCCGGCAATCCCTGGGAAAAACGCTCCTCGGTGCCGAACTGATCCTGCAAGGCCACGAAATAACCCTGTGCCTTGAACCAGCGCGCCCACTCCTGGGCGAACTGGCGCTTGGGCAACCAAGGACCTGTGCGGTCAATCTGGACGCGACAACCGCGCCGCTCGTAAAACACCACACGCCACATATTGGACGCACCCGCTGTACCAGCAGAACTACCAAAGCCATGCATAGGGCCAAACAACCTCAAAAAACCGAAAGTCCTACGCGAAAAACCGTGGCTTAGAACTTTCCTACTGAGATCCATTTTTCCACAGCCCCACAGGCAAAAAAATTTGCTGCTCATTGTTTCAGGAAAAATTTCATCCAAATTTGCATGACAGTCAGCGGAACACCGCTGACCCTTGCTTCACACTTGCCCGATAAGATCCCGGCCCATGAAATCAAGCCTCCTGAATCTCCATCTGATCCTTGCCTTGGGCCTGGGCTGCTGCGCGGACCTGACCCTGGCCCAAAGCGCCACAACACCGGCCGCTGCCGCATCGGCTCCAGCGCCAAGTCGTCATGCGCCGACATTTCCCGCCACCGATTCGCAAATCACCGAGCAAGTCCAGACCTTGCTGCAGGATGCACGCCAAGCACAACTGTTGTCTGCCTTGCCTTTGGACGATGTTCGACATGCCCAGGCCCTGCAAGCCCTCAAGCTGATCAAGGCCCGGCAACAAAGTCAATCACGCCGCTTGCTGGCGGTTCTGACAGGTTCGGCGCACGCCAGCCAGATTGAACCCATGAGGACTTTTTTAAAGCAGGCCGCCGCCCAGCCCGACAGCGACGTGGACCTGCTGGCGCTTCGACCTGTGCTGAACGAATTGCGCCTGCAATACGCCTGGCCCGGTGACTTGAATGAGCAATTACAAGCCTTGTTCGACCGCATGCGGCCCTTGGCGGACACCAAGTCGCCGGACGTCCAGTCGGCACAGACACGCCATCTCGCCAAACTGCAGCAAAGCACGCCGGTGGACGAGGTGCTGCGGCAATGGCTGCCTGTATCAAACACAAACAGCGAAGAAGAACACCTGGCCTCGCTGGCGCGCGAACAAGAGTGGCGCGGACTGGAACTTCCGCCCCACACCGTGCTCTTGACCTTCGACGATGGCCCGCATCCCGTGCACACGCCGCAAATCCTGCAAACCCTGGCACAGCATCAGCTCAAGGCAGTTTTTTTCCAGGTCGGCCACAACCTGGGTGAGCGCGTTGACGGCAAAGCCGTGGCCAGCCGCAACGAGACTCTAGAAGCTCAGATCGTTGCGGGCGGTCATGCCATCGGCAACCACAGCTACAGCCACCCATTGCTGTCCAAGCTCGATGACGCGTCCATCAAGGAAGAAATCGACTTGACGCAGGACCTGCTTGACCAGGTCGTTCCCCCCGGGCCCGCACGCACCGGCATGTTCAGGGCGCCGTACGGCGGCGTCAATGAAGCGGTGCTGGCCGAAACGGAAGAACGCCACCTGCGCCTGGTGCTGTGGAACGTCGACTCATTGGATTGGGCCGATCCCTCGCCAGCCTCCATCGTCCAACGGGTGATGACCGAACTGGACCGGGCGGGCCGCGGCATCGTGCTGATGCATGACATTCATGCGCAAAGCGCCGAAGCGCTACCCCTGCTGATCAAGGAACTGAAAGCACGCGGCTACCATTTTGCCCACTGGAACGGCCAGGCGCTGGAAGTGACCGATACGGCGCTGTAAACGCTACAAACGCTGTCAACGTAAAAAAGGCCGCTGTGGATCACAACGGCCTTTTTGTTTGCAATCAGTTTGCAATCAAACGGCTTCAGACCAAGGAGCGGTGCAGGCGCAGCTCCTCGAGACGCTGCCCACCCACTTCCGTGGTCTTGGTGGAATTGAGCTCGCGCTTGAAGCCGGCCAATTCAAAGAAACGCAGGGCGCGCTCGTTGCGCAGATAGGTCCACAAGGTCACCTTGGTGCAGCCTTCTTCCTGCAGGCCGTCGCGCGCTGCATCCCACAACGCCAGGCCCACGCCCTTGTCCCAATGCTGGGGCGCGGCATACATGGCCCAGATCTCGCCCGTGCTGGACGGCGTGCCCTTATCGCGCGAACGGTCAAAACCCACGAAACCCATCATCACATTGTCGATATGGGCCACCATCACCTGAGGTTCGCAAAGATCGATGGCTTCACGCCAGAAGGCCTGCCGCTTCTGGACCGAAAACCCATCCAGCGTGGCATCCGACAACAAGCCCTTGTAAGCGTCCTGAGACGCCGCAACGTGAATCTCGGCAATTGCTTTGGCATCACGCAGGGTGGCCGGACGAACCTGAATACTCGACATGCTAGGTAACCAGTGGGAAATCAAAATCGGAGGGCAAGATTTTCCGTCGCAAATGAGCCTTGTCCAGTGCTTGACAAGCTTTTTTTTCGACCCTAGAAGTCAGGCGCTAAAAACCTTGCCCTTGTCTCCATCCCCTGCAATTCAGCTTGTGCCTGGGTCAGGCATGCATGGTTCCACTGTCGGGCGTAGTCGTTGATGCAGCGCTTCAAGGCATTTTTGTTGGCCTTTTGCAATCGACTCAACAGTTCATGCGAGATCGGGGCGCTGCCCAGATCGGTCGAATAGCGAGTTTGCAGGTCCGACTGCATGCGAAGCAGCAAATGCGCGGTGGTCTGGGCATCCGCCAACGCGCGGTGCGCCCGACCCATGTCGGGCAGATCATGAAAATGCGCCAACTGTCCCAGCTTGCAGCTCGGCGCTTCGGGATACAGGCGGCGGGCCAACAGCACGGTGCAGGCAAATTCATGCGCAGCATCGCGCTCGCAACCTGCCTTCTCGAGTTCAAAGAACCAAAAACCGCGATCAAACGAAGCATTGTGCGCCACCAGTGGGCAATGCCGTGTAAAGGCAGCAACCTCGCGCATCACCTGGGCCGCATCCGGCGCCTGCGCCACCATGTCATTGCTGATGCCGGTGAGCTGTTCAATGAAAAGCGGGATGAAGGCATCTGTCTTCATCAGGCTTTGATAGCTGTCGACAATGCGGCCACCTCGCACCAATACCGCTGCGATCTCCGTGGCCCGCCCGCCACCCTGTGGCGCCAGCCCACTGGTTTCAAAGTCAATGACGGCAATGGTTTCCAAGATCAAGCAACTTCACCCGTGGTGCCAGGTTTTGCTGTCACCGGATATTTGAGCGCATTGAGCTGCAGCTTGCGCTCCACGGCCGCCTGCAGGTCAATGCCGCTGTGATCGGCAATTTGCACCAAATAGAGCATGACATCGGCGATTTCTTCGCCCAGGTGCTGGTGCACAGCGGGTTCGGAGGCGACTTGCATGGACGCCTCGGGCGTCATCCATTGAAAGATCTCCAACAGCTCGGCCGCTTCCACCATCATGGCCATGGCCAGGTTCTTGGGTGTTTGATAGGGCTCCCATTGGCGCGCCCGGGCAAATTGGCGCAATCGAAATTGAAGATCTGCAATGTCCATGGTGCGCGAGTGTGCCTGAGTTGCTTGTTCTTTAAATTCAATGAATTCAATCTTTCAGATTGGTAGTCTTAGTAGAGTGGCTTCCATTTTGTGAACAAGTCTATTTTATTGAATGATGACAAGAACTTGCAGTTCAAAAAACCATGTGAGTCAGCACTTGGATTGCATGCTGCCTGGATGACAACAACTTGGTCGAAGCGCAATGCTCTGTGGATAAGTGCTTTGTTGTTCCAAATTTATCCACAGATTTGTGCTTGGACAAATCTGTCTCCATCTGCACTAACACGTACTGCTTTTTTGTCCTTAACAAGGCACCATGTCGGCTGTCGGGCCGCTGGGCCCTTTTTCGTAGAAATGATTCGAGACATGGCAATCAGAACCTTGTTCAAGTCCCTTTATGTGCAGGTGATCACGGCCATCGTGATTGGCGTGCTGCTGGGGCATTTCCATCCCGATACCGGTGCGGCCATGAAGCCGCTGGGCGATGCCTTCATCAAGCTGATCAAAATGATGATTGCGCCCATCATCTTCTGCACCGTGGTGGTGGGCATCGCCGGCATGGAAGACATGAAGAAGGTCGGCAAGACCGGCGGTCTTGCCCTGCTGTATTTTGAAATCGTCTCCTCGCTTGCGCTGGTGATTGGCCTGGTGGTCGTCAATCTGATGCGACCTGGCGTGGGCATGAATGTCGATCCGGCAGCCCTGAACACAAAGGGCCTGGATGCCTATGTGGGTCCGGGGAAGATGCAGGGCACACTTGATTTCCTGATGGCCATCATTCCCAACACCCTGGTCGACGCCTTTGCCAAGGGCGAGATGCTGCAGGTGCTGTTGATTGCGACCCTGTTCGGTTTTGCCTTGCACCGTTTTGGCGGCCGGGGCACCCTGGTCTTCGATCTGATCGAAAAGCTCTCACAGGTCTTGTTCGTGATCGTGGGCTACATCATGAAGCTGGCGCCCTTGGGCGCCTTTGGCGCCATGGCCTTCACGATCGGGAAGTTCGGGCTGGGTTCGCTGGTGCAGCTCGGTTCGGTGATGTTCTGCTTCTACCTGACCTGTCTGATTTTCATTCTCGTCGTGCTGGGTTCGATTGCACGCCTGCATGGCTTTTCTATCCTGAAGTACCTCAAGTACATCCGCGAAGAGCTGCTGATCGTGCTGGGCACCTCGTCGTCCGAGTCGGTGCTGCCGCGCATCATGAGCAAGCTGGAATTGGCCGGCGCCCGCAAGTCCACGGTCGGCCTGGTGATTCCAACCGGCTATTCCTTCAACCTGGACGGCACGTCCATTTACCTGACGATTGCTGCCGTGTTCATCGCGCAGGCCACCAACACGCCGATGTCCCTGACGCAGCAGCTGACGCTGCTGGCGGTGCTGCTCTTGACGTCCAAGGGCGCGGCAGGCGTCACGGGCAGCGGCTTCATCGTGCTGGCCGCCTCATTGAGCGCGGTCGGCCATGTGCCGGTCGAGGGCCTGGCCTTGATTCTGGGCATTGACCGGTTCATGAGCGAAGCGCGCGCCCTGACCAATCTGATCGGCAATGGCGTGGCCACTCTGGTGGTCGCCAAATGGACCGGCGACCTCGACATGGACCAGCTGCAGGCCGCGTTCGACAAGGCTTGACGCCTCACTCGATGCCGACCACCTTGTGCATCTGCACGGACAGACGCCATTGCGGATGCGTCATGCAGTAGTGGATGGCAGCACGCGTATGTTCGGCTTTCAGCACCGAGTCCATGGGCTGGAGGAAGAAGTGCTGGAAGTCCAGGCCGGCAAAGCGCTCGGGCTGGGCAAGCGGCTGCGGGTACACCAGCTTGAGCTCATGGCCGCGGGTCAGCACGACTTCGGCATCGGCCTTGGGGCTGACGCAGATCCAGTCCAGCCCCTCGGGCGCAGCTTGCGTGCCATTGGTTTCCACAGCGATCTCGAAGTCCCTGGCGTGCAGCGCGGTGATCAAGGCTTCGTCGACTTGCAGCAGCGGCTCACCGCCTGTGCAAACGACGTAGGGCCTGCCAGACGCTTGCGTGCCGGCCGGCGACGGCCACTTTGCCGCGATGGCGTTGGCCAGATCTTCGGCGGTCTTGAACTTGCCGCCGCCCTGCCCGTCGGTGCCGACGAAATCGGTGTCGCAGAAATTGCAGACGGCCTGGGCGCGGTCTTCTTCGCGGCCGCTCCAGAGATTGCAGCCCGCAAATCGGCAGAACACGGCCGCGCGGCCGGCTTGCGCACCCTCGCCCTGCAAGGTGTAGAAGATTTCTTTGACGGCGTAGCTCATGGCGGGGTCGGACAGTGGGTCAGACGGGAATCAAGTCGTCGGTGCCGGACGCGCTGACGATGGCGCCCGATCCGCGGGTTTCGTACATGTCGACGCGATCCAGCGGCGGCAGCACGGCGCGGCCCTTGGCCAGCACCCAGGCGCTCAGCGAGGCCGTGTCGCCGTCGGGCAGGTCGGCGATTTCGTACAGGGGCCGGTGGTCAATCGACTTGAAAATAGGATCGAACAAGGTTTTCACTTCGCCAAAGTCCACGGTCCAGCCCATCAGGGCATCGAGCTCGGCGCTCAGATGCAGCCGCAGGGTGTAGGTATGGCCATGGATGCCGTTCAAGGGACTGCCTGTTGGCGCGCGATGCAGGCGGATGGCGCTGTCCAGTGTCATTTCCTTCCAGATGCGGTAGTGCCGGCCGTCGAAATTGGCGCCGCAGGAGCCGGTTTCATAGACGGTGATCCATGACAGCTCGGGCAGCTGCGGCTTGAGGCGCGCCCACAGCCAGGAAGAGATCACTTCGCTGGTCGGGTTGCTCAAACCCTCCAGTTCGTTCAGGCAGCGGTAATTGAGCTGGGCGTGAAACGGCGCCCAAAGCGCGTCGAGGTGGTCGTAGTCGATGCTGAGGTCGCGTGCACCCAGGTCCTGGTTGGCATGCACAATGACCTCGAAACCGTGGCCGTGCATGCGCCCGCACTTGTGGCCCGGGGGGACGTTGGGCAACTGGTGCGCGGCCTGGAAACGGTAGCGGCGCCAGACATGGGCCTGGCCGTGCACGTCCAGGTCGACGCCGGAATGCGCCGTGCTCTGGATGCCGATCTGCTGGATGCCGGGTACATCGAACTCGGTTTCCAGGCGCTGGCGTATCCAGCGCGCGATGTTTTCGTCGGTGGGCTCGTGGATATGCCGGTTCAACAGCGCGTGATCCAGCGGCGCCACGCAGGCCGCCAGGCGTTCCTTGAGCGTTTCAACCTCGGCGCCGGGAAATGGCACCCAATCGGGCGGCAGATCGGCCCGCACCGTCGCAAAATAGCTGTGGCCATGCAAGCCATGGCTGCGGTGCGCGATGGGCAGGGCGCTGATCTGGCAGGCCGATTCAAATCCGCAGGACGCGGTGTGCAAGGTCGAAGTGTTCATGGTGTCGAGCATGCTTGCGGGCGGAAATTAGGGGGTCCGCAAGCGTGAGGCAAGGGCCGAAAGTTTGACATGTTCAGGCCGGATGCTCGAGGCCATATGAAAAAAAGCCCCGTCGAAATGATGATTCGACGGGGCTTGCAAGGCTTGGACCAGGGTCAGTGACGATCCCAATGCCCTTCATGCAGGCGCCAACCGTTGCCTTCGTGCACCCAGTTGTGCGGCACCCAGTGATAGCCGGGGCGCGGATTGTCCCAATGGCCGCCGTGCCAGACATGGCGGCCGCTCTCCCAGCCCCAGAAACCGCCAATCCAGATCTGGCCGACGATCGGAGGTACGCCCACCACCTCCACTTGCGGCGCGGGCGGGGCCACGGCCACTACGGGACCGGTGCTGTAGTAGGCCGGTTGTGCCGGCACCACCACGCAGGCGCTCAGGCTCAAGGCCACCAGGGCGGCAGCGGCCAGGGCACTGGCATTTTGAAAAACTGGTTTCATATCAACCCTTCAATCATTTCACGTAGTGATTCAACGCATCTGCATTCCATTGCGCCGACATCGATGCGGCCAGGCGCGGCATTTTTACAGTGCGAAACAAACAGGCTCAAGGCGAGTCATCGGGCCATAAGGCAAGCAAAAGCTCGGCCAGCCGTGCACCGGCCCGCGCGAGTTGCAGGCGCGTGAGTTCATGGCTGCGCTGCGCATCGTCGTCGGGCAGCTTGCCGGCCCATTGCGGACCCTTGGGGCCCATGCTTCGGGCGGAAAAATGCAGGCCGCTGAAAATTTCGCCGGCGACATGCACGGATTCGTCGGCCCAGTGCGGCGGCCATTGCGACATCGGGCCCGTGTCAGCCGGGATCTGGCGGGCCAGGGCGGGCAGCGCGGCCAGATCTTGCAGGGTCAGCAGACGCGGGGCCAGATCCCAATAGGCATGTAGATTGCCGTCCGGCAGCGTGATGGCATTGCCGCCCCGGTTGGACACGGCGGCCAGCGCCTGCCCGCGCAGACCCAGGGCGTCGGGGTCCAGCCTTTGCCCTTGGGCGTCCAGATAGATGGCGGCCACATGCAGCGGCTGGTGGATGTCACCCGCCAGATGAGCCATCAAGGCCAGCGCCTCGCGGCGGGAGTTCAGCTTGAAGGGCGCCGGGGACGGCTGGCCTCGCAGCACCTGGATCGCGGCCTGCAAGGCGGCGACCACGTCGTGGTCGCTGGTGCCGGTCAGCCCGCGCCGATAGCGCTGGCGCTGGAGGGCCAGGTCGGCATAGTGGTACTGCTTGTGGCAGGGCTCGTTGCCATCCAGGGGCTGGCAGTTGTCCAGGTTGCGCCTCACGTAGTCGCGCATCAAGGCTATTTCGGCAGGCGTTTCGAACACGGCGCATTCCGGGCGGCGTTGGCTTGCCGTGTAGCTGAATTTGGGAGGCGGTCCCACGCCTTTGGCGCAATCGGCCCAGACCGCGATGTCGCGCAATGTGATCGGGCCGAGCAGCTTTGCCGTTTCGCGCTCGGCCCGGCTGCTCTGGATCAGCTGGGTGGCGACGTCGGCCGTCAGCTGATGCCCTTGCGGTCCAAAGGCCCATGTCTTGTCGCAGTGCCATAGCAGGCCAGCCAGGCAGATGCTCCACCAGACCGGCGCGGCCCACCGGCCGGCTTTCAGCGTAGACATTGCACCCAAGGCGGCATCTGATCAGCCGCCGGCACGCTTGGCTTTCAAGCCGGCTTCCAGCAGCAAGGCGGTCACGCGTTCGGCGTGGTCGCCCTGGATCTCGATCACCCCGTCCTTGACCGTGCCGCCGCTGCCGCAGGCGCTGCGCAAGCGTTTGCCCAGGGCCTGCAGGGCCTCGGCATCGATCAACAGGCCCTTGACGAGCGTCACGGTCTTGCCGCCCCTGCCCTTGCTTTCGCGCCAGACCCTGGCCGTACCATCGCCGCCGCCAGGGGTTTGCGCACGCTTGCACGTGCATTGGGCGAGGGCTTGTCTACAGTTGGGACAGACGCGGCCGCTGTCGGTGGAGTAGACAAGACGGGAATGCGGCGCGTTGGAGGTCATGGCGTCAAGGTGAGAGGGTCCCGGGAGCAGCCCGGCGATGAGCCTTGAGCATGCCATGCAGTGTGACATGAGGCGTGTACCTAGTTCCAGGCCTTTGCGACTGTGTGAAACTCCAGGACATACCAACAGGGCGTTCAGGCTTGGCCGGTTCGCCAGACGAGGAGAAGCATATGTCAGGTGGTCAATCCAGTTTCAGCAGGCATCTGGCCTGGGCGGGCGTGGGTATTTTGGGGGCTTTCGCCTTGGCCACGGTCGCGCTGGCCCGGGGCGAATCGGTCAGCGCCTTGTGGGTGGTGGTCGCTTCCGTGTGCGTCTACCTGATCTCCTACCGGTACTACAGCCTGTTCATTGCGAACCGGGTGCTGGGCCTCGATGCGCGCCGCATGACGCCGGCCTACAAATACAACGACGGCCTGGATTTCGTGCCCACGCACAAGTCCGTGCTGTTCGGTCACCACTTCGCCGCGATCGCCGGCGCCGGACCGTTGGTGGGCCCGGTGCTGGCGGCCCAGATGGGCTACCTGCCTGGGCTCTTGTGGATCCTGGCCGGCGTGGTGTTTGCCGGCGCGGTGCAGGACTTCATCGTGCTCTTCATCTCCACGCGCCGCGACGGCCGCTCGCTGGGCGACCTGATCAAGCAGGAGATGGGACCCATACCGGGCGTGATCGCGCTGTTCGGCGCCTTCATGATCATGATCATCATCCTGGCCGTGCTGGCGCTGATCGTGGTCAAGGCGCTGACCGACTCGCCCTGGGGCACCTTCACCGTCGCGGCCACCATTCCGGTGGCGCTGTTCATGGGCGTGTACCTGCGCTTCCTGCGCCCGGGCCGCATCGGCGAGGTGTCGGTGATCGGATTCGTGTTGCTGATGCTGGCCATCATGGGTGGCCAATGGGTGCACGAGAGCCCGACCTGGAGCCCCTTGTTCAGCCTGGACGGCAAGACGCTGACCTGGCTGCTGATCGGCTACGGCTTCGTCGCCGCCTCCATTCCGGTCTGGCTGCTGCTGGCGCCGCGCGACTACCTATCGACCTTCCTGAAGATCGGCACCATCATCGCCCTGGCGATCGGCATCGTGATCGTGTCGCCCGAGCTGAAGATGCCGGCCCTGACGCAGTTTGCGCAAGGCAACGGTCCGGTCTGGGCCGGTTCGCTGTTCCCCTTCCTCTTCATCACCATCGCCTGCGGCGCGGTGTCGGGCTTCCATGCGCTGATCTCGTCGGGCACCACGCCCAAGATGCTGGAGAACGAGACCCACGCGCGCTTCATCGGCTACGGCGGCATGCTGGCGGAGTCCTTTGTGGCGGTGATGGCGCTGGCGGCGGCGTCCTGCATCGATCCGGGCGTCTACTTCGCCATGAACAGCCCCGCCGCGCTGGTGGGCAGCAGCGCCGACGCCGTGGCGCAGACCCTGTCGAGCTGGGGCTTTGTCGTCACGCCCGAGATGCTGACGCAGACCGCCAGCGACGTCGGCGAAAAGACCGTGCTGGCGCGCGCCGGCGGCGCGCCCACGCTGGCCGTGGGCATGGCCTACATCCTGCACCAGGTGGTGGGCGGCAAGGCCATGATGGCGTTCTGGTATCACTTCGCCATCCTGTTCGAGGCGCTGTTCATCCTGACGGCGGTCGACGCCGGCACGCGTGCGGGCCGCTTCATGCTGCAGGATCTGCTGGGCGCCTTCGTGCCGGCGCTCAAGCGCACCGAGTCGCTGCCGGCCAATCTGCTGGCCACGGGCCTGTGCGTCGCCACCTGGGGCTATTTCCTCTACCAGGGGGTGGTCGACCCGCTGGGCGGCATCAACACCTTGTGGCCGCTGTTCGGCATTTCCAACCAGATGCTGGCGGCCGTGGCGCTGATGCTGGGCACGGTCGTGCTGTTCAAGATGAAAAAGGACCGCTACGCCTGGGTCACCATCCTGCCCTCGATCTGGCTGTTGGCCTGCACCCTGACCGCCGGATACCTGAAGATGTTCTCGTCGGACGCCAAGGTCGGCTTCCTGGCCCACGCCAGCAAGTTCAGCGACGCGCTGGCGCAAGGCAAGCTGCTGGCGCCGGCCAAGACGCCGCTGGCCATGGAGCGCATCGTCTTCAACGACCGTCTGGATGCCGCGCTGTGCGGCCTGTTCATCTTCGTCGTGGTCAGCGTGCTGCTGTACAGCGTGCGCGGCGTCATGGCGGCGCGGGGCTCGCGCGAGCCGACGGCGCGCGAGGCGGTCTTCGAGCTTGCACCTGCGGGTGCTCGGGGAGGCTGAGATGTCAGCAGCGGGCCGTAAACGGACTGCCGGAATGGCTGCGGACCTGGGCCGCGCCGGCCAGTACCTGGTGCAGAGCCTGCGCCTGATGGTGGGCGTGCCCGACTATGGCGCCTACCTGCGCCACATGGCGGCCACCCATCCGGACCAGGAGCCCCTCAGCTACGAGGATTTCTTTCGCAACCGCATGGACGCCCGCTATGGCGGCAAGGGCCGCATCGGCCGCTGCTGCTGAATCCCGCACGGGCGCCGCTGTCACAGGCTTGCTTGATAATCTGGAATCCTGGGCATCGAGGGGTGCGAATCCCGACAAGATTTGTGAGCACTGACCAAAAAAATCTGACGCCGGAACAGCAGGCTGCGGTTGCCAGCCTGCGCAGCATTGTCCAGTTCTGGGGCATCACCTACGAGGAACTGACCTGCGAGATGCCCAATGAGGCGGCCGTCGAACCGGTGGCGAGCGCCGCGGTCGTCAAGTACCGCCATCCGGTGTCTGGTTTGACCTGGGATGGCGAAGGCCTGCAGCCGGATTGGCTCAAGCGCGCGCTGGTGCAGGAAGGTTACCGGGTGGTCGAGCTGCGGGTCGGCGAGTAAATGCATGCGCCCCACCACCGTGCAGACCTGGTTCGCATTGCTTTTGCGGCGATGCAGGAGCGCGGCCTGGAGCCGCGGTTTTCCAATGCCGTGCAGCAGCAGCTCGCCGGCATCCAGGGGGCGGCGCTGGAGTCGGGACCGCAGATCCACGATTTGCGCGCGCTCGACTGGTGCTCGATCGACAACGACGATTCGCTGGACCTGGACCAGCTGACTGTCAGCGAAGACTTGGGGCACGGCCGGGTCCGCGTCCTGGTGGCCGTGGCGGACGTCGACGCCCTGGTCAAGAAGGATTCGGCCATTGACCGGCACGCCCACATCAACACGACCTCGGTCTACACCTCGGCCCAGGTGTTCCCGATGCTGCCCGAGCGGCTCAGCACCGACCTCAGCTCGCTGAACCAGGACCAGGACCGCATGGCCCTGGTGACGGAGATGGTGATCGAGCGCGATGCCGCCATCGGCCCGTCCAAGGTCTACCAGGCCATCGTGCGCAACAAGGCCAAGCTCGCCTACGACGCGGTATCGGCCTGGATCGACGGGCAAGGCGCCCTGCCCGACGCGGCGGCGCGCGTGCCCGGCATGGCCGAGCAATTGCGCACGCAGGACGAGGTGGCGCAGCGCTTGCGCCAGCGGCGCCATGCCGAGGGCGCGCTGGAATTCGAGACCTTTCAACCGCGAGCCGTGTTCGAGGACAGCCGGGTCGTCGACATCCGGCAGCAGGTGCAGAACCGCGCCCGCCAGCTGATCGAGGAGCTGATGATTGCGGCCAACGTCTGCACGGCGCATTTCCTTGCACGGCACGGCGGCAGCTCCCTGCGGCGTGTGGTGCGCTCGCCCGAGCGCTGGGCACGCATCGTGGCGCTCGCGGCGCAGTACGGCAGCGTGCTGCCCAGGACGCCGGACAACCGCGCGCTGGAGCTGTTTCTGGCGCAGCGGCGCCGGGCGGACCCGGAGCGGTTCCCGGACCTGTCCCTGGTGGTCGTCAAGCTGATGGGCGCGGGCGAGTACGTGGTGGAGCGCGCAGGCGCCGAGCCCATCGGGCACTTCGGTCTGGCCGAGCGCGATTACACGCATTCGACGGCGCCGAACCGGCGCTTTCCCGACCTGGTCACGCAGCGCATCGTCAAGGCGCTGCTGATGCACGAGCCGCCGCCTTACGACGCGTCGGAACTCAAGGCCCTGGCCGCGCATTGCACGGCCCAGGAAGACGCGACCCGCAAGGTCGAGCGCAGGCTGCGCAAGTCGGAAGCGGCGCTGTACCTGGAACCCTGCATTGGCCAGGTGTACCCGGCCATCGTCACGGGCGTCACCGCGCATGGCACCTGGGTGCGCATCTTCACGCCGCCGGTCGAGGGCATGCTGGTCGGGCACGTGCCGGCACTGGACGTGGGCCGCAAGCTGCGGGTCAGGCTGCTGGACACCCAGGTCGAGCGCGGCTTCATCGACTTCTGTGTGGAAGCGGGCTAGCTTGTCTCGCGCTGAAGCCGTTCTTCAGATGGCGTGCACGTGCCGCTGGCGTATGCCCAGCAGCGCGACCAGGGTGATGCCCGCCGCTGCCGACAGGTAGTAGCCCACATAGGCCAGGCCGAAATGGCTGGCCAGCCAGGTGGCGGCGTAGGGCGCCAGCGAGGCGCCCAGGATGCCGGCCAGGTTGAAGGTCAGGGACGCGCCGGTGTAGCGCACGGCGGTCGGGAACAGCTCGGCCAGCGCCGTGCCCAGCGGCCCGTAGGTCAGGCCCATCAGGAAAAGTCCGGTCGACAGGAAGGCCACGCAGCCCAATGGGTCGCCGGCAGAAAACAGCGGCTCGAACACCAGGCCGAACACCAGGATGCACAGGCTGGCCAGCACCAGCGTGCTCTGGCGGCCGATGCGGTCGGCCAGCACGGCCGAAAGCGGGATGCCGGCGCCGAAGAACAGCACGGCGATCATCTGCCAGACCAGGAACTGCGTGCGCGGGTAATGTAGCGCCGAGGTGCCCCAGCTGAGCGCAAAGACCGTCATCAGGTAGAACAGTACGAAGGTCGCGATGGCGGCAAAGGTGCCCAGCACCAGCATCAAGGGGTGCCGCGTCACGACGCTGAGGATGGGCAGCTTGACGCGCTGCTTGCCCTCAATGGCCTTCAGGAATGCCGGTGTTTCCTGCAGTCGCAGCCGCACGTACAGGCCGACCCAGACCAGCAGGGCGCTGGCCAGAAAGGGAATGCGCCAGCCGTAGGCAAAGAATTGCGCGTCGCTGAGGATGTTGCTCAGCAGCAGGAAGATGCCGCTGCTGAGCAGGAAGCCGATGGGGGCGCCCAGCTGCGGAAACATGCCGTACCAGGCACGCCGGTGCGCCGGGGCATTTTCGGTCGCCAACAGCACGGCGCCGCCCCACTCGCCGCCCAGCCCCAGCCCCTGCCCGAAGCGGCACAGCGCCAGCAGCAGGGGCGCCGTCACGCCGATGGAGGCATAGACCGGCAGCAGGCCGATGACCACCGTCGACAGCCCCATGGTCAGCAAGGCCGCCACCAGCGTGGCCTTGCGGCCGACGCGATCGCCGAAATGGCCGAACAGGGCCGAACCCACCGGCCGGGCAAAGAAGGCCAGCGCGAAGGTCGCCAGCGATTGCAAGGTGGCCGAGGTGGGGTCGCTGGCCGGGAAGAACAGCTTGGGAAACACCAGCACGGCAGCCGTGGCGTAGATGTAGAAATCGAAGAACTCGATGGTGGTGCCAATCAGGCTGGCAAACAGCACGCGCCGCGTGGAGTTGGCCGGGGCTGACAGGGACGGATCTGGACTCATGGGCTTGGCGCTCGGTATCGAGAGTGTAGGGGCGTGGGCTCGCAGAATACTTGACGCGGCCAGCGGGCAGTCTTCGTGTTTGCATGGGGCTGGCTTGCAGCTTGTTACGACTGTGTCGGTTTGGAGTGGCGGATGACGTGATTTACGGCACGCCGCCCGTCAGCCGGGTTTGTGTGGAGCGCCCGGTTTGCCTGCACACTGGCGCTGTCGAAAAGAAGCGGGCGTTTTTTCCCGCTGTTCGACGGATGGGTCTGGAGTTTCTCCATGTCTGACTTGACTGCACTCGCTGCTCTGCTGCTGCTCGCCACTCAGGCCTTGTGCCTGCAGGCCAGCCGTGGCAACAGCGCCTGGCGGAGCCGGATGCCTGCATGGGCACGGGTCGAGCCTGTCCACACCCGGCTTGGCCGGCGTGATGGCGTGCCAGTCGCGGTACTGCAGGGTATCGGGATTGCCGCGCCTTTGAAGTCGCGAACCAGCGGGTTCGCACGGGGCGCATGGCAGGCGGCATGCAGCCGCCCCGAGCTTGCCGGCGCCGTGGTCGTACAGGGAGAGTTTTTTGAAGTACCCCGCAAGTCTTGAGGTTCTGGCGCTTGGCGTGGCTGCGGCCGCGCTGTTGAGCGGATGCGGCGGGGGTGACGCGCCGGCTGCGTCGTCTGCCACGGCCACCGCTTCCACGGCCGCGCCGACTGCCGGCGCCCAGGTCGAGTCGGTGCCCGTGGTGGCGGTGCAGCCGACCTTCCACCGTCTGCCCATGGCCTTGGCCGAACCGGGCGCTCTGGATGCCGACGGCAGCAGCAGCTCGGCCGCGCAGCCGCCGCACGCCGAAATCGTGCCGGCCCAATTCGAGGGCATCGATACCGCCCGACTGACCGAGGACAAGGTGCAGTCCTTCCTGTCCCGCCGCCCCACGCAAGGCGTGTCGGCGCAGGGCAGCAGCGGCACGGCCGCCACGGTCTATACGCCGGCGCAGATTCGCGCGGCCTACGGATTCTCGACGCTGCCGACCAGCTACAGCGGTTTGTCGGCCTCCGCGGCGGCGGCGCTGGGTGCCGGACAAACCATCTACATCCTCGATTCGAACGACAACCCCAATGCGCTGGCGGACCTGAACACCTTCAGCAGCCGCTTCGGCCTGCCCGCCTGCACGTTGCAAGCGGCGAGCGCGCCGGCATCCAAGTCGGGCTGCACGTTTTCGCTGGTCTATGTCAGCAGCAGCGGCGCGGCCGCGAGCAGCGCACCGGCCTACGATTCGGGCTGGGCGACGGAAATCGCGCTGGACGTGCAATGGAGCCATGCCATCGCGCCCCTGGCTCGCATCGTGCTCGTCGAGGTGGCGACGCCTTCCAATGTCGCCATCGGCGGCGCGCTGAAGCTGATCAATGCCATGGGCCCTGGCGTGGTGTCGATGAGTTTCGCCTCGCCCGAGGGGTCCTGGGAAACCAGCTATGACAGCCTTTTCACCGGCAACGGCATGAGCTATTTCGCCGCCACCGGCGACAGCGGCAGCGGTGTCGGCTGGCCTTCGTCCTCGCCCAACGTGGTGGCCGTGGGCGGCACCTCCCTGAGCTACAGCGGCAGCGGCACGCGCTCGGAAGTGACGTGGTCCAAGACGGGCGGCGGCATCAGCGCCTTCGAGGCGCGTCCGAGCTACCAGGGCGGTGTGTCCGTGAGCGGACAGACCACGCCGCTGATGCGCGTGGCGGCCGACGTGGCCTTCAACGCCGACCCCAACACCGGCCAGTACGTGGCAGTGACCGCGCCTGGCGGCAGCACCACCTGGTATGCATGCGGCGGCACCAGCTTGGCCACGCCGCAATGGGCGGCGCTCACCGCCGTGGCCAATGCCATGCGTGTGGCCGCCAGCCAATCGACGCTGGTGACGCCGCAGACCGCGCTCTATCAAACGGTGGCGGCCAATGCCTCGCTGTATGCCAGCGCCTTCGATGACATCGTCAGCGGCAACGACGGCGCCTGCGCCTGGTGCGCCGCCAAGGCGGGCTACGACGCGCCGACCGGCCTGGGCACGCCGAACGCCGGAACCTTGTTGTCCGCGCTCGCGGGCAGCAAGGCCGCCGCTGCGGTGGTGCCTGCGCCCGTCGTGCCCGGAGGCAGCCTCACGGTCTACGCCGGCAAGAGCCTGTCCGTGTCGCTGGGCGTCACGCAGCCGGCGGCGACGGGCGTCTCGTCGACCTTGAACTACACCCTGTCGGGCGCACCCTCAGGCATGAGCGTCAGCAGCGGCGGCGTGCTGAACTGGGCGGCGCCGGTCAAGGGCAGCTACAGCATCACCGTGACAGCCACCAACAGCGCGGGCGTCAGTGCCAAGGGCGTCTATGTTCTGACCGTTGCGGTCGCCAATCCCGTGGTCGCTACCGGCACAGTGACGGCGACCGCCGGCATGGCGATTTCGGTGCCGGTCATGGTCAGCAACGCCGCCGGCAATGCCGTCAGCCTGAGCTTGAGCGGCGCGCCCTCGGGCATGAGCCTGTCCGGCAGCAATGTGGTGTGGTCCAAGGCCGTCGCCGGCAGCTATGCGGTGGTGATCAACGCCAAGGACACGGTCACCGGCGCCACCGGCCAGGGCACCTACACGGTCAAGATCAGCGCGCATTGAGCCGCCGACCCGGCCCGCCACCGAAGCCCGCTGATGCGGGCTTTTTTTTTCGGGCTTCTTTGATCAGGGCGATTCTTGCCATGCAGTGCTGCCCGGCTCTGCTAACCTCCGACGCTTTGCAATCGGTGGTTCTTTCTCATGTGGAAATGGCTGAAAGCGCGCACCGGCGTCAAGTCGGAAGCAAAAGTCGAGCATCAGGCCGCGGCTCCTGCGGTCGCGCTCACGGAATGGCCTGCTACTGAGCAGATCACCATGGATGTCGTGGCGGAGCCGGTGCTGCCTGCCGTCGATCTGGCGCCCGTGCTGAACCGGCGTTTCAGCGCCCTCATGCTGGGCGTGCCGGTGCTGGCGACGCTGGAGATGACCGAGGCCGAGCAGCAAGTCCTGCGCCGGCTGGGCGAGGCGCTGGTGCAGCGCAAGAGCCAGGACTTCCTGCCGCGCATGCCGGCCGTGCTGCCGCGCCTGATGGGCCTGGTGCGGCGCGACAACGTGTCGGCCCGCGAGATCACCGAGCAGGTGGCGCGCGACCCGGCGCTGATGGGTGAAGTGATCCGCCTGGCCAACTCCTCCTACTACCGGCGCGGCAAGGAGATTGCCGACCTGCAGGACGCCGTGATGACGCTGGGCCAGATGGGCCTGGAAAAAGTGATCGTGCAGGCGGCGATGCGGCCGGTCTTCAATGCGCAGCAGGGCCGCTTCAGCCGTACGGCGACGGCGCTGCTCTGGGACCTGTCGGCGCGCTGCGCGGCGGCCTGCAGCTTCCTGATGAAGGGCCAGGGCCAGGAGTTCAACGCCTACCTGGCCGGCACCCTGCTGGGCTGCGGCCTGCTGCCGACGCTGAGGATTCTCGATCAGAGTTTTGCCACCGGCCCGGCACCGCAATCGCAGGCCTTTCACGACGGCCTGTCCGAGGTCGGCCTGAAGATTGCCGCGCAGCTGGCGCGCGACTGGGAGTTTCCCGCCGAGGTCGCGCAGGCGATCGCGAGCCTGTCGATGCCGGCCTCGCCGGCCACCGACAGCACGCTGGGCGCCGCATTGCGCGAAGCCGATCAGGTCAGCAAGCTGCAGCTCCTGCCGGGGGGCCAGGCCGAACCCGAGGCGCTCCTGCAGGACCTGCGCCTCATGCCGTCCTATCAATGGTTGGACCGCAGCTTTGCCGCGGCCGTCGAGCCCGGCTGAAGAAAGGCATCCCCGCGGGCCAGTGCCGGCCCGGGGCGGCCGGTCTCAGTCGCGAATCTCCAGCGCACGGTTGACGCTCAGCGCCGCCAGCGTACCTGCGGCGCCCGACAACAGGTACACGCTCACATAGGCCAGGCCGAAGTGGGCCGACAGGCCTAGGGCCACCAGCGGCGCAAAGCCGGCGCCGACCAGCCAGGCCAGGTCGGAGGTCAGCGCCGCGCCCGAGTAGCGGTACCGGGCCGAGAAATTGGCCGTCACCGCACCCGCGGCCTGGCCGTAGGACAGGCCCAGCAGCGCAAAGCCGAGCAGGATGAAGATGTTCTGGCCCCAATCGCCGCCGTCGAGCAGATGCGGTGCGAAGGCGCTGAACACGGCGATCAGCGCGGCCAGCGCGCCCAGGGTGTTGCGGCGGCCGAAGCGGTCGGCGATCAGCCCGGACAGCACGATACCGACAGTCGCCAGCGCCGCGCCTGCGATCTGCACATGCAGGAATTCGCTGATCGAGCGCTGCGAGTACAGGCTGATCCAGGACAAGGGGAACACCGTCACCAGATGGAACAGCGCATAGCTGGCCAGCGCCGCCAGGGCGCCGATGATCAGGTTGCGGCCTTGCGTGCTCACCAGCTCGCCGACGCTGACGGGTTCCAGCTCGCGCTCGTCGAGCAGGTGGGCGTACTCATCGGTGGTCACCAGGCGCAGCCGCGCGAACAAGGCCACGACATTGATCGCAAACGCCACGTAGAACGGATAGCGCCAGCCCCAGACCAGGAAATCCTCTTCCGACACATTGGCCAGCAGGTACGAGAACAGCCCGGCGGCCAGCGCAAAGCCGATCGGGGCGCCGAGCTGGCCCATCATCGCGTACCAGCCGCGCTTGTTGGGGGGCGCATTCAGCGCCAGCAGCGAGGGCAAGCCGTCCCAGGCGCCGCCCAGCGCCAGGCCCTGGCCGACGCGCAGCAGCGACAGCAGCACCACCGACACCATGCCGAGGCTGGCGTAGGTGGGCAGGAAGGCGATGCCGGCGGTCGAGATGCCCAGCAGGAACAGGGCTGCCGTGAGCTTGGTCTCGCGGCCAAAGCGCCGCTGGATGTGCATGAAGGCCGCCGAGCCTATGGGGCGCGCGATGAAGGCGAACGAGAACACCACGAAAGCCAGCAGGGTGCCGTCCAGCTTGGCCGCCATCGGAAAGAACACCGAGGGGAACACCAGCACCGAGGCGATGCCGTAGACGAAGAAGTCGAAATACTCGGACGCCCGGCCGATGACCACGCCGACCGCGATTTCTCCTGGTGCGATGCGCTCGGGGCCGTGGCCCGTGCCCTGGGTCTGCCTGCCGGGAGACGGGGGCGTGCCCTGGGACAGCGAACTGGAATGGCCGGCGACGGAAGGGGTGAAGCTGCTCATGGTTTTGCCTCTCGTATCTGTTTTGTCGCGCCGCCCGCCATGAGCGGACGGCGTGGCGTAGTTTTGACATAGGACAAAACGTCCAATCGTCAGTACTTTCCACACCTAGTAGATTCCCTAGCGGCCTCTTTCTCGGTCGTTAGCACACACGGCTCTTCACTGGAATGATCTCACTCAAGCCTCTCCG
Source organism: Burkholderiaceae bacterium (assembly GCA_019234815.1). GTDB lineage: Bacteria > Pseudomonadota > Gammaproteobacteria > Burkholderiales > Burkholderiaceae_C > JAFALA01. The sequence continues at coordinate 47,119 of JAFALA010000046.1, read as the reverse complement.
CGGACTGCTCCTTTTCCCTGCCATCCTGTTAACGGGGTGCAACACGGTCGTCATGCACCCGGCGGGTGACATCGCCCAGCAGCAGGGCCACCTCATCGTGGTCTCGACGCTGCTGATGCTGCTCATCATCGTGCCCGTGATTGCATTGACCCTGCTGTTCGCATGGCGGTATCGCCAGTCGAACAAGTCGGCCACCTATGCGCCGGATTGGGACCATTCGACGCGCCTGGAAGTCGTGATCTGGGGCGCGCCGCTGCTGATCATCATCGCCCTGGGCCTGCTGACCTGGATCAGCACCCACACGCTGGACCCCTTCCGCCCGCTGCAGCGCCTGGACGACAAGCGCGCCATTCCCGCCGGCGTCAAGCCGCTGGAGGTGCAGGTCGTCGCACTGGACTGGAAGTGGCTGTTCATCTACCCCGAGCAGGGCATCGCCGTGGTCAACGAGCTGGTGGCGCCGGTGGATCGTCCGATCGAATTCAAGATCACCGCCAGCACGGTGATGAACTCCTTCTTCGTGCCGGCGCTGGCCGGCCAGATTTATGCCATGCCGGGCATGCAGACGCAATTGCACGCGGTCATCAACCAGGCCGGCGAGTACGACGGCATGTCGGCCAACTACAGCGGCGCGGGCTTCTCCGGCATGCATTTCAAGTTCCACGGCATGAACGATGCCGATTTCGAGCGCTGGGTGCAAAGCGCCAAGGCCGCAGGCGACACGCTGGACCGTGCGGCCTACCTGCAGCTCGAGCACCCGAGCTCGCGCGAACCCGTGCATCGCTATGCCGCGGTCGCACCGGGCCTGTTCAACGCGGTGGTGAACCGCTGCGTCGACGCGTCCAAGATGTGCATGAGCGACATGATGGCCATCGACGCCCAGGGCGGCATGGGCCGCAGCAGCACCGTCAGCGAGCGCGAGCAGCCGGGCGCGCTGGCCAAGCGCCGCATCGTCGACGCGCAGAACTGCACCCCCGAGGAACTCGCGGCCCAGGCTGCCAAAGCCGCCAATGCCGGCAAGTCCGGCACCGCTGCCCAACTCTGACCCTCACGCACCATGCTAGCCTCTCCTGATCTGACCCATCTCATCTTCGGGCGCCTGACCTGGGACGCCATACCGTTTCACGAGCCTATCCTGCTGGCCACCTTCGCCATGGTGGTGCTGGGCGGCGCGGCGGTGGTGAGCGCCATGAGCTACTTCCGCCTGTGGGGCCCGTTCTGGCGCAACTGGGTCACCAGCATCGACCACAAGCGCATCGGCATCATGTACATGGTGCTGGGCATCGTGATGCTGCTGCGCGGCTTCGCCGACGCGCTGATGATGCGCGCGCAGCAGGCCGTCTCGTTCGGCGACGCCGCCGGCTTCCTGCCGCCGCACCACTACGACCAGATCTTCACCGCCCACGGCGTGATCATGATCTTCTTCGTGGCCATGCCCTTCGTCACCGGCCTGATGAACTACATCGTGCCGCTGCAGATCGGCGCGCGCGACGTGTCCTTCCCCTTCCTGAACAACTTCAGCTTCTGGATGACCACCTTCGGCGCGGTGCTGGTGATGGCTTCGCTGTTCGTCGGCGAGTTCGCGCGCACCGGCTGGCTGGCCTATCCGCCGCTCTCGGGCATCTTGTCCAGCCCCGACGTGGGCGTGGACTACTACATCTGGTCGCTGCAGATCGCCGGCGTGGGCACGCTCTTGTCGGGCGTGAACCTGATCGCCACCATCATCAAGATGCGCGCGCCCGGCATGACCATGATGAAGATGCCGGTGTTCACCTGGACCGCGCTGTGCACCAACGTGCTGATCGTCGCCGCCTTCCCGGTGCTGACCGCCGTGCTGGCGCTGCTGTCGATGGACCGCTACCTGGGCACCAACTTCTTCTCGAACGACATGGGCGGCAACGCCATGATGTACGTGAACCTGATCTGGATCTGGGGCCACCCCGAGGTCTACATCCTGGTGCTGCCCTGCTTCGGCGTCTATTCGGAAATCGTCTCGACCTTCTGCGGCAAGCGCCTGTTCGGCTATACGTCCATGGTCTACGCGACCGTCGTGATCACCATCCTGTCGTACCTGGTGTGGCTGCACCACTTCTTCACCATGGGCTCGGGCGCCAGCGTGAACTCGTTCTTCGGCATCACGACGATGATCATCTCGATCCCCACCGGCGCGAAGATCTTCAACTGGCTGTTCACCATGTACCGCGGCCGCATCCGCTTCGAAGTGCCGATGCTGTGGACCATCGGCTTCATGGTCACCTTCGTGATCGGCGGCATGACCGGCGTGCTGCTGGCCGTGCCCCCGGCTGACTTTGTGCTGCACAACAGCCTGTTCCTGATCGCCCACTTCCACAACGTCATCATCGGCGGCGTGGTGTTTGCCGTGATGGCCGCGATCAACTTCTGGTTCCCCAAGGCCTTCGGCTACAAGCTCGACGCGTTCTGGGGCAAGTGCTCGTTCTGGTTCTGGTTCATCGGCTTCTACTTCGCTTTCATGCCCCTGTACGTGCTGGGCCTGATGGGCGTGACGCGCCGCCTCAGCCACTTCGAGGACCCCTCGCTGCAGATCTGGTTCCAGATCGCCGCCTTCGGCGCCGTGCTGATCGCGCTGGGCATCGCCAGTTTCATCATCCAGCTGCTGGTCAGCTTCATGAAGCGCGAGCAGTTGCGCGATGTCAGCGGCGACCCCTGGGGCGGTCGCACGCTGGAATGGTCGACGGCCTCGCCGCCGCCCGACTACAACTTCGCCTTCACGCCCGTGGTGTTTGACAACGACGCCTGGGCCGACATGAAGCAGAACGGCTACCAGCGTCCGCTGCAGGGCTTCGTGGACATCCACATGCCCAAGAACACGGCCGCCGGCTTCGTGATCGCCGCGCTCAGCGCCCTGGTCGGCTTCGCCCTGATCTGGCACATGTGGTTGGTCGCCGGCGTCGCCTTCGTCGCCTGCCTGGTCGCCGTGATCACCCACACCTTCAACTACAACCGCGACTTCTACATCCCCGCATCAACGGTGGTGCGCGTGGAAGACCAACGTACCCAGCTGCTGGCCGCCCATGTCTAACTCACACGCTTCCACCCTGGCCGCCGCCGGCCCGAGCTACTTCGTGCGCGAGCACCATCCCGAGAACGGCACCCTGCTCGGCTTCTGGCTCTACCTGATGAGCGACTGCCTCATCTTCGCCTGCCTGTTCGCCGCCTATGCCGTGCTGGGCCGCAGCTACGCGGCCGGCCCCTCGGGCGCCGACCTGTTCGACCTGCCCGTGGTGGCGGTCAACACCGCGCTGCTGCTGCTCTCGTCCATCACCTACGGTTTCGCGATGCTGGAGATGCAGCGCAAGAAGCTGCGCGCGGTGCTGGTCTGGCTGGCCATCACCGGCCTGTTCGGCGCAGGCTTCCTCACGCTGGAGCTGACCGAGTTCGCGCACCTGATCCACGAGGGCGCGGGCCCGCAGCGCAGCGCCTTCCTGTCGTCGTTCTTCACGCTGGTCGGCACGCACGGCCTGCACGTCACCTTCGGCATCGTCTGGCTGGTCACGCTGATGTTCCAGCTGGGCAAGCACGGCCTGAGCGCCGCCAACCGCCGCCGCCTGATGTGCCTGTCGATGTTCTGGCACTTCCTGGACGTGGTCTGGATCGGCGTCTTCACCTTCGTTTATCTCATGGGAGTCCTGCCATGACGGACCATCATCACGATCATGACCACGCACATGGCCACGCCGACGAAGGCAGCCACAGCACGCTCAAGGGCTATGCCACCGGCTTCCTGCTGTCGGTCGTCTTGACCGCCATCCCGTTCTGGCTGGTGATGGGCAAGGTCTTTGCCAACCCGCAGCAGACGGCCCTGGTCATCCTGGCCTTCGCCGCCGTGCAGATGGTGGTGCACATGGTGTACTTCCTGCACATGAACGCCAAGGTCGAGGGCGGCTGGTCCATGCTGGCGATGATCTTCACGCTGGTGCTGGTGGTGATCACCTTGAGCGGCTCGATGTGGGTGATGTACCACCTCAACCACAACATGATGCCGACCCCGGTGCAGCAGATGCGCGACATGCCCTGAATGTCCTGACGGCCATGTCCGCATCCACGGCGCCCAAGCAAGGCCTGGCAGTCCGACTGCTGGTGTTGCTGGGTGCCTTTTTGTTGTTTGCAGGCTTTGTCTCGCTGGGCAGCTGGCAGCTGGCGCGCCGGCAATGGAAGCTGGACCTGATCGAGCGCGTGAGCGAGCGCGTCCATGCGCCGCCTGTCGAGCCCCCTTCCCGCTCGCGCTGGCCGCAGCTGAGCGCCGCCAGCGACGAATACCGCCACGTGCGTCTCCAGGGCCAATACCTGACGGGCCAAAGCACCCGCGTCATGGCCGTCACCGAGCTGGGCAGCGGCTTCTGGGTGCTGACGCCGCTGCGTCGCGCGGACGGCAGCCTGGTGCTGGTCAATCGCGGCTTTGTGGCCGCCGAACGTGCCGCTGAACCTGCGGCGGAGCCCGACACTGGCAGCGCGCCTGCGGTCGTGACCGGCTTGCTGCGCCTGAGTGAACCCGGCGGCGGATTCCTGCGTCGCAACGACGCGTCGGCGGACCGCTGGTATTCCCGCGACGTGCCGGCCATAGGCGCCGCGCGTGGCCTGCCGCTGACCCAGCTGGCGCCGTACTTCGTCGATGCCGACGCGTCCGCCGTCCAGACGCCGGACCAGCCCATTGGCGGACTCACCGTCGTCAGCTTCCACAACAGCCACCTGGTCTATGCGCTGACCTGGTACGGCCTGGCCTTGATGACGTTGTGGGGCGCCAGGCTGGTGTGGCGCGAGATGGGCAGGGCAGGCCTGGCACGCGATGTGCAGGAAACCGACGAAGGGCGCTAAGCTAGCGCACTCTTTTGAAGTCAGTGACGCACCAGGCTCGCATGAGCGCTCCATCCCCACAGGCCTGGCCGGCCACGCCGGCCAATTTCGAATCGCGTTACGGCCACCAGAACATGCTGCAGCTGATCCAGCTGCGCTGGTTTGCCGTGGCGGGACAGATCTTCACCATCGTCGTCGTCAGCCTGGGGCTGGGCGTGCGTCTGCCCCTGCCCGAGATGCTGGAGGTGCTGGCCTGCCTGACCGCCTTCAACATCGCCAGCCAGCTGCGCTGGCACGAGCGGCCCAGCGTCAGCAACAACGAGATCTTCGTCGCCCTGCTGGTGGACGTGGCCACGCTCACGGCGCAGCTCTACCTGAGCGGCGGGGTGACCAATCCCTTCTTGTTCCTCTACCTGCTGCAGGTCATCCTGGGCGCCGTGCTGCTCAAGCCCTGGTCGACCTGGACCATCGTGGCCCTCACCAGCGCCTGCGTGGCCGGCCTGGACCTGTTCTCGCGGCCCATGGACTTGCCGCCGGACCACGAACAGGGCCTGGCCTCGCTCTACATCCAGGGCCTGCTGATCTGTTTTGCGCTCAACGCGACCTTGCTGGTGGTGTTCGTGACCCGCATCCACAAGAATCTGCGCGAGCGCGATGCCAAGCTGGCGGACCTGCGCCAGCATGCGAACGAGGCCGAGCACATCGTGCGCATGGGCTTGCTGGCCTCGGGGGCGGCGCACGAGCTGGGCACGCCGCTGTCCACGCTGGCCGTCATCCTCGGCGACTGGCAGCACATGGCGCCTTTCAAGGCCGATCCGGACCTGGGCCAGGAGCTGGCCGAGATGCAGGCGCAGGTGCAGCGCTGCAAGCGCATCGTCAGCGGCATCCTGCTGTCGGCGGGGGAAGCGCGCGGCGAGTCGTCCGAAGCCACCACGGTGCGCGAGTTCCTCGACGGCCTGGTGCAGAAATGGCGCGAGACGCGCGCCGTGCAGTCGCTGGTCTACGAGAACCGCTTTGGCGAGGACCTGCCCATGGTGTCCGACTCCACCATCCAGCAGATGATCTGCAATGTGCTGGACAACGCGCTGGAGGCCTCGCCGCAGGCCCTGTGCCTGGAAGTCGAGCGCGAAGCCGGGCCGGCCGGCGAGCTGCTGCTGCTGACCGTCAGCGACGAGGGGCCGGGTTTTGCGCCGGACATACTCGGCCAGGTGGGCAAGCCCTACCTGTCCACCAAGGGGCGCGCAGGCGGCGGGCTGGGCCTGTTCCTGGTGGTCAATGTGGCGCGCACGCTGGGCGGGACGGTGCAGGCGCGCAACCTGCCCGAAGGCGGCGCGCAGGTGCGCATCCGGTTGCCCCTGGCCGTCATCCGTTTTGATTTGCAGCCCCAAGAGTCCGGTCATGTCCACTGATCCCGCCACCGAAAAACTGCTGCTGATCGTCGAGGACGACGCCGCCTTTGCCCGCACGCTGACCCGGTCGTTCGAGCGGCGCGGCTACCGCGTCCTGCATGCTGCCAGCCTGGTGGAGGTGCAGGCGCTGCTGCCCGGGCACCTGCCCGGCTATGCGGTCGTGGACCTCAAGCTGCAGGGCGATGCCAGCGGCCTGGCCTGCGTGCAGCTGCTGCACCAGCACCATGCGGCGATGCTGATCGTCGTGCTGACCGGCTTTGCCAGCATCGCCACCGCCGTCGAAGCCATCAAGCTGGGGGCCTGCCACTACCTGGCCAAGCCCTCCAACACCGACGACATCGAGGCGGCGTTCGAGCATGTGGCGGGCCTGGAAGAGCCCGAGCTCAGCAGCCGTCCTACGTCCATCAAGACGCTGGAATGGGAGCGCATCCACGAGACCCTGGCCGAGACCGGCTTCAACATCTCCGAGACCGCGCGGCGCCTGGGCATGCACAGGCGCACCTTGGCGCGCAAGCTCGAAAAGCAACGGGTGAAGTGAGTTTGAAGTGACATTGATGTGACGCCCAGCGCGTTTCGGGCGCGGGTGGCAGAATCCGCCGGCTTTCAATTAACCTCGCTCGCACTCTCATGACCCTGCTGCAAAAACTCAAATGGCGCTACGCCACCAAGAAGATGAACCCCGAGAAGGCGGTTCCCCAAGAAAAGCTCGACCGTATCCTCGAGGCCATCCGCCTGTCGGCCAGCTCCAGCGGCCTGCAGCCGTATGAATTGTTCGTGGTGACCAACCCGGAAGTGCGCGAGAAGATCAAGGCCATTGCCTGGAACCAGGCCCAGGTGACCGAAGGCTCGCACCTGCTGGTGTTCGCGGCCTGGGATAACTACACGGCCGAGCGCATCAACACCATGTTCGACCTGACCAATGACGAGCGCGGCTTCAAGAACGAAGGCTGGGAAAACTACCGCCAGATGCTGTTGAACAACTACCCGGCGCGTACGCCCGAGGTGAACTTCCAGCATGCGGCCCGCCAGGCCTATATCGGCCTCGGCACCGCGCTGATCGCCGCCGCCGAAGAGCAGGTCGATGCCACGCCCATGGAAGGCTTCGACCCCGCAGCCCTGGACGAGATTCTGGGCCTGAAGGCTCGCGGCCTGCGCAGCGTCGTGATCCTGCCGCTGGGCTACCGCGAGGAAAGCGGCGACTGGCTGGTCAGCCTGAAGAAGGTGCGCCGCCCTGTCGAACGGTTCGTGACGGAAGTCAAGTAAGCTTCAAGCAACGGGCCAGCCGTGTCCGGCCCAATGGCCGCCGTGCCAGTACGAACGGCCTCCGATCACCACCCAGCCGCCGGGCATCCAGGCATAGCCGGCTGGGACGACGGCGTGTAAAGCTTTGTGAGCTGCCGGGCCGGCCGAGGCCTTATTTCAAGCCACGGTACTCCAGCAGCGGCTCGATGTCGGGCTGGGCGCCGTAGAACTCCTCGAACAATTGCTGGGGCTCCATGGTGCGGCCGCGCGAGAGGATCTTGGCGCGCAGGTAGTCGCCGTTGGCGCGCGACAGGCCGCCGTGGGTGTGGAACCACTTGCCGGTGTCGCGCGCCAGCACCTCGCTCCAGAAGTAGGCGTAGTAGCCGGAATCGTAGCCGCCGCTGAAGGCGTGCAGGAAATACGGCGAGTAGTAGCGCGAGGGCACCAGGTTCTGGTCCATGCCGGCGTGCGCCAGCGCGGCCGTCTCGAAGGCCTCGACCTGGTCGGCCTTGGGCGCCTGGTCGGGCCCGATCTGGTGCCAGGACTGGTCGAGCAGCGCAGAAGCCAGGTAGGACGTGGTCTCGAAGCCGCGGTTGAACTTCTGGGCTTCCAGCACCTTCTTGAACAGGGCCTCGGGCAACGCTTCGCCGGTCTGGTAGTGGCGCGCGAAGTGCGCCAGCACGGCGGGCTCGCGCGCCCACATCTCGTTGTATTGCGAGGGGTACTCGGCAAAGTCGGGTGGCACGCCGGTGCCTGACAGCGAGGCGTATTTCGTCTTCGACAGCAGGCCGTGCAGGCCGTGGCCGAATTCGTGGAACAGCGTCGTGACTTCGTCGAAGCTCAACAGCACCGGATCGCTGGCGTTGGCGGGCTTGACCAGGTTCAGGTTGTTCACCACCACCGGTTTGCTGCCCAGCAGCTCGGACTGGTCGACGTAGGTGTTCATCCAGGCGCCGCCCTGCTTGTTGTCGCGAGCGAAGAAATCGGCCAGGAACAGGCCCAGCACCGAGCCGTCGGCATCGCGCACTTCGAAGATGCGCACGTCGTCGCGATAGGCGTGCAGGTCGTGGCGCTCTTTGAAGCTCAGGCCGAACAGCTGGTGGGCGGTGAAAAAGGCGCCGTCCACCAGCACGCGGTTGAGTTCGAAATACGGTTTGACGGCGGCTTCGTCAAAGCTGTAGCGGGCCTTGCGCACCTGCTCGGCGTACAGATCCCAGTCCCAGGGCTTGAGCTTGAAGGATTCCGTGTGCTTGGCGGCAGCCTCGGCGTCGATGGCCTGCTGGATGTCGGCGGCTTCATGCTGGGCGGCCGCGACCGCGACCGGTACCACGCCGCTCAGGATGCGGTTGACGGCCTCTGGCGTGGCTGCGGCGTAGTCCTCGATCACATAGTTCGCCGGCGTGGCGTAGCCCAGCAGGCGGGCGCGCTCGGTGCGCAACTGGATGATCTCGGCGATGACCGGCTGGTTGTCGGTGGCGCCCGATGTCGCGCGGCTCACCGAGGCTTTGTAGATGCGCTCGCGCAGGGCGCGGTTCGTCAGGACGCCCAGCACCGGCTGCACGGTGGTGTTCTGCAGCGGAATCAGGTATTTGCCCTGCAGGCCGCGCGCCTGCGCTGCGGCGGCGGCGGCCTGGATGCTTGCCGGCGTCATGCCGTCAAGTTCAGCGGCGTTGTCGACCACCACGGCGTGCTCTTCGGTCGACTTGAGCACGTTCAGGCGGAAGCGCGTCGTGGCCGAGGCCAGCTTGGCGTTGATCTCGCGCAGGCGAGCCTGTTCCGTGGCGCTCAGCCGTGCGCCTGCACGCACGAAGCCGATGTGGGTGCGCTTGAGCAGTTGCAGCGACTCGGGGTCCAGGTGCAGCGTGTCGCGACGCTGGTAGAGCGCGTCGACGCGGGCGAACAGCTTGGCGTTGAGCTGGATGGCATCGCTGTGGGCGGCCAGCTTGGGCGCGTACTCTTCCTCCAGCTCGCTCATGCGGGCGTCGGTGTTGGACACCGTCAGGTTGAAGAACACCTTGTTGACGCGGTTCAGCAGCGCGCCGCTGCGCTCCAGCGCCACGATGGTGTTGTCAAAGGTGGCCGGTTGCGGGTTGTTGGCGATCGCGTTGACCTCGCGCAGCTGTTCGGCCATGCCGGCATTGAATGCGGGCGCGTAGTCGGCGTCGTGGATGCGCTGGAACGGCGGCAGCTGAAAGGGCAAGGTGCTGGGCGCCGCGAACGGATTGCCGTGCAGGCTGGCCGCCTCGGGCGTGAGTGCCGCCGCCGCATGGGCCAAGGTGAAGACGCAGGACAGGGCTGCGGCCACGGGCAGCAGGCGAAGGGAACGTGAAAGCAGATCGGAGCGCATAGGTCGTGGATTTCTTTGAGCGAGGCCCCCATTAGACACGCCGTGCGCAAACGCCGGATGTGCTGAAAGTTCAGTGCGGTCTTGTTGCCCTGGACTTCTGGATGCCTGAGCCTTGTCGGGCCAAGCCAGGCGTCGCGGGGCCCGGCACAGAGTTGGCTGCAGCAGCTTTGGTCATTGCAGCTGGCCGCGCAGCACGGTGATCGACGCGGCCGGCAGCACGAACTGGGTGTCGGACCTGGCATTGACGGTGCTGTGCACGATGGGGCCGTCGGGATCGGCGTGTCCGCCGTCGGCCGTGGGGTGCCACTGGTACTGGGCCCGGCCGAAGGTCGAGACCGAGACCTTGCCCGAGAAATGCTGGTTCGCGGCCGCTGCCTGAAAGTCAATGCGCACGGATTGCGCGTTTTCCTGGTCCTTGTTGACGATCAGCAGCGACCAGCTGCCGTCTGGGCGGAATGCCGGGTAGGCGCTCACGAGCTGGTGGCCGGCCTCGTCCTGGATGTCTGACGTGGCGGTGTAGATGCGGTGCAGGCCGTCGCCGGGCTGCATCCATTCCAGGTTGACCAGCTGGCTGGCGAAGAACTGCGCCAGCGGCTGCTGGATGCGGTTGTTGGCGTCCGCCGAGAAGAAGTTGAAGGTGCCCATGGAATTGTGGGCGCCGCGCGTCATGGCCTCGGGCAGGGCGTGGAAGAAGTACAGCGCGTCGCCGCCGGCGCTCAGGAACGCGCCCGCATAGTCGGCCAGCCACAGCCCGCTCCAGATGTCCATGTAGGCCTCGGACATCTGCGAGGACAGGTTGGACTCGGTGATGAACAGCGGCACGTTCGCAGGCACGCCGTCGTCGCGCCAGACCTGCAGGATGTGGCCGACCCACTGCGGCTCGTCATAGAGGTGGCTCCACAGCAGCTTGCCGGGATCGACCGGGTAATGCTCGAAGGAGAAGAAAGCCAGCTCGTCCAGCCGCCCATGCTCGCGCAGGTAGTTGATGAAGCGGCGCGTCCAGGAGGCATCGCCCCTGGCGTCGGGCCAGACCTCGATGTCCTGGTTCTGCCCGGTGAAGACCGGCCCGCCCAGCTTGAGCTGGGGGTCGAACTGGTGCAGCGCCTTGGCGAACTGGAGGTAGAGCGCCGCGTAATCTTCCGGCGGGGTGTAGTGGCCGTCGGCCTCCTCGCCCATCTCGACATAGGAGATGGGGTAGCCGCGCGCCTCCAGGAAGCGCAGCTCGTTCACGGCGTCTTCCGGCGTGTTGTAGAGCATGGCAATGGAGATCATCGTCGGCAGCCCGCGCGTGATGCCGCTGCGGAAGAACTTGTCGAAGCCCACCTGCTCGCCGGCCTTCTCGTCCAGGTCGGAGGGCTCGTGCCAGGGGTCGACCGAGGAGCAGTAGGTGGCGGTCTGGTCCTGGTCCGGGGTGTGGCGCACCAGGTCGTGGAACTGCGTGATCCGGCCGTCCTTCTCCTGCAGCGTGCCCAGCGAGATCTCGCGGATGGCGTAGCCCAGGCAGTCGCGCACGTCATGCGATGCGCTGGCTTCGCAGCGGTTGCTCGACTCGCTCATCAGCACCCGCACCCATTGCGCGGCGATCGGCTCGCGGCTGAGGCGGCGCGTGTCGGTGCCGCCCGCGCCCGCGCCGACATCGCCTAGCGGGAACATCTGCCAGCTGCCCTGCGTGGGCTTGTGGATGGGGTCATCGCCGGTCCAGTACTGCACGGTGTAGCGCGTCGCGTGGGGCTGGCCCCAGGCGATGCGGATGGCCGTCAGCGGCTGTTTGCTGGCCAGGTCCAGCACCACCCACTGGGGATGCAGGGCGTCGGGCTCGCCGGTGAAGTGCTGGCTGAGGTAGGGATTGCTCTTCCAAAAACTGTTCAGGTCGCCGTCGGTCAAGCGCGAGTAGCCGATCAGGTCGGTGCCGTCGTCGCGCGTGACGCCGCGGCGCGGCAGCGGGTAGCCGTAGCTGTGCTGCACCGGTTCGGCGCCCGGCGTGGCAGCACCCACGAAATAGCCGCGTCCTGCCGGATCGCTCCAGGCGCCGGAGGGGTTCCAGTGCCAGGCCTCGACGTGCAGCTCGGTGTTCTGGCGGTAGGTCATGGCCTGCCAGCCGGCTGCCAGCACCTGCTTGACCGTCTCGGGCGCCAGCACCTGGTCGGAGATGCCGTAGGGCAGCCGGTCGACCGACGCCCCCAGGGCCTGGGTGGGACGTATCGAGTTGCTGGCCTTGCCGGCGTCGACGGTGATGGTCTGCGACCAGGCCGCGGGGATGGCGAGCAGGCCAAGGGCCAGAAGACCCAGGGTCTTGAAGTGCTGATGCATGGGCGTGGGCATGGGCATGGGACCTTGAAGTGGCGCGGCGAGACGCCAGCTCGCGCCCCAGTGAACGGAAGCTTTGACGATACGAGGCAGCTCTCTCCTTGTCAATAAAAACAAACAATGATTAGAAATAATACTGAGGCGCTGCGAAAGCGAGCCAGGCCCTGGGTTTACCCGAAGACCTCGGGTATTATTTCCGGACCTATATGGAGCTCGTCCAGCCACCGCGGACGGGTCATTCGGCCTTCAGGCTTTCATGGGGCCACCGAACAGGATCTCTGCAGCATGCGAACAATGAACCGCGGCACGACGCAACAGTCCAGCGCGCCCTACAACCGCCGCATCGTGCTGGATTTGATCCGCCGCCAGGGTTCGATGTCGCGCAAGGACATCGTCGACCTGGTGTCGCTGAGTCCCCAGACGGTGGCCAACATCACCAACGATCTGGAGGCCATCGGCCTGATCATGTCGCGCCGCCTCAAGGCCGACAAATCGCGTGGCCAGCCGCCCATCGCGTTCGAGCTCAATCCCAATGCCGGCTGTTCGATCGGCATCAGCCTGGAGCCGGGGCGCGCCTCGGCGGCGCAGGTCAATCTGGTGGGCGACGTGCTGCGCAAGAACGATGTGGCCGTCGACACGCGCGACCGGCGCCAGGTGCTGGCGGCGATGGTGGGCCTGGTCAAGGACCTGATGAGCCGCCGTCCCGTTTCCGAGCGCACCTGGGGCATCGGCGTGGCGCTGCCGGGCCCCCTGATCGCCACCGACATCAGTTTCGTGGGCCCCACCGCGCTGGAAGGCTGGACCGACCTGTCCGTGCTGGACGACCTGCGCGATGCGACCCGGCTGCCGGTGTTCTACAGCGTCGACAGCGTGGCCGGCGCCCTGGGCGAGACCCTGTTCGGCGTGGCCAAGTCGCTCGACAACTTCTTCTACCTGCACCTGGGGATGGGCTTGGGCGGCGCGCTGGTCGTGAACCGGTCCGCCTACCGCGGCGCCGACGGCAACGCGACCGAGATCGGCCACATTCCCATCGTGCCCGGCGGAACCCCCTGCTACTGCGGCAATGCCGGCTGCCTGGAGCGCTACCTGTCCCTGCATTCCCTGGCCGAAGCGCTGGGCGTGGACGATGCCCAGGTGCAGGGCGGCCAGCTGGAGGCCCGCCTGGCCGACGACGGCGATGCAGCCCTGCAGGCCTGGATGCGGCAGGCCGCGCACAAGCTGCGGGACGCCGTCTGCATCATCGAGAACATGCTGGACCCGCGCAGCATCGTGATCGGCGGCTCGGCGCCCAAGGCGCTGGCGCAGCGCTTGGTCGAGCTGGCCCAGCCCCTGCACCGCTCGGTGCGCGGCGGCGTGGCGGCGCCCGAGGAGCGCATCCTGTTGTCGGAACGCCAGGAAGACAGCTCCATTCTCGGCGCGGCGGTGCTGCCGCTCTACGACATGCTCTCTCCGCGCCTGGAAGTGCTGCAGCAGGAGCGCCGTTCGGACGCCAATGTGGCGGAGATCATGGGCCAGCGTCCAGTGGGTCGCGTGGGCCGCTTGTAGATATTTACATCCAATAGATTTATTAATTGACACTGCCTTTGTGGCGCCCTATATTGGGTGCCATGGACAGCCCGCAACCTCAACTTGTCATCATTGGCGACATCGGCGCCGACCTGGTCATGGGGCCGATTGCCGCCTGGCCCCAGATCGGCACCGAGACCCTGATGGATCGCAGCGAGCTGCGCGGCGGCGGATCGGCCGGCAACGCCGCCCTGGCCATCCGCCACCTGGGCCTCCAGGCCCGCCTGATCTCCGCCGTCGGCAACGACGATTTCGGCCGCTGGCTGCGCGAACAGTTCCACGGGTTGCACACCGCGCTGCAGGTTTGCGAGGTCGAGACCACGGTGTCGGTGGGCATCATGCACAGCTGCGGCGAGCGCACCTTCTTCACCACGCGGGGCCATCTGGAGCATCTGTCGTACGCGCATGTGCTCGAGCACCTGCCTCCCGCATCCGTTCCGGGCTCTATCGTGCTGCTGTCCGGCGTGTTCCTGCTGCCCTCGCTGCGCGCCCGCTACCCGGCCCTGCTGGCGCGCATCAAGGCGCTCGGCTACGAGATCGCGCTCGACACGGGCTGGCCCGGCCATCAATGGGATGCGGCGACCCGCCTGGAAGTCGAGGGCTGGATCGCCCGGTGCGACCACTTGTTGATCAACGAACTGGAAGCCACCAGCATCACCGAGACGCCGGATCTGGAGGCCGCCATGCAAGGCCTCGCCGGCCTGCTGCCGCCGGGCGCCTCGCTGGTGGTGAAGGCGGGGCCGCGCGGCGCGCTCGGCATTCAGCAGGGCGTTCGCTTGGAGAGCGCGGCCCAGCAGGCGACGATCTTCGACACCATAGGCGCCGGCGACTCCTTCAATGCCGGCTATCTGCTGGCGCGCCTGCGCGGCGCATCGCTGCGCCAGGCCATGGACGCAGGCTGTGAATCGGCCGCGGCCATCCTGGTGCGCTTTCCCCGCCGCCAGATCCAGGCCGGCGAGCTGGCCGCCTGCGTCGCCAAATCCATTCAGCAAGAGGGTGAAATCGCATGAAGCACCGCAGTCTCATCATTGCCTACATCCTGCTGGTCTGGTTCGTCATCTCCTTCGTGACCAACCTGATCGGGCCCCTGATGCCCATCATCATCCACGACTTCCACCTGAGCCTGGGGATGGCGGGTTTCTTGCCCTTCTCCTTCTTCCTGGCCTATGGGCTGATCTCGATTCCGGCCGGCTCGCTGGTCGAGGCCTGCGGCACGCGCGTCACCTTGCTGGCGGCGTTCACGCTCAATCTGCTCGGGTCGGCGGCCATCGCGCTCAAGCCTGAATATGGCTTCGTCATCGGCGGCCTGTTCGTGATCGGCCTGGGCATGGCCATGCTGCAGGTGGTCATCAACCCGCTGATGCGCACGACCGGCGGCGAGCCGCACTTCGCCTTCTTCTCCGTGATGGGCCAGCTGGTGTTCGGCTTCGCGTCCTTCATCAGCCCGCTGGTGTTCGAGCGCATGATGCAGCGCCCCGGCGCGGCCGCGCAGACCCTGGTCTGGGTGGCCTTCTATTGGGTGTTCGTCGCCATGTTCATCGCCCTGGTGCTGGGCACCAGCAAGCTGCCCCTGCCCCAGGTCGAGTTGAAGGAAGACGAAAAGGGCGGCGGCCTGCAAACCTACCTGGACCTGCTCAAGCAGCGCGACGTCTGCCTGTTCTTCCTCGGCATCGTGGCCTATGTCGGGACCGAGCAGACGCTGGCGAACTGGATGTCGGAGTTCCTCAGCACCTACCACCGCTTTTCGCCGACCGAGGAAGGCGCCGGCGCCGTGGGCCAGTTCTGGGGCCTGATGTCGGTGGGCTGCCTGGTCGGCCTGGTGCTGCTCAAGCTGTTCGACGCCAGGGCGGTGCTGGCCGGCTTCACGGTACTGGCGATCGCCTGCGTGGCGCTGGCCCTGTTCGGCCCGGCGGGCGTGTCGCTGATGGCCTTCCCGATGGCAGGCTTTTTCCTGTCGGTGATGTTCTCCGTCGTGTTCTCCCTGGGTCTGAACTCGGTGCCGCAGAACCATGGCGCGCTGTCCGGCATCCTGTGCACCGGCATCCTGGGCGGCGCCGTCGTGCCGCTGCTGGTCGGCACGCTGGGCGACCAGGTGGGCCTGCGCATGGCGATGACGGTGGTGTTCGCGACCTTGGGCTTCATCCTGAGCGTCAGCGTGTGGGCGCGCCCGCTGATTCACAACGAGACCACCACGCTCAAGGCCCTGCTGGGCCTGGACAAGACACGTTCCGTCCCGCGTCAGCGCACGGAATGAGGCATGCACCGCGCGGCACATCAGCCGCCACAGAACCGAAACCTCGAGGAGTATTCATGAGCAAACCCATGAGCAAACCACCCCGCACCCCTGTGGCCCTGGCCGCGGCACTGGTTCTGAGTCCGATCGTCGCCATGGCCCAGGTGCAGTCCGCTGACGAGGGCAATGCGCCGACGCCCCCGGCCGCGCCCGCCAAGACCACCAAGCTCGACGAAGTCGTGGTGACGGGCATACGCGCCTCGCATGAGAAGTCGCTGCTGGCCAAGCGTGCGTCCGACACGGTGATGGACGTGGTCAGCGCCGAAGACATCGGCAAGCTGCCCGACAAGAACGTCGCCGACGCGGTGCAGCGCGTGCCGGGCGTCAACATCAGCTCAGGCTCGGGCGGCGAGGGCGGGTTCTCGGAAAACGACCGCGTCAGCATCCGCGGCACCAATCCCAGCCTGACGCAGACGACCGTCAACGGCCACGCCATCGCCACCGGCGACTGGTACATCGGCGACCAGACCGGCACCGTGGGCCGCAGCGTCAGCTTCACCCTGCTGCCGTCGGAAATTGTCGGCTCGGTCGAGGTGCAGAAGAGCTCGCAGGCCGACTACCTCGAAGGCGGCACCTCGGGCAATGTCAACATCGTCACGCGCAAGCCGCTGGACTTCAAGAAGCAATGGACCTTCGAGGCCACTGTGCAGGCCATGTACGCCGACCTGCCCGGCAAGACCGATCCGCAGGCCAATGCGCTGCTGAACTGGAAGAACGACGAGAAGAACCTCGGCGCGCTGCTCCAGCTGTTCTCCGAGTCGCGCCATGAGCGCCGCGACGGCCAGGAGCTGTTCCTGCTGGGCGAAGGCACCATCAGCGGCACAGGCACGGCGCTGGACGGCGTGGTCTACCCGGCCCAGATCGGCTCGGCAGCGTTCAGCCAGACCAGCAAGCGCGAAGGCGGCCTGATCGACCTGCAGCTGAAGGCCAGCAACGAGCTGATGCTGGACCTCAACGGCTTCTACTCGCGCTTCAACACGCAGACCTTCGACACCAATTTCATGGCCAGCCCGTACAACCTGCTGTCGCAGGGGGTCTTGCCGACCAGCTACCAGGTCGTCAACAACACGCTGGTGCAGGCCACCTTCCCGAACACCAGCTTCAACGCGCAAGACCCGACCCCCGGCGCCGATCAAGCCTTTCCGGGCGTGCGCGACTCCATCTTCCGCCCCAATGCGGGTTCGATGGCGTCCTACATCGACCTGTCGGCCGACTACAAGCCCAACGACAGCCTCAAGATCACCAGCAAGCTGGGCTACACGCGCGGCCTGGGCCAGACCCCGCATGACTATGGTTACGAGGCCTATCTGATCAACTCGCCGCTGATCTACCAGATGAACGGCACCAACGGCCCGGCCAATGTGTCCTTCCCGGGCGTCAACACGGCGAACTTCAACAACCC
Source organism: Burkholderiaceae bacterium (assembly GCA_019234815.1). Classification (GTDB taxonomy): domain Bacteria; phylum Pseudomonadota; class Gammaproteobacteria; order Burkholderiales; family Burkholderiaceae_C; genus JAFALA01. Next base: position 29,723 of record JAFALA010000046.1, on the reverse strand, counting down.
CGCCAACGTCACCAACGGCGGCAGCTGGTCCGACTCCGTCAAGGTCACCGACCAGGAAACCTATGCGCAGGTCGACGCGCTGCTGGACCTGGACATGGGCCTGCTGGAGAGCGTCAAGTTCGGGGCCCGCTACGCCGAGCACAAGCGGACCGACTACGGCGTCAACTACGGCTGCTCCGCCGATCCCAGCAACGCCTGCTACGGCAATCCCGGCCAGAACCTGCCGGCGCCCGCATGGCATGGCACGACCTCGCCGTCCAACTTCGGCGCCGGCATAGGCGCCGGACCGGGCTTCCTCTCCCACTTCTGGGTCTTGAATCCCAGCGACATCGCGGCCTGGGAGCAGCAGTACAACAACGTCAATCTGGGCCCCAACTACCAGGGCAACTTCCTGATCGACGAGAAGGACTCGGCCGTCTACGGCATGCTTAATCTGTCGGGCAGGGGCTGGCGCGGCAACATCGGCCTGCGCCTGGTCGACACCAAGCAGTTCAGCAGCGCCTACGAGTTGAACTCGACGACCAATGTGTTCGATCCGGTCACCGCGTCGCATGACTACTTCAATGTGCTGCCCAGCGCCAATCTGAAGCTCGACTTGAGCAAGGACCTGGTGGCGCGCTTCGCCGCGTCCGAGACCATGTCGCGCGCCGACTACTCGGCCTTGTCGCCCGCCGTGACCCTGAACAACATCAACGGCACCGGCGGCGGCGGCAACCCCGACCTGAAGCCGATCCGCTCGATCAACTACGACGCCACGCTGGAGTGGTACTTCGCGCCGCAGTCCATCCTGTCGGCCGGCGTGTTCCTGATGGACATGCCCTCGTACGTCGCGTTCGGCTACAACACGCGCCCCTACCTGAACACCTCGGTGGACCAGATCACCAATTTCATCATCACCTCGCCCTACAACCTCGCAGCGCGCAACCAGGGCTTCGAGATCGCGTGGCAGCAACCGCTCTGGTACAACTTCGGCGCGCTGGCCAACTACTCCTACTCCGACGGGCATTCGGCCGACGGCATGTCGCTGGTCGGCTCGTCCAAGACCACCTACAACGCCGAGCTGTACTACGAGGCCAACGGCTTCAGCGCCCGCGTGGCCTACACCTACCGCTCCTCGTTCCTGGTGGGCCTGGCCAACGTGACGCCGCAATACGCAGCGGGCCTGGGCACGGTCGCCGCATCGTTCAACTACAAGCTGAACGACATCTGGACCATCACGGCCGACGGCCTGAACCTGAACAATCCCATCATCAAGTACTACTCCAACGCGCAGCGGCCGCAGGCCTTCTACTCGAACGGTCGCCAGTACTTCCTGGGCGTGCGTATTTCCCTTTGATCGGACCGGATGAATGCCATGCAGGAAAGGCCTGAAGTCCAAGCCACGCCGATGTTCCGCGAGGCGGCCGAGGCCGGGCAGCGTGTGCAGGGCGTGTACAGGACCAGCTGCGGCTCGACGCGCCGGGGTCCCGGTCTCAGGGGCTGACCGGCATGGCGGCAGCGGAATGGACCGGACTGCCGCCCTCCTGCAACACACGCTCGACGGCGCAGGCGATCTGTTCGATGCAGGTCTCTTTGAGCGCCGCCATGTCGGACCAGGGATAGCGCCGATTCACCATATTGGCCTGCATGAACCCGAACATCAGGGCGACGCGCAAATCGGTGGCCAAGGCCACATGCGTGGCGGACTGGCCCAGCGCCTTGGCGACATCGGCAGATATGCCCCGGCCGAGCTGGAGGATGGCGTTGTAGGGCAGCAAATCGACCTGCGGGATGGCCTTGGCATGCATCTCCAGCCCCTGCGTCTCGTAAACCAATTGAAACTCGCTGCGGCGTAGTTCCCAGAAATTGAAATAGGCCCGGATCAGGGCGCGGTGCCGGGCCATTGGATTGTCCAGGTGCACCGTGGCGGCGCACAAATGCCCATGCAGTTCGCCAATCACCTGGCGCCACAGGCCATGCAGCAGGTCGGCGCGGCTGGCGAAATAGCGGTAGGGCGCCATGGCCGACACGCCGATGCGGGTGGCGACGCCGCGTACCGAGACGGCTTCGACGCCGCCCTGCGCGAACAGCTCCATCGCGGCCTGCAGCAAATCGCTGCGCATGCGCTCGGCGTCGTCGGCATTGCCTCGCCTGACGCGATGACGTTTGGGTTGGGCGGTGAGTTTCGAGTCTGTCGTGCGCTTGGCTGGCCTGGGGCTAGGCATAAAGACGCCTTGAATTGCTAAAAACGATGAATGCTGCAGTGTAAGACCTTGTGCGATTCATAGCTTTGTGCGTTCCCGTGAATCTCCGCTCTGCTGCCTCCTTGGGTTGACGCAAATATCCAACAGTTTGGACCGGTTTTGCGCGCCAAAGCGGTGCGAAATGGTTTTTCACAGAACTGTCGCGATAGATTCTCGTCTTACCACGCGCGCAAACGTTTGCTTCGTTTGCCGAATCCTCGGCCCCTACGCTTTCGCCGAAAGTGAGTCCCTGCATGAAACGAATCACCTCTTCTCTTCGCTCGCCCCTGCCGACCGCCACCGCCCTTGCCGCTGCGCTGGCGCTGGGTGCCTGTCCCCTCCAAGCGGTGATGGCCCAAGCCGCACCGGATAGCGCGCAGGCGCAAGCGGAAACCGGCTCAACGGGCCAAGCAGGCCGCAACGCCTCGCAACTTGAAACCGTGGTGGTGACGGCCGAGCGCCGCGTGGCCAACATCAAGGACGTGCCCACCGCCGTGGCCACCGTCAGCGGGGACGCACTCGACGCCCTGAATGCCAGCGGCGAGGACGTGCGCGCCCTGTCGGGCCGCGTGCCCAGCCTGAACATCGAATCGTCGTTCGGACGCGCTTTCCCGCGTTTCTACATCCGCGGCTACGGCAACACCGACTTCCACCTGAACGCCTCGCAGCCCGTGTCGCTGGTGTACGACGACGTGGTGCAGGAGAACCCGATCCTGAAGGGCTTCCCGGTCTTCGACGTCAAGGCCGTCGAAGTGCTGGCCGGCCCGCAAGGCACGCTGTTCGGCCGCAACACGCCGGCCGGCGTCGTGAAGTTCGACTCGGTGGCGCCTTCGCATGCCGATGACGGCTACGTCAACCTCGGTTTCGGCAACCTGGGCACGATCAATGCCGAAGTGGCCGCCAACATCCCCATGCAGGGCGAGTGGGCCGTGCGCATCTCCGCGCAGCAGCAGCATCGCGACAACTGGGTGACCAACACCTTTGCGGGTCCGCAGGAAACGCATTCGACCGAAGGCTACAACGACCGCGCCGTGCGCGTGCAGGCGCTGTACCAGCCGAACGCCGACTTCAGCGCGCTGTTCAACATCCACAACCGCGAACTCGACGGCAGTCCGCGCCTGTTCCGTGCCGGCATCATCCAGCCCGGCACCAACGACCTGATCGCCGGCTTCGATCCCTACAAGATGTCGATCGACGGCGACAACGTGCAGCGCGTCCACGCCACCGGCGCCAATGCGCGCCTGAAGTGGAAGTTCAACGACTTCGACCTCTACTCGATCACCGCGATTGAAACCGTGCAGCCCTTCAGCCGCGGCGACGTGGACGGCGGCAGCAGCTACACCAACAATTTCGTGATACCGCCGGACAAGCTGCTGCCCTCTTCGCAGCTCATGAACGTTGGTGCGTATGCAGACGAAACATCCGATGCCTTGTACGGCCACCGCCAGCTGACGCAGGAATTCCGCCTCGAATCCAAGCAGCCCGGCCCCCTGAGCTGGCAGACCGGCCTGTTCATCTTCAATGAACATTACCGCTGGGAAAACATCGACTACTCGAGCACCTCGACCTATGGCGGCACCTCGGCCCCCTTGCTGGCCGAGACCACCCAGGGCAACCAGGCCTACGCCATCTTCGGCTCGGCCAATTACCAGCTCACTTCCGACCTGAAGCTGGGCGGCGGCGTGCGTTATTCGCTGGACAACAAGCAGATCAATGCCTGGGCGCCGGCAGTGAACGGCCAGACCCTCAACTTCAACGCGCCCGGCCCGCACTCCGGCACCAGCAGCGATTCCAAGTGGACCTGGGATGCCTCCGCCGTCTATGCGCTGGACAAGAACACCAACGTCTACTTCAAGACGGGCACGGGCTTCCGCGCTTCCACGATCCTGCCCCTGGCCGAGTTCTCGCCGCAGACCCAGGCCGGCCCCGAAACCATCATGTCGTATGAGCTGGGCATCAAGGGCGACTTCTGGCACAAGCGCGCCCGGCTGTCGGCCGACGTCTACTATTTCGACGTCAGCAACCAGCAGCTGACCGCGGTCGGCGGCGGCGCCAACGGCAATTCGGTCACCAGCGTCAAGGACGTGATCGGCAGCGGCGCGGAGTTGAATCTGGACCTGATCCCGATCGACAACATGCTGGTGCACCTGAGCGGCAGCTACAACGACGCGCGCATCCACGATGCCAACCTGTCGGTGCCGGGCTGCTCGGGCGGCTGCACGATGCTGAATCCGCAAGTCGGCACCACCGGCATGTACCTCGTGAACGGCAACCAGCTGCCCAACGCGCCGCGCTGGGTGGGCAACCTGAACCTGCGTTACGGCATCCCGACCGAGGCCGGCAACGAGTTCTACGTGTACACCGACTGGACCTATCGCAGCAGCGAGAACTTCTTCATCTACCGCTCCGTGGAGTTCACCGGCAAGGCCCTGACCGAAGGCGGCCTGCGCGGCGGCTACATCTGGAACAACGGCAAGTACGAAGTGGCCGGTTATGTGCGCAACATCACCAACACCATCGTGGTGACGGGCGCCATCGACTTCAACAACCTGACCGGCTTCATCAACGACCCGCGCACCTACGGCGTGCAGTTCAAGGCGCTGTTCTAAGACCAGGGACCGCCATGAGCGCAAGGGCCGGCACGCGAGATCCGATCTCGGGCGCCGGCCCTTTTTCATGTCTCCTTGCGGTATAGTTTCGCCTGTCGCAAACGTTTGCTTTTTCAAATTAACGCCAGAACCCGTGAGTACGATCAAAGATGTCGCCCTGTTGGCCGGCGTGTCGTTCACCACGGTGTCGCATGTCCTGAACCAGACGCGCCCGGTCAGCGCCGATGCGCGCCGGCGGGTGCTGGCGGCGGTCGACAAGCTGGGCTATGTGCCCAGCGCCGTGGCGCGCTCGCTGCGCAAGAGCGAGACGGGCATCGTCGGCGTGCTCGTGCCTACGGTGCAGAACCCTTTCTTTGCCGAGCTGGTCTGCGGCGCGGAAGAAGTCTGCCGCCAGGCCGGCTACTCGGTGTTCCTCTGCAACTCCGACAACGACGCCCGCCGCCAGCAGCATTACCTGCGCACCCTGCTGGAAAAGCGCATCGACGGCCTGCTGGTCGCCTCGGTCGGTGAGCCGGAGGCCTTCGACCGCGTGCTGGTCTCGTCCGGCCTGCCCTGCGTGGCCATGGACCGCCTGATGCCCGGCGAGCAGGCCGACCGCATCAGCCTGGACAACCGCGCGGGCGCCGAACTGGCGACGCGCCATCTGCTGGAACTGGGGCACCGGCACATTGCCTGCATCAGCGGGCCGGAGGCCGTGGAGGTGTCGCAGGCGCGGGTGCTGGGCTGGCGCGAAGCCTTGCAGGCCGGCCAGGTCGAGCCGGGCAGTCATTGGCTGCAGGTGTCCGACTTCAGCACGGCGGGCGGCTACCAGGCGGCCATGGCGTTGTTGCGCGTGCCGGCCCGGCCCAGCGCCATCTTCGCCTGCAACGACCTGATGGCCCTGGGGGTCTTGCGCGCCGCCGCCGAATTGGGCCTGCTCGTGCCTGCGGAGCTGTCGGTGATGGGCTTCGACAACATCGAGCTGGGCGGCTTCGTCCATCCGGCCCTGAGCACGGTCGGCTGCTCGATCCGCACGCTGGGCCGGGAGGCGGGGCGCTTGCTGATCGACCGCATCGAGAAACCCGCGCAGGCCCTGCGCCATGTGCAACTCAGCCCGCAGCTCGTGGCGCGGGAAAGCTGCGCCGTCGTGCGGGCCAGACGAACACGCAAGGAAGGTGTGCAATGAGCAATCAAGAATCCACGGGTGTGGTGGTGGTCGGCAGCGTCAACATGGACATGCTGGCCTTTGCGCCGCAGCTGCCGCTGCCCGGCGAGACCCTGATGGGCGATGCCTTCGCGCTCTCGCCCGGCGGCAAGGGCGCCAACCAGGCGGTTGCGGCGGCGCGCATGGGCGCCGCGGTCAGCTTCGTCGGCCGCGTCGGCGTGCGCGAGCATGGGCGGGCGCTGGTGCAGGCCTTGCAGGCCGAAGGGGTGGACACCCAGTACACCGTGCAGGACGCCGCCGAGTTGCCGGGCCTGGCCATGATCATGGTGGCGCGCGAGGGCGGCGAGAACGCCATCGTCGTCGTGCCGGGCAGCAATGAGCAGCTGAGCCCCGTCGACATCGCCGCCGCCGCCGACCGCATCCAGTCGGCCCAGGTGCTGGCGGCGCAGCTGGAGGTGCCCCTGGCCGCAATCCAGCAGGCCTTTGCGCTGGCTCGCGCCGCGGGTGTCCGCACGGTGCTGAACGCGGCGCCGATTCGGGCTTTGCCGCCGGAATTGCTGGCCCTGACCGACTGGCTGGTGCTCAACGAGGGCGAAGCCGCCGAGCTGTTGCGCATGGTCGTGGCCGAGCCCGTCGACGCGGCCCGCGCCGCGCAGGCCCTGCTGATGCACGGTGTGCGGCATGTGGTGATCACCCTGGGCGGCGAGGGCGCGATGTATGCGACGTCGCAGCAGGTTTGCCATCTGCCGGGCGTGAAGGTCGCGGTGGTCGACACCGTGGGCGCCGGCGACACCTTTGTCGGCGGCTTGGCCGCGGCCCTGGCGCAAGGCCTGGAAGGGCAGGACGCCGTGCAGCTGGGGCAGGCCGCCGCGACCTATGCTGTCAGCCACGCCGGGGTGCAGGATGCGATGCCGCGCCGCGCCGAACTGGCGAACTGGTGGGGTCGCCAAGCCGGCGTGCCGCCTCTGCCTGCCCTGCCGGAGCCGCCGGTATCGATGCAGGCGCCTTCGACCGAGCGCCGCGCCGTGATCTTCGACACCGATCCCGGCATCGACGACGCCATGGCGCTGCTGATGCTGGCGCGTCATCCGGCGATCGACCTGCGCGCCGTCTGCACCGTGTTCGGCAACGCCGACGTCGGCACCACCACGCGCAATGCGCTCAAGCTCAGCCAGCTGTTCGGCCTGCGCGTGCCCGTGGCCTCGGGTGCCAGCGGTCCGCTGAACCCGCGCCCGGATCTTGATTTCCCGGCCCACATCCATGGCGACGACGGCCTGGGCGGCCATGCCGGCGCCCTGCCGGAAGCGGCCGGCCTGCTGGCGGCCAAGCCCGCGCACGAGCTGATGTGCGACATGATCAATGCCGAGCCGGGCCAGATCACCCTGGTGGCGGTCGGACCGCTGACCAACCTCGCGCTGGCGCTGCGCCACGACCCCGGCATCGCCGCCAAGGTCCGCCAGGTGGTCATCATGGGCGGCGCCTTCGGCACGCACGGGCATGGCGGCAATGTGACGCCGGTGGCCGAGGCCAACATCATCAACGACCCCGAGGCCGCCGACCTGGTGCTGACGGCGCCCTGGCCGGTGGTGCTGGTGGGGCTGGACGTGACGCAGGAAGTCGTGATGCGCCAGAGCGACCTGGCCAGCCTGCAAGGGCGCGGCGCCGGCGCGGGCGACTTCATCTGGGACATCACGCGCCTGTATGAGCATTTCTACCATACGCGCGACGGCATAGAAGGGATCTACTCGCACGACGCCAGCGCCGCCGCCTTCGTGGTGGCGCCCGAGGCCTTCGGCCTGCGCGCAGGCCCCGTGCGGGTGGCGCTGGACGGCATCGCGCGCGGCCAGACCATTCAATGGTCGAATGGGCGCTCGGCTGCCGGCACGGCCTGGGAGAATTGCCCGGCGCAGCAGGTCTGCGTGAGTGTGGACGCGCCGCGTGTGCGGGCCGAATTCCTGTCGGTTTTTTGAGGCGAGGTGGAAATGAAAAAACGGTTGACCCTGCTGGCTGGCGTGACGCTGGCCCTCTGCTCAGGCTGGAGCCAGGCCCAGACCACGCCGGCCGTGATCTTCGACATGGGCGGCAAGTTCGACAAGTCCTTCAACGAGTCCGCCTATCGGGGCGTGGAGCGCTGGAAGGCCGAGACCGGCAAGCCTTATCTTGACTTCGAGATCAGCAACGACACCCAGCGCGCCCAGGCCATACGCCGCATGGCCGAGCGCGGCGCCAGTCCCATCATCTCGGTGGGCTTCGCGCAGGCTTCGGCGCTGGCCCAGGTGGCCAAGGATTTCCCGAAGACGCACTTCGTCATCATCGACGACAAGGTCAACCTGCCCAATGTGGAGTCGCTGACCTTCAAGGAGCACGAGGGCAGCTTCCTGGTCGGCGCGCTGGCGGCGCTGACGAGCAAGACCGGCAAGGTTGGCTTCATCGGCGGCATGGACATTCCGCTGATCCGCAAGTTCCAGTGCGGCTATGAGCAGGGCGCCAAGTACGCCAACGCCAAGGTCCAGGTCAGCGAGAACATGACCGGCACCACCTCCAGCGCCTGGGCCGATCCCACGCGCGGCAGCGAACTCGCCAAGGCCCAGTTCGCCAAAGGCGTGGACGTGGTGTTTGCCGCCGCCGGCGGCACCGGCGTGGGCGTCTACCAGGCCGCCAAGGATGCCGGCAAGTTCGCCATCGGCGTCGACAGCAACCAGAACCATGTGCAGCCCGGCACCATGCTGAGCTCCATGGTCAAGCGCGTGGACGTGGCCGTCTACGAGGCGCTCAAGGGCTGGACGCCCGGCGCCCGCTCGCTGGGCCTGAAGGAAGACGGCGTCGAGTACGCGCTCGACCAGGACAACGCCAAGCTGATCAGCCCGGCCGTCAAGGCCAGGCTCGACGGCCTCAAGGCCGACATCATCGCCGGCAAGATCAAGGTGGCCGACTACATGGCCGACAACGCCTGCAAGTACTGAAGCCGGGGGACGTCGCGGTGACTGCATCTTCCTCTGGCACGAACTCGCCCGCGGTGCGGCTGCGCCGGATCTCCAAGCGCTTCGGCGCGGTGCAGGCCAACCGCGAGGTCAGCTTCGATGTGGCGGCGGGCAGCGTGCACGGCATCGTGGGGGAAAACGGCGCCGGCAAGTCCACGCTGATGTCCATCCTGTACGGCTACTACCATGCCGATGCGGGCGAGATCGAGGTGATGGGCCAGCCGGCCCGCATTGCCAACGCGCAGCAGGCCATGGCCCTGGGGCTGGGCATGGTGCACCAGCATTTCATGCTGGTCGATTCCTTGAGCGCGCTCGACAACGTCATGCTGGGCGCCGAGCCTGGCTTCTTCCTGACCCGCGCGAAGCAGCGCGTGCGCGAGCGGCTCGAGGCCCTGATGCAGCAGACCGGCCTGCATGTGCGCCTGGACGCCGAGGTGGGCAGCCTGCCCGTCGGCGAGATGCAGCGCCTGGAAATCCTCAAGACCCTGTACCGCGGCGCCCGCATCCTGATCCTGGACGAGCCGACCGCCGTGCTGACGCCGCAGGAGACCGAGCAGCTGTTCGGCACCTTGCGCGGCCTGAAGGCGCAGGGCTGCACCATCCTGCTGATCACGCACAAGCTCAAGGAAGTGATGGCGCTGTGCGACGCCGTCACGGTCATGCGCGCCGGGCAGGTGGTGCAGACCACGCCCATCGCCGAAACCAGCGAGGCCGCGCTGGCCGAGGCCATGGTGGGCCGCAAGGTGAGCCTGGGAAGAACAGGCGCTGAACACAAGACGGATGCAGCGGCCGCGCCGCTGCTCGAAGCCCGCGGCCTGCGGCTGCGCAACCGCCTGGGCGTGCCGGCCCTGGCCGGCGTGGACCTGCGCCTGCTGCCGGGCGAGATCGTCGGCGTGGCCGGGGTGTCGGGCAACGGCCAGAGCGAGCTGCTGGAAGTGCTGGCCGGCATGCGCGCGCCCGACCAGGGGCGGCTCAGCCTGGGCGGCCGCGAATTCGAGGCCGGTGCCTGGCTGGACCCGGCGCTGGCGCGCGCGCTGCGCCTGGCCCATGTGCCGGAAGACCGCCACCTGCACGGCATGGTGCTGAACTTCCCGGCCTGGGAAAGCGCGGTGCTGGGCTACCAGGATTTGGATGTTTATCGTGCTGCGCCGCTGGGCCTGGGCTTGAAGCAGGGCCTGATGCGCGAACAGACCGCCGGCATGATGGAACGTTTCGACGTGCGGCCGCGCCAGCCTGAACTGCGCTCGTCCAAGTTCTCGGGCGGCAACCAGCAAAAGCTGATCATGGCGCGCGAGTTGGCCCAGGCGCCGCGCGTGCTGCTGGTGGGGCAGCCCACGCGCGGCGTCGACATCGGCGCGATCGAATTCATCCACGCCCAACTGCGCGGCCTGCGCGATGCGGGCTGCGCCGTGCTGCTGGTCAGCAGCGAGCTCGACGAGATCCTGGCGCTGGCCGACCGGGTGCTGGTGATGAACGCCGGCCACGTCACCGGCGAGCTGCCGATTGCCGAATGCACCGAGACGCGGCTGGGCCTGCTGATGGCGGCGCAGGGCCGCGCACAAGAACAGGAAGGACACCCCGCATGAGTCAACCCTTGGCGCTGCCGCGCTGGATGGATCTGGGCCTGCTGCCGGCCTGGAACCTGCTGGTCGCCATCGCCGTGTCCGGCCTGGTGGTGCTGGCCATTGGCGCCAGTCCCGCGCAGGTGTTCTGGGCGCTGCTGCAAGGCGCCCTGGGCAGCGGGCGCGGCCTGGGCTACACGCTGTACTACGCCACCACCTTCATCTTCTCGGGCCTGGCGGTGGCGGTGGCCATCCACGCCGGACTGTTCAACATCGGCGGCGAAGGCCAGGCCTCGCTGGGTGGGCTGGGCGCGGCGCTGGTGTCGCTGTGGCTGGGCCACAGCCTGCCGGCCGTGCTGATGCTGCCGCTGGCAGTGCTGGCCGCCGCGCTGTTCGGCATGGCCTGGGCCGTGGTGCCGGGCTACCTGCAGGCCTGGCGCGGCAGCCATGTTGTCATCACCACCATCATGTTCAACTTCCTGGCGGCCAGCTTGAACAGCTATCTGCTGGTCAACTGGCTGCGTCCGGCCGGTTCGATGTCGGTCGAGAGCGCCGAGTTCGCTGATTCGGCCCGCATGCCGGCGCTGCACCAGCTGATGCAATCCTGGGGCTTTGAAGACTGGCCGTCCTCTCCGCTGAACCTGAGCCTGCTGCTGGCCTTGCTGGCGTGTGTGGCCGTGTACTGGTTCCTGTGGAAAAGCAGTGCCGGCTACGCTCTGCGCGCCGTGGGCGCCAATCCGCAGGCTGCGCACTACGCCGGCATCCGGCCGCGCTGGCAGATCCTGCTGGCCATGGGCCTGTCGGGCGCGCTGGCCGGCCTGGTGGGCGTCAACGAGATTTCGGGCGTGCAGGGCAAGCTGACGCTGGATTTCGTGGCCGGTGCCGGCTTCACCGGCATCGCGGTGTCGCTGATGGGGCGCAACCATCCGCTCGGCATCGTGCTGGCCTCGCTGCTGTTCGGCGTGCTCTACCAAGGCGGGGTCGAGGTGTCCTTCGACGTGCCCGGTTTCAGCCGCGACATGGTCGTGACGGTGCAGGGCCTGATCGTGCTGTTTGCCGGCGCCATGGCCATGGTCAGCGCGCCTGCCTTCGCGCGGCTCTATGCCTGGACCCAGGAGCGTCGCCATGGATGAGCTGATGATCGCCTCGGTGCTGGCATCGACGCTGCGCGTCAGCACGCCCCTGCTGTTCTGCGCCATGGCCGGCTTGTTGTCGGAGCGCTCGGGCGTGGTCGACATCGGCCTGGAGGGCAAGATGCTGTTCGCCGCGTTCGCGGCAGCCGCCGCCACGGCCGCCACGCATTCGACGGCGCTGGGCCTGCTGGCCGCGATCGCGGTGGCGTGCGTGCTGTCGCTGCTGCACGGCTTTGCCTGCGTCAGCCACCAGGGCGACCAAGTGGTGTCGGGCGTGGCCATCAACATGGTGGCGGCCGGCTTGACGGTGGTGCTGGGCACGGCCTGGTTCGCACAGGGGGGGCACACCCCGACTATCGACGACAGCCTGCGCCTGTCGGGCCTGTGGCCGCAGTTCAGCGAGCCGGTGGCGGGCCATTGGGCGGCCTCGGTGCTGGGCCATGGGCTGCTGAGCCACAACGCGCTGGTCTACCTGGCTTTTGCCCTGGTCGGCGGCGTGTCGTTCTTCCTCTCGCGCACCCGGCCGGGCCTGCGCCTGCGCGCGGTCGGCGAAAACCCGGCCATGGTCGATGCGGCGGGCGTGTCGGTGCTGCGGCTGCGCTATATGGCCCTGCTCGGCAATGGCCTGCTGTGCGGCTTGGCGGGCGCCTACCTGACGCTGGCGCAGAATGCCTCCTTCACGCCCAATATGAGCGCCGGGCGCGGCTTCATCGCGCTGGCGGCGCTGATCTTCGGCAAATGGAAGCCGCTGCCGGCCCTGTGGGCCTGTTTGTTGTTCGGCTTCCTGGACGCGGTCTCGATCCGCCTGCAGGGCGTCAGCCTGCCCGGCGTGGGCGAGGTGCCGGTGCAGCTGATCCAGGCCTTGCCCTATGCGCTGACGGTACTGCTGCTGGCCGGTTTCGTGGGCCAGGCGCTGGCGCCCAAGGCCCTGGGCCAGCCTTATGTCAAGGAACGCTGAAGGGAGCCCCCATGGAAAGCACGCATACACATCACCAGGTCGCTGCCAGCGTGCAGCGCCTGCAGTCCCAGTTTGGCGCCGCGCCTGAAGTCGCCGTGGTGCTGGGCTCGGGCTGGTCCGACGCCACGTTGCAGGTCCAGGACGGCACCGCGCTCTCCTACGCCGAACTGCCTGGCTTTCCCCGCCCCAGGGTCGAGGGCCACGTGGCCGAGGTGCTGGTGGGACGGCTGGCGGGCCCGACGGGCGTGCAGCGCGTGGCCATGTTGCGCGGCCGCGCCCACACCTACGAGACCGGCGACTGTGCCGGCATGAACGTGGCGCTGCGCAGCCTCAAGGCATGGGGCGTCAAGGTGCTGGTGCTGACCAATGCCTCGGGCAGCTTGCGTCCCCACATGCCGGCCGGCAGCCTGATGCTGATCACCGACCACATCAATGCGCCGCAGCGCTCGCCGCTGACCGGCGAGCAGGGCAGCGAACGCTTTGTCGACATGGCCCATGCCTATGACCTGGAACTTCGCGCGCATGCGGTCAAGGTGGCGCGGCGCAGCCAGCTGGCCCTGGGCCAGGGCGTCTATGTCTGGGCGCAGGGACCGCAGTTCGAGACGCCGGCCGAGATCCGCATGTTCGCGGCCTGGGGCGCCGACGCCGTGGGCATGAGCACGGTGCCGGAAACCATCGCTGCTCGCCACGCCGGATTGCGCGTGATGGGCCTGGCGCTGATGACGAACATGGCCGCCGGGCTGTCCACCGAGGCGCTGACGCACGCGCTGACCCTGCAGCAGGCCAAGGCCTCGGGCCAGCGCGCGGCGCAGTTCCTGGCCGAGGTGGTGGCGGGCATGAGCGAGCTGGAGTCGATCAGATCATGACGGACGCGACATTCACCTTGCAGGATGCGGCCCGCCTGTCGCTGGCCTGTCTGGACCTGACCAGCCTGAACGACGCCGACACGCCCGCCGATGTCGAAGCGCTGTGCCGGCGCGCGCAGACCCGCTTCGGGCCTGTGGCCGCCGTCTGCGTCTGGCCGCGTTTCGCAGCCCTGGCGCGCAGCCTGCTGCCGGCCGGGATCCGCGTGGCGGCGGTGGCCAATTTCCCGTCCGGCGCGCTGGACCTGGCCGGCACCCTGGCCGACGTGGCGCAGATCCGCGACGCCGGCGCGCAGGAGGTCGACGTCGTGCTGCCCTATCGCGCCCTGCTGGCGGGACAGGACGCCGAGGTGCTGGCCTTCCTCACCGCCGTGCGCGCTGCCTGCGCCGGCCTGACGCTGAAGGTCATCATCGAAAGCGGCGAGCTGCAAAGTCCGGCGGCCATCGCCAAGGCCAGCGCGCTGGCGCTGCGGGCCGGCGCCGATTTCATCAAGACCAGCACCGGCAAGACGGCCGTCTCGGCCACGCCGGAAGCGGCCCGGGCGATGTTGCAGGCCCTGGCCGACAGCGGACGTGCTGACGCCGGCTTCAAGGCCTCAGGCGGCATACGCAGCGTGCCGGATGCGAAGCTTTATCTGGCACTGGCCGCCGAGCGGTGGGGGCTGGACGCGCTCAAGCCCGAGCGGTTCCGCTTCGGCGCCAGTGGCTTGCTGAACGATATCGAGGCCGTGCTCGCCGGGCAGGCCAGCACGGCACAGGGCGGCGGCTACTGAAATCAGGCCTTCAAGGGAAGGCCGGCACGTTCGGCTCCATGCCTTCGAAATGCGCCTCGGGGTGGGTGCGCTCCAGCAGCAGCTCGATTTCGGTCACGCGGGTCCGCGGCACGTCCACCATCAGCAGATAGGCGCCTGCGTCCATCGCGGCCTCGAAGCGTTGCAAGCGCCGGCTGGGCACCGAGCTGCCTATCATGCTGGCCAGCCAGGCGCCCATCACCGCGCCTATCGCGGCCATTGCCACCACCAGCACAGCAGGGGCCGACACAAATCCAGCCAATTCGAACGCCGCCACCACGCCCAGCGCCGCACCCATGGCCGAGCCCGCCATGCCGCCGTTCTGCGCGGCGCTGACCAAGTCGGAGGTCTGCAGGACATTGGCAGCATGCAGGCCCTGCATGCTGGTACCTTCGCGGGCCATGAAATGGATCTGACGCTCGCCCAAGCGGGCCAGCAGCAGTTCATGCATGGTGCGCAAGGCGCTTTCGTGGTCAGGCAATACCCAGTAAATCCGCTTGCGCATGACAACCTCCGTTGCGTCAGGGGACGGGATAGCAGCGGCACATGGCGCGCTGAAGATGTTCTACGCCTGTGGCGGACAGCGCACAAGCTCCAGGCATTAACCGCGTTTTGAAAAGGGCTTCGCCTGAGACCTCAGTTGAGACCTCAGGTCCCGCCGCCCATGCGCAAGTACCACGACGACCCCGACTCGGCCTTCTGGGGCTGGAACGACATCTGGCTGCATCCGGAATTCCGAAACTGGACGATTGAGCAGGACATACGCACGATCACCTGCCCGCTGCTGGCCGTGCAGGGCGTCGATGACGAATACGGCACGCTGGCGCAGATCCGCGGCATTGCCGCCGTGCTGCCGCAGGCCGGCGCTTCATGCGGACGCAGGGCTGATGACGGACGCATAGGACAATGCCGCCGTCATTCGATCGATCACGCATGAAACCTGTTGCCATCATCCAGCACCTCGCCACGGACGGCGCCGCCTACTTCGCCGTCTGGCTGCAAGCGCAGGACATTCCGTTCCGGCTCTTCCAGATGCACGAGGGCGACCACCTGCCGGCCGACATCACGCAGCACGCGGGCCTGTGCATCCTCGGCGGCGCCATGAGCGCCAACGATGCGCTGCCCTATTACCCGGCATTGCTCGACCAGATCCGGCTCTGCGTGGACCGCAACATTCCCGTGATTGGGCATTGCCTGGGCGGCCAGCTGATGGCGCGCGCCCTGGGCGGCACCGTGCAGGCCTCCGAAAACGTCGAGATCGGCTGGAGCGAGATGGAGAGCGTGCATGCCGACGCGGCCGAGTGGTTCGGGCCGGGCCGCTTCGATATCTTCCAGTGGCACGGCGAGTCGTTCAGCATCCCGCCCGGCGCCACGCAGCTGCTGCGCGGCCGCCATTGCGCGAATCAGGCCTTTGTCGTCGGCGACCGGCACCTGGGCATGCAGTTCCACTGCGAGGTGGACGCCGCGAAGATCAGGTACTGGCTGCAGGCCGACGCCGCAGAGATGGCCGGCAGCAGCTCGCCCGGCGTGCAGAGCAGCGATTCCATCCTGGCCACGCTCGACCGGGACCTGCGCGCCAGCCAGGCCGTGGCCGACCGCATCTATGCGCGCTGGGCCAGGCACCTGCAGCGTTGAAATGAAACAAGGCCGCATGGCGCGGCCTTGTTTCGTTTCGGGGTGCTTTCAGTTCACCACGCTGTAGTTCAGCGGCACGAACTTGTAGCCCGCGCCCTGCTTGCGCAGATGGCCGAGGCCGGGGAAGGGCAGGTGCGCGGCGCCCACCATGTCGCCATGGGCGGCGGCATCGCCGAAGGCGGCCTTGCGTTGCGCCAGCGCGGCGGGGATGTCGGAGTCGAACTTGACGCTGATGCCGGGTTCGGGGAATTGCAGTGCCGCGACGTGCATCAGGTCGCCCCACAGCACCAGGCGTTGTCCCTTGCTCTCGATCACGTAGGTGGTGTGGCCGGGCGTGTGGCCGTAGCTGGCGTGGGCCTTGATGCCAGGCACGAGTTCGGTGTCGCCGTTGAAGGGCAGGAACTTGCCGGCCTTCACGTAGGGGTCCAGGACAGCCATGGCGTTCTTGAACGAGTCCTTGCGCTCGGCGGGGGCCTTGTCCATCTGGGCCTGGCTCAGCCAGAAGTCGGCGTCGTGCTTGTCGGCGCGCACGATGGCGTTGGGGAAGGCGCGCGCCTCGCCGGCCATCAGGCCGCCGATGTGGTCCATGTGCATGTGGGTGATGTAGACCTCGTCGACCTGCTCGGGCTGGTAGCCCGCGGCCTTGAGGCTCTCCTGCAGCCGGCCCAAGGACGGGCCGAAATAATGCGAAGTGCCCGTGTCCACCAGCACCAGCTTGGAGCCGGTGTTGATCAGGAAGGCGTTGACCGAGGTCTCCAGCGGCGAGGACTCGAAGTTGTCCGCCAGCACCTGCTTGATGTGCGCCGGCGTGGTGTGGATCAGCAGCTGGTCGACCGGCAGCGCCACCGTGCCGTCGGACAGCGCGGTGACCTCGAAGTCGCCCAGCATGGCGCGGTAGAAGCCGGGGGCGGTGGTCTTGACCTGCGGTGCCGCGGCGTGCGCGGTGGGCAGCAGGGCGGCGGTTAGGCCTGCGCTGAGGCTGACGGCGGCAAGGACCAGACCGAGCCCCTGCTTCAATCGACGGGTCGCGTAATTCATGTGGAACGCTCCTGGGTTGATGATTTCAAGCCCGCGCATTCTCCACCGGTTCCACCGTCACGGCGACGGTCAATTTCGTGGCACCGCTGCCACGGATCACGCCGCGCAACGGCGCCACGTCGGCGTAGTCGCGGCCCCAGGCCAGGGTCACGTGGTCCTGGTTGGCAAAGACCTTGTTGGTCGGGTCCAGCGCCAGCCAGCCCTGCTGCGGGCACCAGACCTCCACCCAGGCGTGAGAAGCGTCGGCGCCGATCAGGCGTGGCTGGCCGGCCCGCGGGTGCGTGAGCAGGTAGCCGCTGACGTAGCGCGCGGCCAGGCCGATCGAGCGGCAGGCGGCGATCATCACGTGGGCAAAGTCCTGGCAGACGCCGCGCCGCTGCGCAAGCGCCTCCGGCGCGCGGGTGCCGACGTGCGTGCTCAGCGGCTCGTATTTGAATTCGGTGTGGATCTGCGTCATCAGCGCCACGGCGCCACCGGCCACGCTGCAGGAACCGTCAAAGGCCTGGCGGGCAAACTCGGCCAGCGCGGCGCTGGTGGGCGCGAACGGCGAGCCGAGCGTGAACTCCACCGCCTCGGTGCGCACGGCGCCAGCGTGGTAGCGCAGCGATTCGGCCACCTCCCGCCAGTGCGGGCCGAGGTCGGCCTGCGGCGCCGGGCGGTCTTGCAGCGTGGCCTCGAAGCCGCTGCCGACCTGCAGGTAGTCGTGTACCTGCGCGTGGCTGAACACCAGCCGCGTGTTGCCGAACGGGTCGCGGCTCAGCTGCTGGCGCGTGAAGGCGTCCTGCTCGGCGAACAGGCCCGCGCCGACCCAGCCGTTGGGCAGCGGCGCGATGCTCAGTCGCCAGGCGCCGACCTGCTGCCAGGGCGTTTCGCGCGGACACAGGAAGGCCACGTGGTGCGCCAGCTCGACGGACTCTTCGTAGTCGTAGCGTGTCTCGTGCCGCACGCGCAGGCGGCGCGCCGGCGCGGCGGGGTTCAAGGGCGCGGCGTCCGTCATTGCCACACCACCTGGTCCAGATGCCCGACATGGGCGAACAGGCGCCGGCTGATCTGCAGCGACAGGTGTTGCACGCGGTTGCTGCAATCGTTCAGCCGCGTGATCAGCTCCTGGTGCACGCCCTTGTCATCGACGCTGCTCAGCGTCTCCAGGGCCCAGTCCTCGGGCCGCGGCAGCTGCATGGCAATGGCTTGGGCCCAGGCCGATTCGAGCCGCGAGAGCTTGACGAAGCGGTCGCGCATGGTGCGCGCCACCCAGGTCAGCGAGCGCGGGTTGTCGGCGTCGTGCACCAGCAGGTGCAGCAGCGGCGGCACCTCGCGGCGCGCTTGGAATTGCGAGCGGTAGGTGATGACGGAGTCGAACAGGCCCAGCAGCATGTTGAAACCTTCGTCGGACTCGTTCAGGCGGTGCACGAAGCCGGCGCTCAAGACCTGCGAGAGAAAGTCGAGGCGTTCGATCTGGCGGCCTACGCTGAGCAGGCGCCAGCCGTCGTCGCGGGTCATGCGGTCGGTCTGCGCGCCGGTGATGGCCGCCAGGTGCGTGGCCGTCAGGGCCAGCACGCTCATCACGTCGGCAATCGGCGGCGGCGCCGGCGAGGCCAGCAGCGGGCGGAAGTTGTGCTGCAGCTGTGCGCCGACCTCGTGGATCAGCTGCCAGTGCTCGGTCGAGAGGCGCTCGCGCAGCACCTGGGCGCAGTTCTGCAGCGCGCGCAGGTTCCAGGCCACGCTGGTGGCGCCGAGGGTGTCGGCCAGGTCGTGCACCAGCGTGCGCTCGAACACACGCATGGCGCTGCCGGCGGCCGGCACCTCGGGGCTGACCAGGCCGTGGCGGCGCGCCAGTTCGTCGAGGAAGGCGATGACTTGCGCGGCGCCGCCCTCGCGCTGGAAGCCCGACAGTGATTCCAGCGTCAGCCGCGCCAGGCGCACGCTGTTCTCGGCGCGTTCGGTGTAGCGGCCCAGCCAGAACAGGTTTTCCGCCGAACGGCTGGAGACCGGACGCCGCACCGCCGACAGCTCGGCGGCGCTGAGCGGCGCCGGCAGCAGGCTGGTGGTGTCGACCTCGCCTTCGGTCAGCACCCAGGTGTCGGTGCTGGCGCTGCCGCGCTGCATGGACAGCCAGGAGTCCATGGACTTGTCGCGCGCCGCGGCCACGCGCGTCAGCCCGCCGGGCAGCACCTGCCAGCCGCCGCGTCCGTCGGTCAGCGCATAGACGCGCAGCACTGCGGCGCGCGCATCCAGCTGGCCCTGGTGCAGGACCGGGGTCTCGGAGGCCTGCACGCGCGCCTGCAGCGTGTAGGCGGCGGGGTCGGCGCTGATCTGGCGCAGCAGCGCCTCCCGGGCCGGACCGCTCAGCTGGGCCATGGACTGCGGCGCAAAGCTGCGCGCGCCGCCGCTGCCGGGAAAGGTCGGCACGACGACGAAATCGTCGAGCGCGTCCTGGTGCTGTTGCCAGGCGCTGGCCTCGCCGCACCACCAGCTGGCGGTGGCGGGCAGGCTCAGTTCCTCGCCCAGCAGGGCCTGGGCCACGCCAGGCCAGAAGGCGTTCAGGCCGGGGCTTTCCAGCCAGCCCGAGCCGGGCGCGTTGGCCACCACGATTTCGCCGGCCCGCAGGGCCTGGATCAGGCCCGGCAGGCCCAGGCTGGAATCGGCGCGCAGCTCCAGCGGGTCCAGGTATTCGTCGTCGACGCGGCGCAGCAGCACGTGGATGCGCTCCAGGCCGTGCAGGGTCTTCAGATAGACGCGGTTGTTGCGCACCGTCAGGTCGGCGCCCTCCACCAGCGTGATGCCCAGGTAGCGCGCCAGGAAGGCATGCTCGAAATAGGTCTCGTTGAGCGGCCCCGGCGTCAAGAGCGCCACGCGCGAGCGCTCGCCCTGGGGGGACAAGCGCATCAGCCCTTGCAGCAGGCCGCGGAAACTCGCCGCCAGGCGCTGCACGGCCATGTCGCGGAAGGCCTCGGGAAACTGCTGGCCGATGATGATCCGGTTCTCCAGCAGATAGCCCAGGCCCGAGGGCGCCTGCGTGCGCTGGCCTATCACCCACCACAGGCCGTCGGGGCAGCGGGCCAGGTCGAAGGCGATGACATGCGCGTGCACGCCGCCGAGCGGCTGGCAGCCGTGCAGCGGGCGCAGGTACTGCGGATGCGCAAACACCAGGCTGGCGGGCAGCAGGCCG
The DNA here is from genome assembly GCA_019234815.1 of Burkholderiaceae bacterium. Taxonomy (GTDB): domain Bacteria; phylum Pseudomonadota; class Gammaproteobacteria; order Burkholderiales; family Burkholderiaceae_C; genus JAFALA01. Next base: position 9,618 of record JAFALA010000046.1, on the reverse strand, counting down.
CGGTCGAGCAGGGTGCGCGGGCCGTAGATGTCGGCCAGCGTGGCGTTGAGCAGCCGCGCGCGCTGCTGCACGCCGTGCTCGATGCTGCGCCATTGCTCGGCGTCGACCAGCATGGGCAGCAGCTTGAGCGGCCAGACCCGCGAGGACTGCCCGCTGTCGTTGTAGACGTTGTAGGTGGCGCCGTCTTCCTGCACGCGGCGCTGCACGCGCGCGGCGCGGTGCGGCAGGTCCAGCCAGCCGCTGCTGCCGTTGGCCTGCAGGAAATGCCGCCACAGCGGGCTGACCGGCGCCGTCGCGCCGCCCTTGGCGTTCAGCTGGCCGTGGAACTCGCTGAAGTGGCCTTCGCGCCCGCGCTGCGCGGCGCCGACCGCCATCGCGACCGGGTCGGGCAGCTCGTCGGACAGCAGGCTGGTCTGCGTGGGCGAGGAATGTGAAGCCTTGGTGGACATCCTCGCATCATGCCTGCTCGCTGGCGACTCTTCCATGCCGACGCCAGCTTCAGCGCCCGGCCCGGCGCAGGTCCAGCGTGAACGGGAATTCCAGGCTGCGTTCGGGTTCGGCCACCTGCATGGCGCCGGGCGTGTGGCCCAGCGCGACGAAGCGCGCCAGCCGCCGGCTCTGCGCTTCGAAGGCGTTGACGGGCAGGCTGTCGTAGCTGCGCCCGCCGGGATGGGTGACGTGGTACTGGCAGCCGCCCAGCGAACGCTGCGACCAGGTGTCGACCAGGTCGAAGGTCAGCGGCGCATGCACGGCGATGCTCGGGTGCAGGGCCGAAGGCGGATGCCAGGCGCGGTAGCGCACGCCGGCCACGAACTCGCCGACGCGGCCCGTGGGCTGCAGCGGCACGGCGATGCCGTTGACGGTGACGCGGTGCCTGGGGTCGATCAGGCCGCTGACCTTGATCTCCAGGCGTTCCAGCGAGGAGTCCACGTAGCGGACCGTGCCGCCGGCCGAGCCTTCCTCGCCCATCACATGCCAGGGCTCCAGCGCCTGGCGCAGGCTGAAGGTCACGCCGCGCGCGGCCAGCTCGCCGATCAGTGGGAAGCGGAACTCGAAGTGCGGCGCAAACCAGGCGGCGTCGAAGGCATGGCCGGCGCGGGCCATGTCGGTCAGCAGGTCGTCCAGGTCCATCTGCACGAAGCTCGGCAGCATGTAGCGGTCGTGCAGCGCGGTGCCCCAGCGCACCAGCGGCACGCGGTAGGGCTGGCGCCAGAAGCGCGCCACCAGCGCGCGCAGCAGCAGCTGTTGCACGATGCTCATGCGCGCATGCGGCGGCATCTCGAAGGCGCGCAGCTCCAGCAGGCCCAGGCGGCCGGTGCTGCTGTCGGGCGAGTAGAGCTTGTCAATGCAGAACTCGCTGCGGTGGGTGTTGCCGGTGACGTCGATGAGGATGTTGCGCAGCGCGCGGTCCACCATCCACGGTGGAATGGAACCCCCACGCGCGCCTGGAGGCCCGAGCGCCCTCAGGCCATCGCTATTCGACAGACGCTCGATTTCGCCCAGGGCAATTTCAAGCTCGCGCAGCTGGTCGTTGCGGGCTTCGTCAACGCGCGGCGCCTGGCTGGTGGGGCCGATGAAGAGGCCCGAAAACAGATAGCTCAAGGCCGGATGGTTGTGCCAGTAGGCCAGCAGCGAGGCCAGCAGGTCGGGCCGGCGCAGGAAGGGCGAATCGGCCGGCGTGGCGCCGCCCAGCACGAAGTGGTTGCCGCCGCCGGTGCCGGTGTGGCGGCCGTCCATCATGAACTTCTCGGTGCTCAGGCGCGACTGCCAGGCGGCGTCGTAGAGGAACTCGGTGTGCCGCACCAGCTCCTGCCAATGCCGCGCCGGCTGGACGTTGACCTCGATCACGCCGGGGTCGGGCGTGACCTGCAGGAGCTTGAGGCGCGGGTCGCGCGGCGGCGGGTAGCCCTCCAGCACGATCTTCAGCTGCAGCTCGGCGCAGGTGGCCTCCACGGCGCTGAGCAGCTCCAGATAGTCCTCCAGCCTTTGCAGCGGCGGCATGAAGACGTAGAGCACGCTGCTGGCCTGGCCCGCCCTCAGCGGCTGCGCCTCGGCCTTGGGGCCGTTGGCGCGGCGCGGATCGCGGGCTTCGACGCACAAGGCGGTGCGCACGATGCCGCGCGCGCTCTCGAAACGCACGGGCGCCGGAGCATGCGGCGCCTGCTGCGTCTCTTCGGTGCGTGCGTGCTGCGCCACCAGGCGGGGAGCGCTGGGCAGCGCGTCGCGCGGCGCGAAGGGGTCCTGCTCGATCAGCTGGTTGAGATCGCCAGCGCTGGACCAGGGCAGGGAATCGAGCGGCAGGCGGTAGCCCATCGGCGAGTCGCCCGGGAGCAGATACATGCGCTCGTCGCGGAAGAACCAGGGGCCGCTGACCCAGGGCGCGTCGCTGAGCGCGGGGCCCTCGCTCTTTTGCAGCGGCAGCACATAGCCCACCGCCGCGTCCAGGCCCTGCGTGAAGACACGGCGCAGGCGGTTGCGCTCCAGCTCGTCGTCCAGCCTGGCGTCGAAGGGGTCGACATTGACGGGCAGGCGGCGCTCGCGCCACAGGTAGTACCAGGTGTCTTCGAAGCCGGGCTGCAGGTACTGGGTGTCCAGGCCCAGGCGGCGCGTCAGCGCGGCGATGAAGCGCCTGGCGTCGGCCGTGGTGTAGGCATGCGGCTCGCGCTCGTCAGCAAACAGGGACGGGTCTTGCCAGCAGGGCTGGCCGTCCTCGCGCCAGTAGATTGACAGCGCCCAGCGCGGCAGCTGCTCGCCCGGGTACCACTTGCCCTGGCCGAAATGCAGGAAGCCGCCGCGGCCGTACTCCTCGCGCAGCCGTTGGACCAGGTCTTGCGCGTAGATGCGCTTGGTCGGCCCCAGGGCTTCGGTGTTCCATTCAGCAGCATCGCGGTCGGCCTGGGCCACGAAGGTGGGTTCGCCGCCCATGGTCAGGCGTACGTCGTTGGCGACCAGCTCGGCGTCGATCTGTTCGCCCAGCTGCTGGATCTCGTCCCACTGCGCTTCGCTGTAGGGCTGGGTGACGCGCGGTGCTTCCCAGATGCGGCTGACCGTCATCTCGTGCTCGAAGCGGACCTCGCACTTGTCGACCGCGCCGCTGATGGGCGCTGCGCTGGAGGGCTGCGGCGTGCAGGCCAGCGGGATGTGGCCCTCGCCGGCCAGCAGGCCGGAGGTGGGGTCCAGGCCGATCCAGCCGGCACCGGGCAGGTAGACCTCGCACCAGGCGTGCAGGTCGGTGAAGTCGGCCTCGGCGCCGCTGGGCCCGTCGAGCGCCTTCTGGTCGGGCTTGAGCTGGATCAGGTAGCCTGACACGAAACGCGCCGCCAGGCCCAGGTGGCGCAGCAGCTGCACCAGCAGCCAGCCCGTGTCGCGGCAGGAGCCCGAGGTCTTGCTGAGCGTCTCTTCCGGCGTCTGTACCCCGGGTTCCAGGCGGATCAGGTAGGAGACGTCGCGATGCAGGCCCTGGTTCAGGGCCACCAGGTGGTCGATGGTGCGCGCGGGCGTGCGGTCCAGCCGGTCGAGGTAGGCCTGCAGCAGCGGCCCGGCCGGGTCGGCCTGTAGGTAGGGGGCGAGTTCGGCGCGCAGGGACTCGTCGTAGGCGAACGGGAACTGCTGGGCCTGCGGCTCCAGGAAGAAGTCGAAGGGGTTGTAGACGGCCATCTCGGCCACCAGGTCGACCGTCACTGTGAACTCGGTCGTCGGCTCGGGAAAGACCAGGCGCGCCAGGTAGTTGGCAAAGGGATCCTGCTGCCAGTTGATGAAGTGGCCGCGCGGCTCGACGCTGAGCGAGTACGACAGCACCTTGGTTCGGCAGTGCGGCGCGGGACGCAGCCGCACCACCTGGGGGGAGAGGGTCACGCGCCGGTCGTAGCGGTAGCGCGTGACATGCTTGAGCGCAACATGGATGGACAAGATGCCCTCCTTGGCAAAGTCGTCGGCAAAAAATGAATCGGCGCCTGCCCGGCCGCGGGGATCAGTTCATTCGGGGTTCACGGGATTCGGTCGGCATCAGGAAGTCGCGGCTGATGCCGTCGCCCAGGTTGCCGACCCGCTCCAGGAACTGGGTCAGGAAGGCGTGCAGTCCGGTGGCCAGGATTTCGTCGATGCGGCCGAACTCCAGCTCGGCGTTCAGCCGCCCGGCCTGGCGCAGCGTTTCGCCGGATTGATCGTTGGCGACGCGGCGCAGGTTGCTCAGCAGCCGCTCGGTGCAATGGGCCAGCGAGCGCGGCATCTGCGTGCGCAGGATCAGCAGTTCGGCCACCTTCTCGGGCTTGATGACGTTGCTGTAGACCTTGCGGTAGACCTCGAAGCCCGAGACCGAGCGCAGCACCGAGGACCAGTGGTAGAAGTCGCGCGCACTGTCGCGCGCGTCGGCGTCGCCGTGGAACTCGTGGTCCATGGCGTGGAACTTCACGTCCAGCAGGCGTGCCGTGTTGTCGGCGCGCTCCAGGAAGGAGCCGATGCGGATGAAGTCGAAGGCTTCGTCCTGGTACATGGTGCCGACCATCACGCCGCGCGACAGGTGCGAGCGGAACTTGACCCATTCGAACACGGCGGACGGGTCGCGCGCCAGCAGGCCGTCGGCCAGCAGGCGCTTGAACTCCAGCCAGGTCTGGTTGGTGGTCTCCCAGACCTCGGTGGTCAGGGCGCCGCGCACGGCGCGGGCGTTCTCGCGCGCCGCGCGCAGGCAGCTGACGATCGACGAGGGGTTGCGCTCGTCGCGGACGATGTAGTCGGTCACGCGCTTGGCGTCGACCTGGTCGTGCAGGGTCCCGTAGTGCCCCGACAGCTCCGAGATCGACAGCAGGCTGCGCCAGCCCTGCTCGGCCGTGCTGTGCGACTGCGGCAGCAGCGAGGTCTGGTAGTTCACGTCCAGCAGGCGGGCGGTGTTCTCGGCCCGCTCCATGTAGCGGGACAGCCAGAACAGGTGGTCGGCGGTGCGCGAGAGCATCAGGCGCCTCCTTCCAGAACCCAGGTGTCCTTGGTGCCGCCGCCCTGGCTGCTGTTGACCACCAGCGAGCCCTCCTTCAGCGCGACGCGGGTCAGTCCGCCGGGCACCATCTGCACCTCGGTGCCCGAGAGCACGAAGGGCCGCAGGTCGATGTGGCGCGGCGCGATGCCGGACTCGACATAGGTCGGGCAGGTCGACAGGCTCAGGGTCGGCTGGGCGATGTAGTTGGCCGGATGGGCCAGCAGGTGGGCGCGGAAATCTTCCACCTCCTGGGCCGTGGCCGCCGGGCCGACCAGCATGCCGTAGCCGCCCGCGCCGTGCACTTCCTTGACCACCAGCTCGGCCAGGTGGGCCAGCACGTAGGCGAGCTCGTCGGGGTTGCGGCACTGGTAGGTGGGCACGTTGTTCAGGATGGGCTTTTCGCCCAGGTAGAACTCGATCATCTTGGGTACGAAGGGGTAGATGGATTTGTCGTCCGCGATGCCGGTGCCGATCGCGTTGGCCAGCGTCACGTTGCCGGCCTTGTAGGCGTCGACCAGGCCCGCGCAGCCCAGCGTGGAGTCCTTGCGGAACACCAGCGGGTCGAGGAAGTCGTCGTCGAGGCGGCGGTAGATCACGTCCACGCGCCTGGGGCCGCAGGTGGTGCGCATGTAGACGATGCGATCCTTGACGAACAGGTCCTGCCCCTCGACCAGCTCGACCCCCATCTGCTGCGCCAGGAAGGCATGCTCGAAATAGGCCGAGTTGTACATGCCCGGCGTCAGCACCACCGCGGTCGGCTCGTTGATGCCTTTGGGGCTGACGCTGCGCAGGGTTTCCAGCAGCAGGTCGGGGTAATGCGCCACCGGGGCGATGCGGTGCTGCGAGAACAGGTCGGGGAACAGCCGCATCATCATCTTGCGGTCTTCCAGCATGTAGCTGACGCCGCTGGGCACGCGCAGGTTGTCTTCCAGCACGTAGTAGCTGCCGCTGCCGTCGGCGTTGCCGGCCCGTACGATGTCCACGCCGGCGATGTGCGAGTAGATGTTGTTGGGCACGTCCACGCCCATCATCTCGGGGCGGAACTGGGCGTTGCGCAGGATCTGCTCGGCCGGGATCAGGCCGGCCTTGAGAATCTCCTGCTCGTGGTAGATGTCGTGGATGAAGCGGTTCAGGGCCGTGACGCGCTGGCGCAGCCCGGCCTCCATTTCGCGCCATTCGTGCGCCGGAATCACGCGCGGGATCAGGTCGAAGGGAATCAGGCGCTCGGTGCCCTCGCCGGCGTCCTTGTCGCCGTAGACCGCGAAGGTGATGCCGACGCGGCGGAAGATCACCTCGGCCTCGGCGCGGCAGGTGCGCATGTCTTCCAGGGCCTGGGCCTGCAACCAGCGGGCGTACGTTTCGTAATGCCTGCGCGGCTGGGTGTCCGTGGCATACATCTCGTCGAAGCTGGTTCTCATGGATGCGTTCTCCTTCCGAGGATTTGAACCCACTCACCGAACGCAATATCCGGGCCAAAGCAGGCGCCTAACGCCAACCCGCGCAGAATCAGGGCCTGATCTGGTGCAGATGCACGACGCGCATACACCCTATCCCGGTGAGATGACTGAAGGATGTCAGAAATCGCCTCGATTTGGTGCGCCGCCTGTGACGAAATCGTGCGCACTGGGGATGCTTGGCTTCGGAACTCAGCCGTGCTCAGCCGTGCTCAGCCAAAGTCAGCCAAAGTCAGCCGTACTTGGCCGGCAGCAAGTCCCGGCACAGCTGTTCCCATTCATGGAGCGACAAATCGAGTTCGGTCAACTCGGGTTTGCGGGGTTCGACGCCCCGACGGCGCTCGAAGCGCGGCTCCAGGCTCATGTCGAACTTGCGGCGGTCGTGGCCGGATCGACGGTTCAGGGGGATGGACTGCATCTTCATGAGGAAGCCAATAAAACTATTCTTTCGGACAGGTTCAGTGTGCCATTTCAGCCTGATTTGCCAAGCCCGTGTTCGCCCTGCATATGGGGGGTTCGGCAGGCAGATGCCTTGGCGCGGGGGCAGTGTTTACGCCTATTTACGCCTGTTGCGATTGCAGCGGGCGCCAAATTCCGGGACAGTCGCGGCTTTACTTTTTTGAAGCTCTGGTCCGTGTCAGTTCAATTTTCAACCGCAGCGCCGACATCTACCCCCGTCAGCGCCCCAAGCGACCGCGCCTTCCTGGGTCATCCCGCAGGTCTGGGCTGGCTCGCTTTCTGTGAGTTCTGGGAGCGCTTTTCCTATTACGGCATGCAGGCGCTGCTGGTGCTGTACCTCAGCAACTACCTGTTCCTGCCCGAGCATATCGGGCACGTGGCCGGCATCGATGCGCTGCGTGCTGGCATCGAGCGCATCACCGGTCCGCGCACGCCGCAGCAATTTGCCTCGGTGGTGTTTGGGTTGTACGCCGGCTGCGTCTACCTCACGCCCTTGTTTGGCGGCCTGCTTGCCGACCGCTGGCTGGGCCGCACCAAGACCGTGGCGATCGGCGCCAGCCTGATGGCGCTGGGCCATTTTTTGATGGCGTTCGAGGTGAGCTTCCTGCCGGCGCTGGCCTGCCTGCTGGTGGGCGTGGGCTGCTTCAAGGGCAATATTTCGGCCCAGGTCGGCGATCTCTACCAGCCAAAAGATAAGCGGCGCGCGAGCGCGTTCCAGATCTTCCTGCTGGCGGTGCAGTTCGCGGTGATCTTCGCGCCCATCGTCTGCGGCACGCTGGGCGAGAAGGTGGCCTGGCACTGGGGCTTTGGCGCGGCTGGCGTGGGCATGCTGTTCGGGCTGCTGGTCTACCTCAGCGGCCGACGCTGGCTGCCGCCTGAAACGCCGTCCGTCCGCATGCCTGAGCACAGCCAGGACGCGTCCAACGGAACGGCGCGCCTGTCCGGCGCCGAGAAGGCGCGCATGGCGCTGCTGATCGGCCTGATCCCGGTGCTGATGCTGTCCATCGTCGGCAACCAGCAGTTCACCAACGCCTACCCGCTGTGGTCGCAGAAGTACATGGACCTGGTGCTGTTCGGTTGGCAGATGCCGGTCACATGGTTGCAGGCGCTGGACGCCGTGTTTGCCTTTGGAACCATGGTGGCCAGCATCGGCTTCTGGCGCTGGTGGGCCCGGCACCGGACCGAACCCGATGAGCTCACCAAGATGGCGCTGGGCACCTTGCTGGCGGCCGTTGGCCCCGCCTTGCTCGTCATCGCGTCAGGCTATATCGAGCACACGCATGAAAAGATCAGCCTGATCTGGACGCTGGGCTACACCGTCTTCAACGACCTCGGCTTTGCCAATGTCCTGCCCGTGGGGCTGGCGCTGTATTCGCGCACGGCGCCCAAGCGCTTTGAAGGTTTGATGATCGGTGTCTATTACCTGCATCTGTTTCTCGGCAACACCTTTGTAGGCTGGCTGGCGGGCCTGCTGGACGAAATGCCCAGCGCGGAGTTCTGGGGCCTGCATGTGGTGCTGGTGGCTGCTGCCGGTGGCTTGCTGCTCGTGGTGCGCCTGCTGTTCGGCAAGCTGTTGGCGTCTGAAGCGCAGGCGTTAGAAAACTAGGTGCACAAGTCCAATCAAACTGTCAAATGCGCCCCGTAAGATGCCGCCCCGCGACCATACATTTTTAAAAGAATAGCCATGAGTGAAGCTTTGAAAATGGCGCATGTGCTGGCTCGAAACGGGCATCCCAATGCCGCGGCGGAAATGCGCCGCCTGGCAATGCTGGAGGCGGAATTTCTGGAATTCAGATCCGAGATTCAACGCCTGCTCACGTGGCGGCAACTGGCGCTCCAATACGACAAGGAACGTGCGGACCTGAAAACGGAAGTCTCCGCGCTGAAAGAAGCCCTGGAGGCCGCCACGGCATTGGCGGGCGGCCCTGCGCCTCAGTCGCGCGCCTTGAGCCCGGCCGCCTCGTAGCGGTTGCGGGCGTTCCACAGCGTCCAGCCGTCGCTGTCGTGGCGCTCGGCCACGCCAATCTCAGCGGGCTGTCTCGCGCGTGAAAAATGTCTCCGGCAGCTGCTCGGTCGCGCACGCGCGCTGCACCGCCGGCCGCTCGCGCATGCGTTGCAGGTAGGCGGCAATGGCAGGGAAACTGCTGGCCGGCCGCTTGAAATTGCGCGTCCAGCAGCACAGCACGAAGGCCATGCAATCGGCCGCTGTGTAGCTGCCGCCGAGCAGCCAGGGTCCGCCGCTGGTTTGCAACTGCGCGTCGAGCTGGCCTAGCATGGCGGCGATGCGCGCCTGCGTGGCCTCGCGTACCTCCGCCGCCGCACTGGCGTGGCCGGGTTCGACGTAGCGTTCGGCATAGAAATAGACCACCAGATGCGATTGCAGCGTGTTGGTCAGCCAGCACAGCCACTTGTAGGCATGGGCGCGCGTCGCGCTGCCCAGCGGCGGCATCACCTGGGCCTGCGGATGGGTATCGGCCAGGTGCATCAGGATGGCAGCGGTCTCGTAGAGCACCAGCGCGCCGTCCACCAGCACGGGAATCAGGCCATTGGGGTTGAGCTTCAGGTACTCGGGCGACTTCTGCGCATTGCGCGAGCGGTCCACCAGCGCGAGCGTGAAGGGCACGCCCAATTCCTCCAACAGGATGTGCGGCATCAGGCTGGCATCGCTGGGGTGGTAGTGCAGGGTCAGCATGCGGGTTCCTCAGGGTGTCGCGCGCGCCAGGCACGCAGGGCTTG
>JAFALA010000107.1 GCA_019234815.1 Burkholderiaceae bacterium | reverse complement strand
CGCGCGCCGGGCATGACCATGATGAAGCTGCCGATCTTCGTGTGGTCGTCGCTCTGCACCAACATCCTGATCGTCGCGGCCTTCCCGGTCCTGACCGCCGTGCTGGCAATGCTCTCGCTGGACCGCTACGTCGGCACGAACTTCTTCACGAACGACCTCGGCGGTAACGCCATGATGTACGTGAACCTGATCTGGATCTGGGGCCACCCGGAGGTCTACATCCTGGTGCTGCCGGTGTTTGGCATCTTCTCGGAAGTCGTCTCCACGTTCTCGGGCAAGCGTCTCTTCGGTTACGCCTCGATGGTCTACGCCACGGTCGTGATCACGATCCTGTCCTACCTCGTGTGGCTGCACCACTTCTTCACGATGGGCAGCGGCGCCAGCGTGAACAGCTTCTTCGGCATCACGACGATGATCATCTCGATCCCGACGGGCGCGAAGATCTTCAACTGGCTGTTCACGATGTACCGTGGCCGCATCAAGTTCGAAGTGCCGATGCTCTGGACGGTCGGCTTCATGATCACCTTCGTGATCGGCGGCATGACCGGCGTGCTGCTGGCCGTGCCTCCCGCGGACTTCGTGCTGCACAACAGCCTGTTCCTGATCGCGCACTTCCACAACGTGATCATCGGCGGCGTGCTGTTCGGCCTGTTCGCCGGCCTGAACTTCTGGTTCCCCAAGGCCTTCGGCTTCAAGCTCGACCCGTTCTGGGGCAAGGTCTCGTTCTGGTTCTGGCAGATCGGCTTCTTCTTCGCCTTCATGCCGCTGTACGTGCTCGGCCTGATGGGCGTGACGCGCCGCCTGAGCCACTTCGACGACATGTCGCTGCGCCCGTGGTTCCTGATCGCCGCCTTCGGCGCCGCGCTGATCGCCGCCGGCATCGGTGCGCTGCTGATGCAGATCTTCGTCTCGATCCTCAAGCGCAAGGAACTGGCCGACCACACCGGCGACCCCTGGGGCGGCCGCACGCTGGAATGGAGCACCTCCTCGCCCCCGCCGGCCTACAACTTCGCGTTCACGCCGCGCGTGCATGACAACGACGCCTGGCACGACATGAAGGCCAACGGCTACGAGCGCCCCGTGAACGGCTTCATCGACATCCACATGCCGAAGAACACGGCCGCGGGCATCGTGCTGGCGGGCATCGCCACGGTGATGGGCTTCGCGCTGATCTGGCACATGTGGCTGATCGCCGGCGTGGCCTTCGCGACGCTGATCATTGCCACCATCGTTCACACCTTCAACTACAAGCGCGATTTCTACATCCAGGCTGCGGACGTGACCCGCACCGAAGATGCGCGCACCAAGCTGCTGGCTGCCCATGTCTGACACCCAAGCTCAATACACCGGCGCTGACCGGTTCCTGGTCCGCGAGGATCACCATCCCGAGAACGGCACGCTGCTGGGCTTCTGGCTCTACCTGATGAGCGACTGCCTGGTGTTCGCCTGCCTGTTCGCGACCTACGGCGTGCTCGGCCGCAACTACGCGGACGGCCCGACCGGCGCGCAGATCTTCGACCTGCCCGTCGTCGCGGTGAACACCTCGCTGCTGCTGATCTCGTCGATCACCTATGGCTTCGCCATGCTCGAAATGCAGCGCGGCCGCGTCAAGGCCGTGCTGACCTGGCTGGCGATCACGGGCCTGTTCGGCGCCGGCTTCGTCGGCGTCGAGCTGAGCGAGTTCCACCACCTGATCTCGGACGGCTTCGGCCCGCAGCGAAGCGCTTTCCTGTCGAGCTTCTTCGCGCTCGTCAGCACCCACGGCCTGCACGTGACCTTCGGCATCGTCTGGCTGATCACCTTGATGTTCCAGGTCGGCAAATTCGGCCTGACAACCGCCAACAAGCGCCGCCTGATGTGCCTGTCGTTGTTCTGGCACTTCCTGGACGTCGTGTGGATCGGCGTCTTCACCTTCGTCTACCTGATGGGAGTCCTCTGAGATGGGCCACGACCACCACCACGAGCATGGTCCCGACCACGGCCACGATGACTTCCCCGGCCATGAGCACGGCACGCTCAAGAGCTACGCCACCGGCTTCATCCTGTCGGTCATCCTGACCGCCATTCCGTTCTGGCTCGTCATGTCCAAGGCGTTCGCCACGCCGAGCACGACGGCCATCGTGATCCTGGCCTTCGCGGCCGTGCAGATCGTCGTGCACATGGTGTACTTCCTGCACATGAACACGAAGAGCGAGAACGGCTGGACCATGCTGGCGCTGATCTTCACGATCGTGCTCGTCGTCATCACGCTGTCCGGTTCGATGTGGGTCATGTATCACCTCAACCAGAACATGCAGCCGACGATCGAACAGATCAAGGCGCTGCCTTGATCGACGGCCCGGCCGCGATGTCCGAGCAAAGAGCCGCGCCGGCCGCAAGCCGCGCGGCTCTTTTCATTTTTCTCGGGCTTGCATTACTCACCTTTCTTGCGCTGGGGACCTGGCAGGTCTATCGACGCAGCTGGAAGCTCGACCTGATCGCACGCACTGATGCCCGCGTGCACGCACTGGCTGCAGCACCGCCCGGGCCGGCCGACTGGCCTCGGCTCAACGAGGAAAGCGACGAGTACCTGCACGTGGTGCTGCATGGCCGCTACCTGCCAGGGCGGGACACGCTGGTCCAGGCCAGCACGGAGCTGGGCGCAGGATGGTGGGTGCTGACGCCCTTGAGCGAGCCCGACGGAACCATCGTGCTCATCAATCGCGGCTTCGTGCCGGATGCGCAGCGCGAGCATTGCGAGCCTCCGGCCGATGGCGAGCAGACCGTGACCGGGTTGCTGCGCCTCAGCGAGCCGCATGGGCGCTGGCTGCGCGCCAATGAGCCGGGCGCAGGGCGCTGGTTCTCGCGCGACGTCGCCGCCATCGCACAAGCGCGCGGCTTGGCCCCCGCAACGACCATTGCGCCCTACTTCGTCGACACCGAAGGCAGTGGCGTGCAGTCGACGCGTTGGCCGGCTGGCGGCCTGACGGTCATCCAGTTCCCCAACAACCACCTGTCCTATTTGCTGACCTGGTACGGCCTGGCCGCGCTGACGCTCGTTGCCATGCGCATCGTCTGGCGCAGCGATCGGCGCAGCGATGCCTAAGGCCAGTCTCCTCAGCATCGGCTCCGCGGTTCAGGCGCCACGCCGTGCCGCCGGCCTTGGCAACCTCGGCTTGCTGGTCCAGCTGCGCTGGCTCGCAGTCGCCGGGCAGGTCGCGACCATCGCCGTGGCGAGCCTGGGCCTGCACATCGTGCTGCCGCTGCACGCGCTGGGCGGCATCGTCGCGCTGCTCGTCGCGTTCAACCTGTTGAGCCATGTCCGGCTGCGCAGCGGCCTCGAGGTCGGCAATACCGAACTGCTGCTGGCGCTGCTCATTGACGTCGGCGCGCTGACGGCCGAACTCTATCTATGCGGCGGCGCGACGAATCCCTTCGCCTCGCTCTTCCTCCTCCAGGTCATCCTCGCCGCCGTGCTGCTCGAGCGATGGGCCAGTTGGCTCATCGGCCTCATCACGACACTGTGCTTCGCCTGCCTGACGCTGATGGCCGACCCGCTCGCCTGGCCAACCGGCGGCCCGCCGGGCCTGACCAATCCCTACGCGCTGGGCCTGCTCGTCTGCTTCGTGCTCAACGCGAGCCTGCTGATCGTCTTCGTCAAGCGGATCATGGGCAATCTGCACAAGCGCGACCAACGCGTGGCCGAACTGCGCCAGCGCGCGGCTGAAGAGGAGCACATCGTGCGCATGGGCCTGCTGGCTTCAGGCGCCGCCCACGAGCTCGGCACGCCACTATCAACGCTGGCAGTCATCCTTGGCGACTGGCTGCATCTGCCTCACTTCACTTCGGATGCCGAACTGCTCGAGGAGTTGGTCGAAATGGAAGCCCAGGTGCGGCGCTGCAAAGCCATCGTCAGCGGCATCCTGTTGTCCGCCGGCGGTGCACGGGGCGAGTCCTCACGCGCCACGACGGTCTGCGACTTCCTCGACGGCGTCGTCGCCCATTGGCGGAACACCCGCCCGGGCGGTGTACTCGAGTACGACAACCGGTTCGGTGCCGACCTGCTCATGGTGTCGGATTCGACGCTGCAGCAGATGATCGACAACGTGCTCGACAACGCACTGGAGGCATCGCCGCAGGGCGTGCGCCTCGAAGTGGGGAGGGAGCGCGACCTACTCGTGCTGCGCATCATCGATCAGGGCGCGGGCTTCCCGGCGCACATCCTCGAACAGCTGGGCAAGCCTTACCAGTCAACCAAGGGGAGGCCGGGTGCTGGCTTGGGCTTGTTCCTGGTCGTCAACGTTGCCCGCACGCTGGGCGGCACGCTGTCCGCCCGCAATCGCGCGCGTGGGGCCGAGGTCGTCATAAGCCTGCCCCTCGCCGCCATCACGCTGCCTGAATCGCCATGAATCCGAGCACCGAGAAGCGCCTGCTGATCGTCGAGGACGATGCCGCCTTTGCGCGCACGCTGGCCAAGTCCTTCGAGCGCCGCGGCTATAGCGTTCGCCAGGCCGCGGGTCTTGGTGACGTCCAAGCCATCACGATGGGCTATGTGCCGACACATGCCGTCGTCGACCTCAAACTCCAGGGCGAAGCCTCAGGCTTGGCATGCGTCCAGTTCCTGCACCAGTGCGATGAGGAGATGCTGATCGTTGTACTGACCGGTTTTGCCAGCATCGCGACAGCGGTCGAGGCGATCAAGCTTGGCGCCTGCCACTATCTGGCCAAGCCCTCCAACACGGACGATATCGAGGCCGCGTTCAAGCGCTCGGAAGGCTCGACGGATGTCGAACTTACCCAGCGAGCGTCTTCGATCAAGACCTTGGAATGGGAGCATATCCATCAGACGCTGGCGGAGACCGGTTTCAATATCTCTGAAACGGCTCGACGCTTGGGAATGCACCGGCGGACACTGGCTCGCAAGTTGGGCAAGCAGCAGGTCAAGTAGGTATTTAAACCGCCAACGTCGAGCCTGATTCGCAGGCCCGCCGGGCCGCCGCTTTTAATTGGCCATCGCAGAAGCACAAAACCCCACCTCTTTTTGAGAGGTGGGGTTAGGGCTTGGTGTAAATAGCCTGACGATGACCTACTTTCACACGGGAATCCGCACTATCATCGGCGCTGAATCGTTTCACTGTCCTGTTCGGGATGGGAAGGAGTGGGACCGATTCGCTATGGTCGTCAGGCTTGAC
>JAFALA010000111.1 GCA_019234815.1 Burkholderiaceae bacterium | reverse complement strand
TCTTCCTTCTGCCCCAGGCTGCCGTAGGCCAGCACGCCGGCGACCGTGAACAGCATCAGCAGGAAGGCGATCATCTGCTGATGCTTGAGCGCCCATTCCGAGAGGTTGAAGTTCTTCATTGGGCGCCCCCCAGCGAAGCCGAGGCCGCCTGTGCAGACTTGTCGGGCGCCGCTTCGACACGCTGACCGGGTTCCAGCATGTGCACACCGGCCGTGACGACCGCCTCGCCGCCGATCAAGCCGGAGGCCACCAGAACGGTGTCGTCCTGAGCGCTTCCGAGGGTTACGTCGCGCAGCGCGACACGCGAGGTCTTGGGGTCGACGACCCACACTTGGCGCCGGCCGTCGTGATCGATGATGGCCGTGAGAGGCACGCGGATCGCGCTATGGCCTTCGAGATCGTTCACCCCCACGGTGGCCGTCATGCCGAGGCGCAGCGCCGTGGCATCGGGATTCTGGATCGTGACCCGCGCCGCATATGTCCGCGTGATGCTGTCGGTGGCGGGGGCGAGTTCGCGCAGCGTGCCTGTCCAGGTCCTCCCAGGCAATGCCCAGACGCCGACCTGCAGGTTCTTGGCCTGGCGCAGTTCGTCCACCCGGGACTCGGGAATGCTGATGGCCACCTCGCGCTCGCCATCGGCGGCCACGGTGACGACCGGCTGGCCCGCCGACACCACCTGGCCGACTTCGGCGGCGATCGCCGTCACGACACCGTCGCGATCCGAGGTCAGCACCGTGTAGCCGCGAAGGTTCTCAACCGCTTCCCGCTGTGCCTGGGCCTGCCGCAGCTGGGCCTCGGCCTGATCGAGCACGAGCTTTTGCTGGTCGAGTTCGGCCCGCGACGCGAACTGGCGTGCCAGCAGTTGTTCCGTGCGCTGCAGGTCGACCCGTGCTTGCGCAACGCGGCTTTTCGCAGCGTCGACACCCGCGCTGGCCGCCACCACCTGCAAAGCCTCCTGCTCTGGGCTCAGGCGCATCAAGGGCTGTCCGCGCTTGACGATGGCGCCGACATCTACCAGGCGCACGGCGATCTTGCCCGGCGACCGGAATCCCAACTGGCTCTCGTGGCGCGCCACGACTTCGCCGGAGTAGCTCGCGCCAACACTGCCGGCGCTGCGCCCGGCAACAATCGTTCGAACCGGGCGGATCTCCTCGAACGCCGCGGTTTTGTCTCGCTGGCAGCCGGCCAGCAGCACGGCTGCGGCGATCGGCACCAAGGCCCATTGAATCTTCATTTTTGCTCTCCTGTGTCGGGTGCTTGAGTCGAATCGTCACCAAGCGATGCGGAGTGCGTCGCCAACCAGTCCAGCAGCTGCTTGCTGCTGGCAAAATCCAGCCATTCGCCGCTGGCGACATGCTGGACGCGGCCGATCAGGACGCCCTCCTTGGGGCGCGCGTCCCGATGCAGTCTCAGTACGTAACTGCCCGAGGACGAGAAGGTCGGGTGTGGGTTCAATGTCATGCCGGGCAGTGTGAAGTTCGGCCGGCGGCAAGTCGTCTTGCGAAGGTATCGATTCGGTATCGATCCCGGAGCTCACCGTTGAGTTGGAATGAATCAAATGGATCCGCTACAGGCCCGGTTCGGCCCCTTCCGGATTGACGAAGCACAGGCGCGCCTGGAGCGCGACGGGCAAGCGGTCGAACTCCCTCCACGGTCGTTCCAGGTCTTGTGCGAACTGACCCGGCGCGCCGGCCAGCTGGTCTCCAAGGACACGCTGCTCGACGCCGTCTGGGGTCATCGGCACGTGAACGAGGCGGCCCTGAAGAACATCGTCAGCCAGGTCCGCCAGGTGCTTGGCGACGACGCACGCGAGTCGGTCTACATCGAAACGGTGGCCCGCCGTGGCTATCGGTTCATTGCCGCCCTGGACACCGACCCAGCCCCACCGCAGGCCGCGACGACGCCTTTGCCACATCTGGCTGCACAGGCTCTGGCTGGCCGCAGCAAGGCCCTCGCCCAGCTGAACTCGGCCCTCGTTGCCAGCCAGCGGGGACAACGCCAACTCGTATTCGTGACTGGCGAGCCCGGCATCGGCAAGAGCAGCCTCGTCGACGGTTTTGTCGCGGGCGCGAAGGTACGAGCGGCATTCGGTCAATGCGTCGAGCACTATGGCGGCGCCGAGCCCTATCTGCCGGTGCTCGAAGCGCTCAACGCCCTGTGCCGC
>JAFALA010000096.1 GCA_019234815.1 Burkholderiaceae bacterium | reverse complement strand
GCGGCTCGCCGCCTCGACCGGGCGAAATCTCCTTGGCCCAGCACGGCGTGCTTTTCCTCGATGAATTGCCCGAGTTCAAGCGCAGTGCGCTGGAGGCGCTGCGCGAGCCCATGGAAACCGGCCGCATCCTGATCTCCCGGGCCGCGCGGCAAGCCGAGTTCCCGGCCCGCTTCCAGTTGGTGGCGGCCATGAATCCCTGCCCTTGCGGACACCTGGGCAACCCCCTTCAAGCCTGCCGTTGCACGGTCGAGCAGATTGCCCGCTACCAACGCCGTCTCAGCGGCCCCCTGCTCGACCGGCTGGATCTGGTGGTCGAAGTGCCCATGATCGCGCCGCAGACGCTGTCGACCCTGAGCCCGGGGGAGTCCAGCGCCGCCGTGGCAGTCCGCGTGGCCCGTGCGCGCGACCTGGCCCTGGCCCGCCAGGGCTGTCTCAACGCGCACCTGGAGGCCGCACTCCTCGACGAGCATGCCCGCCCGCTGGCCCAGGCCCTCAAGCTGCTGCACCAGGCCAGCAGCCGGCTGGCCTGGTCGGCGCGCGCCTACCACCGCGTGTTGCGCGTGGCGCGCACCGTGGCCGACCTGGCGCAGGAGACCGACATCGGCGTGGCCGCGATGGCTGAAGCCATCCAGCTGCGCCGGGACTTGCCCCAGCCTTGAGCGCGCTGCCGGCGAGTCGACCCTGTTGGCTCAGACCGCCCATGCGCCTCAAAATCGGGGCCGAACGCTCCCAATCACGGGTGGCCTTCATAGGAGGACAAGCTATGTTGAATTGGAACGAATATCGCAAGGAGCTGGTGCCACGCATCGGCGAACTCGGCAAGCTGTCGCCCGACACCCTGCAGGGTTACCAGGCCCTCTCCGGCGCCGGCAAGAAGACCGGGCATCTGGACGCCAAGACACGGGAACTGATCGCGATCGCGGTGGCCGTGACGACGCGTTGCGACGGCTGCATCGCCGTCCATACCGCGGAAGCGGTCAAGGCAGGCGCCACCCGCGAAGAAGTGGCGGAGGCGTTGGGCGTGGCCGTGGCCCTGAATGCCGGTGCGGCCATGGTGTATTCGGCACGCGCCTTGGACGCCCTGTCCGCCGTCTCGACCTGACAGCGGCGCAAGCCCTGACGCGCATCAATCGAGCAAGGGCGCCAGCGCACGCCGCGCGGCTTGCTCGTCCAGGGCGCAGCGCTGCGCCCAGTCCTGCACCTGGTCCGCGCCGATCCGGCCCACATTGAAGTAGGCCGCCTCGGGATGCGCAAAGTAGAAGCCCGACACGCTGGCCGCTGGCGACATGGCCATGCTGTCGGTCAGGCCCATGCCGATGTCCTGCGGCGCCAGCACGCGGAAGAGGTCGCGCTTGACGAGGTGGTCCGGGCAGGCCGGATAGCCCGGCGCCGGGCGGATGCCGCGGTACTGCTCCTTGATCAGCGCTTCGTTGTTCAAGGCCTCGCCCGGCGCATAGGCCCAGAATTCCTTGCGCACGCGCTGGTGCAGGTGTTCGGCAAAGGCTTCGGCCAGGCGATCGGCCAGGGCCTTGAGCATGATGGCGGAATAGTCGTCGTGATCAGCGTGGAATTGCACTTCTTTCTTCTCGACGTTGATGCCGGCAGTGACGGCAAAGAGGCCGAGGTAATCCGGCACGCTCCCCTTTGGAGCAATGAAGTCGGCCAGGCAGCGATTGGGCCGCATCTGCCCGTCGATCACCGGCCGCTCGGTCTGCATGCGCAAGCCGCGCCAGGTCATCAGGATCTCGCTGCGCGACTCATCGGTGTAGATCTCGATGTCATCGTCATTCACCTGCGCGGCCGGATACAGGCCCATCACGCCATGGGCGCTGAGCCAGCGGCCTTCGATCAGGCGCTGCAGCATGCGCTTGCCGTCGCTGAAGACACGCTGCGCCTCGGCGCCGACGATCTCGTCCTTGAGGATGGCGGGAAAGGGCCCGGCCAGGTCCCAGGTCTGGAAGAACGGCGCCCAGTCGATGCAGGCGGCCAGCTCGCTCAAATCCTGGTTGCGGAACACGCGGCGGCCCAGGAATTTCGGCACCGGCGGCTGGTAGCTGCTCCAGTCCAGCCGCGCCTTGTTGGCGCGCGCCTGCGCAAGCGGCACCAGCGGCACCTGCTTCTTGCCGGCATGCAGGGCGCGCACCTTGTCGTAGTCGGCCTTGAGCTCGTCGATGTAGCGCGCTGCCCGCTCGTCCGACAGCAGCTCCGAGCACACGCCCACCGCGCGCGAGGCATCCGGCACGTAGACCACGGGGCCTTCGTAATGCGGCGAGATCTTGACCGCCGTGTGCACCCGGCTGGTGGTGGCGCCGCCGATCAGGAGCGGCATCATGCGGCCGCGGAAATACTCGTCGCGCTGCAGTTCGGCGGCCACATGCTGCATCTCTTCCAGGCTGGGCGTGATCAGGCCGGAGAGGCCGATGATGTCGGCGCCTTCGGCCTTGGCGCGCGCCAGGATGTCCTGGGCCGGCACCATCACGCCCATGTTGACGACCTCGAAGTTGTTGCACTGCAAGACCACCGTGACGATGTTCTTGCCGATATCGTGCACGTCGCCCTTGACCGTCGCCATGATGATCTTGCCCTTGGGCTTGACGTCGCCGCCGCTGGCCGCGAGCTGGCGCTTTTCTTCCTCGATGTAGGGCACCAGATGCGCCACGGCGGACTTCATCACGCGCGCCGACTTGACCACCTGCGGCAGGAACATCTTGCCCTGGCCGAACAGGTCACCCACCACGTTCATACCCGCCATCAAGGGGCCTTCGATCACGTGCAGCGGACGACCGCCGCGGGCGCGCGTGGCTTGCCAGGCCTCCTCGGTGTCGGCCGTGATGAAGTCGGTGATGCCGTGCACCAGCGCATGCGAGAGCCGCTCCTCGACCGTGCCGGCACGCCAGGCCAGGCGCGCGGAATCGTCCTTGGCCGCGCCCTTGGCGCTCTCGGCGACCTCGATCAGGCGCTCGCCTGCATCGGAGCGGCGGTTCAGCACCACGTCCTCGACGCGTTCGCGCAGCACCGGCTCCAGGTCGTCGTAGACGCCCACCATGCCGGCGTTGACGATGCCCATGTCCATGCCCGCCTGGATCGCGTGATACAGGAACACCGTGTGGATGGCCTCGCGCACCGGGTCGTTGCCGCGGAAGCTGAAGCTCACGTTCGAGACCCCGCCGCTGACCTTGGCGCCGGGCAGGTGCTGTTTGATCCAGCGCGTCGCATTGATGAAGTCGACCGCGTAGTTGTCGTGCTCCTCGATGCCGGTGGCAATGGCGAAGATGTTGGGGTCGAAGATGATGTCCTCGGCCGGAAAGCCGACCTCGTCGACCAGGATTTGGTAAGCGCGCTCGCAGATCTCGGTCTTGCGCTCGAAGGTGTCGGCCTGGCCCTTCTCGTCGAAGGCCATCACCACGGCGGCGGCGCCATAGCGGCGCACCAGCGCGGCCTGGCGCTTGAACTCGGCCTCCCCCTCCTTCAGCGAGATCGAGTTCACAATGCCCTTGCCCTGGATGCATTTCAGGCCCGCCTCGATCACCTCCCACTTGGAGGAGTCGATCATGATGGGCACGCGCGCGATCTCGGGTTCGGAGGCAATCAGGTTGAGGAAGCGCACCATCGCGGCCTTGCTGTCGAGCATGGCCTCGTCCATGTTGACGTCAATGACCTGCGCGCCGTTCTCGACCTGCTGGCGCGCCACCGCCAGCGCCTCCTCGAATTGTCCATTCAGGATCAGGCGCGCGAAGGCCTTGGAACCGGTCACATTGGTCCGCTCGCCGATGTTGACGAACAAACTGCCGTCGCCGATCAGCACGGGTTCCAGCCCGGAGAGCTTCATGGGTTCGAGGGAAGGAGCGGCGTGCGTTGTTGTCATGGCAGCATCAGGCGAAATGGCGGGCTGATCGCGCTGGCCGCAAACTCACCGCGGCCATGCAAGATGGTTCGGTGAGCGTGGTTGAATCTCGAATTGGGTCCAAGCCTGGCGGGTTTGAACCGTCGCAACGCTCCTCGGACCGCCCGCGATTTTACGTGCAGACTGCATTTTTGTGACGCAAGTCTTATGCAAGACTTTTGCACTCTGTTGCAATGGCGGAAAATAATGCCTGTGAATCTGTACCGCTTGGCTTGAAAGCAGTTACTCACCGTGGAATTGATTCCCCTTCCTCCCAACCTCGTTCGCGTGGGCCAGGCCCTGCCGTTTGCCCTGCGCGATGCCGAAGGCAATCTGATGTTCGCCGCAGGGCAGGTGCTGGAAAACACACCATTGCTGCAAGCCCTGCTGGAACGCGGCGCCTACGTGGCCGCTTACGAAACCAAGGAATACCGGCGCGCGCTGGCCCACAAGATGGATACCCTGATGCACCAGGGCGCCGTGCTGGGCGACATCGTCAAGGTGCAGGCTGAATTCAGCGCGCCCAAACCGGTCAAGGCCCTGGAAGTGGGTCTGGTCGAGGCCTGGTCGGACCTGCAGCTCAACGCCAATGCCGTCTTGCGCAACGCCGGACGCGAGGACTTCCTGGCGCGCTTCGAAGCGCTGCATGAACAGGTGCTGACGCGCTTGAACGCCCAGCCCGACGCCACCCTCATGGTGCTGATTCACGACGCCGCCCACGCCATCCCGTCCTACAGCAGCCGCCACGCCCTCCTGTGCACGGCGCTGGCCGCTCTTTGCGCCGCCAAGCTGGGCTGGGACGCCGCCTGGAGTGCCGCGCTCACGCGCGCGGCCCTGAGCATGAACCTGGCCCACAGCGTCGAACAGGACCGCCTGACCGAACAGGCCGATGCGCCCAGCCCAGTGCAGCGCGCCAGGATCGCGGGGCATGGCGAACGCAGCGCCGAACTGCTGCAGGCTCAAGGCGTGAGCGACCCGCTCTGGCTGGATGCTGTGCGCCTGCACCACGCCGCCGGCCCGGGTCCGCTGGCCGCGAAAACGCCGGCCGAGCAGTTGGCGCGCCTGCTGCGCCGCATCGACATCTTTTGCGCCCGGCTCAGCCCGCGCCGCTCGCGTCAGGCGTTGTCGGGCGCGGCGGCGGCGCGCGGCGTCTACCTCGACGAAATGCAGCAGCCCGACGAGGCCGGAGCCGCGCTGATCAAGGCCGTCGGCCTGTATCCGCCGGGCACTGTCGTGCGCCTGGCCAACGACGAAGTGGGCATCGTGGTCAAGCGCGGCCACACCGCCTCCGACCCGCTGGTCAAGTCGCTGCTGGGCAAGAGCGGCACGCCCCTGAGCTCGCCGGTCACCCGCGACACGCGCCTGAAGGCGCAGGCCGTCGCGGCCAGCCTGGCGCCGCATGAGCTGAAGATGCACGTCAGCGTGGACAAGCTGCTGTAGCGCCGACGCCCGGCGGCGCGGCGCCCTCAGCTCGCCAGCAGTTCGCTCAGGAATTGCTCGCCGCTGGCGCGCGGCTTGTAGCCGCTGACCTTGCTGGCAATGGCGGCGATGTGCGCGGGCGTGGTGCCGCAGCAGCCGCCGGCGATGTTCAGGAAGCCGCTCTTGGCGAACTCCTCGATCAAACGGGCGGTCACATCGGGCGTTTCGTCGAATCCCGTGTCGCTCATGGGATTGGGCAGGCCCGCATTGGGATAGCAGCTCACGGCAGTGGCGCCGGCCGCCTTGGACAGCTCTTCCACGTAGGGGCGCATCAAGGTGGCGCCCAGGGCGCAGTTCAGACCGATGGCCAGGGGCCTGGCATGACGCACCGAGTGCCAGAAAGCGGTCACGGTCTGTCCCGACAGGATGCGGCCCGAGGCGTCGGTCACGGTGCCTGACACGATCACGGGCAGGCGCTCGCCGGTGTCTTGCATCAGCTCGTCGAGCGCAAAAATCGCCGCCTTGGCGTTCAGCGTGTCGAAGATGGTTTCGACCAGGAACAGGTCCACGCCGCCTCCCAGCAAGGCCTTGGCCTGCTCGTAATAGGCGGCGCGCAAGGTGTCGAAATCGACATTGCGGGCGCCGGGGTCGTGCACGTCGGGACTGATGCTGGCGGTGCGCGGCGTCGGGCCCAGGGCGCCGGCGGCGAAGCGCGGCTTGTCGGGCGTGCTGTATTGGTCGCAGGCCTGGCGCGCCAGGCGGGCAGCGGCCAGGTTCATCTCGTAGGCGTAGTCCTGCAGGCCGTAGTCTTCCTGAGCCACCGAGGTCGAGCCGAAGGTGTTGGTCTCGATGATGTCGGCCCCGGCCGCCAGGTATTGCTCGTGGATTTCCTCGATGACCCCGGGCCGGGTCAGCGGCAGCAGGTCGTTGTTGCCCTTCAGGTCCTTGGGATGGTCCTTGAAGCGCTCGCCGCGGAAATCGGCCTCGGTCAGCTTGTAGCGCTGGATCATCGTGCCCATGGCGCCGTCCAGCACCGCGATGCGCTGCTGCAGGATGCGCGGCAATGCGGCGCCCCGCGTGTAGTGGATCGCGTGGGCAGGCAGGGCAAGGGGTGAAGATGCGGCGTTCATGCCTCGATTGTAGGAAAGCGCGGCCGGCCCTGCAGCTCGGTCGGGGAAGCGGGCTTGTTGGCGTCGGCCCCGCCGATGTCCAGGTCGATGGCGCCGAACAGGCTCAAGCCGTCCAGGCCCTTGATGTCCAGCCGCAGGCTGTCGCCCTGATGCAGCGGCTCCGCTGCGCCCGGATCCGCAACACCGGACAACAGCAAGGTCCCGGCGCTCAAGGGCTGCAGGCGGGCAGCCTCGTGCAGCCCTTCGCCGACATGCGCGGGCGCGCTCGCCGCGGCCTTGCCGTTCCCAAGCTTGCGGCCGTTGCGCATCGCCTGCAGCGGCAGATGCAGGCGCCCGCCGCGCCAGGCCTCGCCGAGCTCATCGGGCGTCGCCAGCACCGGCGCGAAGCTGCATCCCGGCTGGCTGTGCGGCGAGGCCAGCTGGCGCAGTTGCCAGACACTGCACAAACCCAGCAGGCGAACGCCTTCCAATGCGCTGGCAGCGCTGGAAGGCGCGGCCATGTCGCCGCACACCACCGCGACACAGGCCTCGAATTCCAGGCCCGGCGCGTCGGCGTCCAGCACGCGCGCACCCATCTGGACCGCCTGCTGCGCTCCCCAAAGGCCGTTGCCGCCCAGGCGGTTCAACGCCGATCCGACAAGGTGCAGGACCTCGTGCGCACGCGGCAGCGGCGCCATGCACTGCGCGGGGTCGAAGGCAAAGGCATGGCGCGCCTTGCCCTGGTTCAGGCTTTGCGAGATGGACTCCAGCTGCGGTGCGAGAAAATTCCAATCGTCCAGCACCTGTTGCAGACGCGAGGCGATGCCGTTGACGAAATGCGCCTGGCTGAGGTCGCGCGATACGACCATCAGCTGGCCGTCGCGCGATCCGTCCCGGTAGGTGGCTAGTTTCATTGCAGTTCGATCTCCTGGAGGCTGCATTGTCCAATGCCATCATGCCGATCCCGCGCCTGGGACCTTTCCTGGTCCTCGCGCTCGCCGGCCATCTCTGTTTGCTGACCCTGCTCTGGCCCGAAGCGCCACGCGCAACACAGCGGCTCGCGCTGCGCGTGCTGCCGCCGCCGGCCGTTGCAGCGGCGCCCGAGCCTCCAGCAAGGCCTGCAAGACCCGAGCCGGCCGACGCCCCAGCGCCAAGCGCCGTCAAACCCGTGCGCACCGCCGCCAGCCCCGCCCCTGCGACGAAGCCTGCGACGGCGCCGTCCGCCGCCGACACCGCGCTGCCCCAGCCGCTGCGCCTGCCCAGCGCCAGCGGCCGCCTGGACTACATCCTGGTGCAGGATCAGCAGACCGGCCGGGCCCGGTTCAGCTGGGAGCTGGAAGACGGGCGCTATCGCCTGTTGCTGGAGCGCGAGCTGCCGGGCCGTGCGCTGCCCGGCTGGCAGAGTCTCGGACACATCGAGGCCTCGGGCATGGCGCCCGAGCGCTTCACCGTGCAGCGCGAGGGCCGGGACCGGCAGGCCGTCAATTTCCGGCGCGACCAGGGTCTGCTCAGCTATTCGCAAAGCAGCGCGACATACAGCCTGCCGCCCGGCGCGCAAGACCGGCTGTCCTGGTGGCTGCAGCTGCCGGCGCTGGTGGCCGCCTCCAGCGCGCGGCTGCGCCCGGGCGATGCCGTGCGCCTGCCGCTGGCGCCGATCACGGGCGCGCCGCGCGAATGGATTTTCAGCGTCGAAGCCCGCTCCGCCGAGGGACTTTGGCTGCTGGCGCACCAGGACCCCGGCGAGCGGCCGCTGCGAACCGAGGTCTGGCTGGACGCACGGCAGCAATTCCTGCCCGTGCGCATGCGCCAGAGCCTGGAGGGGACGCCGCATTGGGAATTGATACAGGCGATACAGGCCTCCAACCCATCCGACCCCTGAATTCCGGGGTCAAACTGTGATCTCTTGACGCTTCCCCCGCAAACCAATGCCCCTTGAAGCCCCGAACAGCCATGCTTTCTGCCACTATTTGTCCGACGACGTTACCAATTGAACAATCAGTTCATTCGTTGGGCATCTTGAAAGTTGCTGCGTCAACCTCAGTTGCTGGACATAGGAGTCAATCATGCACATGCTTTACAACTCCCCCAGTTTCATCGTGGTTCAATTCGACGTACCGGTCGAAAGCCTGATCGTGGACGGCGGCCAGCATCCGCCCCTGAACCGCGGCGGCTTTGAAATCGTCGACAAATTCAGCCGCAAGGAAATCTTCATCGAAGGCGCGCTGGCGCAGCAATTCCAGGAAGGCGTGGAAGCGCTGATCGAAAACGATCCGTCTGAAGAAGACCTGGACGATTTCATCGAGCAATATGCAAACTTCGGACACCAGCCGGTCGTCATGCATTGAAGGGAACGGCGCTCACAAAGCGCGAAAAAAGACGCAACACTGCACGAACTGAACACTTGTTCTTCAGCCTGGGCTGAGCCAAGATCAGTCCGTGCCCGAGATGAGCGTGACGGGCGCATCAGCGCCCTTCTAGGAGCCGTCCCATGGTGAAGCGTTTGGCCGAAGCACGAGTTCTCGCCTCTCCAGGCTTGAGGGAGGCGCCGGTCCTGGACCGCATGTGCTCGCACTTCGTGTTGACGCTCACGGTCAAGCACGCATGCCGCTTCAACCTGCGGCGCGATTTCAACGGCCTGCTCTCGTTCACCGGTCGGCACCTGGTCTGGCCCACGCGCATCCTGAACCGCCTGCGCGAGTTCCTGCTCAAGCGCTGCGAGGGCAACGAGCTCTGGCGCGGCCACGAAAATCTCAGCGACGAGCAGTTCCTGCAGCGCCACGGCGTCTGGAACGGCCCCTTCGCCGAAGCCACGCTGTTCTTCTACCTGGACGAATACATCAAGGACGCGCCCAAAGACATCCTGGCCCTGCTCGCCACCACCTGCGAGCACCTGGACCGCATGCTCAAGCGCGAGTCCACGCTGGTCGAGAAGAACATCGCCTCGCTGGGCCAGTTGCTGCAGCTCAATCCGGCCGAGCGCGCCATCCTGCTCTATGGCACGCTGGCACGCTACCAGCGCGAACTGCGCGGGGCGCTGGTGGAATTCAAGGTCAACACCGCGCGCGAGGCCTTCGCGGCGATCGCTGCCGTGGCCGGCGTGAATGAGCAGGAGGTCGCCGAGGCCTTGCGGGCCGGCTCGCGGCTGGAGCGCATCGGCATGGTCGAGAACCTGATCTCCGAGCACAACATCACCGACCTGGCCGACCTGATGAAGGTCAGCGACCAGCTGCCGCCGGTGCTGATGCGCGAATACCGCGACCCCAACGACCTGATGGCGGTGTTTACCCGGCCCGCGGTGGCCAGCACGCTCACACCGCACGACTTCCAGTTTGTCGAGAAGGAGCTGGGCCTGCTCGGCCGCTTGCTGAGCCAGGCCGTGGCCCGGCACGAGACCGGCGTCAACGTGCTGCTGTACGGCCCGCCCGGCACCGGCAAGACCGAGCTGGCCAAGGTGGCCGCGCATGCCGCAGGGCTGGACCTGTACGAAGTCGAATACTCCGACCGCGACGGCAATTCGCTGTCGGGCCGCGACCGCTACCACTCGCTGCAGATCAGCCAGGTGTTCCTGAAGTCGAGCGAAAAGGTGGCGCTGCTGTTCGATGAAGTGGAGGACGTGTTCCCGCCGCTCTCAAGCGACACCTCGCAGCTGCTGGCGCGCCTGGACGCCTCGGGCGACGGCGGCAGCGCGCATTCGGTCAGCGGCAAGGCCTGGGTGAACCAGATCCTGGAGTCCAACCCGGTGCCGGTGATCTGGATCACCAACCGCATCGAGCAGATCGACCCGGCCTTCAGGCGCCGCTTCCAGTACCACCTGGAACTCAAGTCGCCGCCGCCCGGTGCACGGCGCGGCATGGTGCAGCGGGCCCTGGCCGACACCCAGGTCAGCGACGATTTCAAGGACCGGCTGGCGGCGCGCCAGGGCCTGACGCCGGCCCAGATCCGCACCGCCGTGCGCTTTGCCCGGCTGGTCGGCGAAGATGCCGAGCTGGAGCACCTGATCGACCATCAGCTGTTCAATGCCGACCATGCGCTGGGCCAGCAGGGCGGCGAGCGCCAAGCCCGGCCGTCCGTCACCCAGTACGAGCTCGATCTGTTGAACTGCGAAACTCGCTACGAGATCCCCTGCATCGTCGAGGCGCTCAAGCGCCGCGGCCATGGCAACCTGTGTTTCTACGGCCCGCCGGGCACCGGCAAGACCGCCCTGGCCGAGCACATCGCGCATGCGCTGCAACGCCCCTTGATGGTCAAGCTGGCCAGCGATCTCTCCAGCAAGTATGTGGGCGAGACCGAGGCCAACATGGCACGCATGTTCGCCAGCGCCGCCCAGGAAAACGCGGTGCTGCTGCTCGACGAGGCCGACAGCTTTCTGCGCAGCCGCCGCATGGCCGAGCGCAACTACGAGGTCAGCGAGGTCAACGAGATGCTGGCCGGCATGGAGCGCTTTGCCGGCGTCTTCATCTGCACGACCAACCTGTTCGAGGACCTGGATGCCGCGGCCCTGCGCCGCTTCGCATTCAAGATCCGCTTCAAGGCGCTGACGCAGGTCCAGCGCGAACGGATGTTCAGGCACGAGGCCTTGGACGGCTGCGCGCCGTCCGCCGATCAATGCGAGCGCCTGGGCCGCCTGGACGAACTCACGCCCGGCGACTTTGCCGCGGTACGCCAGCAATGCGAGATCCTGGGCGAAGTGTTGACGCCCGATGAATTCCTGGCCCAGCTCGAGACCGAGCACCGGCTCAAGCCCGAGGTGCGCCAGCGCCGCAGCATAGGCTTCGGGCACGGCTGAATCGCATGGTCATAA
Organism: Burkholderiaceae bacterium; assembly: GCA_019234815.1. Lineage (GTDB taxonomy): Bacteria > Pseudomonadota > Gammaproteobacteria > Burkholderiales > Burkholderiaceae_C > JAFALA01. Next base: position 23,863 of record JAFALA010000096.1, on the reverse strand, counting down.
TCGGCGCAACGCATTGCCAGCTTGCGCCCAGGCCATGACCCCCAAGCACCGCCAGCCTCCCGTCGCTCAGCACCCGTTTTTGCACCCGTTTTTGCACCCGCTCTTGCACCTGCTCTTGCACCTGCTTTGGCGTCTGTTTTGGCGCGGGCTCAGCGCCCTCTGGCTGGCCATGGCACCGACGCTCGTCCTTGCGCAAGCGCCCCGTTGTCCGCCCATGCCGGAGCCGGCGACCGAGGATGCCGAAACATCCACCCATGACCACGGCATGCTCTGGAAATTGAGCCGCGACGGCCACAGCTCCTACCTGTTCGGCAGCCTGCACATCGGCAAGGCCGCCTGGAGCCAGCCCGGGCCGCTGTTGCGTCAGGCCCTGGACGCCAGCGACGCCGTCGCGCTGGAGCTCGACCTGAGCGACCCCGAGGTCAACCGCGCCCTGAGCGCCGCGCCGGCCGCGCCCTTGAAGCTGAGCGAGGCGCTGCAGAAACGCATGGACGCCCAGGCGCGCGCCGCCTGCCTGCCCGAGGGCGCGCTGGCCGAACTCCATCCCCTGATGCAGCTCAGCACCTACCAGATGCTGGCCGGCCGCTGGGACGGCCTGGATCCGGCCTACGGCCAGGAGCTGATGCTGATGCGCTGGGCCCGACGCCACGAACGACCGCTGATCGGCCTGGAAGACGTTGCCGACCAGATCGATGCGCTGATTCCCGACGATCCGGTCCAGGCGCTGACCGACCTGCGCGAAGGCTTGACGCAACTGGAAAAGCACCAGGTCAGGCCCATGCTGCTCAAGCTGGCAGGCGCCTGGGAACGCGGCGACCTGCCCACGCTGGCCCGCTACGAACAGTGGTGCGACTGCATCCACAACGCCGCCGACCGCGAGGCCCTGAGCCGCCTCAACGATGGCCGCAACCCCAAACTGGCCGAACGCATTGCAGCCCTGCACGCCAGGGGCCAGAATCTGCTGGCGGCGGTCGGCGCGCTGCACATGACCGGACCGCACGCGCTGCCCGTGCTGCTGCGGGACCAGGGCTTCGAAGTCGAGCCCGTATTTCCTCTTGCGCATTGAGCGAAACGCTTACGATGACCCACTCACAACCGGCACTTCAGGAGGATGCATGACGGACAACAGCTTCACCAAATTCGTTCCCGGCTTCGATTTCCTGCAGGGGCTGGTCAAGAATGCCGGCGCGGCCTTGCCCGGCATCGGCCAATGGGTGGCCCCGACGCTGAATCCCGAGGAGCTGGCCAGGCGCATTGAAGAGCTGCGCACCGTGCAGTTCTGGCTGGAGCAGAACGCCCGGATGCTGTCCACCACCATCCAGGCCATGGAGGTGCAGCGCATGACGCTGTCGACGCTGCAGACCATGAACGTGCCCCTGAGCGAGCTGCAGGACAAGCTCAAGGTTCCCACGCCCGACCTGAGCAACTGGCCCGGGCCGTCCGCCAAGGCCCAGGCCACGCCGGCCAAGAAGACCAGCCGCGTGCCACCCCAGACGGAACCCGCAGAGCCGGCCGTCCCGCCCGCCGTCGATCCCATGCAATGGTGGTCGGCACTGACCCAGCAGTTCACCCAGCTGGCCACCAACGCCTTGAAGGAAACGACCACCGACGCCGCCAAGAGCCTGGCCGGCAGCCTGGTCAAGCAAAGCATCGATGCGGCGGGCGAAACCTTGAAGAAGGCGGTCGCCGTGCCCGGCGCGGTGGCCGGATCCGTGGCAAACAGCGTCGCCAGCAGCATGGCCCAGACGATCGGCAAGACCGTGAGCGCCAAGCCCGCCGAAACGGCCCGGTCCACCGCCGCGACGGCCGCGCCGCGGCGCAAGCCCGCAGCCAAAAACACGGCCGGCACCGCTGCGCGCAAGACCGCACGCTGAGTCCGCCGCCAACTCACCCACCTCCGGAGCCGCCGTGCCGCGCTTCATTCAGGGCCACGCCACGCACCCGGACGCCCACATGGCGCTGGCGCTGGCGGCGGCACAGCTGGATGCGCAGATGGGATCGCATGGCGCAGGCAAGGCCTTCAGCCCCACGCTGGGCTGGATCTATTTCAGCGAGCATTACCAGTCGCATGCCGACGGCCTGCTGTCCGAGCTGCAGCTGCGCTGGCCAGGCACGGCCTGGGTCGGCGGCAGCGCCATCGGCGTCTGCGCCACCGCCACCGAATATTTCGACGAGCCGGCGCTGGTCCTGATGCTTTGCGATCTGCCCCAAGAGCAGTTCCAGATCTTTTCCGGCATCCATCCCTTGCGCCACTGGCCGGCCGAGACCGCGCTGGTGCACAGCGACAGCAGCAACCCGGACCTGCCGGCGCTGCTCGATGAGCTGGCCGTGCAGACCCACAGCCAGTACCTGTTTGGCGGCATCACCAGCGGCCGCATGCAAGGCGTGCAGATCGCCAACGGTGTCTGGCAGGGCGGGCTTTCCGGCGTGGCCTTCGGCCCCGACGTGAGCCTGGTCTCGCGCGTCAGCCAGGGCTGCCGCTCGCTGGGGCGCACGCGCCATATCACGCAGTGCGAGCGCAATCTGGTGCTGACGCTGAACGACCAGCCGGCGCTGGACTGCCTGATGCACGACCTGACCCTGCCCGCCCAGCCTGCGCAAGGAGACTGGCGCGGCACCATCGCGCGCTTGCGCCACACCCTGGTCGCGCTGCACCTGGACACCCAGGCCGCGGTGCGCGCCGGCAGCTATGGCGACGAGGTGCTGGTGCGCCACCTGCTGGGCATAGACCCGGCGCGGCGTGGCATCCTGGTGGCGGATGTGCCCGAACTCGGTCAGCCCCTGAGCTTTTGCGAACGCAATGCCGAGGCGGCCCGGCGCGACCTGATGCGCATCTGCACCGAGATCCGCGAGGAGCTGGAAGACCACGACGCCAGCCCGGTCCGCATGTCCGGCGCGATCTACATCAGTTGCTCGGGCCGCGGCGGGGCCCATTTCGGCGCGCCGCACGCCGAGCTGCAATGGATACAGCATGCGCTCGGCGACATGCCGCTGGCCGGCTTCTTTGCCGGTGGTGAAATTGCGCATCAAAACATTTATGGCTACACGGGCGTGCTGACCGTGTTTCTGTCCCCTGCATGAGCGCACCCCGCATTCCGCCCATTCAATGTCTGCTGGCCTTTGAAGCGCTGGCCCGCTTGCGCAGCGTCAACCAGGTGGCCGACGAACTGGCCGTCACGCCCAGCGCGGTCAGCCATCGGATCCGCCAGCTCGAATCGCAGTTCGGCCTCAAGCTCTTCACCCGCGACTTCGCCTTGACGGCCGACGGGAGCGCCTACCTGGTGCCGGTGCGCCAGGGCCTGAAGGCCTTGCAGCAGGTGCCCGGACACGCGTCGGCCGCGCCCGGCGGCGTGCGCCTGCGCCTGGCCGTCACGCCGACCTTCTCGCGCCAGATCCTGCTGCCCAAGCTGGCCCTGTTCCGGCACGCCTACCCCGAAATCGAGCTGGTGATGCAGGTGGCCATCCCGATGGCCGACCTGAAGTCCGAAGACGCCGACCTGGAGGTCCGCTACGGCCAGGGTCCCTACCCGGGGCTGGAATACCGGCGCATTCTCAGCGACGAGATCACGCCGGTCTGCAGCCCCGAATACCTGCATGAATTCGGACCATTCGGACAGTTCGACGACGCCGAATCGGTCCAGCGCGCGCGCCTGATCCGCAGCCCGCTGGACCCTTGGAGCACCTGGTTCGAGGCCCACGGCATTTCGCTGCCCGAGCCGCGCGAAGGCGCGCAGTTCAACGATGTCGGCCTGGTGGCGGACGCCGCCGCGGCCGGCTTCGGCGTGGCGCTGATGCGCATGCGCCTGGGCACCATGTGGCTGGACTCCGGACGCCTGCTGCGCCTGTCGCCGCGCACCGTGGCCTCGCCCTACCACCACTTCCTGTGCTGGAAGCCCGGCATGATGGAACGCTGGGAATGCGCAGCCTTTGCCGACTGGCTGGCGCGGGTCCTGGACTGATTTGACGCGTCTCAATTGACGCGCCTTGTCAGGGTTCGCCCTGTGTCCGTTTCCGATTTGAAAATTGCTCAATAAGGGGGCGTCAAAGTTTCAGACCAAGACTCCTGAAGGGTCTCAACATGGCGCCCTTGCATGCACGGCGGACGCTGTCCATGATTTCAAAGAAGAATGGAGACAACAATGGTTTGGCAACAGGTTTACAACCCCCTGGGCAGCCCCGCCCTGAGCACCCTGGCCGCGGTGGTTCCCGTCGCGGTCATGCTGCTGGGCCTGGGCGTTTTCCATCTCAAGGCCCACGTCGCCGCGGGCGCGGGCCTGCTGAGCGCCTTGGTGATCGCCGTGCTGGCCTTCGGCATGCCGGCCGACATGGCGGGCCGCGCGGCGCTGCTGGGCGCCATGTCCGGCCTGATGCCGATCGGCTGGATCGTGTTGAACATCATCTTCTTGCAGCAGCTGACCGACAAGAACGGCAGCTTCCAGGTGCTGCAGGAGTCGATCGCGGGCATCACCGCCGACCGCCGGCTGCAGTTGCTGCTGATCGCCTTTTCCTTCGGCGCCTTCTTCGAGGGCGCCTCGGGCTTCGGCACGCCGGTGGCCGTGACCGCCGCGATCCTGATCGGCCTGGGCTTCTCGCCGCTGGCGGCCTCAGGCCTGAGCCTGATCGCCAACACCGCGCCGGTGGCCTTTGGCGCCCTGGGCACGCCCGTGATCGCGCTGGCCAGCACGCACGGCTACGACCTGGCGGCGGTGACCGCCATGATTGGCCGCCAGCTGCCCTTCTTCTCCCTGCTGGTGCCCTACTGGCTGATCTGGGCCTTTGCCGGCTGGCGCGGCATGCTGGAGGTCTGGCCCGCGATCCTCGTCACCGGCGTGAGCTTTGCGATCCCGCAGTTCCTGGTGTCGAACTACATGGGGCCGGAGCTGGTCGACGTGATCGCCGCCATCTGCTCCATGGCCGCGCTGGTGCTGTTCCTGCGCGTGTGGCAGCCGCCGCGCATCTGGACTTCGGTCACGCTCAAGGGCCGGTCGGACGACGAGGCCCAGCCGGCCAAGGCCCAGCGCGTCCAGCACAGCCGCGCGACCGTCATCAAGGCCTGGACGCCCTGGGCCATTCTGACGCTGTTCGTCTTCATCTGGGGCATGCCCGCCTTCAAGAACGCCGTCAACGCCCTCTTCAGTCCCAAGGTCCCCATCGAGGGCCTGCACAACCTGGTGCAAAAGATGCCGCCCGTCGTGCTCAAGCCGACCTTCGAGGCCGCCAGCTACACCTTCAACCTGCTGTCGATGACGGGCACCGGCATCCTGGTGGCCTCGCTGATCGGCGGCCTGGTGATGGGCTACAGCGTGCCGGCCCTGCTCAAGACCTATGGCCAGACGCTCTGGCGCGTGCGCTACTCGCTGATGACGATCGCGCTGATGCTGGGCCTGGGCACGGTGACGCGCTTCTCGGGCCTGGACACCACGCTGGGCCTGGCCTTCGCGTCGACCGGCGTGTTCTACCCCTTCTTCGGCACCTTGATGGGCTGGCTGGGCGTGGCGCTGACCGGCTCCGACACCGCCTCCAACGTGCTGTTCGGCGGCATGCAGCGCGTCGCGGCCGGCCAGCTGGGCCTGTCGGTCAACCTGATGGGCGCGGCCAACAGCTCGGGCGGCGTGATGGGCAAGATGATCGACGCGCAGTCCATCGTCGTCGCCTCCACGGCCACCGGCTGGCACAACCATGAAGGCGACATCCTGCGCTATGTGTTCTTCCACTCGATCGCGCTGGCCTGCCTGGTGGGCCTGCTCGTGACCCTGCAGGCCTACGTGCCGCCGTTCACGCTGATGGTGAGGTAGCGAGATGAACCGCCAGGAGGCCCAGGCCCGGCTCGTGCAGGCGCTGCAAGCCGTGCTCCCCGCCCATGCGCTGCTGTGGCACGGCGAGGACACCACGCCCTACGAATGCGACGGGCTGAGCGCCTACCGCGAACGCCCGCTGGCGGTGGCGCTGCCCGAGACCGAGGACCAGGTGGCCGCCGTGCTGCGCTGCTGCCATGCCTTGCAGGTGCCGGTGGTGGCGCGCGGCGCGGGCACGGGTCTGTCGGGCGGCGCGCTGCCGCATGCGCAAGGCCTGACGCTGGCGCTGGCGCGGTTCAACCGCATTCTCGAGCTCGACCCGCTGGCCCGCACGGCGCGCGTGCAATGCGGGGTGCGCAACCTTGCCATCTCGGAGGCGGCCGCGCCTCATGGCCTTTATTACGCCCCCGACCCCAGCAGCCAGATCGCCTGCACCATAGGCGGCAACGTAGCCGAGAACTCGGGCGGCGTGCATTGCCTCAAATATGGGCTGACCCTGCACAACGTGATGCGCGTGCGCGGCTTCACCATCAAAGGCGAAGCGGTCGAATTCGGTTCCGAGGCGCTCGATGCCGCGGGCCTGGACCTGCTCAGCGTGCTGGTGGGCAGCGAAGGCATGCTGGCGGTGGTCACCGAAGTCACCGTCAAGCTCTGGCCCAAGCCGGTGCTGGCGCGCTGCATCATGGCCAGCTTCGACGATGTGCGCAAGGCCGGCGCGGCCGTGGCCCACATCATCGCCGCCGGCATCATCCCGGCCGGCCTGGAAATGATGGACAAGCCCATGACCGCCGCCGTGGAAGACTTCGTCCACGCCGGCTACGACCTCGATGCCGAAGCGATCCTGCTGTGCGAAAGCGACGGCACGCCCGAGGAGGTCGCCGAAGAAATCGAGCGCATGCAGGCCGTGCTGCGGGAAAGCGGTGCCACGCAGCTGACGGTGAGCGCCGACGAGGCGCAGCGCCTGCGCTTCTGGAGCGGGCGCAAGAACGCTTTCCCGGCCTCGGGCCGCATCAGCCCCGACTACATGTGCATGGACTCGACCATCCCGCGCAAGAAGCTGGCCGAAATCCTGCTGGCCATTGCCGAGATGGAAAAGACATACCGGCTGCGCTGCTGCAATGTGTTCCACGCCGGCGACGGCAATCTGCACCCATTGATCTTGTTCGACGCCAACGACCCGGATCAGCTGCACCGCGCCGAGCTGTTCGGCGCCGACATCCTGGAAACCAGCGTCGCCATGGGCGGCACCGTGACCGGCGAGCACGGCGTCGGCGTCGAGAAGCTCAATTCCATGTGCGTGCAGTTCTCGCCCGAGGAGCTTGCGCAGATGGGAGCACTCAAGCGCGCCTTCGATCCGCTGGAATTGCTCAACCCCGGCAAGGTGATTCCCACGCTGCACCGCTGCGCCGAGTACGGCAAGATGCACGTCAAGCGCGGCATGCTGGCCTTTCCCGAGCTGCCGAGGTTTTGATGATGCAGTTGATGGTGCATGAGTTTCAAGACCGCATCCGCGACGCCGCCGCGCGGCACCTGCCGCTAGCCATCGTCGGCCAGGGCAGCAAGCGCTTCTATGGCGAAGCGCCGCGCGGCGAGCCGCTGGACACGCGCGCCTTCAGCGGCGTCAGCAGCTACGAACCGACCGAGCTGGTGGTCACGGCCAAGGCAGGCACGCCCATTGCCGAGCTGGAGGCCGCGCTGGCAGCCCAGGGCCAGTGCCTGGCCTTCGAGCCACCGCGCTTTGGCGGCCAGGGCACCGTGGGCGGCATGGTGGCCAGCGGCCTGTCGGGCCCGTCGCGCGCCAGCTGCGGCGCCGTGCGCGACCATGTGCTGGGCCTGAGCCTCTTGAACGGCCGCGCCGAGCTGCTGAACTTCGGCGGCACGGTCATGAAAAACGTGGCCGGCTACGACGTCTCGCGGCTGATGGCCGGCGCCATGGGCGTGCTGGGCCTGATCCTGGAGGTCTCGCTGAAGGTCGTGCCGCTGCCGGTCTGCCAGGCCACGCTGCGTTTCGAGATGACGCAGGCGCAAGCGCTGCAGGCCCTCAACCGCTGGGGCGGCCTGGCCCTGCCGCTGCATGCCAGCGCCCATTCGGCCGGCGTCCTGAGCCTGCGTCTGGCTGGTGCGCAGGCGGCGGTGCGCGCCGCCGTGCAGTTCCTGGGCGGCGAGGCGATGAGCGAATCGGAGGCCTCGCAGTTCTGGGCCGGCCTGCGCGACCACGATCACGCATTTTTCAAGAGCCCAATGCAAGACGGCGCTGCGCTCTGGCGCCTGTCTGTGCCTTCCACCGCGCCCGAGTTGAAGCTGGCCGGCGAGCAGCTGGTCGAATGGGGCGGCGCGCAGCGCTGGCTCCTCACTTCGCAATCCACCGACGCCAACGCCGTCCGCCAGGCCGCATCGGCAGCCGGCGGCCACGCCACGCTGTTCCGCGCCCAGGAGAAACGCGGCCCCGTCTTTACCCCCTTGAGCGCGCCGCTGCAGCGCATCCACCAGCAACTGAAGCAGGCCTTCGACCCCGCTGGCATCTTCAACCCCGGCCGCCTCTACCCCGAGTTCTGAGCCCTTATGCAAACCCAGCTCGCCCCCGAATTCCAAGGGACCGCCGAAGGCGCCAAGGCGGAAGAGATCCTGCGCCGCTGTGTGCACTGCGGTTTCTGCACCGCGACCTGCCCGACCTACCAGCTGCTCGGCGACGAGCTCGACGGCCCGCGCGGCCGCATCTACCTGATCAAACAGGTGATGGAGGGCGCCGAGCCCACGCGCAAGACGCAATTGCACCTTGACCGCTGCCTGACCTGCCGCAACTGCGAAAGCACCTGCCCCTCCGGCGTCGCCTACGGCCAGTTGCTGGAGATCGGACGCCAGGTGGTCGACGCCAAGGTGCCGCGCCCTGCCGCTGAGCGCACGGCGCGCTGGCTGCTGAAGGAAGGCCTGACCTCGGCGGCCTTTGCGCCGGCGATGAAGCTGGGTCAGGCGCTGCGACCGCTGGTGCCGGCCTCGCTGCGCGACAAGGTGCCTGCTTCAGCGAATCCGCGTGCAAGCGATTGGCCGAGCCGCCCGCGCACGCGCAAGGTGCTGATACTGGCCGGCTGCGTGCAGCCTGCCATGATGCCCAATATCAACGCCGCCACCGCCCGCGTGCTCGACGCGGCAGGCATCCAGACCCTGCTGGCGGACCGCGCCGGCTGCTGCGGCGCCATCAAGAGCCATTTGAACGACCACGCAGGCGGCCTGGCCGACATGCGCCGCAACATCGACGCCTGGTGGCCCCACGTGCAGGGCGGCGCCGTGGAAGCCATCGTGATGAATGCCTCCGGCTGCGGCGTCACGGTCAAGGACTACGGCCGCGCGCTCGCGCACGACCCTCTCTACGCCGACAAGGCGGCGCACATCAGCGCGCTGACGCGCGACCTGAGCGAGATCCTGCCGTCGGTGCTCCCTCTGCTGCATGCAGCCCTGCAGAAACGCACGGAGGCGTCCCGCCCCCGGCTGGCCTACCACCCGCCCTGCACTCTGCAGCACGGCCAGCAGCTGCGCGGCGGCGTCGAACAGATCATGCGCGAACTCGGCTTCGACATCGCGCTGGCGCCCAGCGAAAGCCACCTGTGCTGCGGCTCGGCCGGCACCTACTCGGTGCTGCAGCCCGAACTCTCCAAGGCCCTGCGCGACCGCAAATTGCAAGCGCTGGCGCCGGTGCCTGCCGAGGCCATCGTGTCGGCGAACATCGGCTGCATCCAGCATTTGCAATCGGGCACGGCGACGCCGGTGCGGCATTGGATCGAGGTGCTGGACGAGGCGCTACACGGCTGAATGCGCGTCCGCATTGCGCGGGGCTTGACGCTCCGGACCGCCTAGGCACTTCAGGGCGCGGCCGGCGGGTCGACCGGCAAATTCTTGGCCAGGAAGGCCTCGACCCGCTTCGCGAAGTCCACTTGGTGCTCGACCGTGCGCCAGCCGTGGCCTTCGCCCTCATAAGCGATCCATTCGGGTGGATGACCGGCTTTGGTCAATGCGTCCTTCATGCGTTCGCCGTGCGCAATCGGGACGCGCTTGTCGCCGTCTCCGTAGGCCATCAGCAACGGAGCCTTGATGCAGCGGCCGGTGTCGGCGAGGTGGTCCGACACCCACCACGAACCTTTGAGAAGCAGCTCCATGTCGGCCACGCCCACCCATTCCACGCCGCAGCGATAGCGCTGCACCAACTGGCGCTGCTGCGCGCCGTCGGACTTTGCCGAATACAGGCCCGGCGCAATGTGATGGTCGCTCGCACTGCCCTCGTCGAGCTCGATGGCGGTATAGACCAGCCGGTCGTCGTTGACCCAATGGAACTCGCGCACATCTGCATCGCTGAGCGCTGCCACCCAATGGGTGGTCTTGGGCTCGCCGTCGAGATTCATCACGGTCAGGCCCACATGCTCCAGGCCCTTGCCCGTCGTAAATGCCAGTTGACGCCCTGACGGTGAAAGCTTGATGTCGCGAATGGCGGGGCGCTGGAAGAAGGCTTCGGCGGGAAGCGGTGCCTGCGGCGCAGGATCGCTCTCTGCCGCACCTGCCGCTCCCGCACCAAGACACACACACACGACGAGCAAACGCGGCGTCCATCCTCGAATTTCAAATTGCATTGCCCTTCCTAAACGGTCGATTTGTCAACCACTCTCAAGAGACCGACGTCATATCCATTGACGCTGCATGTTGTGAGATCGATGTCCAGCGGTCAACACCCACTAAGTGGGACGGCGTGCAGATATGGTTCAGTCACAAATCCCGCCCATTCAGACAGGCACAATTCCCCCATGGTCCCCTCCCCTCCCCTACCACGTCGCGAAAACCGCGACCAGACCTTTGGCGAGGAAATCGCCAACGCCATCAGCCACGGGCTGGGCTTCGCGCTGGCGGTGGCCTCGCTGCCCATCCTGACCTATGGAGCGGCCCAGCGCGGCACGGCCATCAACGTGGTATCGGTCGCGGTGTTCGCGGCGACCATGATCGTGCTGTACCTGGTGTCGACGCTCTACCACGCGGTGCCGGCCGGACGGGCCAAGGCCTGGCTGAACCGGCTGGACCATGCCGCCATCTACCTGTTCATTGCGGGCAGCTACACCCCCTACACGCTGGGCGGCGTGCTGCGCGGCGACTGGGGCTGGAGCCTGTTCGGCGTGGTCTGGGGCATCGCCACGCTGGGCGTCACCGCCAAGCTGCTGAACCGGCTGCAGCACCCGCTGTTCTCGACCGGACTGTACGTGGCCATGGGCTGGGTGGTGCTGGTCGCCCTGGGACCGCTGGTCGAGCGCATGCCGGCCGCCGGCCTGACCTTGCTGATCGCGGGCGGCCTGTCCTACACGGTGGGCGCCATCGTGTTCCTGCTCGACGGGCGCATCCGCTACGCTCACTTCGTCTGGCACCTGTTCGTGCTGGGCGGCAGCACCTGCCATTTCTTCGCGGCGCTCTGGTACGCCTTTTGAAAGCTCAGGGGTTCACGCCCAGCAGCTCGATCTCGAAGATCAAGGTCGCATTGGGCGGGATGACGCCGCCTGCGCCGCGCTCGCCGTAGGCCAGCTTGGCCGGGCAGGTCAGCCGCGCCTTGCCGCCGACGCGCATGCGCTGCACGCCTTCGGTCCAGCACCTGATCACGCCCGCCAGGGGAAATTCGGCCGGCTGGCCGCGCTTGACCGAACTGTCGAATTCGGTGCCGTCCAGCAGGTGCCCGACGTAATGCACCCGGACCCGGTCGCTCGAATGGGGCTGGATGCCGTCGCCGGCACGCAACTCCTCGTAGACGAGGCCCGAGGCGGTGGTTACGGGTTCGGCCGCCCTGGCGCAGATTGAAGTTGCCATCAAGACGCAAAACATCAAGCGGGCCACACCTGCAAACAAATTCGCTGTGATCTCCATGAATTTCCTCAATTTTTAGGAATGATGATAAGACACCCGAAATCTGATCCCCGAGTTGGGGGGGCAATTGCTTATTTTCATTAGGGGCGATATGTGAAACACTGCCTTCTAGGACCGCACAAGGCATGCTGGCGACCCGCCGTTGCGCTGGAAGGTCGAGGAGCTACCAAATGAATGATCGAAGCAATACGCAAGAACAGATCGATTCCGCCCCTTTGACAGAGTCAGGCGCGAGTGAACACGCACGTCAGGCAAGACGGCGCTTCATCAAGATCGGTGCATCCACACTGCCAGCCGGCTTGACATTGGTCAGTCGGCCGGTGAGAGCCTGGCACTGTGATTCCACATCGGCCTGGGGCTCGGCTCAAATCAACCCCAACGCCAGCACCACAGCGCGCAATAACGAGGAATTGCTGCCTGACGAGTCTTGGACCATTGCCAATTGGGCGAGCAACACCACTCGAGCAGGTTTGAAGCTACCTTGGCTGGCTTTGGGGCAAACGTCATGCACCACGTCGGGCAAGGTCAGTACCCAAGCGCAAAAGCTGCAGCTGAAAGATGTGATTGCAGGCGGCATCTATCCGGTTGGGCTGACAGGTACAAGCAGCCTGTATACGGCTTTGAACAGCGGCTCGACGTTTCAGAAATACATGCTGGTGGCTTATCTGAATCAGGAACTCATCCCCAACATCCGGAGCTGCTTGACCTCAGGCTCCGGCAAGAATGGCGTTGATGAAGTAACGACGATGTTTTCAGGCAGCTACAAGGTGCCCAACGTACCCGTCACCTGGGACGAGACTGAAATCATAAAGTACCTGAACGCCAACTACATTGTCGAACCGTCCTGAGTCCAGACTTCAACTCCTTCCATGGCATCAGGGGCAGAAGTCCAGTACGAACTCGCAGGAGTCGACCGGTTCCGATTTCGCTCCTTCGAAGGTGATCAAACCGGATTGGTGTTCGACACCCTCAGCGGCGACACGCATCTGCTGAATTTATTGGGTTTTGAACTCGGGCTGCTGCTGCAAGAGGGTCCCGGCACGAAATCTCAATTGATGGCAGCATTTGACAACCCGGACACTCCTCAGACTGGCGCAGAGTTGAGCGCGGGTGACGAGTTCTCGAGAGCCCTTGACGAGCAGCTGTCGCGCTTGAAATTGTTGGGCCTTATCAGGGCGAAAGCGGTTTGAAAGCACCCCAAGACCCGCCACATAGCGTCAGCCAGCCCGAAAAGGTCAAGAAGGTCGCAGAGTTGCCGGACGGCGAACTGGCCTGTCGCTTGAGATGCGGTGAACTGCTACTAGATCTCGCGCCGTTTGTGGCACGCTTGCGCAGCGAACTGCCTCGGCTAGCCTTCGAATTGGCGCGCCTTTACAAGGACTTTGAAGTCCTCCCGCCTGACACGTTTGCCGATTTTCATATCGAGGTACGCCGTGAAGCCGGTTTGCGTCGTTGGTTCCGGCCGCAAGCACGGTTCTTCTACGACGACAAACCTTCGTTCCAGGCACTCCCTGTGCATCACGCCTTGCCGATGGTGGAATGGGGCTTGAATTGGTGCGTCGCGTCGCATGCCCATCAATACCTGGTCGTCCATGCAGCCGTCCTGGCCCAAGGCGACCACGCGCTGCTGATGCCCGCCCCGCCTGGCGCCGGCAAGAGCACCTTGTGTGCGGCGCTCATGCTCAGCGGCTGGCGACTTCTATCGGATGAATTGGGTTTGCTCGACATGAAAACCCGGCAGATCTGGGGGATGGCGCGACCCCTCAATCTGAAAAACCAGTCCATCGACATCATTCGTCAATTTGCGCCTTCGGCGGAGTTTTCGGATCCCGTTCCAGACACCACAAAAGGGCTGGTGGCACTTCTGAAGCCCGGCTCAGATTCCGTCGCGCGACGACAGCAGCCCGCCCAAGTTCGTTGGGTGGTGCTCCCGCGCTACCAGCCACAGGCTGCGCCACGGCTGTCTCGCATGGACCGTGCCGAGGCCGTCATGGTGATGGCCGAGCAATCGTTCAACTATCACATCCATGGCGAACAGGGATTTGATGCTCTGGTTCATCTGTGCCGAATCAGCGAGTGCTTCAAATTCGAGTACAGCCAATTGGATGAAGGGGTCAAGGCCATCAACGCGATGGCGGCCGCATCATGAGTCTGCGCCGGAAATGCCTGCTGCTCGACTGCATCCTGGCACCCCGAACAGCGGATCACCTTTCTGCGCTCGATTGGGACCTGCTGATACGCCAGGCTCGCGCCAGCAATCTTGCCGCTGAATTGGCCATCCGACTGGAGGATGCCGGCTTACTGGACCATGCGCCCGCCGCGCCCCGCAAGCACCTTGATGCGGCACTGCAGCTTCAGAGACAGCAGCAGTTGGCCACCCACTGGGAGCTGCAGTGCATCCTGGCCGAACTGGGCGACTGTTACCGCCCCTTGATTGTGCTCAAGGGTGCGGCCTACACGATGAAACGACTGCCCGTGGCGCGGGGCCGGCTGTATTCGGACATTGACGTGCTCCTGCCTCGAAATCGGCTGGAGCAGGTGGAGAGTCAATTGCTGATACACGGTTGGCTCCACGCCAAGACCAGTGAATATGACCAGCAGTATTACCGCAAGTGGATGCACGAGATCCCACCGATGATGCACAGGCGCAGGGGCAGCAATCTGGACCTGCATCACGCCATACTCCCATCCAGCGCCCGCTTGACCGTCAATACTCAGGCGCTGTTTGACGCGGTAGTGCCGGTGCCTGACATGGACGGACTGGCCACGCTCAACGACGCCGACATCTTCTTGCACAGTGCCACGCATCTGTTTCACGAGGGCGATTTTGGCAACGGCCTGCGTGACTTGCTGGACCTCGATGCCCTGATCCGGGACTTCAGCCAGAAGCCCGATTTCTGGCTGAATCTGCTGCGGCGTGCCGAGATACTGGGCCTGCAGCGCCCCTTGTTCTATGCCCTGCGCTATGCAACGGAATTTCTAGTCACGCCCGTGCCGAAAGAGATTCTGGCGAAGACGCTGCACGCCGCGCCACCGCGTCTGGTGCTGCACGTCATGGACTTTTGCTACGCGCGGGCATTGCTGCCCCAGCACCGCAGCTGTGATAACGCGACGGCAGGTCTGGCCCGCACCCTTCTTTACCTGCGCTCACATTGGATTCGTATGCCGGTGTGGCCCTTGACCTGCCATCTCTCCCGCAAGGCCTGGCTGCACCTGTTCAAGCCCCCCGCGCCCGACGCCGACGACCGGACCGCGCAAAAAATGCCGGCGCGCTGAAGCCTGGGGCCAGCAGTTATGCTTTCGGGCATGACGCGACCCAAACCCTTTTCGATGATCCGCGAGTTCCATCTCGCCGACTGGTTCACGCTCGGCAATGCCTTTTGCGGCATGGGCTCGATCTTCGCCATCATGAGCTATTTGCAGCTCCAGGATGTCCTGCATCTGTACTACGCCTGCGCCCTGATCCCGGCGGCGCTGGTCTTCGACATCCTGGACGGACGCATCGCGCGCTGGCGCCAGCAAAGCTCGGTGATGGGACGCGAGCTCGATTCGCTGGCCGACGTGATCTCGTTCGGCGTGGCGCCCGCGGCGATCGCCTACGGCTGCGGCATGCACGGCCTGTACGACCGCATCGTGCTGGTGTTCTTCGTCGCCTGCGGGGTGTCGCGCCTGGCGCGCTTCAACATCACCGCCGAAGCCCTGTCGGGCGGCAGCGACAAGGTCCAGTACTTCGAAGGCACGCCCATCCCGACCTCGCTGGTCCTGGTGCTGATGCTTTGGGCCGCCGCAGGCCAGGGCGCCATCGGCAAGCAGATGTGGGGCGGCGTGGTCGAATACCTGGGCTTCAACCTGCACCCGCTGGTGCTGCTGTTTGCGCTGTCGGGCTCCCTGATGGTGAGCCGCATCCGCATTCCCAAGCTCTGAGATGACGGAGCTGTCCGCAATGCCATCCCACCCATCCACGCAGCACGGCGACTTTGCAAGCTTGGGTCTGGCGCCCGCCCTGTGCCGGGCTGCCGCCGAACAAGGCTTTGACAGCCCTTCGCCGATCCAGGGCCTCGCCATCCCGGCGGCGCTGCGGGGCGGCGACCTGCTGGTGCGCGCCCAGACCGGCTCCGGCAAGACCGCCGCCTATGCCTTGCCGCTGCTGCAGCAACTGCTGAGGGCTGACCCGGCACCGGCGCCGCGATCCGGGCGCAGGCGCACCCGCATCCTGGTGCTGGTGCCTACGCGCGAGCTGGCGCAGCAGGTGGGCGAGTTCATGCGCAACCTGGCTCGCGTGCTGGACAGCGCGCCGCGCATCGCCGTGGTGTTCGGCGGCGTGTCCATCAATCCGCAAATGATGGGCCTGCGCGGCGGCGCCGAGGTGGTGGTGGCCACCCCGGGCCGCCTGCTCGACCTGGTCGACCAGAACGCGCTGCAGATCAACGCCTTGGACCGTCTGGTGCTGGACGAAGCCGACCGGCTGCTGGGCCTGGGCTTCGCCGACGAACTCGGGCGCATCCTGGCGCTGCTGCCCAGACGGCAGCAGACCCTGTTGTTCTCAGCCACCTTCACACCCGAGGTGCAGCAATGCGCCGACGCCCTGCTGCACGAACCCGAGCGCATCCTGATGGATGCTGCAGCGACCGAAGCGCCCGACATCGTGCAGCGCGCCATCGCCGTCGACGAAAGCCGCCGCACCCAGCTGCTGCGGCACCTGGTCGAAACCGAGCAATGGCCGCAGGTGCTGGTGTTCGTCGCGACCAAATACGCCACCGAGCTGGTGGCCCACAAGCTGGTGCGCGCGGGCATTCACGCCGCGTCGCTGCATGGCGATCTGGCCCAAGGTACGCGCACGGACGTACTGCAGGCCTTCAAGGACAAGGAAGCTCGCGTGCTGATTGCCACCGACGTGGCCGCGCGCGGCATCGACATCGCGCGGCTGCCAGTGGTCGTCAACTACGACCTGCCGCGCGCCACGGCGGACTACCTGCACCGCATCGGCCGCACCGGACGGGCGGGCGAGTCCGGGCTGGCGCTGAGTTTCGTCACGGCGGCGCAGGAGGCGCATTTCCGCCTGATCGAGAAGCGCCAGCAGCAGCGCGTGCCGCGCGAGGTCGTGACGGGTTTCGAGCCGACCGAGCAGGCCCGCGCCGAGCAGCTCGCGGGCGGCGTCAAGGGCAAGCGCAAGAGCAAGAAAGACAAGCTGCGCGAAGCAGCCGCCCTGGCCAAGGACGATGCCAGCGCCTCAAAGCGCTGACATCGCTCGCCTCAGCGCGGCAGGTGTCCCTGCGCGGGCCACCAGGCCCAGGGGTTCAGGCGCAAGCGCGTGCTGGGCGCTTCGATCCAGCGGTAGAAAGGCCTGGAGGCCAGATTGCTCAGCAGCCAGGCCAGCAGCATGGTCCAAGGCGCATAGGCCTGCGGCCAATCGTCGTGCTGCACGTACCAGGCATTGACCAGCAGGCAGATCGGAAAGTGGACCAGGAACAGCGAATAGGACTGCTGGCTCAGCTGGGCCAGCAGTCCGGCCGCACGCGCCTGCCAGGCGCGGCCCAGGAGCGAACTCGCCTCCCTCCGCTGCCACAGGCCCAGCACCAGCGCCGTCGCCATGGCCAGCGCGATCCGCTCGCGCCAGGCCAGCGCCAGCGCCAGCAGGCCCAGGCCCATCAGGGCCGCCAGCCCCCAGCCCGGCCGGCGCGACAGGCCCAGCCAATGCACCATCGCCCCGAGGCCGTAAGAGCCGAAAAAGTACAGGCCCAGGTCGTCGAAACGGGGATCGAGATTGAACAGGAACAAGGAAGTCAGGCACAAAGACAGCACTGCCACGGGCCCGATGACCATGCGCCACATGCGCGGCAAGGCGCTGCGCCTGGCCAGCCACAACAGGCCGAGCAGCATGGCAAACAGCTGGAAATCGATCGCCACGTACCAGGCGCCCGCCGTGAGCGACTCCTGGCCCAGCACGCCGTGCAGCAGCAGCGCGTGCGCGATCAGGGAGCCCAGCGACACCGACACCGGTTCGAACTCCGGCAGCCAGGGCGACACCCAGGTCGCGCACAGCACGCTCAGGATGACTGCCGCCATGAAGGGCAAGGTCAGCCGCAGATAGCGGCGCCACAGCAACTCGGCCGGCTGGCCGCTGAGCAAACCGCCGCGCGCCGACAGCGCGCGTGCGCTCAGATAACCGCCCACCACCAGAAACACCTGCACGGCCATGCGGCCATAGGCGAAGAGAAAGTCCATCACGCCCGGCAGCCAGTCATGCATGTCGTCGGCGATCGGGCCGTACACCGAAAGATGGTGCAGCACGATGGCCTGGGCGGCAAAGACCTTCAAGACGTCGATATACAGCAGACGATTGGACGTATGGGCACGAGTGGCTGACATGAAAGAGCAAAGCGCCCAGCCTGATCAAGGTCTGGGCGCACAAAGTCATGGATTGGGCCGAATTGTACGGGTTCAACCCGGCTTTTTGCATGGTGGTGCACCGTCGCAGTGCCCCGGATTTCAACGGATCGTGTAGCCGCGTGCGTCCATGCAAGCGTCAACCGCACGATTGAAGATGCTGGCGTCCGCCATCGCCGACGGCTGCGTGGTGGCCCACCGGTTGCAGTCCTGGCGATCAGCCTCCAATTGCGCCGGGCTCTGGCCGTTGCGCGGGTAGATCACCGGCTCCGGCCTGGTGGCGACGGGAGGAACTGCCGGCGGCTGCGCCGGCATCGGTACAGGGGCCGCACCCTCCACGCCCGGAGGCGCATCCACCACCGCATAGCCCGGGCCGCCGGGCGCCATGGTGTAGTAGACCCCGTTGGCATAGTAATAAGGCGCCCCGCCCACCATCAGCGTGACATAGGCCGGCGGCAGGACAGGCACGATGATGCCGAAAGGCGGCACCACGACGCGGAAACCGCCGCCCCAGGGCCGGTACCAGACGCCGCCATGGAAGAAATAGCCGTCGGAGCGAAAGCCCACCGACACCGCACCGGCCGGCAGGCCGTGCACGAAATAGCCAGGCGCCGGATAGTAGTGGTCGAGGTGATGGCGCGAATCGAGGCGGAAATGCTCTTCGTGGCCGTGTTCAAACGCCATTGCCGGGGCCTGCACCAGCGCCAAGGTCAATGCGCCGGCCACAGCCAGGAGATGGGGCAAAAATGTTTTCTTCATGACAAAGCTCCTGAAACGGAATGACTTCAAATCCACAACGCAGCCGCAGGCGACGGCGCCGACCACGGATGTGTTTCGATCAGGTAAAGCTTCTTGGCGCGACCCCGAACCTCTGTTGCAGGGTCGTGTAGATCTCGTCGAGCAATGCCGCCTTCTTCTTGGCTTCGGAGCGCTTCTTGGAGGCAATGGCGGTGAAGTCGACGTCTTGCAGCCCTTGCGGCTCGATCACAAAAAAGCCGTTCTCGCCCGGCCGGGCGCCCATTTCGGTCCAGGTCTGGTCGTAATCGGAGCTGATGTGCCAGCGCCGCCAGGGGTTAAGCGCAATGCGGTCGCGGTTGGACACCAGCAGCAGCTCGCGGCAACCCAGCACCTGTGCCAGTTGCCGGGCCGCCGTGACCAACAGCGTAGCGG
The DNA here is from genome assembly GCA_019234815.1 of Burkholderiaceae bacterium. Lineage (GTDB taxonomy): Bacteria > Pseudomonadota > Gammaproteobacteria > Burkholderiales > Burkholderiaceae_C > JAFALA01. The sequence continues at coordinate 4,622 of JAFALA010000096.1, read as the reverse complement.
GCCGGCAGGCATGAAACTCGCGCGTGGCCAGGCGCACCAGTTCGCGCGCCTGCTCGCTGGCGCTGCCCTGCAGGCGGCCGACCACCATCCGCAGGCCGGCATCGCCTTGCTGCAGAACCAGGTTCAGCACGAACAGGATCTCGCCCTTGAAGCTCAGGCGCAGGCACCACTCCCCCTCGCGGTGGCCGTCGAAGGCGGCGACCAGGTGCACGGCGAAAGGCTCGTCGGACTTGGTCTTGCCCTCGAACAGCAGCTGCGGCTCATGCATGGCGCGCCCCGCCAGCGCTTCCAGGCCCAGGGCCTGCACGGTGCCGTAGTGGTTGATCAGCACCTCGACCCGCTGCGTCACCGAGAAACGGGTCGACAGATAGGGCCGGAACACCTTGTTCAACAAATGCGCATGCAGCCTGGCCCCCTCCACCAGCACCGGGCGCTGCGCCACGAAACCCAGCCAGCGCCGCGCTGCGGTCGGATACAGCAGGCACCCGAGCACCAGCTTGAACTGGTCCTTGAGCTTGAACGGCTGGCGGGCCAGGGTGGCCCTGAGGAGAGAAATCGGCATACGGCGGCTTGGAATGGGAGGGCCATTCTATGAGCCCGCTCAAAAAGCCTGTAGCAAACGCTCAGGCCTAGGGCGGACTCGGCGGGTCAGGCCAGCCGGGCAAGGGTTCGCGCAAGCGCTCAAAAACACGCGCCAGTTTGAGCACGCCCCAGTCGTCATGGCGGTGGCCGACGATCTGCAGGCCAATCGGCATGCCGTCGCGGCTGACGCCGCAGGGGATGGACGCCGCCGGCTGCTCGCTCATGTTGAAAGGCAAGGTGAAGGCAATGTGCTCGAACGGACGCAGCGGATCGTTGATGGGGCTGGCCCATTCGGCCGGAAACGACGCCACCGGCGCGACCGGCGACAGCACGAAGTCATACGGCTGGCAGGCCGCGATGGCCGCGTCGCGCAGCACCGCCATCTGGCTGTAGCCCGCGAACAGCTCGCTGGCACTGAGCGTGGCGCCGGTCTCGACCCAGGCGCGGATGTAGGGCAGCACGCGCTCGCGCCGCTCAGCCGGCAGGGCCGAGATGTCGAGCCAGGAGCGCATGCGCCAGAACTTGTCCAGGCCGTCGATCATGGCGCGCGTCGAGCAGCCCGGCAGGGGCTCGACCATGGCACCGGCCAGCTCCAGGCGCCGCGCCGCCGCATGCACGGCCGCGGCGACGTCGGGCTCTACGGCCAAGCCCCAGCCCGCGTCCATCATCAGGCCCAGGCGCAGGCCCTTCAGGTCGAAGCGCGCCGTGAGATCGGTCCAGACGAAGGCCTGCGGCGGCAGGCTGGTGCCGTCGCGCCAGTCGGGCTGGCTGAGCACGGCCATCATCATCGCGGCGTCCTGCACCGTGCGCGTCATCGGACCGGCCACCCGCCCCGCATAGGGCGGCTTGATGGGAATGCGGCCCAGGCTGGGCTTGAGCGTAAAGATGCCGCACCAGGATGCCGGCAGCCGCAAAGAGCCGCCGATGTCGGTGCCCACATGCAAGGGCCCGTACCCCGCCGCTGCTGCTGCTGCCGCGCCCGCGCTGGAGCCGCCCGGATTCTTGCTCAAGTCCCAGGGATTGCGCGTCAGGCGGTGAAAACTGGACAGTCCCGAGCTCAGCATGCCGTAGTCGGGCATGGTGGTCTTGCCCAGCAACACGGCGCCGGCCTCCTTCATGCGCGCGGCGGGCGGGGCATCTTCCGCGGCGGGCGTCAGCAGGCTCGCCGCCGTGCCCAACGGCATGGGCGTGCCCTGCGTCGCGATGTTGTCCTTCAAGGTATAGGGCACGCCGTCCAGGCAAACACCCTGCGCCTGCACGGGCTCGCCTTTCAGCCAGCGCGCCTCGGACGCCCGGGCCTGCGCACGCGCACCGTCAGGATCGAATGCGTAGAGCGCCGCCAATTGCGGCTCCCAACGCTGGATATGGGCCAACACCGCCTCGAGCGCCTCGACGGGGCTGAGCTGCGCCTGCGCGTACGCGCTCACGAGTTCGGCGGCGCTCCAGTCGTGCAGGGGTTTGGTGGGAGGAGAGGTCATCGTCGCATTCAGTCCAGCAGCGAGTCACTCCACTCGCGAATGGAGTACGACTTCACGATGCCTTCGAGAAAGAACGGATCCTCGGCCGCGAAGCGCCCGGCTGCTTCGCGCGTCCGGAAGATCGCCATATTGCCCAGGTTGTCGAAGGGGCCGATCCCAATCACGTCCCCGCGCGCCACAAATTCATCGACGAAGACCTTGTGCCTTGGATAGACCGCCATGATCTGCTCCATAGTGGCCCCGGAGGGCTCGCCGAGGACAACGAATTTCATATGCATCTCCCTTGAGTCGAATATGCGTCTTTGGTCAGTCACACCGCTTCCGCATGCAAGCGCAGACCGAGCGCGTGCGCCACCTTGAGCACCGTGGCGAAACTGGGGTTCCCGGTTTCGCTGAGCGCCTTGTAAAGACTCTCGCGGCTGAGCCCCGCATCACGCGCGACCTGCGACATTCCCTTGGCACGGGCGATGTCACCCAGTGCCCGGGCAATGCCTGCTGCGTCGTCGGGCGCCTCTTCCAGCCATGCATCGAGGTAGGCCGCCATTTCTTCGGGCGTGCGCAGTTGCACCGCGACATCGTATGGAACAGTCTTGGTTTTGGCGCTTGCCTTGGCTGAGGACTTGGGCATGTCGGTACTCCTACAAATTCCTGGCAAGTGAAATTGCCGCACTCCAATCTCGATAGACCTCGGTCTGTTGCACCCGCATGTCCAAAGTGTATCCCATGAGATACACACGTCAAGCGTAATGCGCCCCTCTAGCGCCTCGCGGCACCACGGAACCGATGAACTCCCTGTCGGTCCCGAGCCCCCGCTCACCCGTTCTTCTTCGCCACCAGCGTCAAGATGTCATAACTCGCCACCAGCTCGCCATCCTGGTTCGTGACCTCCACGTCCCAGGCCACCACGCCCTGCGGGGCCTGGTCTTTCCTGGTGGGGCGGTCGATCTTGCGCTTGGCGGTGAGGCGGGCGCGGATGGTGTCGCCTATGCCCACGGGCTTGACGAAGCGCAGCGTGTCCAGGCCGTAGTTGGCCAGCACCGGGCCGGGGGCTGGAGAGACGAACAGGCCGGCGGCTGCGGACAAGACGAAATAGCCGTGCGCGATGCGCTTGCCGAACTGGCTGTCCTTGGCGGCGATCTCGTCGAAGTGCATGTAGAAGAAGTCGCCCGAGATGCCGCCGAAATTGACGATGTCGGCCTCGCTGACGGTGCGGCGGTGCGTCAGCAGCGAGTCGCCGACCTGCAGCTCCTCGAAGTACTTGCGGAACGGATGCACGCTTTCTTCCCGCACGGCGGCACCGCGTTGGAATTCGCCGGTGATGGCCGTCAGCATCGTGGGCGAGCCCTGCACGGCGGCGCGTTGCAGGTAATGGGCAACGGCGCGCAGGCCGCCGAGCTCCTCGCCGCCGCCGGCGCGACCCGGGCCGCCGTGCTTGAGCTGCGGCAGCGGCGAGCCGTGGCCGGTCGATTCCTTGGCAGCTTCGGCATCGAGCACCAGCATGCGGCCGTGATAGGACGCTGCAGCCGGGATGATTTCAGCGGCGACGGACGGCGTGCGCGTCACCAGCGTGCCCACCAGGCTGCCGCGTCCCTTGGCGGCCAGGGCCATGGCCTCGTCCAGGCTGTCGTAAGTCATCAGCGTGCTGACCGGGCCGAAGGCTTCGACCTTGTGCACGGTTTCGTTGTTCAGCGCATCGCGGCACAGCAGCAGCGTCGGCGCGAAGAAGGCGCCCTCGGCCACGCCCTCGCCCTGCGGCGCAAAGCCGTCGCGCGCGCCGAACACCAGCTCGTTGCCCTGGCTCAGCAAGGCGACGCGTTCGGCCACGTCGGCCTGCTGCTCGGCCGAGGCCAGCGCGCCCATGCGCACGCCTTCCAACGCCGGGTCGCCGACGACGATCTTGGCCAGGCGCTCGCGCAGGCGCGTGGCCACGGCGTCGAGGTGCTGGCGCGGCACGATGGTGCGGCGGATGGCCGTGCATTTCTGGCCGGCCTTGGTGCTCATTTCCTTGGCGACTTCCTTGACGAACAGGTCGAACTCCTCGTCGTCGGGCGTGACGTCGGGGCCCAGGATGGCGCAGTTCAGGCTGTCGGCCTCGGCCGTGAAGGGAATCGAGCGGCGCACCAGGTTGGGCGTGACCTTCAGCTTGGCCGCCGTGTCGGCCGAGCCGGTGAAGGTGACGACGTCGGTCTCCTCAAGGCGGTCCAGCAGGTCGCCGGTGCCGCCGATCACCAGCTGCAGGGCCCCCGCGGGCAGCAGGCCCGACGCCTGGATCAGGCGCACCGCAGCTTCGGTCAGGTAGGACGTGGCCGTGGCCGGCTTGACGATGCAGGGCATGCCTGCCAGGAAGCTGGGCGCGAACTTCTCCAGCATGCCCCAGATCGGGAAGTTGAAGGCGTTGATGTGCACGGCCACGCCGCGGCGCGGCACCAGGATGTGCGTGCCGGCGAAATGCCCCAGCTTGCCCAGGCGCAGCACCGGGCCCTCGTGCATCACGTTGCTGGACGGCAATTCCGCCGCGCCCATGCTGGCATAGGCGTAGAGCGTGCCGCTGCCGCCTTCGAT
>JAFALA010000074.1 GCA_019234815.1 Burkholderiaceae bacterium | reverse complement strand
CTTAACCCTGATTCCGCCCGGATTTGCCGATTCGGTTATGGTGCCCGACCGTCAATGCTTTTGAGATCCTCATGCTTGCCCAACGTACCGCGCGGTGGCTGCAGCGTCGCGAGCTGCATTTTTCCTGGGTCGTCATGGCCGTGGCCTTCATGACCATGCTGAGTTCCTCGGCGGCCTTGGGGCTGCCGGGCGTGTTCATGCAGCCGCTGGTGCGCGAGATGGGCTGGGGCACCGACCAGATCTCCTCGGCCCTGGCCGTGCGTTTCCTGCTGTACGGCCTGATGGGGCCGTTCGCGGCGCTGCTGATGGAGCGCTATGGCCTGCGCCGCATCGTGTGCAGCGCGATGGTGCTGATTGCGCTGGCGCTGCTGCTGTCGACCCGCATGACGGCGTTGTGGCAGCTGATGGCGCTGTGGGGCGTGATGTTGGGCGTGAGCTCCGGGATGACGGCCCTGGTGCTGGCCGCCACCGTGGCGAACCGCTGGTTCTCGAAGCGCCGCGGCCTGGTGCTGGGCGTGCTCACGGCCAGCAATGCCACCGGACAACTGATCTTCCTGCCGCTGGCGGCGCGCCTGATTGAGCTGCTGGGCTGGCGCATGGCCATCATGCCGGCGTTCTGCATGTGTCTGTTCACGGCGGTCCTGGCCTTTGCGTTCATGCGCGACCACCCGCAGGACGTGGGGCTGAACGTCTATGGTGTCGACCCCCAGGAGCAGCAGCCCGTGCACACCTGGCGCCCTGATTTCTGGGAGCCGCTGCGCCAGCTGGCGCAGGCGTCCCAATCGGGCACTTTCTGGGTCCTGTTCGGCACCTTCTTCATTTGCGGCCTGAGCACCAGCGGACTGGTGCAGACGCATTTCGTCTCGCTGTGCGGCGACTATGGGCTGGCCGCCGTGCCGGCCGCCTCGGTGCTGGCGATGATGGGCGCCTTCGATTTCGTCGGCACCATCGCGTCGGGCTGGCTGTCGGACCGTTTCGACAACCGCAAGCTGCTGTTCTGGTACTACGGTTTGCGCGGTCTTTCGCTGCTGTGGCTGCCGCACGCGGATTTCACGATCTATGGCCTGTCCCTGTTCGCGATGTTCTACGGCCTGGACTGGATCGCCACCGTGCCGCCGACCGTCAAGCTGGTGGGTGCGTCGTTCGACCGGCAGCGCAGTCCCATGATCTTCGGCTGGATCTTTGCCGGCCACCAGCTGGGCAGCGCCTGCGCCGCCTATGGCGCGGGGCTGAGCCGCAGCGTCCTGCTGTCCTACGAGCCGGCGCTCTACATCGCGGGTGCGGCGTGCCTGGTCGCCGCCCTGGGCATCTTCCTGGTCCGCAGGCCGGCGGCGGCGGAGGTGCGGGTGGCGGCCAGCTGAGGCGGCCAACGGAGGCGGCAGGACGCGGGTCTGCTCTGTTGCGCATGGCGGCCTGATTGCTACGATGCAGCTTGAGCCATCGCCTCGAACAGGAGTACGGCATGCGATTCGTCCCCCGGTTGCTCGTCTCGATGACCACCTTGTCGCTGGCCGCCGCCTGCGGCGGTCTTCTGGCTTCATGCTCGCGACCCGGTCCCGTCAAGCTCGGCTTCGTGGGCGGGCTCAGCGGCACTTATGCGCCGCTGGGCGAGGCGGGACGCAACGGCTTGCTGCTCGCCATCGAGCAGCAAAACGCGGCTGGCGGCATAGAGGGTCGTCTCATCGAATTGCTGGTGCGGGATGACGCCCAGAACAAGGCCAACGCGCAGCATGCGGTGGACGACCTCGTTGCCGCCGGCGTGACGGCCATCGTCGGACCCATGACGGACGCGATGGTCGCGCCTGCGCTGCCCCGCCTGGAAGACAAGCGCATTCCCTTGATCAGTCCGACGGCCACGAGCAGCGAATGGGCGGGCAAGGACGATCCGCTGTTCCGCATCATGTCCACCGACCCTGAGTACGCCGCGCTGCTGGCCGACTATGCCGTCCGGATCAAGGGCTTGCACAGCGTGGCGCTGCTGCTGGAAGACGGCAACCGCGTCTATGGCGAAAGCGTCAGCCAGTCGTTTCGGGAGGCGCTGGAGCGGCAGGGCGGGCATGTCGTGCAGACCCTTTGGTTCAGCAATGCCGAGGTCCATCCGGAGCGTCTGGTGCAAGAGTTGATGACGTCCAAGCCGCAGGCCGTGATGGTGGTGGCCGATCCCGTGTATACCGAACGCGTGCTGTTGATGCTGCACGCCGCCGATCCCAAGTTGCAGTTGCTGGGCGACACGGCGGACGAGCGCATGCTGCAGCGCACCGGCGCTGCCATGGAGGGCTATCTGGCCACGCAGCCCTTCAACCGCGACGACCCCTCCACCCGCTACCAGACCTTTGTAGCGGCCTATACGGCGCGCTTCCACCAGTCGGTCAGCGTGGCGGCGATCTGCGCCTACGACGCCGGCAATGTGGTCGTCAGCGCCTTGCGACGCAAAAAGGCCAGTGAAACGCTCAAGGACGCCCTGTTGCGCGAAGGTCCGTTCTCAGGCGTGCAGGGCGACATTGTTTTTGACGCCTTCGGCGACACGCACCGGCAAGGTTATGTGGTCACGGTCAGGAATGGCAAATTTGCCGTCGTGGAGTGAGTCAAGGGGGTGCCGTGAGAAGGCTGAAAATCGTTGAACACATCTCGTTGGACGGCATCATCCAGCACACGGCGGATGACGCCGGCTTTCCCCTACAGCGACTGGACGGTGCCTTATCGAACCCCGGTGGGGCGCGATGCCATCTCGCGGCGTCCGGCGTCTTCTCGGCACTTACAAGGTCGTCGGGCCCCTGAGGCTGGAGCAGGCGCCGGAAAAGGGCCGGAAAGGATGCGCGGATTCCCCGCGGCATCCCTTGGCTCTTGAAGGCGTCAGAGGCTCTTGAGCGGCACCACGTCCTTGCCCTTGAAGGTGAACACGGTGACCGCGGACTGCTTCAGGTCGTGCTTGGCGTCGTAGGCATATTCGCCGGCCACGCCGACGTAGCTGGACTTGGCCAGGTAGGCGCTGACCTTGTTCGGGTCGGTCGACTGCGTCGCCTCGATGGCCGACGCCAGGAGGTGGGCGCCGTCGTAGAACGCGGCAGCGTAGGTCAGCGGATCGCGCTTGAACTCGGCGCGGTAGCGTTCGACGAACTTCTTGCCCTTGTCGCTGCGGTCGATGATGGAGCCGCCTTGCGTGCAGTAGACGTTCAGGTCGGTGCTGAGCTGCGAAAGCGTGGCCGTTTCCGCCGAGCAGATGCCGTCGCCACCCAGCAGCGGGGTCGTGAGGCCCAGCGAGCGCATCTGGCGCAGCATGGGGCCGCCTTGCGCCGAGTAGCCGCCGTAGAAGACGGCGTCGGGCTTGGCGCCCTTGACCGCGGTCAGGATGGTGCTGAAGTCGCTCGCCTTGTCGTTGGTGAACTCCTTGGCCACCACCGAGATGCCCAGCTTCTTGGCCTGGTCCATGAACTCCTGCGCCACGCCCTGGCCGTAGGCCGTGCGGTCGTCGATGACGGCCACGGTCTTGATCTTGAGGTCCTGCGCGGCGTAAACGGCCATCTTGGCGCCGAGCTGGTTGTCGGTGGCGCCGATGCGGAACAGGTTGTTGTAGCCTTGCGTGGTGATCTTCGGATTGGACGCGACCGTCAGGGTCACGACGCCGCCGTCGTTGAACACGCGCGAAGCCGGCATGGTGACACCCGAGTTGTAGGGGCCGAGGACGAACTTGATCTTGTCGTCGACCAGCTTTTGCGCCACTTGCACGCCTTGGCGCGGATCGGCGGCGTCATCGTTCACCACGAGTTCGAACTGCACGGACTTGCCGCCCACTTTCACGCCCTTGGCATTGAGCTCCTTGATGGCGAGCAGGGCGCCGTCACGGTTGTCCGTGCCGTAGCTGGCTTGCGGGCCCGTGGTGGGGCTCATGAAGCCGATCTGGACGCGCTCCTGCGCCTGGCAGCTGAAGCCGGCAAGGCCGGCGGCGAGCACCAGCAGGTTCAGTGAGAATTTGGGGGACATGACACTTCCTCGTTGTGTGTGGACGGGATGGAAACAGGGCTGATCGGCCCAGCCAGTCAGCGTACCAAAAAACCGTTCTTCAGGGGATCACGGTCGTCAAGTACCCAGGTGGCAAAGCCGCAGACATGGGCCGTGCCGGAAACTTCGGGGATCACGGCCGGCATGCCGCCGACCGTGGTTTCGCCAAGGACCTTGCCCTCGAACACGGTGCCGATGACCGATTCGTTGACGAGCACTTCGCCCAGCTCGAGCTCGCCGCGCAGGTAGAGCTGGGCGACGCGGCCGCCCGTGCCGGAGCCGGTCGGCGAGCGATCCACCTCGCGATCGGCAAAGATGCAGCAATTCGCCTGCGTCGAGCCGGCGTGGCGCGGCGCCCCGTCGATGACGGTGCCGTAGATGTGGTTGATCTCGGGGATCTCCGGGTGGGCCAGCGGGAAGGCCTGGTTGGCAGCGATCTTGACCTCGGCGCCGAACTGCTTGAGGGCCTCGATGGACGACTCGCGGATGGCGAGGCCGTGCGGCTCGCCGCTGGCGTAGAAGTAGAAGGCGCCGCCATAGGCGATGTCGCCCGTGACCGGGCCGAAGCTGGGCGTCTGCACGGTCACGTCGCGCCGGTAGATGAACGAGGGCACGTTGACGAAGCGCACGCGGCCGGCGTGCTGCCCATCCCATGCCACGTAGGCATCGATGTAGCCGCAGGGCGCGTCGATGCCGACATGGGTCTCTGGTGAGCGGCGCTCCACCCAGCCCAGCTCGACCGCGGCGGTTGCCAGGGCGATCACGCCATGGCCGCAATGGTCGCTGTAGCCCTCGTTGTGCAGGAAGATGACGCCGAAATCGGCGTTCGGCGATACAGGCGCCGTGAGATAGCCGCCGTACATGTCGGCATGCCCGCGCGGTTCGAACATCAGCGCCTGGCGGATCTCGTCCGCGTTCTCCTTGAGCCAGGCGCGGCGCTGCACGATGGAGTGGCCGGCCGGCTTGGGCAGGCCGGAGGTGACGATGCGGAACGGTTCGCCGCCGGTATGGACTTCAACGGTGGTGATGGTGCGTGTGATCTGCATGGTGCGAAACGAAAGGGCTTGGAGGTGGCGAATGAGGTCTCGACGGTCTCGACGTTCAGCCGGCCTGGCGCAGCCTGGCGACGGCAACGCGGGCCGCGGCAAGGTCCCAGGCCGCTGTGCCCACGCTCTTGAACACGGCGGGTTGCCGCAGGTCGGGCGTTTCGCGCAGCAGCGCCGCCAGCGATCGGACCCTGGACCAGGCTATGCCCGCGCGCATCAGGTCGCCAGCTTCATGCTCGGCCGCAGTCGGATCGTCGGCATACAACACGCTGCCATCGAGCGTCGTTTTGCCGATCTCGGCCATCTCGGGCTTGAATGCGCCGACGCCGATCACCAGCCGTTCGGCGCGGGCGGCCTCGTTGTAGATCGGCTCGGTGCTGGTCGTCAGGGTCAGCACGACGTCCACGTCCTCGGGCGTGGCGCTGGCGAGCGCGGCGATCCTGCGACCAGGGCGCTGGAGGTTCACGCAGAATGCCTGGGCGGCCATGGCGTCCTTGCCTCGGATCCAGATCGCGGCGTCTGGATAGACGTCCGCGAAGGCCTCGACATGGTGGCGCGCCTGAACGCCGGTCCCGATGATGAGCACGGCGCGCGGCGCGGACGGCAGCAGGCGCCGCACGGCCAGCAAGCTCACGGCCGCGGTGCGCCGGCCTGTCACCACGGGACCGTCGAGCACGCACAGCGGCCGGCCGGTGACACCGTCGCAGACGGTCACCATGCCATGGATCGTGGGCAACTGGTGTTCGCGGTTGGCCGGCTGGACATTCACCAGCTTGTGCACGCCCAGGTCGGCGGCCACGGCGGGCATGCTGAGCATGACGCCATCTGCGCCCAGCGGCACGACCTGACGCTCGGGGCTGACGATCTTGCCGTCCGCGAACTCCAGGGCGGCCGCGGCGATGGCGCCCACGAGGCTGGGAAAGTCCAGCAGGGCTGCAGTCTTTTCCGGGTTGCAGACGAGAAGATCCGCGTGCTCGGGTTGTGGCGCTGTCGTCGGTGTGTTCATGGGCGGTAAAGATTCGATCCACATTGCGTCAAGAATCAGCGAAACTCTGCATGAATGTGACCAATTCTGCGATTGAGACGCTGTTGATGGTAAGCATGCGAACCACTTTAGGCAACTGAAGTCGTCCTCACAATGAACGGGTAAAGTGGTAAAAAACTGAACCACATGCTATGACGCAGCAAGCATTTCGTCCGAAACAGATCTACGAACAGGTGGCCGAGCAGATACGCGCAGCCATCGCGGCCGGCACCTACCCGCCGGGCACGCGCCTGCCGTCTGAACGCGATCTGGCCCAGCGGCTTCAGGTCAGCCGCCCGGCGGTGCGGGAGGCCATTGGCGCATTGCAGAACGAGGGGATGGTGCTGACCCGGCATGGATCGGGGACCTATGTGGCGGAGCAGGTCCGGGACGGCGCAACTGTCGAACGGATCAGGACGGGGCCGGCGGACCTGAGTCCGAGCGGAACGCTGGAAGTGCGCCTGCTTTTCGAACCCATGATCGCGCGGCTTGCCGCCCGCCGGGCCATGCGGGACCCCGCCGCAGAAAGCTACCTGGCCCGCATGGCGGCGGTCAAGAACATCGCCGACCCCGAGCAGCAGGCGCTGTGGAGCGAATGCGACCGGCTGTTCCATAGGCAGCTCGCGGCCATGACGGGCAATCCGCTGGCCCTGAAGATGGCCGACGAAGTCGCCGCCAGCATGAGCGAGCCGCTATGGCAGCGCCTGCGCGACGACGGCATCTACGACGAGCAGCGCATCCAGCTCTACGTGGCCGAGCACAGGCTGATCTACGAGGCCATCGTCAGCGGCGACGAGGACGCGGCGGCGTTCTACGTGCAAGGCCACTTGCAAAGAGTGCGGCGGGATATCGAGACACGGGAGTGACGAACATATGATCCATTCACCTCACGCCCACGCCATCGCTCCCGCCAGCCTGGCGCACGCGCATGAGATTGCCGCGCTCTCGTCCGAGCTGGGTTATCAGACCTCGATCGACGAGACGCGAACGGTGCTGTCCCAACTGCTCGATTCCAGCAGGCATTTCGTTGCCGTCGCCGCGGCTCCAGATGGAAGGCTGCTGGGCTGGGTGGTGGCGGAGCGGCGGCTCATGCTCGAATCGGGCGAATTCGTTGAACTGACGGGTCTCGTTGTGACGGCGGCGCTTCGCCGCTCAGGTGTCGGCAGCTTGCTCGTGGAGGCCGCCGAGCAATGGGCCTGGCAACAGGGGTTCAGGTCGATCCGGGTCCGGTCGAATGTCGCGCGAAATGAATCGCACCCGTTCTATGAGCGCTTGGGATACCAGCGCACAAAAACCCAGCACAGCTATCGAAAGACGTTGCAAGCGTCCCAAAGCGTCTTGTGACTTAACCCACAAGTTGGCCGCGAGAGTGAATCGATAGTTGGCCGGTTTCGGGGTCGTCACAACACATTGACCCGCGCACTTCCTGGGAAGCGTCTCGCCAGCAATTCAAGGCAGCACCGATGTGCTGGCCACTAGTTTGAAAAGGCAAAGATTGGTGGCCTGGAGTTCACCATGCCAGTCAACCACTTGCAGTCGCCGATTCGCGAATGCCTGAAATTCTGGCCGGGAGTTCTTGGGACGATGGGCCGGAAATCCGTGCAGCGAGGACAGTTTTGCCGGCAGTTGAGTCCATGTCAAATCAGTTGACGCATTGCTCCTGGTGTTCATAACCTCGTGTGCTCAAACAGGCCGGCGCTTCGGGGGCGCGGCTCAATGAGGGCCACGAGATGAAGCACGATGAAGCGAGTCCACTGACGAAAGGCTTTGCCCAGTTGGGGCAAATGCAAAGGTCCAGCAACAAGAAAATCTACCTGTCCCCCAATGGATCGGTTTGGGTCCCTGAGGCGCTGGCCGAGGAAATCAATGCGGCCAGACGGGAGATTGACGAAGAGGGCGTGGCCTCTCGTAGGCTGCACATCCAAGCTGCCTTGCCGTGGGAATGGGTTTGCCAGCCGGAGACGTGCTCAGATGAGCCGGCGGTCGGATCGCTTGTCATGGAGACCAAGACATGGCCGAAGGTGTCGCCAGTTCCAACTGTGTTGAATCGCTGAGAGTTGGTATGCCTCATTGATCGTCCATGGCATTTCCACGGCCGGATTGAATAGGGCGGCACAACAACTTGCTTTAACACCTCAGCCGAGGGGCTTGATAGCCAAGCTTCTTCCTTGGTTGCTTGTCCAAATGTCTCGTGATCGTATTGAACTTAGTCAGGAAGTACGTTGAGATGTCGATGCTTCTAAGCGATAGCAGATAAGTGAATCGGGATCGCGCTTATAGAGAGGTGATGGTGGCAGTCCTTCAGTTGACTGCTCAATTTCCACAATATGAAATGCGGCTTGCGGATGAAGCAAAGATTGGCCGAGAGTCAAATGAACTTAACTTTGGCCATCCCGGCCAACCTATGGGTTAAGTCACACGTCTGAAGGCGCTAGATTTCAACATTTGGTGCGACCGGCAAGAATCGAACTTGCGACTAGGCCTTCGGAGGGCCCAATGATATCCACTTCACCACGGTCGCGCGGCAGCCCGGCATTCTAGCCGTTTCTTGGCTTCGGCATGGGCTTGCGCTGGGTCAACTGATGTTGATCTGCGCGTATCGATGGGAATCTGGCCATTTGAGCCCGATAGCCGCCGATATAATCTGCCGGTTTTGCGCGCCTGGTTTAGAGGCGCGCGCGCCACCCCTTGCCGACGCCAACGAGGATGAAATGAGCGGAATTCAGGATCAAGTGCAGGCTCACCAAGACGAACACGAAGAGGCTCACACGGGCCCGATCAAGACGCCCAAGCAATTGGTCTTGGCTGTCATCTTCGCTTTTATCGTGCCGGTGATGGTGATTGTCTTGCTGGCCAACTACGTCACCAGCGACACCAAGCCCGCCGCAGGCAGTGCGGGCCTGGGAGAGCAGGCCGTCGCGGCGCGCATCCAGCCCATCGGCACGATCGAGCTCAAGGACGCCTCGGCTGGCGCCGCCGTGCGCACCGGCGAGGAAGTGTTCAAGCAGCAATGCTCGGGCTGCCACGCCGTGGGCGCCATGGGCTCGCCCAAGTTCGGCGATGCAGCGGCCTGGGGCCCGCGCGTCACCAAGGGCTTCGATGCCCTGCTGACTTCGGCGCTGCATGGCAAGAACAATATGCCAGCCCAGGGCGGCGGCGACTTCTCCGACTATGAAGTGGCCCGCGCCGTGGTCTACATGGCCAACAACGGCGGTGCCAAGTTCGAGGAGCCCAAGGCGCCTGCCGCCGCCGCGTCGGCCGCTTCGAACTGAGTTCTGCCTGCCGCGAGATCAAGCCGACCCGAGGGTCGGCTTTTTTCATTCTTCATACGCCTTGGAACAGGCAGTCCAAGGCATTCACGATGACGCTTGCCTCCGCTTGAAGGTCTGCGACCTCGGCCCCCAGGAGCCGCCGTGGCACCGTGGCCAAGAACTGCGTCGCCAAGACGTAGGTCGTCTCACCAATCTCGAAGCGAGGGTTCAGAATCTTTGCGGCCTTCGGCGCCGCGGCTATGGGTATGAGAGGCACCACGGCACGGGTATTCAGGTGCTCCAACAAGTTGGCCTGAACTTCCAGCAGCAGCGCTCCGTCGTCGACGCTCGCGTAGACGCGAAATCGTGTCATGGTTAGAAGTTCCGATACTGCGCCAGCGGCAAACCATGCTGCTCAACGAAGGCGTTGGAACTGTCCAAAGCAGCTTGGTTTTCAGCAAGCCACTGCTCTTGTCGCAGACGCGCCACGGCAGCCGCAATTCCCAACTCAGCCGCCTGGGAAACGTTGATGCCGAGCGCTCGCGCTTCGGCCACCAAACCCACGGCCAGCGTGAGATTCGTGGCCTTACGCGCAGGGCTATTACCGCCAGAGGTGACAGGCGGAGGCGTCGTGGAGAGATGGCGCGTGGCAGCGGGCATGGCGAATCTTTTTGACGCTTATACGGAGCTTGTACGAAGTCTATGTGCGTTAGTAGTGCGCATCAAGTATGCGCATTTTAAGCCGAATAAACCAAGATAAGACCCATGGACCCATGGGCGAGCTTCATGAGCGAACGGGGGGGACCGGACGTCTGACGAATCCGAAACGTTCCGGCAATTCGGCGCTCGCGATGTTTTGCACCTGCCAGTGCCCGGCCTCCAGCGCATTGGCCGCGCATTCCATGTCCAGCGTGTGGACCGTGCCTAGGCCGAGGTCGGTGTCCAGGTACAGCCGGCCGGCTTCGTCCAGCCAGGCGCTGCGGTAGACGGTGCTGCGGCCGGTGTGGCTGCTCAGGCGCGGCGGCGCGGCGCTCTCGTCGTGCAGGCGCCAGACCCAGGGCGTGGTTTCGAGCAGCACGTAGACGCGCTGCGGTCCGTTCTGGAAAAACCAGGCGCCGTCGGCGTCGGACTCGAAATTGCGCGCGATGAACTCGCGCAGCTTGTCGTGGTTGATGCGGCTGCCCTTGACTTGGGGGAAGGGGCCGGCGGCCTGCACGCGCTCGTCGCGCATGTACCAGTCGCCGCGCGCATCGAGCGCCAGCCAGTCGTAGCAATGCGGCACGTTGGGCCACTTTTTCAGTGCGGCTTCGACGATGGGGTCCATGCCGCTAGTGTAGGCGCGGGCCGCACGCTGCGCGCGCGGGGCTAGAGCGCCTGGGCCAGCCAGTTGCAGACGGCGTCCGGCATGTCCAGCAGGTGGCCGGGCAGCCGGCCGCTGGCAAAGCCGACATGGCCGCCGTGCGCGGGCTGCCACAGCGTCACGTGGCTGCCGACCTCGTGCGGGCGCGGCAGGCTGTGGGCCGGAACGAAGGGGTCGTTGCGCGCGTTCAGGACCAGCGCAGGGATGCGGATCTGGCGCAGGTGCGGCCTGGCGGAAGCGCGCGTCCAGTAGTCTTCGGTGTCGCGGAAGCCGTGCAGCGGCGCGGTGAAAAGGTTGTCGAACTCGTACAGATTGCGGACCTGGCGCATGCGCTCGCCGTTGAACAGGCCCGGATGCTGGGCCAGCTTGCGCAGCGCCTTGGGCACCATGGTGCGCAGGAACATGCGGGTGTAGACCTGCCGGTTGAAGCCGCTGCCGATGGCGTGGCCGGCCGCGGCCAGGTCCAGCGGCGCGCAGATGGCGCTGACGGCGCGCACCGTGGCGGCGGCGCTCTGGCCGTTTTCCTGCGCCCAGCGCAGCAGCGCATTGCCGCCCAGCGACACGCCGGCGGCCAGCAGCGGGCCGTCGTGGCCGGCCTTGAGCCGGGACAGGATCCAGCCGATCTCGTCGAAGTCGCCCGAGTGGTAGGCACGCGGCGCCAGGTTCAGCTCGCCTGAGCAGCCGCGGAAATGCGGGACCGCAAAGTCCCAGCCGCGCGTGCGCGCGATGTGTCCGAAGGCTTGCGCGTAGTGGCTTTGCGAGCTGCCCTCCAGGCCGTGGAACAGCACCAGCAGCGGCCTGGCGGCGTTGCGGCCGGGCAGTGTGGACGCGGGCACGGAATTCGGAGCCTCATCTGACGCCTCGGGTACCAGCCGGTCGACGTCGATGAAGTCCTGGTCGGGTGTGGTCCAGCGCTCGCGCTCGAAACGCAGCGCCACGCCGGGATGGCGGCGCGAGAACAAGGCGGGCCAGAGGGTCTGGAGCTGTCCACCCGGGAGCCAGCGGGGGGCCTGGTAATTCATGTCAAGCTCAAGCAAAGCGGCAACTGCGAAGGCCAAGGCTCAATGCAGGACGGCGGGTTCTTCGGAGAGTTCCTGGATGTCGTGCGCGGTGCCGGGGCTGGCGTGATGCAGCACCATGCGCCAGCCCATGGCGGTCTTGAGGTAGACGTTGGTCGCGATCACCCAGCCGTGGCCGGGCTGGCCCTGGGCGTCCTGCACCTCGACGCGCTCCAGCACCTGATGGATGGCGGTGTCGCCTGTGTGCAGGCGCCGCACTCGCTCCGGGTGCGCCGAGACGGCGCCCTGCTGGAACACGTGCTCGAAGGCGGCACGGATGGCCCCCAGGCCCACCACGCGGGGGCCGCCGGGATGCACGCACGAGACTTCCTCCTCGTCGCACCACACCGCCATCAGGCGTTCGAGGTCGGCCGTCTGCAAGGCCTCGTAGAACTGCTGTTCGGTGTCTTCGGGCGAGGCCATCAGGGCCGCGGTCTGGGCTTTGGCGCGCTGCATGGCTGACTCAGTGGCCTGTGTGCAGGACTTCGCCGGCCTTGAGCTGGTAGACGGTGCCGCAATACGGGCACTTGCCCGAGCCGCCATGGCTCAGGTCCACGAAGACGCGCGGGTGGGTGCTCCACAGCGGCATCTTGGGATTGGGGCAGGCCACCACGCCGCCGCCTTGCACGTCCTTGGCACTGACTTCGACAACAGACTTCAGGTCACTCATGGAAATTCTCTTCACGAAAAATCATTGGCGGATGAGCCGGCCTCAAACCGGCGTCAGCCATTCGGCGTACTTGGGATTGTGGCCGTTCACGATGTCAAAGAAGGCGGCCTGGATCTTCTCTGTGATGGGGCCGCGCGAGCCGATGCCGATCTCGATGCGGTCGAGCTCGCGGATCGGCGTCACTTCGGCGGCGGTGCCGGTGAAGAAGGCCTCGTCGGCGATGTAGACCTCGTCGCGGGTGATGCGCTTTTCAACCAGCTTCAGGCCCAGGTCCCGGCAGATGTGGAAGATGGTGTTGCGCGTGATGCCGTTGAGCGCGCCGGCCGACAGGTCGGGCGTGTAGACCACGCCGCTCTTGATCACGAAGAGGTTCTCGCCCGCGCCTTCGGAGACGAAGCCCGAGGCGTCGAGCAGCAGGGCCTCGTCGTAGCCGTCGTCGGTGGCTTCCATATTGGCCAGGATGGAATTGGTGTAGTTCGACACCGTCTTGGCCTGTGTCATGGTGATGTTGACGTGGTGGCGCGTGTAGCTGCTGGTCTTGACGCGGATGCCGCGCTTCATGCCTTCCTCGCCCAGGTAGGCGCCCCAGGCCCAGGCCGCCACCATCAGGTGGATCTTGTTGCCCTTGGGGCTGACGCCCAGCTTTTCCGAGCCGATCCAGGTCAGGGGGCGCAGATAGCCGGATTCCAGCTTGTTCTCGCGCACCACGGCCTTTTGCGCGGCCTCGACCTGTTCAATGGTGAACGGAATCTTCATGCGCAGGATCTTGGCGCTGTTGAACAGCCGCTCGGTGTGCTCGCGCAGGCGGAAGATCGCGGTGCCCTTGTCGGTCTTGTAGGCGCGCACGCCCTCGAAGGCGCCGCAGCCGTAGTGCAGGGTATGGCTCAGGACGTGGATCTTGGCGTCGCGCCAGTCCACCAGTTCGCCATCCATCCAGATTTTGCCATCGCGGTCGTCCATGCCCATGTCGTGTCCCGGTGCGTCGTTTTCTTGAAGCGTCGATTTTAGGGCTTGAAAGCGGCACCTGTGTGTGGCCTCGGAGACCTTACAAGCCGCGGATGACGGCGATGGCATCCTCGATGCGGTCTACCGCGTGCACGGTCAGGCCTTCGATCGGTTTCTTGGGCGCGTTGGCCGTCGGCACCACTGCGACGCTGAAGCCCAGCTTGGCGGCTTCCTTCAGGCGCTCCTGGCCGCGCGGCGCCGGGCGCACTTCGCCGGCCAGCCCGACCTCCCCGAAGGCGATGAAGCCGCGCGGCAGCGGCTTGCCGCGCAGCGAGCTCTGGATGGCCAGCAGCACGGCCAGGTCGGCCGCGGGCTCGCTGATGCGCACGCCGCCGACCGCGTTGATGAACACGTCCTGGTCGTTGGTCGCCACGCCGGCATGGCGGTGCAGCACCGCCAGCAGCATGGCCAGGCGGTCGCGTTCCAGGCCCACCGAGAGCCGGCGCGGGCTGGGCCCGCCGCCGTCCACCAGGGCTTGCAGCTCCACCAGCAGCGGGCGCGAGCCTTCCAGCGTGACCAGCACGCAGGAGCCCGGCACCGGCTCGCCGTGGGTGGACAGGAAGATCGCGCTGGGGTTGCTGACGCCCTTGAGGCCCTTGTCGGTCATCGCGAACACGCCGATCTCGTTGACGGCGCCGAAGCGGTTCTTGATGGCGCGCACCAGGCGGAAGCTGGAATGCGTGTCGCCCTCGAAGTACAGCACGGTGTCGACGATGTGCTCCAGCACGCGCGGCCCGGCCAGCGCGCCTTCCTTGGTCACATGGCCCACCAGCACCATGGCGCAGCCGCTGCCCTTGGCGGTGCGGGTCAGCTGGGCCGCGCATTCGCGCACCTGGGCCACCGAGCCCGGCGCCGAGCTGAGCTGCTCGGAGTAAAGCGTCTGGATGGAGTCGATCACGCAGAAGGTCGGCGCCTCGGCCTCGATGGTGGCGAGGATCTTCTCCAGCCCGATCTCGGCCAGCACGCGCACCTGGGTGCCGGCCAGGCCCAGCCGGCGCGAGCGCATCGCCACCTGGGCGCCGCTTTCCTCGCCGGTGACGTACAGCACCTTCAGCTGGCGCGACAGCGCGTCGACGGCCTGCAGCAGCAGGGTCGACTTGCCGATGCCCGGGTCGCCGCCGATCAGCACCACGCCGCCCTCGACGATGCCGCCGCCCAGCACCCGATCCAGCTCTTCCAGCCCGGTGGGCGTGCGTTCGAAATCGCTGGCCTCGATGTCGGCCAGCGTGGCCACCGGCTGGCTGCGCGCCAGCGCCTGGAAGCGGTTCTTGCCTGAGCCGGTGTCGGCGGCGGTTTCCACCAGCGTGTTCCAGGCGCTGCATTGGGGGCAGCGGCCCAGCCACTTGGGAGAGCTGCCGCCGCAGTCGCTGCAGATGAAGAGGGTTTTTTCCTTGGCCATGGGGGCATTGTCGGTGTCTTGCGGCAGGGGCCGGGCTGACATGCTAAAAAGCGTCCTGGCTGGCCGCAGACCTATTGCTGCGGCCCTACTTTTTCGGAGCGCACATGGATTTCTCGGTCTGGCTGACCTTTTTCGCCGCATCCTGGGCCATCAGCCTGTCGCCGGGCGCGGGCGCGATTGCCGCCATGAGTTCAGGACTGAACCACGGCTTCAAGCGCGGCTACTTCACCACCTTTGGCCTGGTCCTGGGCATCAGCACGCAGATCGTGCTGGTGAGCCTGGGCCTGGGCGCCCTGATCGCGACCTCCAGTTTTGCGTTTGCCTGCATTAAATGGCTGGGCGTGATCTACCTGGTGATCCTGGGGGTGCAGCAATGGCGCGCGCCGGCCAAGCCCCTGGTGGCGGTGTCGGACGAAAACCGGGTGGTCACGCGCCGGCAGTTGGTGCTGCGCGGCTGGGGCATCAATGCCGTCAATCCCAAGGGCACGGTGTTCCTGCTGGCCGTGGTGCCGCAGTTCCTGGACCTGCATCGCGCCTTGAGCGGCCAATACCTGGTCATCGGTGCGACGCTGTGCTTTACCGACCTGGTGGTGATGGCCGGCTACACCGTGCTGGCCGCGCGGGTGCTGTCGGCCTTGAAGTCGGAATCGCATCTGCGCGCGATGAACCGTAGCTTCGGCTCGCTGTTCATCGCTGCGGGCGCCTTGCTGGCGACCTTCAAGCGCTCCGCCTGATTGGTATTCCCATATGACAGGGGCCGCCCGATCCGGGCGGCCTTTTGTTTTGCCTGACGTTTGTCCTGACGAGCTTGACCGTGACCCACAAATCCTCTCCGCTGCTGTTCTGGGGCCCGACGCTGATCTGGGCCAGCACCTGGCATGTGATCCTCTACCAGCTGGGCGAGGTCCCGGTGATCAACTCGGTGGCTTGGCGCTTCGCGCTGGCGGCCGTGCTGCTGGGCCTGTGGGCCGCGCAGCGCAAGGAGTCGCTGCGCCTGCCGCGGTCGGCGCATCTGCTGATGGCGGCCACCGGCATCGTGCAGTACAGCGGCAACTATGTGTCGGTCTATGCGGCCGAGGAGCACATTCCCAGCGGCCTGGTGGCGGTGCTGTTCTGCCTGATGGTGTTCGGCAACGCGCTGTCGGGGCAACTGTTCTTCAAGCACCGGGTCACGCGCCGGTTCCTGATGGCCTGCTGCGGCGGCGTGGCCGGCGTGGTGATGATCTTCTGGCCCGAGATCGCCGCGACCGGCGCGCGGCCGGGTGCGATGCTGGGCGTGGGGCTGGGCCTGCTGGCGGTGTCGGCGGCCTGCATCGGCAATGTGCTGACCCTGACGCTGACCCAGCGCAAGCTGCCGCTGGTGCCGGTGCTGTCGTGGAGCATGGGCTATGGCGCGCTGTTCCTGGTCCTGCTGGCCAGCGTCAACGGCACGGGCCTGCATTTCGAGCTGCGGCCAGCCTATGTGCTGAGCCTGTGCTATTTGGCCGTGTTCGGTTCGGTGCTGGCCTTCGTACTGTATTTCAAGCTGGCGCAGGCGCAGGGTCCGGCGCGCGCGGCGCTGACCGGCGTGGTGATTCCGGTCATTGCCTTGATCATCTCGGCCTTGTTCGAAGGCTGGCAGCCCAGCGTCCTGTCGGTGGCCGGCATGGCGCTGTGCCTGGGCAGCATTTTTGCGGCGACCCGGCTGCGCTGAATCGCCAGTCGCGGGTCAGGGCGGTGGCAGGCGGTCCAGCTGGAATTGCGACAGCGCGCCGTAGAAGGAGCGGCTCAGGATGCGCGACACCAGGCTGGCCACGAAGGCGCAGGCCATCAGGCTGAGCACCATCTGGTGGTTGTCTATCATCTCCATGACGATGATGAAGCTGGTCAGCGGCGCCTGCGTGACGGCCGCCAGAAAGCCGGCCATGCCCAGCGCCATCAGGGTCGGGGCATGCGGGTAGTGCAGCAGGGTGGCGGCATCGTTGCCCAGGGCGCCGCCGATGGCCAGGCAAGGGGCGAAGACGCCGCCGGGCACGCCCGACCAGGTGGTCAGCCAGGTGGCCAGGATCTTGAACAGCACGTAGACGGCGGGTTCGCCGCCTTGCCCGTTCAGCATTTCCCTGGTGTGGGCGTAGCCGCTGCCAAAGACGGCGCCGCCGGACACCACGCCCAGCGCTGCGACCAGCAGGCCGCACAGGCCGGCGAACAGAATGGGGTGGCGTGCCCGCAGCCGGCTCATGGGATCGGTGCCTTGCCCGCCCACGGCGGCGATCAACAGGCGCGAGAACAAGCCGCCCGCCACGCCTGAACCCAGCGCCACCAGCAAGCCCGGCAGGACCAGGGCGAGGCCGAAGTCGGAGATCCGCAGCGTGCCGAAGTAAGTGCTGTTGCCGCTCAGCGAGATTGCCACCACGCCCGACAGCACGATGGCCGAGATGGTCAGGCCGCTGCGGCGCTGCTCCGGGTTGCGCGAGAGTTCCTCGATGGCGAACATCACGCCGGCCAGCGGCGTGTTGAAGGCGGCGGCAATGCCGGCAGCGCCGCCGGCCACCAGCAGGGCGTGGTCTGGCACGACCGGTCGGCGCGGCAGCCAGCGCCGGGCGTTGTGCATCAGGCTGGCGCCGATCTGCACCGACGGGCCTTCGCGCCCGAGCGACAGGCCCGCCAGCAGGCCCAGCGAGGTCAGGACGATCTTGGCCACGGCCAGCCGCATGGACACGAACAGCGAGACGGTCTGCGGGTCGACCTGCGGCTCCAGCGCCGCCATCACCTGTGGAATGCCGGAGCCGGCGGAGCCGGCAGCCCAGCGCCGCGTGGCCCAGACGATGGCCACGGTGCACAGCGGCGTCCAGACCAGCGGCAGCAGCGGCATTGCGCCCTGCCAGTGGAAGAACAGCGCCAGCGTCCATTCGGTCAGGCGGGTGAAGCCCACCACCACCACGCCCACCAGGGCTGCGTAGGCCATGACCAGGCCGCGCGACAGCCAAGCGCCGGAGTGCCCCCATTCGCGCTTCAGACTCGCGAGGATGCGAGGGTGCTTGTTCATCGTGTCATGGTCCCGCACTCCCGCACTATGATTCGTTGCATGAAGCCCTCTCCAACGTCAGCCCCTGTCGAAGCAGAGCCTGGACAGGCCCCCTTCGTCGAGCATGAGGCGCTGGCGGAGTCCGCGCAGCGCGAGTCGGTGGTTCAGGTGCTACGCCAGTTCCGGCAGGTCTTCAACGCCGTACGCACGCATTTCCAGCAGGTCGAAAAACATGCCGGCCTGGGTGGGGCGCAGCTCTGGGCCCTGAGCCTCGTGAGCAGCCATCCGGGCCTGGGCGTCAGCGAGCTGGCCGCCACCATGGACATCCATCAGTCCACCGCCAGCAATCTGGTGCGCGCCCTGTCTGACAGGCAGCTCATCAAGACCCATAGAAATGGACCCGACAAGCGGGCGGTCCAGTTGGCGATCGAGCCCGCCGGCAGCGCCGTGCTGGCGCGCGCGCCCGGCCCCTATACCGGCGTGCTGCCCAGCGCTCTGGCCAGCCTGGACGACGCCGTGCTGGAGCGTCTGCATCAAGACCTGGGCGCGCTCCTCGCAACGCTGGGCACCGACGAGCACGCAGCCAAGGTGCCCATCTCGCAGATGTAGGGCTGCGGAAAACCGGGCCCTGCGCTGTGACACGGGGCCTGTCCGGTCAGCGGAGGGGCAAGGCTGCGGCCGCCGCCAAGCCGGTCGTCAGACCGCTTGGCAGCTTACTTGGCGGGGTAGACCAGGTCGGCGCGGCGGTTTTGCGACCAAGCCGCTTCGTCGTGGCCTTCGGCCTTGGGCTTTTCCTTGCCCCAGCTCACGGCTTCGAGCTGGCTGTTCTTGGCGCCCATCAGCTCCAGCGACTTGATCACGGCCTCGGCACGGCGCTGGCCCAGGGCCAGGTTGTATTCGGCGCCGCCGCGTTCGTCGGTGTTGCCTTCCACCTTGATGGACACGTTGCCGGCGCCGGCCAGGTAGCGGCCATGGCGCTCCAGCAGGGGCGTGAACTCGCTCTTCACGACATTGCTGTCGAAATCAAAGTACACGCTGCGCTCGGTCGACAGCGGGTTCTTGGGGTCCAGGTAGGGCGGAATCATCACCGTGGCCACGTGCGACTCGGGGGTCGGCGCCACAGCGGGCTTGGCCGGAGGCGCAGCTTGCACTTTGGGGGCTTCTGCCACGGGGGGAGGCGGGGCCACGGGCGTGCTGCTGCAAGCGGCCAGCAGCGCCGCAGCGCCTGCCATCGATGCCAAGGTGGTCAGTGCTTTCATGAGATCGATACTCCTGCCAAACGAATGAACAAAAAAGGGGACGTCAGTCAAGCCGCATTATCTGCACAAGAACAATATTTGCACAAATATATTTCGTGAACTTTTGTGAACAATGGCGCCGGATGCGCATGCTCAATCTTCCCGGATGCGGCTTCGTCCGGCCTTGATGCTACTGCGGCGTGCCTTGCCCGCCATCCGCTGTTGTCGTGAGGACCAGGTGGGCTGCGTGGCATGCCGTGTCTTGGGCGGACGCGCCACGCTGCGCACCAGGGTCATGAGCCGGGCGAGCGCGTCGCTGCGGTTGCGGTCCTGGCTGCGGTGGGTCTGCGCCTTGATAAGCAGCACGCCTTCGCTGCTGATACGCTGGTCCTGCAAGGTCAGCAGCCGCGCCTTGAGGGCCTCGGGCAGGCTGGACGCGGGAATGTCGAAGCGCAGGTGCACGGCGCTGGACACCTTGTTGACGTTCTGGCCGCCCGGGCCGCTGGCGCGCATGGCGCTGAACTTCAGTTCGTGCGGGGCGGGCTGCCAGTCCGGGTGCATGGCGGCTGCGTCCTCAGGCCAGCGCTTCGATGCTGACGGGCACGCGCCGCGCCAGCGCGCACATCAGCTCGTAGCTGATCGTGCCGGCCGAGCGGGCCACCTCGTCGATCGGCAGCACGCTGCCCTTGGGGCCTTGCCCCCACAGCGTGACTTCGCTGCTCACGCCGCTCTGAGGCAGTCCGGACAGGTCCACGCCGAGCATGTCCATCGAGACCCGTCCCAGCGTGCGGCTGCGCTGGCCGTCGATCAGGACGGGGGTGTCGGTCGGGCAGTGGCGCGGGTAGCCGTCGGCATAGCCGCAGGCCACGGTGCCGACGCGCATCGGCGCCTCGGCGCGGAACTGGCTGCCGTAGCCGACGGTCTCGCCGGCCTCGATGTTCTGCACGGCGATGATCCGGCTGCGCAGTGTCATGGCCGGACGCAACTGCCAGTGCTGCATGTTGTGCTCGGGAAAATCGGGCACGCCGCCATAGGTCATGATGCCCGCCCGGACCCAGTCGGCCCGCACCTCGGTCCGCTGGTGGTAACGCAGTGTTGCGGCACTGTTGGAGAGTGAGCGCTCACCTAGGAGGTCGTGCGTTGCGGCCTGGAACCGGCTCATCTGATGGACGATGCCGTCCTGGCCGAAGCGCGGCCCGTCGGCGTCGGAGAAGTGCGTCATCAGCGAGATTTCGTCGACCTGCGGCAGGGCGTTGAGGCGCGTCCAGGCAGCACGGAAGGCCTGCGGGCCGAAGCCCAGGCGGTTCATGCCGCTGTTCATTTTCAGGAACACGCGGTGCGGCTCATGGGTCTTGTGCATGGCCAGCGCGTCGATTTGCTGCTCGCAATGCACCACATGCCAGAGGCGCAGGCGCGAGCAGAGCTCCAGGTCGCGCGTTTCGAAGCAGCCCTCCAGCAGCAGGACGGGACCGCGCCAGCCCAAGTCGCGCAGCTGCTGCGCCTCGTTCAGGTCCAGCAGGGCGAAGCCGTCGGCGGCGCGCAGCGCCTCGAACACCCGGTCTATGCCATGCCCGTATGCATTGGCCTTGACGACGGCCCAGACCTTGGCATCGGGCGCGCAGGCTTGCGCCCGATGCAGGTTGTGCGCCAGCGCGGGCTGGTGAATGATGGCTTCTATGGGGCGGGGCATGGCCGGAATTGTGGCACCGTTGAAGCCGGGCCCAGGCGGCGGCCGGCAAGGCAGCCGGCCGGGCCGAGGCCTTTCAGGGCGTCCATGCTATAAACCCGCCGCAGCATGGCCCGCTTGTGAAGATTCGTGAACATCCCGGGTGCACGGCCAGTCTTTTCGTCGCAGTACCTCGCTTGGGTTCATGAAAAAAGGTTTCTACACCATCATGTCGGCGCAGTTTTTCAGCTCGCTGGCTGATAACGCGCTGTTCATCGCCGCGATTGCGATGCTCAAGGGCAGCGGCGCCCCGGAATGGCAGGATGCTGCGTTGGTGCCGCTTTTTGCGCTTTTTTACGTGCTGTTGGCGCCTTTTGTAGGGGCTTTTTCGGATGCCGTGCCCAAGGGCCGCGTCATGTTCCTGGCCAACACTGTCAAGGTCGTGGGCTGCCTGATGATGCTGTTCGGCTCGCACCCCTTGCTGTCCTATGCCATTGTCGGACTGGGCGCAGCGGCCTACTCGCCGGCCAAGTACGGCATCCTCACCGAGCTGCTGCCGCCTTCGCAACTGGTGCGCGCCAACGGCTGGATCGAAGGCCTGACCATAGGCTCCATCATCCTGGGGGTGGTGGTGGGCGGGCAGCTGGTGGGCGAGCCCGTGTCGCGGGTGCTGCTGGCGTTTGACATGCCCTTCATCGACACCGGGGTCAGCACGCCACCGCAGGCCGCCATCAGCGTGCTGGTGTTTGTCTATGCCCTGGCCGCCATCTTCAATCTCTACATCCCGAGAACCTCCGCGCCGGTGCAGCCCATGCACGGCGGCGTCTGCGGCCTGGCCCGGGACTTTGCCAACTGCAATTCACGCCTGTGGCAGGACAAGCTGGGCCAGATCTCGCTGGCGACCACCACCTTGTTCTGGGGTGCTGCGGCCAACCTCAAGTACGTGGTGCTGGCCTGGGCCGCGGTGGCGCTGAGCTTCAACACGACGCAAGCGTCTGCCTTGCAGGGCGTGGTGGCCGTGGGCACGGCCGCCGGCGCGGTACTGGCCTCGGTCTACATGCGTCTGGACAAGGCCGTCAAGGTCATTCCCCTGGGCATTGCCATGGGCCTGCTGGTGATCGTGCTGAATTTCATTGACAGCATCTGGATGGCCGTGCCTTTCCTGATCGTATTGGGCGGCGTGGGCGGCTACCTGGTCGTGCCCATGAATGCGCTGCTGCAGCACCGCGGTCACAACCTGATGGGGGCCGGGCGCTCGATCGCCGTGCAGAATTTCAACGAGCAGGCTTGCATCCTGGGCATTGGCGCGTTCTACGCCTGCATGACCCGGTTTGGCGTGTCGGCCTATGGCGCCATTGCAGCCTTTGGCCTGCTGGTGGCGGCGACCATGAGCGTGGTGATGCGCTGGCACCAGCGCAACTGCCGGCAGCACGACGCTGAAATCAAGCGCCTGCTGGACATCGCGCGCCACGACCACTGAAGCTGGGAAAAGTCGCGGGCGGCGCTGGGTTGGCGTTCATTTGCGCTTGCCGGCCAGCACACCCTGGATCTGTTCGGCCCAGGCGCCGGCCAGTTTCATGCAGCCGCTGTGGTTGAGGTGGACCTCGTTCTGCCAGTCGCCGCTGCTGCCGCTGGCGCCGGGCACGGCCTGGGCCAGCGGCACGTGGGCGCTGTCGAACACGTGCAGGCCCGGGTATTGAAGCGGATCGGCCGCCAACTGCTTGAACAGCTGCCCCAGCCGGCTCAGCAGCAGCCGGCTGACGGCCAGCCAGTCGGCCGCCGGGATGGCATAGGCCTTGAGCACGGGATACAGCCAGTCACCGGCTGGCCTGGGCATGGGCGCGGCATAGCAGTGCAGGAACACGGGCTTGCCGACGGAGGCGCCCTGCTCGCGCAGCGTCAGCAGGTGGCGCAGGTTGACGCTCAGGTAATGGCTGAAGGTCTGCCAGCCCGCTTCGGAGAAATAGCGCGCCACGCCCGCGCTGGGCGGGCCCCATTCGGTCTGCCGGCGCAGCAGGCGCTGGGGCAATCCGATCTCGGCGCCTTGCGCGTCATGCGCGGGAGTCTGCATCGCCAGGATCAGATCGCTGCCGCCGACCGACAGCAGGATGCCGTCCCATGATGGCGCATCGGGCGCCGTCAGCAGCCGGGCAAAATCGGGGTCCGAGGCCAGATCCACCAGGCGGCTCAGGGCCGCGCCCTTGCCGGCGCAGTTGACGGCCAGATGGCGCTGCGGAAAGGTCATTTCGGCCAGCAGATTGGCGTGGTTGTCATGACCGGCGGGGTGGGGGGCAAACCAGGAATCGCCTTGGGCCAGAAAGCGCCAGCGGCAGGAGTCGGCTGCGGCATGGGGGTCGGATTCAAATTCCTCTGGCGTAACGCAAGCCAAATGATCCAAGAGCGACTCTCCAATATGCAAGACGATGAAGGGCGGGGCCAGACCGGGGCAGTCTTGACCCCGAAATGTAGCGTGCAATGAGCGGGTCTGAGGCGGGTCCGATTGGAATATCTTGTCCGCCCGGCGCGCCATGCTAGAAACCCTGGGAAGAGCGCTGCGCTGCAGGCTTTGGCGCGGCGCCCTATGATCGATGGCTTCTGCAGTGGAGCTTGTCATGACGCAAAGCATTTACGAATTCAGCGCGGTGTCGATCACCGGCGCGCCCGTCGATCTCGCGCAGCAGCGCGGCAAGGTGATGTTGATCGTCAACACCGCCAGCGAATGCGGTTTTACGCCGCAGTTCAAGGGGCTGGAGCAGCTCTGGAAAGACTATGCCGCGCAGGGGCTGGTCGTGATCGGTTTCCCCAGCAACGAATTCGGCGGCCAGGACCCGGGCAGCAACAGCGAGATCGCCTCGTTTTGCGAGCTGAACTACGGCGTCACCTTCCCGATGATGGAAAAGATCAAGGTCAACGGCGCCGAGGCCCATCCGCTGTGGCAATGGCTCAAGGCGCAGAAGCCGGGCTTGCTGGGCACGCAGGCCATCAAGTGGAATTTCACCAAATTCCTGGTCGGCCGCGACGGCCGGGTGCTGGAGCGTTATGCGCCGACCGATGCGCCCGAAGGCCTGCGCGGCGACATCGAGGTCGCGCTGAAGGCTGCATGACGGTTGAATGAGGGCTGGCGCGCGTACGTGGCGATAATCAGACTCTTGTCAGGAGATTGCCATGTTCCAACACGTCGAAGCCTATGCCGGCGACCCGATTCTCAGCCTGAACGAAGCCTTCCAGAAGGATCCCAGGCCGGGCAAGATCAACCTGTCCATCGGCATCTATTTCGATGACGAAGGCCGGATTCCCATGCTGGACTCGGTCCGCCAGGCCGAACTGCAGGTCGTGGCCGAAGCCGGCGCCCGGCCCTACCTGCCCATGGAGGGCGCCGCCAATTTCCGCAGCGCCGTGCAGGAGTTGCTGTTCGGTGCCGGCTCGGCAGTCGTCCAGGCCGGCCGCGTGGCCACCATCCAGGGCGTCGGCTCCAGCGGCGGCCTGAAGGTCGGCGCCGATTTCATCAGGCGTTATTTTCCCGACAGCGTCGTCTATGTGAGCGATCCCACCTGGGACAACCACCGCGCCGTGTTCGAGGGCTCGGGCCTGACGGTGCAGACCTACCCGTACTACGACCCGGCCACCGGCGGGCTGCGTTTCGCCGAGATGCTGGCAGCGCTCAAGGCCTTGCCGCCCAAGAGCGTGGTGCTGCTGCACGCCTGCTGCCACAACCCCACGGGCGTGGACCTGACGCCCCTGCAGTGGGACGAGCTGATCCCGGTGCTGCAGGCAGGCGAGCTGCTGCCCTTCCTGGACCTGGCTTACCAGGGCTATGGCGACGGCATCGAGGAAGACGCCTTCGCGATCCGTGCCATGGCCGATGCCGGCCTGTCCTTCTTCGTTGCCAACAGCTTCTCCAAGAGCATGAGCCTGTACGGCGAACGCTGCGGCGCCCTGTCGGCGGTGTGCCCCGACGCGGCGCAGGCCAACAACGTGCTGGGCCAGCTCAAGTTCACCATCCGCCGCAACTACTCCAACCCGCCGCGCCACGGCGGCCAGATCGTGGCCAAGGTGCTGACCGATCCGCAGTTGCGTACCTTGTGGGAAGGGGAAGTCGAGGAAATGCGCGAGCGCATCCACGCCATGCGCAACGCGCTCTTCGAGGTCCTGAGCGCCAAGCTGCCGGACCGCAATTTCGACTACTTCCTGACCCAGCGCGGCATGTTCAGCTACACCGGCCTGACGCCCGAGCAGGTGGACCGCCTCAGGGACGAGTTCGCTGTCTACCTGGTGCGTTCCGGCCGGATGTGCGTGGCCGGGCTGAACACCAAGAACGTCGAGGCCACGGCGCGAGCCATGGCCGCCGTGCTGGCCTGAGGCGGCCGCCCGCCGTCGCCATGTCCGCGGGGCGCTGCCCCGACCCCTAGCTTGAGAGCATAAAACGATGAAGCGTTCTTTCGTGATGAAGTGGTCGGTGTGGGTCTGCGTTCTGGCGCTGTCGCCAGTGGCGGCTGTGCAAGCGCTGGAGGCGGGACCAGCGGCGGCCGCCAGGGCGACGGATGCCGTCACAACGCCCCGCTTCGTGCGCGAGCTCGGCGGCATCCAGGAATACCGGCTGCCCAACGGCCTGCAGATCCTGCTGTTTCCCGACGAGGCACAGAACACCACCACGGTGAACATCACCTACCGGGTCGGCAGCCGTTTCGAGTCGCAGGGCGAGTACGGCATGGCGCATCTGCTGGAACACATGCTGTTCAAGGGCACGCCCAAGCATCGCGACATTCCCGACGAGTTTGCCAAGCGCGGCATCCGCTTCAACGGCAGCACCACGGCGGACCGCACCAACTACTTCGGCAGCTTCAATGCCGACGCCGGCACGCTGGCCTATGCGATCGACCTGGAAGCCGATCGCATGATGCATTCCTTCATCGCCAAGGCCGACCTCGACAAGGAAATGACGGTGGTGCGCAACGAGTTCGAGCGCGGCGAGAACCAGCCCGTGCAGGTGCTGAGCCAGCGCGTCACCTCGGTGGCCTACGACTGGCACCCGTATGGCCACGCCACCATCGGCCCCAAGAGCGACATCGAGAACGTTCCCATCGAGCGCCTGCAGGCCTTCTACAAGCGCTTCTACCGGCCCGACAACGCCACGGTGCTGGTGGCGGGGCGCTTCGATCCCGCCGCAACCTTGCAGCTGATCGGCCGCGCCTTCGGCCCGCTTTCGCGGCCCAAGGAGGCCATGCCGGTGCCCTATACCGTGGAGCCCGCGCACGACGGCGAGCGCTCGGTGGTGGTGCGCCGCATCGGCGGCCAGCCTGTCCTGCAGGCCTACTACCATGTGCCGGCGATGGGCCATCCCGACACCGCGGCCCTGCTGGTCTATGAGTTCCTGATGTCCATGGAGCCGGCCGGCCACCTGTACAAGTCGCTGGTCGAGACGCAGCTGGCGGTCGCCTCGGGCATGGGCGGCCTCGGCGGATTCGATCCCAGCGGCGCCAGCGCCTATGCCGTGCTGCCGCCGCAGGGCGACGTCGACAAGGTCGAGAAGATCCTGCTCGACCAGGTGGAAGGCCGCGCAGGCGCGCCCTTCGACGAAGCCGAGCTGAAGCGGGTGCGCGACCTGGCGCTGCTGTCGTACCGCGAGCAGATGAAGAACCCCGAAGGCCTGATCCAGCAGATCTCGACCTTGCTTGGCGCCGGCGACTGGCGCCTGCTGTTCCAGCTGATGGACGACCTGCCCAAGGTCACGCTGGCCGACGTCGAGCGCGTGCGCAAGGCCTATTTCCAGCCCGCCAACCGGACCTTGGGCCGCTACCTGCCGGCGGCCGAAGTCGAGCGCGTCAGCATTCCCGCGGCCCCGCCGCTGGCCGAGCGCCTGGCGCAGCTGAAGGCGCCGCCCAAGGTCGAGGCCGGCGAGGTGTTCGCGCCCACGCCGGCTGCGCTGCAAAAGCGCACCGAGGCATTGATCCTGCCCAGCGGCATCCGGCTGTGGCAGCTGCCCAAGCAGACGCGCGGCAACGCCGTGACCTTGCAGATGCAGCTGCGCTGGGGCGACCTGCCGCAGACCCTGCCGCGCCTGGGCACCTCGATGATCGGCGAGCTGATGTTCGAGGGCAGCGAGGCCTGGGACAAGCAGCGCCTGCGCGACGAGCTGGTGCGCCTGAAGGCCGACCTGAACCTGGAGAGCGGCAACCAGGGCGTGACCCTGCAGCTGACGGCCGAGAAGGACACCCTGGTCGACGCGCTCAAGATCGCGGCCGACCTGATGCAGCATCCGCGCTTCACGGCGGAGGACTTCGAGCGCATCCGCGGGCAGCACCTGGCGGCGCTGGAGGCCTCGCGCCAGGACCTCAACGTCCTGCGTTCGGAGGTCACGCGCCTGCACTACAACACGGCGCGCGGCGTCCACAAGGGCGACCCGGACTACATCGAAAGCCTGGACGAGGACATCGACGAATGGCGCCGCACCACGCTGGACGACGTCAAGAGCTTCTACCGCGACTATTGGTCGGCCCAGCTGGCCGAGGTGGCGGTGGTGGGCGCGATCCCGTCCGCATTCCCAGAGCAACTGGACCAGCTGTTCGGCCACTGGAAAAAGTCCGAGGCGCCGGCCTATGTGCGTCACGTGCCCAAGGCCGTGACCGTGCCCGCCGCGCGCTTCGACGTGCAGGCTGACGACAAGACCAGCGCCATCCTGAAGATGAAGCTGAACTTCGAGCTCAACCACCGCGATGCCGATTACCTGCCCCTGATGGTGGCCGTGCACGTGCTGGGCGGCGGCGGCCTGGAAACGCGCCTGAGCACCCGCGTGCGGCGCGAGCAGGGACTGAGTTATGGCGTCGGCGCCGGACTGGCGGTGCCCGACTTCGGGCAGGACGCATCGCTGACCATCAGCGGCAGCTTCGCCCCGCAGAACCGCGAGCGCATCATCGAGGCCATACGCGCTGAGCTGGCCCGCATGAGCAGCGAAGGCATCACGGCGGCCGAGCTGGAGCGCGCCAAGAAGGACGTGCAGGAGTCCTGGATGCAGTCGCGCACCAAGGACGCGCGCCTGGCCTCGGCGCTGATCGGCTATGGCGAGGTCGGGCTCGACTGGCGCTACGAGGCCGAACAGGAGGCCCGGCTCAAGGCCTTGAGCCTGGAGCAGGTCAACGCCGCCTGGCGCCGCCTGATCTCCGTCAACGGGTTCGTGCTCAGCACGGCGGGCGACTTCAAGTCCTTGGCACGCTGAACACCGGCAGCGGCGCCAGCCGCCGCATGCCGCCGGGCAGGTTCACCACCTCCAGCAGCGCGGCGGTCTCGGCGTCGGGCTGGCCGTCGTAGCGGGCCGGGCGGTACTTCATCTGGAAGGCGGCCAGGGTGCTGGTCGTGGCCATGTCCCACTGGCCGCTGCGCGCGAGGCCATAGCCGAAGCGGATCAGTTGGTCCTGGAACCAGTTCACGTCGGGCAATTGGCCCTCGCCCTGGTAGTTGATCTGTTTCTCGCTCACCTGCGCCTCGTCCGGCCACAGGATCAGGCCGGCCTCGGCCAGCTGCCGCCATGGGAACCGCGGCCCCGGGTCGGTCTTGTTCAGTGGCTGGATGTCGCTGTGGCCGAGCACGCGCTCGGGCCGGATGTGGTGGCGCGCCACGATGTCCTTGCACAAGGCGATCACCGCGTCGATCTGGGCCTGCGGATAGGGGGCGTAGCGCGGCCCGCCGGGCGCCTGGATCAGGCCCGGGTTGACGATCTCGATGCCGATGGAGGCCGCATTCAAGTTCGTGCTGCCCTGCCAGAAGCTGGTGCCGGCATGCCAGGCGCGCCGGCTCTCGTCCACCAGCCGGTAGATCTCGACGGGCTGGTCGCGCACCAGGTAATGGCTGGACACCTCGGCGCTGTTCGGGCCGCCCTCGGTCAGGGTGCGCAGCGAGCTCTGGAAACTGCCGGCCGTGAAATGCAGGATCAGGAACTGCACCCGGCTGTCCTGGTTGGCCGAGCTGTAGCGGGTGTCGATGCGCAAGCCCTGCGGCGCCGTGGCGCAGGCGCTCAGCAGCAGGGCCAGGAGCAGGGCGGCCGTGGGCTTGCGGCGGGGAGGGGCGTGCATGGATGAAGCGGTGGATACGATTTGCCGCATCGTAGTCGGATCAGATGTCAGGCCCCGGTTTCAGGTGCCGGCGCAGCGCTGCAGGGCGATTCGCCGAGCCAGGGCATGGCCGGCAGGGCGGCGCTCTGCGCATAGGGGCCGGCCCGCAGCCGGTCGGCCAGGCCGTCCCAGTTGCGGGCCAGCGCCGACATGCTGAAGTGGACATGGCCGCTGCCGGTGGCCGCTGCCGTCGAGGTGTCGACAGCGCGGACCAGCTCGATCTGCGCCACGATTTCGTCGGCCGACCAGCCCGGCGCCGGGCCCTTGAGCTGGCTGCTGAACAGTCCTGGCCAGATGGCGCGGCCTTCCTGGTTGAGCGCCTGCCAGGTTCGCAGCAGGGTCTCGAAGGCCTGCGGCGTCTGCGCGCGCGGCCAGTAGAGCTGCGGCGCCAGGTAGTCGAGCCAGCCTTGCTGCAGCCACAGCTCCACGTCGGCATACAGCGCGTCGTACTGCGAAAAGCCCTTGATGCCGGGCGGGCGCAGGTCCGGCCGCGGCAGGCCGAAGGGGCTGATGCCGAAGAGGGTGCAAGGGCGGCATTCCCGCACCAGGGCGTAAAGCGCAGCCACGAAGCGGTTGACGTGGCCGCGCCGCCAGTCGGCGCGCGACAGCGAACCGCCGGCACTTTGGTAGGCGTTCCAGTTGCGCTGGTCCGGAAATTCCAGCGCCTGGCCTGACGCGTCTTGTGCCGGGTAGGGGTAGAAATAATCGTCGATGTGCAGGCCATCCAGCGCGTAGCGCGTCAGCAGGTCGCGGCAGACCGCCAGCGTGTGCGCCATGGCGTCGGGCTCGCTGGGGTCCAGCCAGAGCTGGTCGCCGTAGGCACGCACCCACTCCGGGTGGACCACACTGACGTGCGAGTCAGCTGCCGGGCTGCGCGCGCTGCTGTGCCGGGCCCGGAACGGATTGATCCAGGCATGCAGCGCGATGCCGCGCCGGTGCGCGCCCTCGATCCAGCGCGCCAGCGGGTCATAGCCCTCGCCTGAAGGCGCCAGGCCCTGCGCGCCGCTCAAGACCTCGGCCCAGGGTTCCAGCGCCGAGGGGTAGAGGGCGTCGGCGGCGTCGCGCACCTGCACGATCAGCAGGTTGAGCTTCAAGGTGCTGGCGCAGTCGAGCAGGCGGTCCATTTCGGCCTGCATCTCCGGGGCGCTCAAGCCGGGCCGGCTCGGCCAGTCGATGTTGGCGACGGTGGCCACCCAGGCGGCGCGGCATTCACGGCGCAAAGGCGGTGTGGGCGCTGGTGCCGGTACTGGTGCCGGCGCGGAGCTTGGTGCCTGCTTCATGCTGCCGCACGCGCCCAGCCAGACCAGGCTCAAACTGCCAGCGGCTTGCAGCATGTGGCGTCGGTTCAATGCGACAGGTTTCAAGGGAAATTCAGGGGCAAGTTCGAGGGCGGATGCTGGGCCGATTCTGCCCGCGAAGCTGGAGTGCTTGTCAGGGAGATTCAAACCATCGCATAGTCGGGCCTTCACCGATTTCAGGAATCCATCATGATCACGCGCGCCTCGTCCTTTCTGTCCCATGTCTTTCGTCCCTTGCTGTGGGCGCTGCTGGGCGGGGCGGGCCTCGTGGCTACGAACCAGGCCCTGGCAGCCTTGAACGAAGGCGACAAGGCGCCCGATTTCAGCGTCGAGGCGACCGTGGGCGGCGAGGCCCTGCACTTCCATCTGGCCGAGGCGCTCAAGAGCGGCCCGGTGGTGCTGTATTTCTACCCCAAGGCCTTCACCAAGGGCTGCACCATCGAGGCGCACGAGTTTGCCGAAGCCACGCCGAAGTTCAAGGCCCTGGGCGCGACGGTGATCGGGATCTCCACCGACGACATCGCCACCCTGAAGAAATTCTCGGTCGAGGCCTGCCGCAGCCAGTTCGCGGTGGCGGCCGACACCGACGGCCAGGTGACCAAGGCCTTTGACGCCGGCATCCCGATGATGTCCATGTCCTCGCGCATCTCCTACCTGATCACGCCTGACGCGCACATCGCGGCGGTCTACAAGAGCATGAGTCCCGAAGGCCATGTCGACACCATGATGAAGGCGGCGGCGCAGCTGAAGGCCGCCGGTCACTGAAGCTGCCTTCGGTGGTCCTTAAGCGCGGCTTAAGGACCGCTGGGCATGCTGGCACCTCCTGTCTGTCAAGGAGGCGCAGATGCGCGACTGGTTCAAGAGCAACCGTGGGTTTTTGCTGTTCCTGCTCTGCTTCGGCTTCTTCCGCACTGCGATCGCCGACTGGAATCCGATCCCGTCCGGCTCCATGCGACCGAACCTGCTCGAAGGCGACGTGGTGTTCGTCAACCGCGTGGCCTATGACTTCAAGCTGCCCCTCAGCGACCACGTGCTCGCCACCCTGGCCGATCCGCAGCGCGGCGACATCGTGACCTTTTCCTCGCCCAAGGACGGCACGCGCCTGATCAAGCGCATCGTGGCGGTGGCCGGCGACACCGTGGAAATGCGCCACGAGCGGCTGTTCGTCAATGGCGAGGAAGCGCAATACGACGCGAAGGAGCAGGTCGACGAGCCCATCGCCGGCCTCGGCGCGGTCAAGGCGGTGCGGCTGACCGAATCGCTCGGGCAGGCCCAGCGCCGCGTGCAGTGGCTCGAAGGCGTCAAGGCGCGCAATTCCTTCGCGCCGCTGAAAGTGCCCGCGGGCCAGGTCCTGGTGCTGGGCGACAACCGCGACGACAGCGCCGACTCGCGCTACTTCGGCTTCGTGCCGCGCGAGCGCCTGATCGGCCGCGCCGTGCGCGTGCTGGTGTCAGCCGACATCAAGGGCGACTGGGCGCCGCGCCTCGAACGCTTCGGCATGGCGCTGCGTTGAGCCTGGCTCGGAGCACGTCCTTCAGGCGCTCGTAGCCGCCGCGGCTGACCGGGATGCGCTTGCCGCTGCGCAGCTTGACGCCGCTGAACGAGGCATCGACGTTGCGCTGGTCGTCGTGCTCCAGCGCCTCCAGGTGGTAGAGGTCGTGCGCCGTCATCAGGCTGCCGCCGACTGTATTCTCCCGGAGTACCTGCAATCACCGAAGCCGTATGCCCACCTTGACGCTCTCACCCATTGCCTCGGCCGATCTCGACGAGCTGCTGGCTTTCGAGCTCGTGAACCGCGCCTATTTCGAAGCGAACATCAACGCCAGGCCGCAGGCCTACTACACGCCGGACGGCGTCTCGGCTGCGATCGGCGAGGCCGTGAACGACGCTCGCAAGGGCAAGGCCTTCCAGTACCTGGTCAGGAATGAGCGCGGCGAACTGGTGGCCCGGGCCAATCTCACCCAGGTCAAGCGCGCCCACTTCCACAGCGCCGAGCTGGGGTACCGGGTCGCGGGCGCCGAGACTGGGAAGGGCATCGCCAGCGAAGCGGTGCGTCTGGTCCTGCTGAAGGCCTTCCACGAGCACGGCCTCGTCCGCGTCGAGGCCACCGCCCGGCCTGAGAACATCGGCTCGGTCCAGGTGCTGCGCCGCAACGGCTTCGTGCAATTCGGGCGCTCGACCCGCAGCTTCGAGCTGGGCGGCGCATGGTTTGATCGCCTGTACTTCGAGCGGCATGACCAAGCCGGTTGACATCCGGGCCCCGTCCCGGGCCCAGGGGCCTCCTTGGGGGTGATTGACGAATAAAGTCCGCTGAACTTCAATGCAGCTCGGCTTCGCCAGAGGCCGTGGGCGGCGCAGACGCCCCTGCAGCCGCAGCAGCGACTCGAGACGCCGGACAAGGCCAACGCGATGATGTTTGCCCGCCTGGGCCTGCCGTTGTCGGACGCCAGCCCCAATGTGCCGGCCCTGACGCTGGCGGCCCATCTGATGGGCGGCGGCGGCAATTCGCGCCTGTGGAAGCGGATCCGCGAGAAGGAAGGCCTGTCGTATGGCGTCGGGGCCGGCATCGGCTGGAGCGAGGACAATCCGCAGTCCATCTGGCACCTCTATGCCATCTTCGCGCCGCAGAATCGCGCCAAAGTTGAAGACGCACTGCGCGACGAGACCGCGCACATGCTTAGCGACGGGTTCACCGAGGCCGAGGTGAAAAGCGGCATCCAGGCGCTGCTGAACCAGCGCCGCATGGCCTTTGATCAGCGCATGGACGAGGCCATCGCCGGCCTCGACGCCGAAACCGTCAATGCGGCCCTGCGCAAGTACTTCAAGTTGGATGAGTTCGTCATGGTTTTTGCGGGCGATTTCAATCAGCTTGCGCCGTGACCCGTTGAAAATGTTTTCAGGGTGTCTTGCTCGATAGAGTTACGCCTATCTAATGAAGAGTGCCGACCAAGAAAATCGTATAGACGCAATCCTTTCGGCCGAGAAAGACCGTCGGCCCGGCTGGCTGCGCTTTGCCAAAAGGAAAGCCCCTTCGTGGTTTTCAGGCCATGAGTTCGACCTCCTTGATCAAGATAAGCCAGTCCAGATTGGCCGGCGCGAAATCAACATCGCAATCACCAATTTGACAGCGCCGATCAGGCTCGCTGAACATTTCCCTCTATACTGATATACGGTCCGCAGTTCACCAAGGCGTCGCCAGTTCATTCGAACCACGCTAAACCTGCTTGGCACCTTCACTTCTGCGTCAACCGGCGCAGAGCTTGGCCGAACTTCATGTGCCAAGCCATAACGGCGACCGTGGCGCTCCTCCTTCGGGGGAAGGCACGATGACAAGGATTCGACCATGTCTCGTCCACATATTCCTTATCTCGCGCCTGACGTGTCGGCGCTGGCGCGTTCTCTTTGCAAGCAGTGGCGCGAATCTGATGACTCGCCCGGCCATGTGCAAATGCTGCACATGCTGGCGCGCGCAGCCGGCCATCCGAACTTCCAGGCCTTTCGAGTCGCGGCGCAGCCCATTCGACCGGACCTCGACCAGGTCTCGGCCGTCGACGCGCACTCTGACGCCAAGCAACAGGCCGAGGTTCTGCGCCTGCTCCGACATTTCGACGAGAGCGGGCGGCTGAAGCATTGGCCGCGCAAGCTGTCGACGCAGATACCTTGTGTTTGGGCTGTTTGGGCGCGCGTGCCGGCCCGCAAGGAGATGAGCGAACGCGAGGTCAATGAGTTCATCAAACAGGGCGAAGCCATAGGTGACCATGTCTTGCTGCGACGGGAACTCGTCAATCACAAGTTGATGGGACGCACGCCGGACTGTCGTGTGTACTGGCGCATCGAGCGGCCGGTGCCGAACGAGTACTTGATGCTGCTCAAAGCCGTGATGGCGCGAGGCAAGATGAGCTAGTCGTTGTATCTGCGTCGATGAACCGTTCATCGTTGGAGTTAGTCCGCCGGCGACCTCGGCGCTCTGCTAGGCTGTCCGCATGACGTCAATGAGGAGCGCCAAATTGGCCGAGCACGAAGTGACGCCGCTGACCGAGGTGGAATTGTGGCGACGCTACGACGATGACGAACAGCGTTTGACGGCGCCTGTCAGCGAGCGAATGCTTGAGCTCGCGGGAATTTCTCGCGGACAGCAGGTGCTCGATATCGCGACGGGTCGCGGCGAGCCCGCGCTGCTGGCCGCTCTGAAAGTTGCGCCTGGTGGCCGGGTTGTCGGCACTGATCGATCCGGCGACATGCTCGCCTTTGCGCGCGAGCGGGCCCACAAGATGGGTATCGAAAACCTGTCGCTCGAAGTTGCTGACGCCCAGGCGCTGGAGGGTGTGCCGGAATCTGCATTCGACGCCGCGCTGTGCCGCTGGGGCCTGATGTATCTGGATCAGCCAAGGCGCGCGCTTGGCGCGATCTGGCGGCGGCTGAAACCCGGCGGAACCCTCGTCACCGCCGTGTGGACCGAACCGTCCCGCGTGTCTTATTGGTCCATGCCGCGCGACATTCTTGCAAGGCATGCCGCCGTGCCGCCGATTGAGATGGATGGGCCCGGAACATTCCAATATGCCGCGGCGGAACGTCAGCGGGCCGACCTGGTTTCTGTCGGATTTTCCATTGAGCATGAAGAAGACATGGCGATTCCTGTCATGGAAGCAGCAACGCCTGAGGGCCTGGTTGAATGGTGCCTGGCGTTTGGACTTGCCCGTCTGTTGGCGCAACATCCTGCGTCGGTGAGTCGTGCGTGGCGGCAGGACATGACGGCAGAGGCGCATCGATACCGCGATGTCGACGGCATGTATCGGCTGGGTGGTGTGACGAGGTTGGTTGTGGCGCGTCGTCGCATTGACAATCTCGACCCATGAAGATGTCGGCCCATTCAGCGCAGAGATTCATCGCACAACAACTCTGACCCCAGGAGCTTGAATGATCGATCACCTGAGCCTCGTCGTTCGCGACTATGCAAAGAGCAAGGCGTTCTATCTGGCGGCGCTGGCGCCGACGGGCCATTCGCGCCTGGTGGAGTTGCCTGCCCTTAAGGGAGACTTACCCAGCGCCGGCTTCTGCCACGCAGACGGGTCGGATTTATGGATCAGTCAAGGGCCTGCAATCACGGCGCCCATTCACATTGCATTTCGTGTGCCCAGGCGCGCTGACGTGGATTCTTTTTACCAAGCCGCCATCGAGGCCGGAGGCATCGACAACGGCGCACCCGGCTTGAGACCGCACTACCACGCCCATTACTACGGTGCCTTCGTTCTCGACCCGGACGGCAACAACATCGAAGCGGTTTGCCACGAGGCGCCATGACCTCTTAATAGCGACGCAATAACAATGCAATAACTGCACAACAACGCGTCATTTAGGAATGCCGGCCTGTCAAGTGGCTGGTCTTGCCTTTGCCGATCTGGGTGAGCAGGGGCGCATCAGCGGACTCCGTCGCCCGCCAGCTCCAGATCTACTCATCTGACGGGGATCCCGTCGCGCAGATCTTGTCGCGCCAGGGCAGTACACAGCCGACGCTCCGGCTTGAGAAGGCCGATCAACACCCCGTCGATACCTTGGACGAGCTTCAAGACAAGTGCGCTTCGCATAGCGCTTGCATCAAATACCAGGGTTTTTACTGTAACTAATCTCAAAGATTAGTGAATATCGCGTGACAAATATCACATAAAGTCGCACGGCGGGCGATTACCAACTGATCTGGCAACGACCGCTCAGGAACCCGTGCCCTCGACCGTTGGGCAGCGGTTCGATTCCATGCTTCTGATTAAAGGAATGGATCCATGAAGAGAGTCAAGGGGAGCCAATTTCAGGCATGCGCCCGACATCCGCTGCTGCTAGCCTCGGTCTTGTGCATGACCAGCGCCGTGTCCGGCCATGCCTTTGCGCTGGGTGCCGGACCGGTGTCGCCAACCGTCACCACGCCGCGGGTCTCGGCTGATCCGCGCATCGTCGACCTGGGCGTCGCCGCGCCAGGCGATGTCAAGAACATCACTGTGACGCTGGCCGTGCGCAATCAGGCGGCACTTGAAGCCTTCGTGGCCAGCGTTGCCAATCCAAGGAGCCCGAACTTCAGGCAGTTCATCACGCCCGCGCAATTCGCGGCCGCGTATGGACAGTCACCCGCGGCTGTCGCCCAGGTGGTCGGCTACCTGCAATCGCAGGGCTTCACCATCACCAAGGTCCATGCGAACAACCTGCTCGTGAGCGTCCAGGGCACGAATGCCCAGATCGCCGCGACCTTCGGTACGGCGGTCCACAATTACTCCTTGCTGGGTGCGACTTACCAGGCGCCGTCGGGCAAGGCCGCGATACCGGCCGCCATCGCCGGCGTCGCCACCGCAGTGACCGGCTTGAGCACCCAGTCCCAATTGCGCAAGCACACGGCTGTCATTCCGAATACCGGTGCGCTGGCAGGCGACGTGCCGGCTGTCGCCACCTCGCTGGGCGGTGTACCAGGTCAATACACGGTGACCGACCTGGCCGCGAAATACGACATCAACCCGCTGTATGGCAAGGGCATCACGGGTACGGGCCGGACCATCGGCATTGCCACGCTGGCGGGCTACCTGCAGTCGGACGCCTACGCCTACTGGAGCGCGCTGGGCTTGCCCGTCAACCCGAACCGCATCACCGACGTGCTGGTCGATGGCGGCGCGCTGCCCGCCGATGGGCCTGGCTCGGAGGGATCAGGCGAGTCCACGCTGGACGTCGAGCAATCCGGTGGCGTCGCGCCGGGCGCCAATATGCGCGTCTACATCGCGCCGAACACGAACTCGGGCTTCATCGACGTGTTCTCGCAAGCGATCAACGAGAACCTGGTCGATGTGTTGTCGGTGAGCTGGGGCAGCCCGGAAATCGCCTACGACAGCCCGACCCTGGGTGCCTTTCACGTCCTGTTCCTGCAGGCGGGCTCGCAAGGCATACCGGTGATCGCTGCGGCCGGTGATGCCGGTGCCTTCGACATCAATCGGGACTACAGCTATCCGAATTGCTCGACGCTGCTGACGGTCGACTACCCGGCGTCCGACTCTGCCGTGCTGGCTGCCGGCGGCACCACGCTGCCGAATACGGTCCAGCACAGGCACGGCCCCGTCACGGTGCCGACCGAGCGCGCCTGGGGCTGGGACTACCTCCAGAACTACATCATCACCAATTACGGCAATGCCCTGTATTACGCCAGCTACTACACCGTGGGCGGCGGCGGCGGGGTCAGCGTCAATTTTGGCGTGCCCGCCTACCAGGCCGGCCTGTACGGGATGAAGACATCGGCCAGCGCGCAGTCGTTGATCTGCAGTGCGGCCTTTATCGGCAGCGGCACCGGCTATCAGGACCTGATTGACATGCCCGCTGGCGTTGCAGGCCGCAACGTGCCCGACGTGGCACTCAACGCGGATCCGTACAGCGGCTATCTGGTCTATCAGGGCGGCTGGGGCGCCGGGTCTGGCGGCACCAGCTTCGTGGCGCCGCAGCTCAACGGCATCCTGACCCTGATCAGCTCAGGGCTGCCAGGACGCGTGGGCCCCATCAACCCGCAGCTCTACACGTTGTTCCAGCAGTACGGCTACGGCAGCGGTTCGCCGTTCCGGGCCATCACCTCGGGCGACAACGAGTACTACCCCTCCACGCCCAGCTACAACCCGGCCACCGGCCTGGGCTCACTGGATGTGAATGCGCTGGCGACAGCGCTGGGTGTGCACTGAATGAATGGCCAGGCGCGCCGGCATGACGGAGCGCCTGGCTCTCTCCGTATTTGACTGGACACAATATGAAGCTCTTCAAAACTTTGGCTTTGACGGCCGTGCTGGCTGCCTCCGGTGTTTGCAATGCCCAAATCTATGGGACCTACATCCCCATGGACCCAGGCGCCCCCGGTGTCTTCACCAACACCTGGACTTTCGGCGACCCGGCGGCCGGCCCTGGTGGGTTCGACGACTTCTTCACCTTCAACGTCCCGGACGCCGAACGCGTGACGTTCTGGGCCAACGCGGTGGCCGACCAGACCGGTGCACCCACCGTCGATTTCAATAACGGTGGCTATGCCCTTTACGCAATTGCCGACGGCAGCGTGCTTGACCTGCAGTACGTTACGAGCGGCACCTCCTCGATCCAGGGAGACAGCTGGTGGCTCAGCAGCGGCACCTACGCGCTCGAAATCGCGGGCTCCGCCGTTACCGACGGTCCCGGCGCTTACGCGGGCCAGATCGTGGGCACGCTGCCGGAACCCACCGAGGCACTGCTCGCCATCACGGCCTTGGGCGCCATGGCCGGTGCCGGCTGGCTGCGCCAGCGCCAGCGCCAGCGCTGAGCATGCAGGGTTCGGGACGCTGCGCGGCGTCCCGGTATCCTCATTTGGAAACCGACGAAGCTGCTGACTGACGATCGGGCTGACGATCGATTCGCAGCGGGGCGATGCCGCGCGAGTCATGGCATGGGCTGTCTTCGTTAGGCACATGACGCGTCTTGCTCGAGGACTTTGAGTTGCTGCCGGGAGGCAGCGCTGGGTCGGCGCATCGGGCCACGGACGGTTGGCTGG
This sequence comes from Burkholderiaceae bacterium, assembly GCA_019234815.1. Lineage (GTDB taxonomy): Bacteria > Pseudomonadota > Gammaproteobacteria > Burkholderiales > Burkholderiaceae_C > JAFALA01. Next base: position 10,559 of record JAFALA010000074.1, on the reverse strand, counting down.
CGGCCTGCGTCGGCGCCGGCGCTGTGAGCGGGCTGCTTGCCGATGCCGGCGAGGCGAGCAATCTCGCAGTCACGACAAGGCAGGCCAGGCCCAGCGCCGTCGATCGCAGTGAACATGCGGGCATCACGCTTGAGCTCCCTTCCGTAGACTGGAATCGTCCCCTTGCTGGGGTCACGAGGTTCTTCAAGTTTGCAGCAAAAAAAAGGTCGCGGTTGCCTGTCGAGGCAAGCCTTGGTCAAAATTACCCTGGCGCCGTGCCGCGCGGTGCCAATGCTGACCGCAGCCGCCCCTGCCCGGAATCAAACATTTGTTAATGCGCGCCGCCGCCGGATTCACGACAGTCGCCTCTCATTCACTACGGAGAGAGACGCATGAACGCCATCGTCACGATGAAACGCACGGCCCTGATCGCGGCCGGCCTGGTGCTGCTCATGATCGCGGTCTTTGTGGCCACCGGCATCGGGCAGGATGCGCTGCAAGCCTTCAAACCGCCTGAGCAGTACACGCAGACGCTGCTGCGAGACCCGGCCACGCTGCGCGGGGTGATCGGCGTCGACAACGCCTTCATTCTTTTCTACGGCACCTGCTTTCTGCTGCTCGGGCGCGAGCTGATGAACGTCGGCTCCAACCGCGCCTTGGCCATGGCGGGCACCGCGCTGCTGATGACGACCGCCGTGCTGGACATGGTGGAGAACCTGCACTTTTTGTCCATGATCGCCATGGCGCAGTCATCCCTCGCGATCAGCGCCGGGGAAATTGCCTTGCAAGTGTGGGAGTCGCTGCTGAAGTTTCACGCCAGCTACCTCGGGCTGTTCCTGCTGGGCCTGGTCATGCCGGCTCGCACGCCGGCATTGCGCCTGCTCGCCGCCAGCCTCGTTTACGTGCAGTGGCCGGTCGGCATGCTGATCTACGTGGGACCCGAGTCGTGGACGAAGCCCTTGATATTCGTGCGCCTGGCCTTTTTTCTGGTGGGACTGCTGATCATCGCGTTGACCGACTGGCAGAAGATAGTCGGCTCAGGTGCACGGGCGTGATGCCCAGGTAGGAGGCGATCGCGTGCTTGGGGGCCCTGTGCAGCAGCCCGGGAAAGTCCTGCTGGAACAGCTGCAAGCGCTCCGCCGCCGTGAGCGTCAGGTAGGCGTGCTCCCGGTGCACCTTTTGACCGTACAAACGCTCCGCAATGCGACGCAGGAGCAACTGCCAATGGCCGTCGGACTGGGCCGCCTGATCGACCGCGTTCCATGGAATGGACAAGACCGTGGAGGGCTCGATGGCTTCGATGTGGGAAATGGCCGGCGCCTGGGAAATCAGGTCGGCCAGGGAGCCTGACAAGCTGCCCTCAAGCGCAAATCCGCGCGTCGCCTGCCGCCCTTCGCGATCGAGGTGGTACTCCCGCAGGAGCCCTGTGACGACGATGAACGCCTGGGTGGCCACGCTGCCTGCGCGAAGCAGGAATTCTCCCGGGCGCACATGGACACGCGACACATGGGTCATGATGGCTCGAATCGAAGCCTCAGGCAGCGGACTGGCTTGAAGCAGGACGCGTCGGACGATGTCGAGGTCGGTTTGCATTCTGTTGCTGCCAAAGAAACGGTGTATTCAGAACCCTGCGGGGCCAAGCAGTCATCTAACGTTCAATTGAATCACGTCGACGCCGCGTTGGCGTTTGCTTGTGCTTGGTCTCGGACAAAGGCCGGAAGGGTTGTTTTGCTTTTTGGCCTTGTGATGGATACGGTTGCTGGAATGTCTTGCAAAAGCGCTTCGATGGGGCATTTGAAAACATGGCGGAGCTGAAGGTTTCGCTTCTGCAGCGATGTTCATCATCGATCGCATCCGTCGTTGATAGGATCATGCGAAACGAGGCCTGTTGCTGAGCCGATCTATTGCATAGACTGTTCCTGTCAGCAGCTCAGGAGACGGTCATGTCCTATCGATTCATCCGCACCGCGACTGTAAAGACGGGCGCTGCGATGCCGAACGCGCTCAGGTTTGCGAGTGAGGTGACTGCCTACATGAATAAGCGTTATTCGCTGAACATGAAGTTTGGTGCGGAATTGTTCGGCGCGTCGAAATTGCATTGGCATTTCGACACGGACAGTCTGGACAAGATACAGCAACTCAACGCTCAGTTGATGGAAGACCGTGAATACCTCGGGCTGCTCGACAAGTACAAAGACGCTTGGGTCGACGGGTCCATCAAGGACACCTTGGTCACGGTCCTTGGGGGCTGACATGCAACTGCGCTCTTAGGGGCTACGCTGCGCCAGCGTCAATTCCAAGTCTCTGAGCTCATCCGGCCGATTCGCGTTGAAAAATGCCTCCTCGTCGCCGGGACGGTCGAACACCACTTCCACCGCCGCCTGTGTCCGCACAAAGGCCTCCAGTTTGCGGCCGCCCTTGTTGAGGAAGCCAGCCAACGGGCTCGTCAAGTCGCGGTGCATCAGGCAGAACACCGGCTGCATCTGCAGGCGGCCGGGTTCCGACAGGTCGGACGCAGCCATGGCCACGGCCATCCTGGCGTTTTGGGCGATGGCACCAGCGGCCAGGCGTGCTTGCAGGTCCGGCGGCAGCAGCGGGCTGTCGCAGGGTACGCTGAGCAGCCAGTCGGTCAGGCAGTGCTGCAGCCCTGTCAGCCAGCCGGCGAGTGGTCCGATGCGGGCGGCGTCCGGGGCATCGCTCAGCACCGGCCAGCCATACCGGCTGTATTGCTCGATGTTCCGGTTGGCGCTGATGAGCACGCCCGCCACCTGCGGCTGCAGCCGCTCCAGCACATGCGCGACGAGCGGGCGGCCTTGCAGGGGCAGCAGGCCCTTGTCCTGGCCCTGCATGCGCAGGCCCTTGTCCTGGCCCTGCATGCGCAGGCCCTGGCCGCCGGCCAGCAGCAGGCCGGTGGTGCGCTCGAGAGTGGGAGCACTGGAGGCAATGGGGGCTTCAGTCATGCCGCGCCTGCGCTTCGTCCTCGGGGAAGGCGTCGCCCAGGTATTGCTTGCCCTTCATCACCGCCAGGATCCATCGGCCGATGAGCCAGGTCAGCAGCATGGTCAGGCTGAACAGCATGGCGCCGCGCACGATGAAGTCGATCAGCAGCTGCATGCGTTCGGCGTCGTTGTGCAGGCCCGGCTGCACAAAGGTCTTGGCCCACTCGCCCAGCAGCCAGGGCAGGCCGATGCTCGCGGCCAGGCCGAGCAGCAGGCGCTTGCGCAGCGCCGGGGTGAACCACAGCGTCAGCGCGTCGTGCAGATCCTTGTCGCCCTGCGTGGCCTTCATGGCGCGTCATCCGCCGATGTAGTGCATTTCGACACGCCGGGGCGCCGGTCCGGATTCGGCCGGGGCTTGCGAGCGCAGCTCGGAATAGCGGTCCTGGCGCTGGCGCCAGATGTGGCGCAAGGCCAGGCTGATGTCGGTGTCGCTGCAGGGCGGGTGCCCGGGCGCGCCGCGCAGCAGCGCGCGCAGGTCGTGGCCCTGGTGGGCGAACAGGCACAGGTAGAGCTGGCCTTCGGTGGACAGGCGGGCGCGGTTGCAGTCGCTGCAAAAGGCCTGGCTGACGCTGGAGATCAGGCCGATCTCGCCGCTGCCGTCGGCATAGGCCCAGCGCCTGGCGGTCTCGCCTGTCGCGCCGGGCGACAGGGCGCGCAGCTCGAATTCGTCCTGCAATCGCGCCAGCACCTGGCTGGAGGGCAACACCTCGTCCATGCGCCAGCCGTTGGTCGCGCCCACGTCCATGTATTCGATGAAGCGCAGCGCCACGCCGCTGCCCCTGAAGTGGCGCGCCATGGGCAGGATCTGGTCATCGTTGGTGCCGCGCTTGACCACCATGTTGACCTTGATGGGTGTGAGCCCCACGCGCTGCGCCTCGGCAATGCCGGCCAGCACTTCGGCGACCGGGAAGTCGACGTCGTTCATGCGCTTGAACACGGCGTCGTCCAGCGCATCCAGGCTGACGGTGACGCGCTGCAGGCCCGCGTCCTTGAGCGCCTGGGCCTTGCGCGCCAAAAGCGAGCCGTTGGTGGTCAGCGTCAGGTCCAGCGTCTGGCCGCCGGGCTGGCGCAGATCAGCCAGCATGCCGACCAGGCGCTCCAGATTTCGCCGCAGCAACGGCTCGCCGCCGGTCAGGCGCAGCTTTTGCACGCCTTGCGCCACGAACAGGCCGGCGAGCCGGTGGATTTCCTCGAAGCTCAGCAGCGCGCTGTGCGGCAGGAACTCGTGGTCGCGGTCGAACACGTCCTTGGGCATGCAGTAGGTGCAGCGGAAATTGCAGCGGTCGGTTACCGAGATGCGCAGGTCCCGCAGCGGCCGGCGCCAGCCGTCGCGTAGCTGGCCCGTCAAATCGTCGCCGGCGGGCACCTGCGGGCGCAGGGCCTGTTGCCGGTGGTCGAGCAGGGGAATGACGCGGTCTGACATGGCTGCCATTGTGCCGCCAGCCCATGCCCCTTGCCGGTACCTAGCCTCTTTTGGTCGCGACCAGGGTCTGCGGTCCCTGCGCCTGCAGCTTGGGCCGCTGCGCCTCTTCGGCCGCCAGCGGCTGCACCTCCACCAGCGAAGCGTGGCAGCGCCGGGTCAGTTGCTGGTAGGTCTGCGTGCCTTCAAGCTTCCAGCGGATCTCGTCTTCGCTCAGGGGCCGTACGACCTTGGCGGGCAGGCCGGCAATCAGCGACTTCTCGGGCAGCTTGAGGCCGGCGCGCACGAAGGCGCAGGCGGCGACGATGCTGTAGGCGCCGACCTCGGCCTCGTCCATCACCACCGCGTTCATGCCCACCAGCGCGTCGTGCCGCACCACGCAGCCGTGCAGCACCGCACCGTGGCCGATGTGGCCGTTGGTCTCGACCACGGTCTCGGAGTCCGGAAAACCATGGATCACGCAGGTGTCTTGCACGTTCACGCCCTCAAAGAGCACGATGCGGCCAAAGTCGCCGCGCAGCGAGGCCGAGGGGCCGATGTAGCAGTCCCGGCCGACGATCACGTCGCCGATCAGGGTCGCGGTGGGGTGGACATGGGCGCTGGGGTGCACCACGGGAATGACGCCGTCTATGGCATAGCAGGGCATGCGGGGCCTCTCGGTCGTGGAAAAGATGGTCTGGAGGGTCTGGGCAAGGGATGTCCGGCCGGGAATGCCTCGGCATTGTCCAGCTTGCGTTGCATCAAGTTTGAGCTTAATATTTACCGACCGGTCGGTCAAAAATACTTTCAAGACACGAGACATCCATGCCACAGTCTGCAGCCGTTCCATCAGATGCCCCGCTGTTGATCACGCAGGACGGCGCCGTTCAGACCCTGACGCTGAACCGCCCGTCCGCCCTGAATGCCTTCACGGCCGAATTGCTGACCCTGCTGCGCGAGGCCCTGGATGCCGCTGCTGCCGACGCCAGCGTGCGCGCCGTGGTGATCACCGGCGCGGGGCGCGCCTTTTGCGCCGGCCAGGACCTGAACGACCCCATGACCCGGCCCCATCCGACGCCGGAGGCGCCGGACCAGCATTTCGGCGCGCTGCTCGACAAGCACTATCAGCCCCTCGCCTTGCGCCTGAGTTCCATGCCCGTGCCGGTGCTGTGCGCGGTCAACGGTGTGGCGGCCGGTGCCGGCGCCAACTTTGCCCTGGGCTGCGATCTGGTGGTCGCGGCGCAGTCGGCCAGCTTCATCCAGGCCTTTTCCAAGATCGGCCTGCTGCCCGACTGCGGCGGCACCTGGCTGCTGCCGCGCCTGGTCGGCCGCGCACGCGCGCTGCAGCTGGCCTTGCTGGGCGACAAGCTCGGCGCTGCCGACGCCCAGCAGATCGGCCTGATCGCGCAGTGCGTGCCTGACGCCGAACTGGCCGCCACCGTGCAGGCCCTGGCGCAGAAGCTCGCCGCGATGCCGACCCGCGCGCTGGCGCAGACCCGGCGCGCCTTCGACCGTGCTCTGCAGCTCGACTTCGAAGACGCCATGCGCATCGAATGCCAGGCACAGACCGAGCTGGGCCGCTCGTTCGACTTCCAGGAGGGCGTCAGCGCCTTCCTGCAAAAGCGCAAACCCGTCTTCCAGGACCGCTGAACCGTGAGCCACGCACACCTGCCGCCCCAGGCGCTGGCCGAAGCCGTGCGCGACGCCATGCTGGCTGATGACCGGGCCACGCGCGCCCTGGGCATGACCATAGAGGCCATCGCCCCCGGTTCCGCCACGGCCTGCATGACCGTGCGCGGGGACATGCTGAACGGTTTCCAGACCTGCCACGGCGGCTTGATCAGCACCCTGGCAGACTCGGCCTTCGCCTTCGCTTGCAACAGCCGCAACCACATGACCGTGGCGTCCGGCTTCTCCATTGACATCGTGGCGCCGGCGCGCCTGGGCGACGTGCTCACGGCGGTGGCACGGGAAAGCTCGCTGGCGGGCCGCACCGGCGTGTACGACATCACCGTCAGCAACCAGCGCCAGGAGCTGGTCGCCATGTTCCGCGGCCGCTCCTACCGCATCCACGGGCAGGCCGTGCTGCCTGAGGCGAAGTAAGGCGCGGTCTTTCGTCACGTCCCACAGGTCACGCCCCACAGGAATCGAGATGCTCGTCAAGAACTCCCATCCGCAGTCCGAACTGGAACCGATAGAGACCGCCAGCCGCGACGCCCTGCAGGCCCTGCAATTGCAGCGTCTGCAATGGTCGCTGCGCCATGCCTACGACAACGTACCGCATTACAAGGCCAGGTTCGACGCGGCGGGCGTGCATCCCGACGATCTGAAAACCTTGTCCGACCTGGCCCGCTTCCCCTTCAGCATCAAGTCGGACCTGCGCGACAACTACCCCTTCGGGCTGTTCGCCGTGCCGCGCGAGCAGGTGTCGCGCATCCACGCCTCCTCGGGCACCACCGGCAAGCCGACCGTGGTCGGCTACACGGCAGCGGACATCGACACCTGGGCCAATTTGGTCGCGCGCTCGCTGCGCGCCGCCGGCACGCGGCCCGGCGACATCGTGCACGTGGCCTACGGCTATGGCCTGTTCACCGGCGGCCTGGGCGCGCACTACGGCGCCGAGCGCCTGGGCTGCACGGTCATCCCCATGTCGGGCGGACAGACCGAGAAGCAGGTGCAACTGATCCGCGACTTCAAGCCCGACGTCATCATGGTCACGCCCAGCTACATGCAGGTGATCATCGAGGAATTCGCGCGCCAGGGCCTGGACGCGCGCGACAGCTCGCTGCGCATCGGCGTGTTCGGCGCGGAGCCCTGGACCGAGGCCATGCGCCGGGAGATCGAGGGCAAGGCCGGCATAGCCGCGGTCGACATCTACGGCCTCTCGGAAGTGATGGGCCCCGGCGTGGCCTGCGAATGCATCGAATCGAAGGACGGCCCGGTGATCTGGGAAGACCATTTCTATCCCGAGATCATCGACCCCGAAACCGGCGCGGTGCTGCCCGACGGCGAGGAGGGCGAGCTGGTGTTCACCTCCTTGAGCAAAGAGGCGCTGCCCATCATCCGCTACCGCACGCGCGACCTCACGCGACTGCTGCCGCCGACTTCGCGCAGCATGCGCCGCATGGGCAGAATAGTCGGCCGCAGCGACGACATGCTGATCATCCGCGGCGTCAACGTCTTCCCGACCCAGATCGAGGAGATCGTGCTGCAGCACGACAAGCTCTCGGGCCAGTACCAGATCGTCATCACGCGCGAAGGCCCGCTGGACCAGGTGGCCGTGCGCTGCGAGTTGCAGCATGCCCATGCCGGCGCCAGCGAGGCGCTGCGGCGCGAGATCGGCGGCTGGCTGCAGCACCGCATCAAGACCCTGGTGGGCATCTCGACCCGCGTCGACGTGCTGCCGCCCGAATCCATTGAACGCACCCTGACGGGCAAGGCCCGCCGGGTCATCGACCAGCGCTCGCGCTGAACCCAGGAGACTCCATGTACACCCAAGCCATGAGCGTAGGCCCGCAGGAAACGGCCGCCAAGGTCCAGTCGGTCGAGGAGGCGCAGGCGCAGCAGGCCTTCGACGCCCGCATCGATGCCGGCGACTTTATCGAAGCCAAGGACTGGATGCCCGAGCACTACCGCAAGACCCTGGTGCGCCAGATCAGCCAGCACGCGCACTCCGAGATCGTCGGCATGTTGCCCGAGGGCAACTGGATCACGCGCGCGCCCACGCTCAAGCGCAAGGCCATCCTGCTGGCCAAGGTGCAGGACGAGGCGGGCCATGGCCTGTATCTCTACTCGGCGGCCGAGACGCTGGGCACCAGCCGCGACCAGATGCTGGACGCGCTGCACACGGGCAAGGCCAAGTACAGCTCGATCTTCAACTACCCGACGCTGAGCTGGGCCGACGTGGGCGTGATCGGCTGGCTCGTCGACGGCGCGGCCATCATGAACCAGGTGCCGCTGTGCCGCTGCTCCTACGCGCCCTATGCGCGCGCGATGATCCGCGTCTGCCGCGAAGAGAGCTTCCACCAGCGCCAGGGCTTCGAGTCGCTGCTGACCATGACCCAGCACGGCACCGACGCGCAGCGCGCCATGGTGCAGGACGCCGTCGACCGCTGGTGGTGGCCTTCGCTGATGATGTTCGGGCCGGAGGACAAGGACTCGCCCAACTCGGAGCAGTCCATCCGCTGGGGCATCAAGCGCATTACCAACGACCAGCTGCGCCAGAAGTTCGTCGACGCCTGCGTGCCGCAGGCCGCGCTGCTCGGCGTCACGCTGCCCGATCCGGACCTCAAGTGGAACGCCGAGCGCGAGGCCCACGACTTCGGCCGCATCGACTGGGACGAGTTCTGGCGCGTCATCAACGGCGACGGCCCGTGCAACCGCGAGCGCCTGGCCGCCCGCGTCAAGGCCTGGGACGAGGGCGCCTGGGTGCGCGAGGCCGCGCTGGCGTACGCGAAGAAACAAGCAATGAAGGAGCAGGCAGCATGAGCGATGTCAGCAAAGAGTGGCCGTTATGGGAAGTGTTCGTCCGCCCCAAGGCGGGCCTGGACCACAAGCATTGCGGCAGCCTGCACGCGGCCGACGCGGCCATGGCGCTGCAGCTCGCGCGCGAGGTCTATACGCGACGCCAGGAGGGCGTGAGCCTGTGGGTCGTGCCGTCGAGCGCCATCACGGCCTCGGACCCGGGCGACAAGCCCATGCTCTTCGACCCCATGGCCGACAAGATCTACCGCCACCCGACCTTCTACGTCCTGCCCCAGGCCGTGGACCACATGTGATGAATAGCCCGACGACACCGACCATCACCCCTGAAGTTTCTGGGCCGAGCGCCGGGCCGCTCCCAAGCCGGCCGGCTGGTCTTGGTCAGCCGGTCAATCCGGCAGACCAAGCCGTCCCCTCGGGGGACCGACCAAGTGCGCCCGCGTTCAGCGTGGTGCGATTGGGCGCGGGGCGTCATGACGTCCGTTATGTGCTGCGCATCGGCGACGCCTGCCTGATCCTGGCGCAGCGCCTGGGCGAGTGGTCGGGCCATGCGCCCATCCTCGAGGAAGACATCGCCATGTCCAACCTCGCGCTGGATCTGCTCGGCCAGGCGCGCGCGCTGCTGACGCACGCGGCGGCGCTCGACGGCCAGGGCTTGGATGAAGACCAGCTCGCCTTCCTGCGCGAGGAGCGCGACTACCTGAACCCGGTGCTCGTCGAATTGCCGCGCGGTGATTTCGCCTTCACGCAGCTGCGCAATGCCGCGGTGTCGAGCTGGCTGCTGCTGCTGTGGCAGCGGCTCGAAGCGTCGCGCGACGCGGAGTTGGCCGCCATCGCCGCCAAGGCTGTCAAGGAAGCGGCCTACCACCAGCGCCATGCCGCCGACTGGGTCGTGCGGCTCGGCGACGGCACGCCTGAATCGAGCGCGCGCATGCAGGCCGCGCTGGCGCAGCTCTGGCCTTATTTCAACGAGCTTTTCGACGCCGACGAGGCCGACGCCGCCGCCGAGGCCAGCGGCCTGGGCCCGAGCTGGGCGGCGCTGCGCGAGCCGTGGACGGCCTTCTTGAGCGGGCTGCTCGCCGAGGCCGGCCTGAGCCTGCCGCCGCCGAGCCGCTTCCTGAGCCAGGGCCGACGCGGCGTGCACAGCGAGCACATGGGCCATCTGCTCGCGACGCTGCAGCACCTGCAACGCGCCTACCCCGGAGGCCGCTGGTGAGCGCCGCGGTCGCTGATCGCAGCACGCGCCTGGACGCGGCGTGGGATGCGCTGCGCCAGGTGCCGGACCCCGAGGTGCCGGCGCTGACGCTGGTGGACCTGGGCATCGTGCGCGGCCTGCGCGAGATGACCGGCGGACTGGAGGTCGTGCTGACGCCGACCTACTCGGGCTGCCCCGCCACCGAAGCCATCCGCGACGACGTGCGCGCCGCGCTCGCGCCGTTTGGCGAGATCGTCGTGACGCTGCAGCGCGCGCCCGCCTGGACCACCGACTGGATCAGCGCCGACGGCCGCCGCAAGCTGCGCGAGTACGGCATCGCGCCGCCGGGTCCTGCGTCCGAGGCGGTGCTGCGCTTCCAGCCACGCATCGCCTGTCCGCGCTGCGCGTCCAAGCAGACCGAGCGGCTCTCGGCCTTCGGCTCGACGGCGTGCAAGTCGATGTACCGCTGCCTCGCCTGCGCCGAGCCCTTCGAATACTTCAAACC
>JAFALA010000092.1 GCA_019234815.1 Burkholderiaceae bacterium | reverse complement strand
GGGTCTCATGGTTGCGGCTCAGGCCCACCATGCTGACCTTGGCATTGGGCACCATGTCCAGCACGCCGTCGAGCATGCCCAGCCCCGCCCGCAGGATGGGCACGACCGTGACCTTGCGCCCCGCGATCTGCTGCACCTCGGTGGGGCCGCTCCAGGCCGTCACCGTGATGCGCTCGAGCGGAAAGTCGGCCGTGGCCTCGTAGGCCAGCAAGCGCGCGACCTCGCTGGTCAGCTCGCGGAATTTCTTGGTCGAAATCTCGGCCTCGCGCATCAGGCCGATCTTGTGCTTGACCAGGGGGTGGCGGATCTCGATGACAGGCATGGCTGAAACTCCTGCTGATGGGCGTCAGTAATGGGCCTCAGTGACAGGCCTGAGTGATGGGCGTCAAGCCCGTTGGCGCAAGGCCTCGTACAGGCACACGCCTGCGGCCACCGACACGTTCAGGCTCTCGACCGCGCCCTTCATGGGAATGCGCACCAGCTCGTCGCAGGTCTTGGCGGTCAGCTGGCGCATGCCCTCGCCTTCGGCGCCCAGCACCAGGGCCACCGGGCCCTTGAGATCCAGGTCGTAGATCGATTTTTCCGCCTGGTCCGAGGTGCCGATCACCCAGATGTCGCGCTCCTTGAGCTCGTTCAGCGCGCGGGCCAGATTGGTCACCATCAGGTAGGGCACGGTCTCGGCCGCGCCGCTGGCCACCTTGGCCACCGTGGCGTTCAGGCCCACCGCATGGTCCTTGGGCGCCACCACGGCGTGCGCGCCGGCGCCATCGGCCACGCGCAGGCAGGCGCCGAGGTTGTGCGGGTCGGTCACGCCGTCGAGCACCAGCACCAGCGGCGCGCCCTCCACGGCGTCGAGCACCTCGTCGAGCGAATGCTGCTGCGCCAGCGCCTGCACGCGCGCCACCACGCCCTGGTGACGGTGCGTGCCGCAGAGCTTGTGCAGGCGTTCGTCGTCGCTGTCGACCAGCTTGATGCCGGCGTCGCGGGCCTTGTCGAGGAACAGGCGCATGCGCTGGTCGCGGCGCGTGGCATCGAAGTGGATTTCGGAGACGGAGGCGGCGGCGGTCTTGAGCCGCACGGTGATGGCATGGAAGCCGAAGAGAATTTGTTTGGCACTCATGCTCTCATCGTAGCGGCAAGTGCCAGCAAACCCAGCAAAACCGGCTGGTGCACCATGTAATAAGACAGCGACCACTGCCCCAGGCGCGCGAGCGCTCGAACAGGCTGACGCTGCCCCCAGTCGAGCCAGTGAGGGCGGCGCCGCATCAAGGCGCGAGCCAGCGCATAGCCCCACAGCATGGGCCCCAGCCACGGCAGGATGGGCACGTAGTCCTCGGTGATGGGCAGATGCGTGACCAGCCCCGTCCAGTTCGTCCAGCGGCTGTCGAAGAACGGATGCGAGTACCAGGGGTGCACCCACAAGGCCGCCAGGCCGGCCAGGAGCAGCAGCCAATTCGGGCAGCGCGGCGCCAGGACCCGCACCACGATCAGCATCAGCGCCATGCCGTGCAGCACGCCGAAGCTGATGAAACTGGCTGGAAACATCCACCACGAGCCCACCGACACCAGCAGCGCGCAGCCAGCAATCTGCACCCAGCGCCGCCAGAAACGCGGCCACGATTGCGCTTGCGCCACTGCAACGGCCTGGCCCATCCCTGCGCAGAGCAGGAACAAGCTGACGATCAGGCTGCGCTGCCCGGTCCAGAGCGGGTTGCGATAGAAGTCCTGGTGGATGAAGCCGAAGTAATTCAGGTCGAAGCTGAAATGGAAGGCCGTCATCCACAGCATGGCCAGGCCGCGCAGGGCGTCGGGGCCGCTGAAGCGCTGCGAGGCGGAAGACGAAGAGGCAAGATCGGACATCGCTGAGACCGGGTTGAGTGGAAATGAGCCCGCGCAGTCTAGGGCAAGCCAAGGTTCATCCAGGAGAGAATCGACCATCATGACGCAACGCCTGATACGCCATCGCCGCCCCGCCCTGCTCTGCCTGGGCCTGGGCCTCTCCGCCCTGCTTGCCAACGCAGCCGACACCCGCATCGACCCGCCGGGCCGACCCGTGCAGGCGCGCGGCGCGCTGGAGGCCAGCGAGCTCAACCACATCGCCGTGTTCCGCAAGGTCTCGCCCTCGGTGGTCAACATCACCACACTGGGCGTCTCGCGCGACCTGTTCAGCCTGGACGTGACCCAGGTGCCGCGCGGCACCGGCACCGGCTTCATCTGGGACGAGCAAGGCCATGTGGTGACCAACTACCACGTGATCCAGGAAGGCTCGGCGTTTCGCATCACGCTGTCGGACCGCAGCAGCTACAGCGCCAAGGTGGTGGGCGCATTTCCCGACCGCGACCTGGCCGTGCTGCGCATCAACTTCCCCAAGGACCAGGCCGAGCGCGCCGCACGCCTGCAGCCGATCGCCATCGGCGCCAGCTCCGACCTGCAGGTGGGCCAGAACGTCTACGCCATCGGCAACCCCTTCGGCCTGGACCAGACGCTGACGCGCGGCATTGTCTCGGCCTTGAACCGTGAAATCGAGTCCATGCACCGCCGCACCATACGCGGCGTGATCCAGACCGATGCGGCGATCAACCCCGGCAACTCGGGCGGCCCGCTGCTCGACTCCTCGGGCCGGCTGATCGGCGTCAACACGCAGATCTACAGCCCCAGCGGCGCGAGCGCCGGCATCGGCTTCGCCATCCCGGTCGACGAGGTCAACCGCGTCGTGCCGCGCCTGATCCGCGACGGCCGCTACATCCGGCCCGCCATCGGCATCACCGCCGGCGCGCCCAGCCTGCGCGAGCCGCTGCAACTGCCCAAGGGCGTGATCATCGTCGGCACCACGGCCAACGGACCGGCGGCGCAAGCCGGGATCAAGCCCTTCGAGCAGGACCGCTACGGCCGCATCGTGTCGGGCGACGTGATCACGGCCGTCGACGGCGAGCAAATCGCCGACTTCGATGACATGCTCACGCTGTTCGAGAAACGCCGCGTCGGCGACCGCGTCCTGCTGACGATCTGGCGCAATGGCCAGAGCCGCAAGGCCAGCGTGACGCTGACCAGTTCGGACTAGAGCCCGTCAGCCCAAGGCCTTGCGCGCGTTCCTGAACATGCGTGCCCAGGGGCTCAGGGCGCTGATGTCGTCCGAGGTCCAGCTCATCTGCACATTGCGGAACACACGCTCCGGATGCGGCATCAGCACGGTGAAGCGTCCATCGGCGGTGGTGACCGAGGTCAGGCCTTCGGGACTGCCATTCGGGTTGGTCGGATAGACCTCGGTCGGCTGGCCCTTGTCGTCGACGAAACGCATGGCGCGTGCCACCTGGGCGGCGTCGCCGCGCTGCGAGAAGTCGGCAAAGCCCTCGCCGTGCGCCACGGCAATCGGCATGCGGCTGCCGGCCATGCCCTGGAAGAACAGGCTCGGAGACGCCAGCACCTCGACCTGCGCCAGGCGCGCCTCGAACTGCTCGCTCTTGTTGCGGGTGAACTTCGGCCAGTACTGGGCGCCCGGGATGATGGGCGACAGCGCGGCCATCATCTGGCAGCCGTTGCACACGCCCAGGGCGAAGCTGTCGGGCCGAGCGAAGAAGGCCTTGAACTGCTCAGCCAGCACCGGGTTGAACATGATGGACCGTGCCCAGCCTTCGCCGGCGCCCAGCGTGTCGCCATACGAGAAGCCGCCGCAGGCCACGAAGCCCTTGAACTGGTCCAAGGTGGCGCGACCGGACTGCAGGTCGCTCATGTGCACGTCGAAGGTGTCGAAACCGGCCAGCGACAGCACGTAGGACATTTCCACATGCGAATTCACGCCCTGCTCGCGCAGGATGGCCATCCGGGGACGCGCACCGGTGGCGATGAAGGGGGCGGCAACGTCTTCAGCCGGATCGAAGCTGAGCGCCACCTGCAGGCCGGCGTCGTCGCTGCGGCCCACTTGCGCATGCTCCTGCTCTGCGCAGGCCGGGTTGTCGCGCAGCTGCGTGATGCGCGCGCTGACCTCGTCCCAGCACTGGTGCAAGTCGCGCAGCGGCGCTGCGAACACCTTCTTGGCATCGCGCCAGACCTCCACCTGCCCCAGCGTGTTGGGCTTGCCGACCACATGCGAATGCTTGGACAGGCCATGCGCGCGCAGCGTCTGCATGACGGCATCGCGATGCTCGCTGCGAACCTGCAGCAGCACGCCCAGCTCTTCGTTGAACAGGGCCTTGAGCGCCAGTTCCTCGCGGCGCGCACCCACCTGCGTGGCCCAGTTCTTGGAGTCGCCCACGTCGGCCCGGCTGTCGGAGACGCCGTCGCCTTCGGTCATCAGCATGTCCAGGTTCAGGCTCAGGCCCGTATGGCCGGCAAAGGCCATTTCGCAGGCGGTGGCCCACAGGCCGCCGTCGCCGCGGTCGTGGTAGGCCAGCAGCTTGCCCTCAGATCGCAAGGCATTCACGGCGGTGACCAGTTGCTTGAGCAATTGGGCATCCTCCAGATCGGGCACGGCGCCGCCGAACTGGTTCAGGGCCTGCGCCAAGATGGAGCCGCCCATGCGGCGTTGGCCCTGCCCCAGGTCGACCAGGATCAGGCTGGTATCGCCGGGCAATAGCTGCGGCGTCAGGGTGCCGCGCACATCGGGCAGCGTCGCGAAGGCGGAGACGATCAGTGAGACCGGCGCCGTGACCTGGCGCACCTCGCCATCCACAGTCCAGCGCGTGCGCATGGACAGCGAATCCTTGCCCACCGGAATGGACACGCCAAGCTGTGGGCACAGTTCCATGCCGACGGCCTTCACCGTGTCGAACAAGGCCGCATCCTCGCCCGGCTCGCCGCAGGCCGCCATCCAGTTGGCCGACAGCTTGACGCGTTCCAGCGCAATCGGCGCGGCCAGCAGATTGGTGATGGCCTCGGCCACCGCCATGCGGCCCGAGGCCGGGCCGTTCACGGCCGCCAGCGGCGTGCGCTCGCCCATGCTCATGGCCTCGCCGCGGAAGCCCTTGAAATCGGCCAGCGTGACGGCGCAATCGGCCACCGGCACCTGCCAGGGACCGACGTTCTGATCACGATGGTTCAGGCCGCCGACGGTACGGTCGCCGATGGAGATCAGGAAACGCTTGGATGCCACGGTCGGGTGGCGCAGCACGTCGAACGCCACCTTCTGAAGCTCGACGCCATTCAAGTCGAGCTGGCCCGCGTTGCGTGCCACGCGCTGGACATTGCGGTGCATCTTGGGCGGCTTGCCCAGCAGCGTGTCCATGGGCATGTCGATGGCGCGCTCGCCCTCGGGCCCGTCTTCGAGGATCAACTCACGCGCGTCGGTGGTGACGCCCACCACCGCAAACGGGCAGCGCTCGCGTTCGCACATGGCCTGGAAGATCGGCAGGCTGTCGGCCGCGATCGCCAGCACGTAGCGCTCCTGGCTCTCGTTGCACCAGATCTCCTTGGGCGCCAGGCCGGACTCCTCCAGCGGCACCTTGCGCAGGTCGAAGCGCGCGCCGCGGCCGGCGTCGTTCACCAGCTCGGGGAACGCGTTCGAGATGCCGCCCGCGCCGACGTCGTGGATCGCCAGGATGGGGTTCTTCTCGCCCAGGCCCCAGCAGTGGTTGATAACCTCCTGCGCGCGGCGCTCGATCTCGGGATTGCCGCGCTGCACGGAGTCGAAATCGAGGTCGGCGGTGTTGGTGCCTGCCGCCATCGAGCTTGCGGCGCTGCCGCCCATGCCGATACGCATGCCGGGGCCGCCCAGCTGCACCAGCAGCGAGCCGGCCGGGAATTCGATCTTGCTTGTTTGGTCCGCGCGGATCGCGCCGATGCCCCCGGCGATCATGATGGGCTTGTGGTAGCCGCGCACCACGCCATCGACTTCCTGCTCGTAGGCGCGGAAATAACCGCCCAGGTTCGGGCGTCCGAATTCATTGTTGAAGGCGGCGCCGCCGATGGGACCGTCGATCATGATCTGCAGCGCGCTGGCGATGTGCGCCGGCTTGCCCGTGTCGGCCTTCTCCCAGGGCTCGTTCAAGCCCGGCAGGCGCAGGTTGGACACCGAGAAACCGCACAAGCCGGCCTTGGGCTTGCCGCCGCGGCCGGTGGCGCCTTCGTCGCGGATCTCGCCGCCGTTGCCGGTGGAGGCGCCGGGATGCGGCGAGATGGCAGTCGGGTGGTTGTGCGTCTCGACCTTCATCAGCACGTGCGAGGTCTCGGCACGGCCCACGTACTGCGGCGCGTCGGTATAGCCGTCCGGCATCCAGCGCTCGAGCTCGTGGCCCTCCATGACCGCCGCATTGTCGGAATAGGCGATCACGGTGTGCTGCGGGCTCAGCTTCTCGGTGTTGCGGATCATGCCGAACAGCGAGAGGTCCTGGTCCACGCCGTCCACGGTGAACCTGGCGTTGAAGATCTTGTGGCGGCAATGCTCGCTGTTGGCCTGCGCGAACATCATCAGCTCGACGTCGCTGGGGTTGCGCTTCACACCGGTAAAGGCAGTCACCAGGTAGTCGATCTCATCGTCGGACAAGGCCAGGCCGAAGCGCGTGTTGGCGTCTTCCAGCGCGGCGCGGCCCTGCCCCAGCACATCGACGTGCTCGAGCGGCTGCGCAGTCTTCTCGGCAAACAGGTGCACGGCGTCATCGCGCTGCAGCAGCACGCTTTCGGTCATGCGGTCGTGCAGCAGGTCGGCACAGGCCAGCAGCTCGTCGGCGTTCAGGGTCTTGACGCCGCCCAGCAGGCCCGATTTCAGCGTGATGCGGAACTCGGTCACGCGCTCGACGCGGTGGATGTTCAGGCCGCAGTTGTGCGCAATGTCCGTCGCCTTGGACGCCCAGGGGCTGACCGTGCCCAGGCGCGGCGCCACCACCACCAACTGGCCTTGCTCGCTGCCTTCGTAGGCATCGCCGTAGTGCAGCAGCGCGGCCAGCTTGGCCTTGCCTTCCTCGGCCAGTGCTGCGTCGGTCCAGACCCAGTGCACATGCCGGGCATGCACGGCCTGGATGCGCTCGTTGACGGACTGCAGCCTGGGCAGCAAGGCCTGTGCACGGAAGGCGGAAAGGGCGTTGCCGCCCTCGAAACAAAGCAAGTGCTGGGTGGAAGCCATGGAATCCCGGGAGGGTTTGAGCAAGGAACCCGGGATTTTACCCACTCACACCGGTATCAGGACGCGTGTCCGGCCTTCATTTGACCGACGATCTGATCGGCCCGATTCAGCAGGGCCTGCGTGTCCAGCGTCGTGATCTCGCGCTGCTTGACCACACGGCGCCCGCCGACCCAGACGTCCGACACATGCTCGCGTCCCGCCACATACACCAGCTGCGCCTCGGGGTTGTAGACCGGGCGGCATTCCAGCGCATCCAGCGACACGGCCGCCAGGTCGGCCAGCTTGCCCACTTCGATCGAACCGAGATCGTCGCCCCGGCCCATCGCCTTGGCGGCGCGGATCGTGGCCATTTCCAGCGCAGTGCGCGCCGACACGGTCGTGGCCTGGCAGGTGCTGCCCTTGGCCAGCAAGGCTGCGGCACGAATTTCACCGAACATGTCCTGGCGGTTGTTGGACGCCGCGCCATCGGTGCCCAGCACGGTGTTGACACCGGCGGCTTCCAAGGCCGTCACCGGGCAGATGCCCGAGGCCAGCTTCAGGTTGGAGTTGGGGTTGTGGACCAGGTGCACGCGCTGGCGCGCCAGCATGGCGATCTCGGCCTCGTTCAGATGCACCATGTGCACGGCCATCATGCGCTCGTTCAGCAAACCCAGCTTGTTCAGGCGCTCGAGCGGACGCACGCCGTACTGCTTCAGGCTTTCGTCGACCTCGTGCTGCGTTTCGTGGATGTGACAATGCATCTGGATGTCGAGCCGCTCGGCCAGCTCGCGCAACTGCACGAAGGTCTCGTCCGACACGGTGTACGGCGCATGCGGCGCCGAAGTCCAGTCCAGCAATGCTTCGCCCTTGTACTGCTCATAGGCCTCCAGGCCGCGTGCGATGTACTCGCCGGCATTGGCCGCGTAGCCGGTCGGGAAGTCGATCACGTTGATCGACACGCCCGCGCGTATGCCGCTGTCGATCGCTGCGCGCGCCGTGGCTTTGGGGAAGAAGTACATGTCGTTCAGGTAGGTCACGCCACCGCGCAAGGCCTCGCAGGCCGACAGCATCGAGCCCTGGTAGACCCAGTCGTCGCTGACCCACTGCTTCTCCAGCGGCCAGATGTGCTGGGTCAGCCACTCCATCAGCGGCACGTCGTCGGCCACGCCGCGCAGCAGCGACATGGCCGAATGCGTGTGCGCGTTGATCAGGCCCGGGATCAACACATGTTGACCGAGGTCGATGCGTTCCGCAGTGGGATAACGTTCCAGTGCCGTGGCACTGGGCAGGATCTCATGGATGCGATCGCCCTGTACCACGACCGTATGATGCTCGAGCAAGCCGCTGCCTTCGCTCATGGGCAGGATCCAGCGGGCGTTCAATAGGGTTGGCGCAGACTTCATGTTGTGACCTGAGGTATTGATGGAATGAACTGTACTTTGCCACGCAAATGGATGGTCGCTGCAGCGCTATTGCTACTGGCCTCGCAGGTCCAGGCTGGCGATGGGCAGGCGACCAAGCACGCTTCGAAGTGGTTGCTTGTCGAAAACGGCGCCGTGGCCAGAAACGGTGAGACTGGCAAGGATTGGTCGCGTTGCGTGGAAGGAATGGATTGGGACGGTCGCCGCTGCAGCGGCACCGCGCTACTGCTTGAACACTCGCAGGCCATCGCCCGGGCCGTGGCGCGTTCCAGACAAGATGGCAAATCGTGGCGGGTGCCTTCGGTGCCCGAACTAGAAGCCTTTGCTGCGAGCGCCAGAGCGACTTCGGAAATCGTCCTTTGCCCCGATGCGCCGCAGGGGTGGTACTGGACGAGTTCCACCCGCGTCGATACCTCGGACGTCAATCAGTACAGCTACGGCAACATCATGAACGGCGTCAACAGCCAGAACGTCAACCGGATGGATTTCCTGCACGGCTGGGCCGTCGACGTCGACACTGGCAAGGTGCGTGGCGACGTCCTGAAACGAACACGCCTACCCGTGCGCCTGGTCAGGAGCGACCATCATTGAGGCCATGAAAAAACCCTCTTCAGGCGAGCTGAAGAGGGTTTCGCTGTTGGCTTGAATCAACGTTCGCCGATAGGCTTGACGCTGCGTGCCGTGGCACCGACGTACAGCTGGCGCGGACGGCCGATCTTGTACTCGGGATCGGCGATCATCTCGTTCAGCTGGGCGATCCAGCCGACCGTGCGGGCCAGCGCGAAGATCGCCGTGAACAGCGGCACGGGGATGCCGATGGCGCGCTGCACGATGCCAGAGTAGAAGTCCACGTTCGGGTACAGCTTGCGCGCCACGAAGTATTCGTCTTCCAGCGCGATCTTTTCCAGTTCCATGGCCAACTTGAACAGCGGGTCGTCGTGCAGGCCCAGCTCGTTCAGCACTTCGTGGCAGGTTTCGCGCATCAGCTTGGCGCGCGGGTCGTAGTTCTTGTAGACGCGGTGACCGAAGCCCATCAGCTTGACGCTGGAGTTCTTGTCCTTGACCTGCTTGATGAAGTCGCCGATCTTGGCCACGCCGCCCTGCTTCTGAATGTCGCCCAGCATGTTCAGGCAGGCCTCATTGGCGCCGCCGTGCGCCGGACCCCACAGGCAGGCCACACCTGCGGCGATGGCTGCAAACGGGTTGGTGCCGGAGGAGCCACACAGGCGCACCGTCGAGGTCGACGCGTTCTGCTCGTGGTCGGCGTGCAGCGTGAAGATGCGGTCCATGGCGCGGACCAGCACGTCGTTGGGCTTGTATTCCTCGCAGGGCGTGGCAAACATCATGCGCATGAAGTTGCCGGCGTAGGACAGGTCGTTCTTCGGGTAGATGTAGGGCTGGCCGATGGTGTACTTGTAGGCCATCGCCACCAGCGTCGGCATCTTGGCGATCAGGCGGATCGCGGCGATTTCGCGATGCTCTGGATTGTTGATGTCGGTGCTGTCGTGGTAGAAGGCCGACAGCGCGCCGACCAGGCCCGTCATCACGGCCATCGGGTGGGCGTCGCGGCGGAAGCCGCGCAGGAAGAACTGCATCTGCTCGTTCACCATCGTGTGGTTCATCACACGGTGCTGGAACTCTTCCTTCTGCGTCGGGTTGGGCAGATCTCCGTACAGCAGAAGGTAGCAGGTTTCCAGGTAGTCGCAGTTCACCGCCAGCTGTTCGATGGGATAGCCGCGATAAAGCAACTCGCCCTTGTCGCCGTCGATGTAGGTGATGGTCGAATTGCACGACGAGGTGGACAAGAAGCCGGGGTCGTAGGTGAACTTACCCGTCTGCGCATACAGCTTGCGGATATCGATCACATCCGGACCGACGGTGCCCTTGTAAATGGGCAGGTCCATTTGCGGGCTGCCGTCAGAGAACGACAGGGTGGCTTTGACGTCAGACGGGGTCATGGTCATTCCTTAGGGTTCGAAAAATACTCAACTGGGGGTCCGCAGCAGGGCCAGGACCTCACATACATCGGGTCGAGCCAGGTCGCCTTGCGGCTCCTTGCGGACCAGCAGCAGATCCATCAAATCGTTGTCGGACAGGTCCATCAGGACGCGCAGCCCCTCGGCCTGCGATTCGGTCAGCGTCGAAGCATACCGATTGAAGAACCGCTCGATGAACAGGTCATTCTCCAGCAAGCCGCGGCGGCAGCGCCAGCGCAGCTTGGAGAGGGCCCGCTCGTCGATCAGGGTGTCTGCAGCATTCATGGTGGATTCAGGCCGTGGCTCGCTTGGATCAGGTCAAACGGCGCGACGCACCATCAGTTCCTTGATCTTGCCAATCGCCTTGGTGGGATTCAGGTTCTTAGGGCAGACATCCACACAATTCATGATGGTGTGGCAGCGGAACAGGCGGTACGGGTCTTCAAGGTTGTCCAGGCGGGCGGCCGTATCCTCGTCGCGGCTGTCGGCGATGAAGCGGTAGGCCTGCAGCAGGCCGGCGGGTCCCACGAACTTGTCGGGGTTCCACCAGAAGCTCGGGCAGCTCGTCGAGCAGCTCGCGCACAGGATGCACTCGTACAGGCCATCAAGCTCCTCGCGCTCGACGGGCGACTGCAGGCGCTCCTTCTCGGGCGGCAGCGTGTCGTTGACGAGGTAAGGCTTGATCGAGTTGTACTGCTTGAAGAACTGCGTCATATCGACGATCAGGTCGCGCACCACGGGCAGTCCGGGCAGCGGCTTGAGCACGATCACGTCCGGCAAGGTACGCATATTGGTCAGGCAGGCCAGGCCGTTCTTGCCGTTGATGTTCATGGCGTCCGAACCGCACACGCCTTCGCGGCAGGAGCGGCGGAAAGAGATGCTCGGATCCTGCGCCTTGAGCTTCATCAGGGCGTCCAGCAGCATGCGCTCGTGGCCGTCGAGTTCAACCTCGATGGTCTGCATGTAGGGCTTGGCGTCTTTGTCAGGGTCGTAGCGGTAAATCTGGAAAGTGCGCTTCATCTTGAATTCCTTTGTGGAGTGCGACGTGGAACGTACGGCTTAGAACGTACGGACCTTCGGCGGCACTGATTCCACCGTCAGCGGCTGCAGGTTGACGGGCTTGTAGTCCAGGCGGTCACCGTTGGAATACCACAGGGTGTGCTTCATCCAGTTGTCGTCGTCACGGTTCGGGAAATCGTCGTGGGCATGGGCGCCGCGGCTTTCCGGACGGGCGGCGGCCGAAATCATGGTGGCACGCGCGGCCTCGATCAGGTTGTCGACCTCCAGGGCTTCCACGCGGGCGGTGTTGAAAACCTTGGACTTGTCCTTCAGGCCGATGGACTTGACGCGCTCGGCCACTTCCTTGATGCGGACCACGCCTTCGTCCATGACGGCCTGGGTGCGGAACACACCGGCATGCTTCTGCATGGTCGAACGGATGTCGTTGGCGACGTCCTGCGCGTACTCGCCGCTGCTGTTGCCTTCCAGGCGGGCCAGGCGGGCCAGGGTCTTGTCGGCAGCGTCCTTGGGCAGGGGCTTGTGGTGCTTGTTCTTCAGGTTGAAGTCGACAATGTGGTTGCCGGCGGCACGGCCGAACACGACCAGGTCCAACAGCGAATTGGTGCCCAGGCGGTTGGCGCCGTGCACCGACACGCAGGAACACTCGCCCACGGCGTACAGGCCGTTGATGATGTCGTTGTGCTTGCCGTTCTTGGGCACCACCACCTGGCCGTTCACATTGGTCGGGATGCCGCCCATCTGGTAATGGATGGTCGGCACCACGGGAATCGGCTCCTTGGTGATGTCGACGTTGGCGAAGTTGTGGCCGATCTCGAGCACCGATGGCAGGCGCTTCATGATGGTCTCGGCGCCCAGGTGCGTCATGTCGAGCAGCACGTAGTCCTTGTTGGGACCGCAGCCGCGGCCTTCCTTGATTTCCTGATCCATCGAACGCGAGACGAAGTCGCGCGGCGCCAGGTCTTTCAGCGTCGGGGCGTAGCGTTCCATGAAGCGCTCGCCATTGGCGTTGCGCAGGATCGCGCCCTCGCCGCGGCAGCCTTCGGTCAGCAGCACGCCCGCGCCGGCCACGCCGGTCGGGTGGAACTGCCAGAACTCCATGTCCTGCAGCGGGATGCCGGCGCGCGCCGCCATGCCCAGGCCGTCGCCGGTGTTGATGAAGGCGTTGGTGCTGGCCGCGAAGATGCGGCCCGCGCCGCCGGTGGCCAGCAGCACGGTCTTGGCCTCGAGGATGTGGACCTCGCCGGTCTCCATCTCGAGCGCGGTGACGCCGACCGCGTCGCCGTCGGCGTCACGGATGATGTCCAGCGCCATCCACTCGACGAAGAACTGGGTACGTGCACGCACGTTCTGCTGGTAGAGCGTGTGCAGCAGCGCGTGGCCGGTGCGGTCGGCCGCGGCGCAGGCGCGCTGCACGGGCTTCTCGCCGTAGTTGGCCGTGTGGCCACCGAAGGGGCGCTGGTAGATCGTACCGTCGGCATTGCGGTCGAAAGGCATGCCGAAGTGCTCGAGCTCGTACACGACCTTGGGCGCTTCGCGGCACATGAACTCGATCGCGTCCTGGTCGCCGAGCCAGTCGGAGCCCTTGACCGTGTCGTAGAAGTGGTAGTGCCAGTTGTCCTCGCTCATATTGCCGAGCGAGGCGCCGATGCCGCCCTGCGCCGCGACAGTATGCGAGCGCGTCGGGAAGACCTTGGACAGCACGGCCACGTTCAGGCCGGCCAGCGAGAGTTGCAGCGAGGCTCGCATGCCGGAACCGCCGGCACCCACGATCACCACGTCGAACTTGCGCTTCGCGAGCGTCGTTCCGATTTGCATTTTCAGATTCTCCACAGCACCTGGATCGCCCAGCCGGCGCAACCCACCAACCACACCAGCGTGAACACTTGCAGGGCCAGGCGGATGCCGACCGGCTGCACGTAGTCCATCCAGACATCGCGCATGCCGACCCAGGCATGCCAGGCCAGCGAAACGATCAGGACGAAGGTGAGCGTTTTCATCCACTGCGAGGCGAAGATCGCCGCCCAGTGGTCGTAGCCGAGCTCGCCCGGCATCAGGAACTGTGCGAGCAGCACGACGGTAAAGAGCGCCATCAGGACGGCGGTGACGCGCTGGACGAGCCAGTCACGCAGGCCGTAGTGCGCGCCGACGACGATGCGCTTGGAGCCGAAGGTTGACATTGCTTTTGTACTCCGAGGAAATCAGTACAGGCCGAACAGCTTGGCAGCGACGGCAAGCGTCAGCAGCAGGCTGATCACGAGCACCACGATCGCGGAGCTGTGCCCCTGCTCTTTGGTGACGCTGTGCGTGGCGTCCATCCAGAGATGGCGCACGCCGGCGCAGAAGTGGTGAAGGAAGGCCCAGCAAAGCGCCAGGGTCACGAGCTTGACGCCCCAGGCGGGCACGAAGCCGCAGCCGGCGACGAAGACGTTGGTGAATGCGTCGTAGGAGATCTCCGAGCTCAGGCTGTTGTCGAACATCCAGACGATGAACGGCAACAGCAGGAACATCAGCACGCCGCTGATCCGGTGCAGGATGGAGACCTTGGCGGCCGCAGGCAGCCGGTAGCTCGGCAGGTCCGTCAGCGCGTTGATGTTGCGGAAGACCGGTCGTTTCTTCGTCGCAGCGTTCGTTGTGGCGTTAGTCATTTCCGACCTTGTAATGAAGCGAAACCAAAAGATTTTATGGCAATGCAGCATGAACTACGGGTTAGTCCGCGCCGCTTTTTCAATTGAATTTCAGTTGAGTTCGTTGCGGTAGTAGTGAGCCTCGGTGTGATACAGCCCGCGGCGCAGTTCAACGGGGCGATCGCCATAGGTGAACGAGAGCCGCTCGACACTGAGCAGCGGCGTGCCGACGGGCACGTCCAGCAACGCGGCCGATTCTGTGTCGGCGGCAACTGCCCGGATCTTTTCCTCGGCGCGGATCATGTGCACGCCGTACTCGGCTTCGAAGAAGCCGTAGAACGGGCCGCGGTGTTGCTCGAGCTTCTCCAGCGTCAGGCCCTTGAAGAGCGCGCCGGGCAGCCAGATGTCGTCGAGCACGATGGGCCGGCCCTTGCTGTGCAGCAGGCGGCGGACCTCGATCATGGCGTCGCCGGCCCGCATCTGCAGCTGCTTGGCGATCCAGGCGGGCGCGCGCTGGCGCTGGCAGTCGAGCAACTGGCGGCCGAGCTTGCCTTCGGCCTCGCCCTCGTCCGGCACGAGGCGCAGGAAGCGGTAGCGCACTTCCTGCTCGGCATGCGTCGCCACGAAAGTGCCCTTGCCCTGACGGCGCACGACGAGCTTTTCGGCCGCCATTTCGTCGATGGCCTTGCGCACCGTGCCCTGGCTCACGCCAAAGCGCGCGGCCAGCTCCTGCTCGCTCGGGATGGCCTCGCCGGCCTTCCATTCACCAGCCTGCAAGCGCTGGATGATCAGCGACTTTATCTGCTGATAGAGCGGGCTGAAAGCCGGCGCAGCAGGCGAGGCGGCGGAAGGGGCTGGCGCGGACATTTGCCGCATTGCAGCACAGCCCACCCCCTGGAGTCCATCAAAAACCATGCAATCTTCTATAAGACATAAGACCTCCCGCCTAACACGTTGTTTGAGCGCATAATCCGCGCACCCTCGGGCGAACCCTTGGTCGGCCTACACTCACGGGCTGCCGCGTTTGTTGTCGCGCCCCTGAATTTCAACCATCCCCTGTTGGAGTCCTCACATGAGCAAGAAACCCGTTCGCGTTGCCGTTACCGGCGCCGCCGGCCAGATCGGCTACGCCCTGCTGTTCCGCATCGCCTCCGGCGAGATGCTGGGCAAGGACCAGCCCGTGATCCTGCAACTGCTGGAAATCCCCGACGAGAAGGCCCAGAACGCGCTCAAGGGCGTGATCATGGAACTCGAAGACTGCGCCTTCCCGCTGCTGGCCGGCATCGAAGCCCACAGCGATCCGATGAGCGCCTTCAAGGACACCGACTACGCCCTGCTCGTCGGCGCCCGCCCGCGTGGCCCCGGCATGGAGCGCGCTGACCTGCTGGCCGCCAACGCCCAGATCTTCACGGCCCAGGGCAAGGCCCTGAACGCCGTCGCCTCGCGCAACGTCAAGGTGCTTGTGGTCGGCAACCCGGCCAACACCAACGCCTACATCGCCATGAAGTCGGCGCCGGACCTGCCGCGCAAGAACTTCACCGCCATGCTGCGCCTGGACCACAACCGCGCCGCTTCGCAGCTCGCCGCCAAGACCGGCACGGCCGTCGGCGACATCCAGAAGCTCTGCGTCTGGGGCAACCACTCGCCCACGATGTACGCCGACTACCGCTTCGCCACGACCGGCGGCAAGGCCATCAAGGACCTGATCAACGACCAGGTCTGGAACGCCGAGACCTTCCTGCCGACCGTCGGCAAGCGCGGCGCGGCCATCATCGCCGCACGCGGCCTGTCGTCGGCCGCCTCGGCCGCCAACGCCGCCATCGACCACATGCGCGACTGGGCCCTGGGCACCAACGGCGCATGGGTCACGATGGGCATCCCGTCGAACGGCGAATACGGCATCCCCAAGGACGTCATGTTCGGCTACCCCGTGACCTGCGAAGGCGGCGAGTACAAGATCGTCGAAGGCCTGGCCATCGACGCCTTCTCGCAAGAGCGCATCAACATCACCCTGGCCGAGCTGCAGGGCGAGCAGGACGGCGTCAAGCATCTGCTCTGATCTGTACTTGCGCTGAGCAAAAGAAGGGCCGGTCGCAACCGGCCCTTTTTTCTGGCTTGCGGCCTACGATTGCCTCACCCTGCCATTCAGACTAGACTTAGCCTGAATTCAGCAGAGCCATCCCATGGCCGCAATCAATATCTATGACGCCAAGACACGCCTGTCGCAGCTCGTCGACCAAGCAGCGGCCGGCGAAGACGTGGTGGTTAGCCGGCACGGCAAGCCACTTGTCCGGATCACTCGACTCGACGTTGCCAAGCCGCGCGTCAAGTTCGGTTTGCTCAAAGGCAAGCTGAAGATTCGCACCGACTTCGACGCGCCGCTGCCGGACGAGGTGCTGGCCGGCTTCGAGGGGCGTTGATGCGCCTGCTGCTCGACACTCACATCTTTCTTTGGGCCGTCACCGACTCTCCGCGCCTGAAGGCGGCGACTCGCCGGCTGATCGAAGAGGCCGAGCAGACTTTCGTGTCAGCGGCCTCGATCTGGGAAGTCGCCATCAAGGCGCGCCTGGGCAAGATCGACGCGGATCCCCAAGCGCTGGCGTCGGCCATCGTCGCAAGCGGCTTCGCGCCACTCTCCGTCAGCGCAGTCCACGCCGCCGGCGTCGCGCAACTTGAGCCCCATCACAACGACCCCTTCGACCGGCTGCTCGTCGCCCAGGCGCTGGCCGAACCGCTCAGGCTCGTGACCTCTGACGAAATCGTGGCGCAATACAGCGACCTCGTGCTTCTCGTCTGAGCGATCCCGTCGATTCACCCTACTGCAGCACCATCTCGACGCGCCGGTTCTGAGCGCGCCCTGCTTCGCTGCTGTTGGCAACCACGGGCGCGAAGTTGGCGATGCCTCGGGCCATGAGCCGGCTGCTTGCAATGCCACGTTGCACCAAGGCCGCGACCACGGCCTGCGCGCGGCCCTGGCTGAGTGCCAGATTGGCATCGAGCGCGCCGACGTTGTCGGTATGGCCGACGATGAAAATCTTCAGCGCCGGTTGCGCCTTGAGCGTGGCCGCCACCTGATCCAGCTGGGACTTGCTTTCCGGCCGGAGCTCGGTCTTGCCGGAATCAAAGAACACGCCGCTGAGCGTCGTCTTCCCGTCGGCCTTCGACGTGAGCAACGTCAATTGATCCCGCAACGTTGCGCCGCGGTTGTCGTGAGGCGCTCAGCGCGCCGGCAGGCGCGCCAGCTC
Source organism: Burkholderiaceae bacterium (assembly GCA_019234815.1). GTDB lineage: Bacteria > Pseudomonadota > Gammaproteobacteria > Burkholderiales > Burkholderiaceae_C > JAFALA01. The sequence continues at coordinate 2,411 of JAFALA010000092.1, read as the reverse complement.
CTGCCTCAAAGCGCGCAAATCGGCCTGCGTGCGAAGCAGCGCAGCCTCGTTGCGGTCAGGGCCCGTGGCCGAATTCTGCATACGTTCTCGCTCGAGCAGTCCATCCAACTCAGCCTCGAGAATCGCCCGGCGACCGGCATCCCGCTGAGCCTGAGCCGCGGCCGGAACGCGCGCACGCACGCCCGGCGCGGCTGCCGCCGCAGCGGCTCGCGGATCGGCGGCAACGCTCGATACGCAGGCCGCGTTCGCGCCGCCGGCCCAGACCTCTACCGATCCATCGCGGCACCATGAATCGGCCTGTACGGGCATGGCAGGCAGCGACGCAAGCACCGCGCCCAACAGCCCTGCCCCGCGCGGTTTGCTTTTGTCCACAGGACTTCCTGTGACTCAGGGCTGTTCAGCTCGCGACTGCATCCGCACGATCGCCGAGCTTTCGATAGGGATGCGCCCGTTCATGAAATAGAGGCACCGCGCCGCGTTCCCGCCTGCGTACACGGCCTGCCATACCGGCACATCGCCGAAGGCATCGACGCCCGAGTCGCCGCCGCACATCACGCGCCGCAGGATGCCGGCCATCAGCGGCACCTTCAGCTCGTAGCCGTAGAGCACGTGGATCTTCAGCAGGTTCGCATCGCGCAGATTCAGCTGCGAGCTGCGGCCCAGCGCGTCAGAGCGCCAGTCCAGGTTGTCATTGGGGATGTAGGTAACCCGGCTCACCGGGTCGCGCACGCCGAAATCGCGGAACGCCTCGGGCGAGGGGTTCAGGACGCTGACTTTCGTGCCCCAGGGCAGCCGCACATCCACGTAAGACTTGGCATACGCCGCGCCAAGCCGCAACGAATCGCTGGCCTCCGTGCTGTCCTGGTAGAAGGGGCTAAGGCCGCGCTGCAACGCGGCCTCGATGACGTCCGGCTTGGCGTTGTTCATGGAGCCGATCCGTGCGGCCATGAAGGTCGCATGATCGAGCTGAAGCTTGGCCATGTAGATGAAGCCCACCTGGATCAGCGCCAGCACAAAGAGCATCGCAAACGGAAACACGAGCGTGAATTCCACGAGGCTGCCAGTGAAGGCGCTGGATGGATGGGCTTCACGCTGGGCGCCATTCTGGGCTACCTGTACCCTGACTTCTGGCTGCGCGACCACACGAAACAGAGGAACCTGAACATCCTCAGGGCCATGCCGTTCCTGTTGGACATCGTCACACTCTCGGTGGAATCAGGGCTGAACCTCACCGGTGCCCTGCAAAAGGCCGTCGATCGATGTCGCCCCGGCCCACTGATGGAGGAGATCAATCGCGTGCTGCGCGATGTACGTGGTGGCAAGCCTCGTGTGGAGGCGTTGCGGGCGCTCGCCGAAAGACTGGATTTCGCCCCGGTTTCCAGCCTGGTCAGCGCGCTGGTGCAAGGCGAACTGATGGGCTCCAGCCTGGGTCCGGTCTTGCGGGCGCAAAGTGATCAACGCCGTACCGAACGCTTTCTTCGCGCCGAGAAACTCGCCATGGAAGCGCCCGTGAAAATGCTGGGGCCGCTGATCATGTTCATCTTTCCATGCACCTTCATCGTGTTGGGGTTCCCCATCGCCATGAAGTTCTTGCACGCCGGCCTATGAGCATGGGGGCGTCGGGGCTTCGCATTCACGTGGCGACTCAGACGCACACCCGTTTGCTGGGCCTGCTTGCGCGGCCACCGCTGAGCCGCAACGAGGCCCTGGCGCTGCACCCGTGCGGCGCCATCCACACCTGTTTCATGCGATACGCCATCGATGTCGTTTACCTGGACGCCAACGACAAGGTGCTCCGCGTCGTCGCTGCAATCAGGCCCTGGCGCCTGAGCGCCTGCCTCGGCGCCCGGACGACCTTGGAGCTGCTGGCAGGCGAAGCCGCGCGTCTGGGGCTGCATCGGGGCATGCAGATTGCCTGGCGCGGCTGATCCGCCCTTGGGTGCGCATTGGCGCAGCAAGGCTTCTTATGATGTGGGCCATGCATCCAAGCCAAGCCCTGTTCGAAGAAGGCCCTGCCGCGCCGAGCCTGCCCGTCGTCGATCATTACTGCGGTGTCGAAGCGCGCATGAAGAAAAGTCTGGAGCTGCAGGCGCAGATGGGCCCGGTGTTCGACATCACGCTCGACTGCGAGGACGGCGCACCGATCGGCGGCGAGGCCGAGCACATCGAGCTCGTGCTGCAGATGCTCGCCAGCCCGGACAACCGCTTCGGCCGCGTCGGCGTGCGCGTGCATGCGCCCAGCCAGGCCACCTTCGAGGCCGATATCGACGCCCTCGTCGCCCGCGCCGGCGAGCGCATGGCCTACCTCATGGTGCCCAAGCCGCGCGACGCCGCCGAGCTGAACCGCGCCTGCGACTTCATCGACGCCAGCCTCGCGCGCCACGGCATCCAGCACGCCCTGCCCGTCCACA
>JAFALA010000019.1 GCA_019234815.1 Burkholderiaceae bacterium | reverse complement strand
CAGGTTCTTGACCATGAAGTTCAGGTTGTACTTGCCCATGTACAGCGACCAGCTGCCATCGATGGTCATGTAGCCGGGGCGCAGGTAGTCGGGGTTGGAACGCACGAAGGTGCCGTGGCTGCTGCCGACCCACTGCGCGTTCAGGCGCAGGGCCGAGTCGATGTTGTCGGTCAGGCCGAACTGGTACTCGCCGCCCACGGTGGCGCCGAACTTGGGCACGCCCTCGATCGGATCACCCTTTTGCACATTCAAGCCTGGGTTGCCGCTGCTGATCGTTCCCAGCCATGGCACGTCTTCCGCGAAATAGGCCGAGGTGTAGTTGCCCGACACATTCAGCAGCAAGCTGTTGGTCAGGCGCGCCTTGAGCGAAAACTCGACGCCCTTGCTGATGGCGTTGCCCACATTGGTCTCGAAGTCGAAGCCCGCCGTCGGCAGATAGACATCCTGTTGGATGTTGCTCCAGTTGATGTAGAACGCCGCCAGGTTCAGCTCGACCCGGTTGTCCAGCAGGCGCGACTTGCTGCCGACCTCATAGCTCCACAAGCTGTCTGGCGCAAAGGTCATGGGCGCCGAGGTCAGGCCCAGGTTGGCCAGATCGGACACGTTGCCGGAAATGGTCAAGGGGATGGGCCGGTTCACGCCCCCCAGGCGGAAGCCTTCCGCGATATTGGCGTAGACGGTGGTCGTCTTGCTGACGTCCCAGTCGAGCGCAAAGCGCGGCGTGGCCTTGTGGGCCGTGGTGTTCAACGCGAAAGTCAAGGGGCCGCCGGCGAAGAAGTAGTTGCCCTCGCGATGGAATTCCTCGCTGGCCTGCAGATAACGCAAGCCCACGATACCGCGCAGAGAATCGCTGAAGTGATAGGTCAGCTCGCCGAATACCGAGCTCTGCATGTCGTCGTAATGGCGCGCGCTGTAGTAGGACAGGTCGTTTGCGAACCCGCCAACGAACATGCCCGAACCCGCCGCCCACTGTGCCAGATCGTTGATGTTCAGGCCGTTGTTGGTGAAGGCTGCATTGATGCCAAAAATCGGCTCGGTGTCCGCCACATCGGTCTTGTTCTGCGAGAAGTAGGCGCCGCCCACCCAGGAAATCGGATTCGCGTTGTAGTCGGCGGCCTTGGAGGCCATGCGCAGCTCCAGCGAGGTTTGACTGACCTCGTTGTCGAGATACACCGCAGAAGGCAGGTAGGTGACGATGTTCGACACCGTCGTGTTGAGGATCTGGCTTCCCACATAGGGAGAGTTGACGTCGGTGCCGTCCTGCGTGCGCTTGAAGCTGCGCTTGTAGCCATTGAGAACGCCAGTGAAATCGGCAAATCCGACGTCGCCGTTGACCGTCAGCGAGGGCACGGTCAGCGTGTCCGAGCCCGGTTCGCGCTCGATCTTGGACGTGGTGAAAATCGGCAGCGCCACGCCGGCGTTGTACTGCTGGTAGCTGCCCACCGACGTGTACGAGGCATCGACGTCGCCGGTCAGCATCTTTTGATAGAACAGGCCTGGCGTGACCGTCCAGTCGTTATTGACCTTGAGCTTCAGAGCTGCCTTCAGCACCGTCCAGTCATTGCTGTCGATGCCCTTGGCAATGGTCTGCAGGGTCTGGTCGCTGACCTGGTTGATATAGCCCGCCAAGTGCCCGGCCTGCACGCCGATGCGCAAGGCCAGCTGATCGGTCTGGATGGGCGCGTTCAGCACCACCTGCACCTGCCCATTGAGCTGGCTCGTGTGGTCGGTGCTGGACACGTCCAGTTGCACGTCGCCGCCGAAATGCTTCAAGTCGGGCTGCTTGCTGATGAATTTCATCGTGCCGCCCATGGAGCTGGCGCCATACAGCGTGCCCTGCGGGCCGCGCAGCACTTCCACCCGCTCCAGGTCGAAGAAGCGCGGTTCAGCCGTACCCTGGCTGTAGAGGTTGCGCGTGGTCAGCGAAATGTCGTCGAGGTATACGCCCACCGTGGCGGAACCCGCCGCCGAACTGACGCCGCGCATTTCGATCGTGCTCAGGCCCGGGCCGCCCGCATTGCTATTCGAAAGATTGGGGATGTTGCGCGCCAGGTCGTCGAAGTTCGACATCTGGCCTTCCTTCAGGCCCTCGGCGGAAATGGCCGACACGCTCAAGGGCACCTGCTTCACATCTTCCACTCGCTTTTGCGAGGTCACGATGACGACTTCCAGTTGTTTGACCTCGGGCTGCGGCGCAGCTTCTTGCGCCAGCACGGCGGTCGAGCAGGCCGACAACGACAACACGGCCAGACTGATGCGGTTCTTTCTGAACATCGATGGACTCCAACAACAATTCACAAACATGGACCCCGCCTTTAAAGGCAAGGTGTGAATGTAGGGTGACTCAGGCGTCAAAAAGCCGCCTCGAAGCCCATCTGTCGCCAACTGCCCATACCTCGGCGCAAGCCCGTAGTGACAAAAGTCATGCGTTCGATTAGGCGCGACGTATCTTCGAATACACGCGCGTGTCGCAGGGCAAGGCATCCACGCCCAGGGTGTCGCAACGCAGGACGCCTTCCAGCTCGAAGCCGCAGCGCTCGGCCACGGCCCGGCTGCGCTGGTTGTCCTGGTCCATGCGGATTTCCACCCGGCGCGCGCGGAACCGTGTGAAGGCCAGCTCGCTGATGGCGTTCACGGCCTCAACGGCCAGACCGCGACCCTGCGCGCTGCTGCGCAGCCAGTAGCCGATCTCGAAGCGCCGCAGGACCCAGTCGAAGCGATGCAGGCCCACGCCGCCGAGCAAGCGCCCCTTGCCTCCGCCACTTGCGCCACTTGAATCGCCAAGCCGCTCGAACAGGTAGTACGCGAGGTCTTCTCGAAGCATGAAGCGCGCCTGCATGCGGCGCGCCACGCCTTCCGACTGTTCGGATGTGGGCGCCACCTGGGCCCATGGCATCCAGGGCTTGAGATCGTCCAGCGATTCGCAGACGGCGGCATTCAAGGCCTGCCCATCGCCAGCGCGCGGCATGGCAATGACCAGTCGCGGCGTCTGGACGAGTTCGGGCACTTCGATCAAGGTCGGGTCGGGTGTCGCCGGCACACGCATGACCATCGCCCCTTCCCTCAGACCTGCGGCTGCGGCACCAGGCCGTGCTCGGCATCCAGGCGCGGCAGGACCTTGAGCCCCCGGATCACCGGCACGCGCGACGCAATCAAGGTCAGCAGCAAGGCGCCGACGCCCGCAAACAGCAGCGAGGCCCGCAAGTCGACATGCTCGCCGAGCCAGCCGCCGAGCAGCGCGCCGGGCCCGGCCGGAATCAGGATCAGCCAGCGCATGGTGCTGGTCATGCGGCCCAACATCGGCGCCGGCGTGACGGCCTGGCGCAGCGACAGGAAGTTGATGAAGATCAGCACCGCGCCGATGCCGAAGCTGAACAGCATGAAGGCAAACACCCAGACGCTCCACGACGCCACCGGCGCCAAGGCCAGCGCCAGCCAGCCCGGCCCGCAGATGCCGGTGCCCAGCAGCAGGCAGGGCCCGGGCCCGACCCGCTCGCTGATGCGGTGCCCGAACACGCTGGCCAGCACCGTGCCCAGGCCCAACGCCACATAGCTCAGGCCGACGGTTTGCGCCGACAGGTTCAGCACCCGCGTGGCATACAGGATCTGCACCACCTGCGCGGCGTTGTAGAACATCTGCCAACCCCCCACCGTGCAGGCCAGGCTCACCAGCAGGCGCTGGTGACGGACAAAACGCAGGCCCGCCTTCAGGTCGCGCCAGAAGTCCGCGCCCGAGACATGGTGCAATTCTTCCTGCACCCGGATACCCCGCAGAATCAAGGCCGACACCAGCACCAAGGCCGCGTCGACCGCCAAGGCCCAAGGGGCGCCCAGCAGCTTGATCAGGGCGCCGGCCACGCCCGGACCCGCCACTTCGGCACCCGATGAGGCCAGGGCATTCTTGGCATGCGCCTCGACCAGCCGATCGCGCGTCACCACCTGCGTCAGCACAATCTGGGCCGCGCTGCCGGCGATGGTATAGACCGTGCCCAGCAGCAGGCCCACCGCATACAACCAGGGCATGGACAGCATGCCAAGCCAGGCCGCCACCGGCACCGTCGCAACGGCAAGGGCCAGGGTCGCCTCGCCCACCACGTAGACAGGCAGCTTGCGTACCCGGTCCAGCCATACGCCGCCGGGCAGCGAGAACAGCACGAAAGGCACGATTTCCATCGAGGTCAGCAGGCCCATCTGGGTCGGGCTGGCATGCAGCAGCACGGCGGCCGTCAGCGGCAGCGCGAGCAAGGTGATCTGCCCGCCCAAGGAGCTGATCAAGATAGACGACCACAGGCGCCGGTAGACGCGGTCGCGCAGCAAGTCGGTGGGCGGCAAGGTCAGGGCCTGCCGAACGGCTGCCACACGGCGCCGGCACCAGGCTTGCACTTGTAAGGAAATCGGCATGAATCGCTCCCGTCTGCTCAGATGCTTTCCAAAGTCAATATGAGGCACGACCTTAACAGCGCAGCTCCGTCTGCAACAAGTGCCAAAAGAGATGCACATGAAATGGCGGCTGCAGCAATGAAAAAACCGGGCCAGGGCCCGGTTCTCGCATGCAAGGTTCAAACGTTCAGCCGGGCATTCAATGGATCGCGCTGAGGTTGCGCATGGCCTTCACGGCCCCCGCGCCCATCGCCGCGCCAAAGCGCTTGGCCAGGCGCTCGGCCACGTTGTCGCGCGGCGTGTAGTCCACCACGTCTTCGGCCTTGATGATTTCGCGCGCCACGTAGTCGATGCTGCCGAAGTCGTCGGCCAGCCCCAGCTTGACGGCCTCTTCGCCGTTCCAGAACAGCCCGGAGAAGATCTCCGGCGTTTCCTTCAGGCGCTTGCCGCGCCCTTCCCGCACGACCGCGATGAACTGACGATGGATCTGGTCGAGCATGGACTGCGCGTAGCCGCGCTGCTTGGCGCTCAAGGGCGAGAACGGATCCAACATGCCCTTGTTCTCGCCAGCGGTGAGCAGGCGGCGCTCGACGCCCAGCTTGTCCATCAGGCCCGTGAAGCCGAATCCGTCCATCAGCACGCCGATGGAGCCGACCACGCTGGCCTTGTCGACGTAGATCTCGTCGGCCGAGGCGGCGATGTAATAGGCGCCGGACGCGCAGATTTCCTCGACCACGGCATAGACCTTCTTGCCATGCTTGGCCTTCAGGCGCTTGATCTCGTCGTAGACGATGCCTGCCTGCACCGGGCTGCCGCCAGGCGAATTGATGCGCAGCACGATGGCCTGGGCCGAGTTGTCTTCAAAGGCGCTGCGCACCGCCGACAGGATCAGCTCGGCGCTGGCCTCGCTGTCTTCGGCGATTTCGCCGCGCACCTCCACCATCGCGGTGTGCGGCGTGTTGGGCGGCGCCACATGGCGGTACTGCTCGAACAAGGTCCAGGCGACCACCACCAGGAACAACAGCCAGGCCAGGCGGAAGAAACTGCGCCAGCGCCTGTCGCTGCGGCGGTCGCGCAAATACTCGACGGCAAACTCGGTCAGCAAGGCCTCATGACGCGCCGAAAAAGAGCCGGACGCGAGCGCAGGTGCCGACGCATTTGCAGCCGACGGTGCGGCGCGGGTATCGACCGTGGCCGTTTCGGGAGTGGCGTCCGGGACCGCACCGGGCAATCCGTCGTCAGCGCCACTCGAAGGTTGGGGCTTGTTGTCGTCAGTCAATTTTCTTGTCCTTGGTGGCCGGGCGGGTGTCGCGGGTGGGGACCCAGAACACCTGCCCATTGCGTTCGTTCAATTCGATCTTGGTCAGCCCGCTGCGGCCGCACATGCCGGTCACGCAGCGTCCGGTCAGCGGGTCGTACACGGCGCCATGGATGGAGCACATGATGTAGGACTTGTCGCCGTCCAGGAATTCGCCTTCCTGCCAATCCATTTCAGTCGGCACATGGGCGCAGCGGTTCAGGTAGGCCACGGCCTGCCCGTCAAAACGCAGTGCAAAGCCGCGCGCCGGTTCGCCATATTGGAGCACGTCAAAGGCCACAGCCCGGCCACGCTCCTGCAGATCGTCGGATGCGCACAAGGGCTGGAGGACTGGCTGGGGGACTGGATTCTCGGTGTTCATGTTGGAAAACTCAGGCATTGTCAATCAACCAGCGGTGCAAGTCTTGAACCGTGTGCGCCACGAAGCGGGGCGACAGCTCCGCAAAGGTCTCGAAATCATGGGCGCCGTAGCTGACGCCCACGCTCGCGCAATCGGCGTTCAGCGCCAACTGCAGGTCGTGGGTCGTGTCGCCCACCATCAGGGTGCGGCCCGGCTCCGCACCGAACTCGCGCATCAGCTCCAGCAGCATGCGCGGATCCGGCTTGCCAGCCGTCTCGTCCGCCGTGCGCGTGCCATCGAAGAGCGATTGCAGCTCAACCGCCTTCAGCACCTCGTCCAGCCCGCGCCGGCTTTTTCCGGTGGCCACGGCCAGCCAATGGTGCCGTGCCTTGAGTTCGTGCAGCATGGGCAGCACGCCTTCAAACAGCGTCACCTCGTGCTGCGCCGCAAAATAGTGATGGCGATAGCGCTGGCCCAGCTCAGGGTAGCGCTCGCGCGGCAGATCGGGCACCGCGTAGGCCAGCGCCTCCTGCAAGCCCAGCCCGATCACATAGCTGGCCTGCTCCGCGCTGGGTTCGGGCAAACCGAGGTCGCGCGCCGCCGCCTGGATGCTGCGCGTGATCAGCGCGGTGGAGTCGAACAGGGTGCCGTCCCAGTCGAACACGATCAGATCAAATTGACGTGGAATCATTTACTGTCCAGCAGGCTGCCTCAGGGAGGCCAGCAATTGTTCACATTCCGCCGGCAAGGGGGCCGACACGTCGATCTCCGCCCCGGTCGAAGGATGGATAAAACGCAGCCGCTTGGCGTGCAGGAACATGCGGTCAAAGCGCGAGGCGCCGCGCGCCAGCGCGTGATTGGCTTCGAAATCGCCGTACTTGGGGTCGCCGACGATGGCGTGCCCTTCATGCGCAAGGTGCACCCGGATCTGGTGTGTGCGGCCGGTCTTGATCGTCACGTCCAGCAGGCTGCAGGCGCCGCACAGCTCCGCAAGCCTGACCAGGCTGATGGAGCGCTTGGCCTGGTCCGCCTGGGGATCATGCGACGAGGTCACCGGCCTGACCCAGCGCTCGCCGTCGCCGCCGGTGAACTTGAGCAGCGCCACGTCGATCACCTTCTTGTTGGCCGGCCAGGCGCCCCAGACCAGGGCGGCATAGGTCTTGCCGGTTTCCCGCTCCCTGAACTGGTCTTGCAGATGGGTCAGCGCGCTGCGCTTCTTGGCGATCAGCAGCAGGCCCGAGGTTTCCTTGTCGAGGCGGTGCACCAGCTCCAGGAACTTGGCCTGCGGGCGTGACTGACGCAGTTGCTCGATCACCCCGAAACTCACGCCCGATCCGCCATGCACAGCCACCCCGGCCGGCTTGTTGACGATCAGCAGGTGATCGTCTTCAAACACCACCGGAAACTCCCTGGCCGGGACGGCCGCAGGGGCGCCGCGCTCGGGCAGGCGCACTGGCGGCACGCGTACGACGTCGCCCAATTCCAGCCGGGTGTCGGCGCTCGCGCGCCCCTTGTTCACCCGCACCTCGCCGGCGCGTATGACGCGATAGACATGCGTCTTGGGCACGCCCTTGAGTTCGCGAAGCAAGAAGTTATCCAGCCTTTGCCCAGCCGAGCCTTCGTCGATAGTTAGGTGTTTGACCACGGGCGCTTCCGCCGGCACGACCGGCGCCGGCAGCGGTTTTGACACTGCCCGCGCGGGCCTCGCCGCGACCGTCCCACCGTGTCCGGATGAAGCAGGCCGCACTCGGGCAGACCCCGGGGTCTGGGTGCGGGTTTTGCCCCTTATAATGCTGCCTGCCACTATTGCGCTCTAAGTATTTGATTTTTCAGATTTTACAGCGCTGTACCCCTGCAAGACCCGACCCAAGACGTCGCAGACCTGCAAATACAGCGCCCAAATATGGAAAGTGCAGTGGCGGTGGATTGAAGCTGTTTCGAGTGCAAGCGATTTGCCTGCCGGATTTGCCTGCCGGAATAGCCCGATCCAAAAAAATGGTGATGCAACGCATTCGTGTGGACGCGGGCCCTGTCCCCAAGTGACCGGGCGGCCGAAGTTCGGATGCGGAAGAGCAACGCATAAGGAACCACGCTCCACGCAGCTTTGTCTAGATGCTGTCAAAGGGCACGAATAAGGTATTTCCGGCATGAGGCCCGCCAGTCCCCTAGGACCAGCGGCCTTGTGCCAGCGCCACGTCGTACACGCATGATGTCCGCCTATCCCCCCACCCCCCGCCGCCGTGTGGCGCTGTCCCGACCCCTTGCGGGTCCGGCGCCCGCATCAGGCCGTGGCCGGGCCACACGAGCATGGCTGGTGTGCACAAGGGATGGACTCTTGGCGCCTACGTCGACAGCGCACGCGCCAACGCTGTCGAGCTGATCACTTTTTGATCATCGACAGTCCAGGGCGATTCCTTCCTCGGTTCCGTTGCGTTTCTCGTGCAGCGTACAAGTCGCCCGCTGACGTTTTGTCAGATGGGCGTCGCAATGCTGCGCGCCTGATGGTGTAGGACACACCCAAGGCGCCGGAGGAGATTTGATGAAACGCATGCTGATCAATGCGACGCAACCCGAAGAGCGTCGCCTGGCCATCGTCGACGGCCAAAAACTGCTGGACTTCGAAACCGAAATTGAAGGCCGCGAACAGCGCAAGGGCAATATCTACAAGGCCGTCGTGACCCGCGTCGAGCCCTCGCTCGAAGCCTGCTTCGTCGACTACGGCGAAGACCGCCACGGCTTCCTGCCCTTCAAGGAAATTTCGCGCCAATACTTCCGCGAAGGCACCGACGTGCGCTCTGCCCGCATCCAGGACGCCATCAAGGAAGGCCAGGAACTGCTGGTCCAGGTCGAGAAGGAAGAGCGCGGCAACAAGGGCGCGGCGCTGACCACCTTCGTCTCGCTGGCCGGCCGCTACCTGGTGCTGATGCCCAACAACCCGCGCGGCGGCGGCGTGTCGCGCCGCATCGAAGGCGAAGACCGCGAAGAGCTGAAGGAAAACCTCGACCAGCTCGACTACCCCAAGGGCATGAGCCTGATCGCCCGCACCGCCGGCATCGGCCGCAGCGCCGCCGAGCTGCAGTGGGACCTGAACTACATGCTCAAGCTCTGGGGCGCGATCGACGACGCGGCCAAGGGCGGCAAGGGCGCGTACCTGATCTACCAGGAATCGTCCCTGGTGATCCGCGCCATCCGCGACTACTTCACCGCCGACATCGGTGAGATCCTGATCGATACCGACGACATCTTCGAGCAGGCGCAGCAGTTCATGCTGCACGTGATGCCCGACAACGCCAACCGCGTGAAGCGCTACCGCGACGACGCACCGTTGTTCAGCCGCTTCCAGATCGAGCACCAGATCGAGACGGCCCACAGCCGCACGGTCAACCTGCCCTCGGGCGGCGCCATCGTGATCGACCACACCGAAGCGCTGGTCGCCGTGGACGTCAACTCCGCCCGCGCCACCCGCGGCGGCGACATCGAGGAAACGGCCACCCGCACCAACCTCGAAGCCGCCGACGAAATTGCCCGCCAGATGCGCTTGCGCGACCTGGGCGGCCTGATCGTGGTCGACTTCATCGACATGGAAGAGTCGAAAAACCGCCGCGAGGTCGAACAGCGCCTGCGCGACGCACTGCGCAACGACCGGGCCCGCGTGCAGTTCGCCTCCATCAGCAAGTTCGGCCTGCTGGAGCTATCGCGCCAGCGCCTGCGCCCGGCACTGAGCGAAGGCAACCACATCACCTGCCCGCGCTGCAACGGCACCGGCCACATCCGCGACACCGAATCCTCGGCGCTGCAGATCCTGCGCATGGTCCAGGAAGAAGCCATGAAGGACAACACCGCCGCCGTGCACGTGCAGGTGCCGGTTGAAGTGACGTCCTTCCTGCTCAATGAGAAGCGCACCGAAATCACCAAGATCGAACTCAAGCAGCGCGTCACCGTGCTGCTGGTGCCCAACAAGCACCTGGAGACGCCCAACTACAAGCTGGAGCGCCTGCGCCACGACGACCCGCGCCTGGAGAATCTGCAAGCCAGCTACACCATGATCGACGAACCCGAGGACGAGGTGGGCATCACCCGTCGCGGCGCCGACGACAAGGGCAAGAGCAAGCAGGAACCCGTCATCAAGGGCATCCTGCCCGAGCAGCCCGCTCCCATCGTGCCGCCCAAGCCCGTGGCGGCACCGACCGCGGCCGCGGTACCCGCGGCGGCTGCAGCGTCAACATCCGGCAGCGGCTTCTTCGGCTGGATCAAGAAACTGTTCGGCACCGAACCCGAGGCCGCGCCGGCGCCCGCACCCGCACCTGCCGCAGAGCCCAAGAAGCGCGAAGCGGGCCGCGACGGCCGCCGCGGCCGCAATGAGCGAGGCGGTGAACGTGGTGGTGAACGCGGCGAACGTGGCGGCGAACGCAAGGACAAGCGCGAGGCCCGTGGCGACAAGCCGCAAGACGCGCAACGCCCGGAGCGTGGTGAACGCGGCGAGCGTGGCGATCGCGGCAACCGCCGCAACGACAAGCCTGAGACCGGCACCGCCGAGGCACGCGAATCGCGTTCGGAACGCAGCGATCAACGCCCTGAGCGCGGCGAGCGCCGTCCTCGCGGCGAACGCGCAGAGCGCAACGCATCGACGGCTCAAGTGACCGAAGAAAAGCTGGACGCCACGCTGGTCGCTGCTGACGCGCAAGCCAAGCCCGCTGACGAAGCGCAGGCCAGCGGCGAAGAACGCCAGGGGCGCCGTCGCCGCCGTGGCGGCCGCGATCGCAACGAGGCCGAGTTCAAGGATGGCGCGTCCGCCGCGGACGCCAGCGCCGAAGCCGCGAGCCTGCCGGCAGCCGAGGATGCAGAGGCACAAGCCGATGCCCCCGCGTCCGCAGAGGCAGCTGGCAATGAAGGCGAAGGCGCACCAGAGCGTGAAGGCCGCCGCCGCCGCAGCCGCGACCGCTATGGCCGCGACCGCCGCAACGGAGGTTCGCAAAACGCCGAGCAACTGAGCCTGGAAGGCAACGAAGCGGCGCCTGCGGAGGCCGAAGCGGCACCGCAGCAGGACCTGGCACCGGCCGAAGCTCCCGTCGAAGCGCAAGCGTCTGCCGTGTCGGCCCTGAAGCCGGCTGCGGCGCAGGCCCCGGCTGAAGCTGTGGCAGAAGTGCCAAGCTTCACGCTGCCGCTGTCCGATCTGCACGCGATTGCAGAAGGCGCCGGCCTGCAGTGGGTGAACTCGGACACCGACAAGGTGCGCGCCGTGCAGGAAGCCATCGCCGCCGAACCCAAGCCCGTGCACGTGCCGCGCGAACGTCCGCCGATCGTCGCGATCGACGAAGGCCCGCTGGTGCTGGTCGAGACCCGCAAAGATCTGGCGCAGGTGCACCTGCCCTTTGACACCACGATCTGACGGCCTGGCCCCGGCATGGGGCCGCTAGTCGGCAAAAAAGCCGCTGACCCAATCGGGTTCAGCGGCTTTTTTTCGGGCAACCGGCGTGGCGACTCAACCCAGCTTCTGCAGCGCCAGATGATACGTCGGGTCATGCATCAGCTCGCTCCAGGTCAGCGGCGCGGTCTGCGGCAGCAAGGCGGCGCGGCGCGCCTCGCTCTCGAGGCGCGGCGTCCAGGCGCCCGAGGGCAGCGCTTCCATCAGCCCCTGCATGGTGTCGTCGAGCGTGCGGCCCTGATCGAGGGTCGACAGATTGCACAGCAGCAGCATGTCGCAGCCGGCGTCCAGCGCGGCCAGTGCAGCCTGGGTGTAGCTGATGGCTTGGCCGTCGAGCACGCGGGCGCCCTGCATGCCCAGGTCGTCGCTGAAAATGGCGCCCGCAAATCCGAGGCGCTCGCGCAGGATGTCCTGCAGCCAGCGCGCGCTGAAGCCGGCGGGCCGGCTGTCGACCTTGGGATAGATCACGTGCGCGGGCATGACGGCGGCCAAATCAAGTGCCAGCCATTCAAACGGTTTGGCATCGTCGGCCAGGATGGCCTTGAGGCTGCGCTTGTCGACGGGTACGTCCAGGTGGGAATCAGCCTTTACGAAACCATGTCCGGGAAAATGCTTGCCGCAGCTGAGCATGCCGGCCAGCAGCATGCCGTGTGCCACGCTCTTGGCCAGCAAGGCCACCACGCGCGGATCGCGATGAAAGCTGCGGTCGCCGATCACGCTGCTTGCGCCATGGTCGAGGTCCAGCACCGGGGCGAAGCTGAAATCCACGCCGCAGGCGCGCAGCTCCGAGGCCAGCACGCAGCCGGCCGCCGTGGCGGCCGAGACAGCCTGCATGGCGTCGCTCATCCAGCGCTCACCCAGGCTGCGCATGCTGGGCAGGTGCGTAAAGCCATCGCTGCGAAAGCGCTGCACGCGCCCGCCTTCATGGTCCACCGCGATCAGCAGATCGGGGCGCAGGGCCTTGACCTCGGAGGTCAGGGCCGTGAGCTGTTCGCGGCTTTGGAAGTTGCGCGAAAACAGGATCAGACCGCCGGTGAGCGGGTGCTGCAGTCGGCGCCGGTCGTTGGCATCCAGCTGGATACCGGCGATGTCGAGCATCAGGGGCGCATGCGCCAGCGCATCCTCCCCTTGAAGGGCCTCGGCTTGTACTTTCCTGTTTTTTGCAGTGCTCATGTCCTGTCCTGTTCAACCACCACGAAGGAGCTGGCGTAATCGATTTCGTCGCTGACGCTGACGTGGGCCTTGAGCCCCCGGGCATTGAACCAGCGCAGCAGCTCGCCATGCAGCACGATTTCGGGCTTGCCGCTGGGGCTGTTGAGAATTTCGCAGGCGCGCCAGCTCATCGGCATGTGCAGCCCCAAGCCAATGGCCTTGGAAAAAGCCTCCTTGGCCGAAAAACGCGTAGCCAGGTAGGCAATGCCACGCGCCTCCACCTTGGCTCGGCGGGCACGAAACACCTGCAACTCCTGCGGTCCCAGCACTTTCTCGGCAAAGCGCTCGCCGCGGCGCTGCCAGGTGGCCGTCATGCGGCGGATGTCGCAGAGATCGGTACCAACGCCGTAGATCATCGCCGGCCCTTAGGCGTAGGCACGCTGGATGCAGCGCTGGTAGTCGCGCACGGTTTCCGCGTAGCCGAGTTCCAGCGCGTCGGCGATCAGGGCGTGGCCGATCGAGACCTCGCGCACACCCGGCACCTCGCGCAGAAAACGCGTCAGGTTGTCGCGGTTCAGGTCATGCCCGGCGTTGATGCCCAAGCCTTGCGCCAGCGCTGCCTGCGCCGTGACGGTGAAGCCGGCCAGGACTTGCGGCTCGCGCGGCGTGCCGTAAGCGCTGGCATAGGTTTCCGTGTAGAGCTCGATGCGGTCGGCCCCCAGCTGGGCCACCAGGGGCATGGCGTCGGGCAAGGGGTCCATGAACAGGCTGACTCGCACGCTCAAGGACTGGCATTCCTCGATCAGCGGGCGCAGGCGCTCCATGTCGGCCGGCAGGTTCCAGCCGTGGTCGGACGTGAACTGGTCTTCGCTGTCGGGTACGAAAGTCACCTGGTGCGGGCGAATCTGCCGCACGAAGTCCATCAGGTTCTGGGTCGGATTGCCCTCGATGTTGTACTCGGCCTGCGGCCAGGCCTTGAGCAGCTGCGCCAGATCCTGCACATCGCTGGAACGGATGTGCCGCCCGTCCGGCCGCGGATGCACGGTGATGCCCTGCGCGCCGGCCTGCAGGCACAGCTCGGCCGCGCGCACGACGCTGGGAATGCCCAGATGCCGGGTGTTGCGCAGCAAGGCCACCTTGTTGACGTTGACCGACAAGGCGCAGCGCGCCTCATGTGCGGAGCTTTCCGGAGCCATCAAAGGATTCATATCGGCAGACACTCATTCAAGAAGTTTTTGCACTTCCAGCATCACGTGGCGGGTGCGAAGCGGCTTGTGCCCCAGATGATAGTGAAGCATGCCGCGCAATGCTGCCTTGAGCGCGGGCAAGGCCCTCAGACAGGCCTGTTGCAGGGCTTCCGAGCTGCCATGCAGCAAGGCGGCCTGCAACTGGATCAGGTCCTGCCCGCTCAGGGTCGGCGCAGCATGGCTGGGCACCATGACGCCGCCTTCAGGAGAAAGCATGTAGGGACGGTCCAGCGCCACGGCGGCTTGCGTCAGCGTCACCACGCTCAGATCGGGCAGAAGCCCGATATCGGCCAGCAGGCGCAGCTCGAAGGCGCGCAAAGCCGCCTGCGACTGCGCATCTTCCTGATCGTGCAGCTGCAGCAAAGTATTGGCGTAGGCGTCGAACAGCTGCGGATGAGCGTCCTGGCGCGCCAGCAGCTTGAGTAGCAGCTCGTTCAGGTAGTAGCCGGAAAACAGCGCCGCGCCCGACGGCAGGGTGTGCCCCCCGCCCCATTCAGCAGAGCGCAAGATCTGCACTTCGGCGCTGCCCTCCTCCACCTTGGTGGACTTGGACAGGCTCACCAGGATGCGCTGGAACGGCAGCAGCACCGCGCGCAGCTGCGAATAAGGCCTTTTGGCACCCTTGGCGACCACCGCCAGACGGCCCTGCTCACGCGTGAACAGGTCCAGGATCAGGCTGGTCTCGCTCCAGTCGTAGTGGTGGAGCACAAAAGCCTCGAGGGGCCGGACCGCCATGCGCTCACGCTTCACAGCCCGATCACTCGTAGCCGTAGCTGCGCAGATGCTCTTCGCTGTCGGCCCAGCCCGAGCGGACCTTGACCCACAATTCCAGGAACACGCGCCCGTCCATCAGGTGCTCCAGCTCCTGGCGCGACTCCGAGCCGATGCGCTTGAGACGCTCGCCGCCCTGGCCGATGATCATGCCCTTGTGGGCCTCGCGCTCGACGACGATGGAGGCGCTGATGCGGCGCAGCTCGCCTTCGTCTTCCCATTTGTCGATGATGACGGTCGAGGTGTAGGGCAGTTCGTCGCCGGTCAGGCGGAACAGCTTTTCGCGGATGATCTCGCTGGCCAGGAAACGCTCGCTGCGGTCGGTCAGCGCGTCTTCCTCGTAGAACCAGCCCTGCTCCGGCAAATAAGGCTTGAGGATCTTGAAGAGGCGCTGCACGTCGGCCTCCTTCTTCGCCGAGAGCGGCACGAACTCGCTGAAATTGCGGCGCTCCTGCATGCTCTTGAGCCAGGGCGCCAGTTCGGCGCGGCGATGCACGGCATCGAGCTTGTTGGCGATCAGCACGACAGGCTTGTCCTCGGGCAGCAGCGAAAGCACCTTGGCGTCGTCGATGCCGAACTTGCCGGCCTCGACGACGAACAGCACCAAATCCACGTCGGCCAGCACGCCATGCACGGTGCGGTTGAGGTTGCGATTCAGCGCGGCGTTGTGCTTGGTCTGGAAACCGGGCGTGTCGACAAACACGAACTGCGCCTCTTCGACGGTTCTCACGCCCGTGATGCGGTGCCGCGTGGTCTGCGCCTTGTCCGAGGTGATGCTCACCTTCTGCCCCACCAGGGCATTGAGCAAGGTCGACTTGCCCACATTGGGTCGCCCCACGATGGCGATCAACCCGCAGCGCTGCGGCAGATTCGTTTCCGTATCGGGCATGGTGGACCCAGTCATATCAGTTCTCCATCCCAGTTCAACCACACCTCGTGGCGTGTCACCCTCCGATCAAGTGACAACCCAGGATCCGGCTTGGCCGGTCCTGCGGTTGTGCCCCCTCGAAGGGGGCGCGCGTCAGCGCGTAGGGGGTGGTCCATATCAGTCGCGCAAGCCGGAGCCCGGCGTGTCACGCGCCATCAGCTCTTCAAGCATGCTCTTGGCAGCGTCCTGCTCGGCCGCCCGACGCGAGCGGCCCTCGCCGGATTTGGTCAAGCCCAAGGCCGGCACCGCGCACTCCACGGCAAAGGTCTGCGCATGGGCCTGTCCGCGCGTGGCGGTGATGCGGTAGCCGGGCACCGGCAAGCGCCGCGCCTGCAGCCATTCCTGCAGCGCGGTCTTGGGATCCTTGCCCCAAGATTCGCTGGCCGTGGTGTTGATCTGCTCGCTGAGCAGGGTGCGCACGACTTCGTGCGCCACCGGATAGCCGCCGTCGACAAAAGCAGCGCCAATCAGGGCCTCGGTGGCATCCGCCAGGATGGAAGGCCGCTGCGCCCCGCCGCCGCGGGCCTCGCCCTCGCTCATGCGCAGGACCTCGGGCAGGCCGATGGCCAGCGCCAACTTGTGCAGGCTGTCCTCACGCACCAGATGGGCGCGAATGCGCGTCAGGTCGCCTTCGTCCGAGCCCTCGAAGCGCTCATACAGCAGGCTGGACACCGCCAGGCTCAACACCGCGTCGCCCAGAAACTCCAAGCGCTCGTTGTGTTGCGCGCCAAAGCTGCGGTGCGTCAGCGCGCGTTCGACAAGTGCGGGATCCTTGAACTGGTATCCCAGACGCTTTTGCAGGGCGTCCAACAACGGATTCATAAACACCATTCTTACGAATGACCCTCGTACTTGATCAGCAGCGACACGGGGCCGAACAACTCGACCTGCTTCTCGTAGGCGAAGCTGATCTTGAGCTTGTCGTCTTCCTTGGTCACCTGGAGGTCCTCGGCGGAGATGCTTTGAATCGAGTACTCGACCTGCTTGGTCCGCTCGAAAGCGGCCCGCACCATCGGCACGGTGGCCGGATTCTCCTTGGCGATCTTCTCCACGGCATGCTTGATGGTGTAGTACTCCATCACCGACGGCAAGGTGCGCGCCCCGATCAGCCCCAGAAAGGAGATCAGGATGGCCCAAAACAGCAAACCAAACAAGGTGATGCCCGTCTGGCTGCGGCGTGCATGTGTCATGGATTGGATTCCTTTGACTGAAGGTCTCAATGTAGGTCTCAATGGAAGGAGCCGATGCGCTTGAGGTTACCGAAATTCATCCAAACATAGAAGGCTTTGCCGACGATGTTTTCGTCCGGCACGAAGCCCCAATAGCGCGAATCGCGGGAATTGTCGCGGTTGTCACCCATCATGAAGTAGTGGCCCGCCGGCACTTTGCAAGTCACCTCTTCGAGCGTGTACTGGCAGTTTTCCTGGAAAGGAAACGGGCCGTCGCGGCGGTCCGGATGAAACACCGGGGTGGCCTGCGGATTGACGAGGATCTCGTGCTCGATATCGCCCAGCTTCTCCATGAAGTGCGAGCGCATGTGGTGGCTGTCCTCGTCATAGAAATCGTCCAGCGGCCGCACTGCCGCCTCCTGGCCGTTGACGAACAAATGTTGCCCGCGGTAGGTCACCACGTCGCCGGGCAGGCCGACCACGCGCTTGATGAAGTCCATGCTCGGATCTTCGGGATAGCGGAACACCATCACGTCGCCGCGCGCCACGTCGTGGTTGGCGATGATCTTCTTGTTGATCACGGGCAGGCGCACGCCGTAGTGGAACTTGTTCACCAGGATCAGATCGCCCACCAGCAGCGTCGGCACCATCGAACCCGAAGGAATCTTGAAGGGCTCGAACAGGAAGGAACGCAGCAGGAACACGACCAGGATCACCGGAAAGAGACCCGCCGTCCAGTCCAGCCACCAGGGCTGCCGCAGCAGCGCCCGGCGCGCGCCTTCGACATCGCCATCAACCCGGGCAATGCCTTGCGCGGCCAGCGACTCGCGCCGCTTGGCGTCAGTCTCGACCAGGGTATGCGCGGCAAGCTGGCGGCGCGGGAAGAAGTAGAACTTCTCGGCCAGCCAATACGCCATGGTCACCAGGGTCAGCACGAACAGCAGCAGCGAGAAATTGCCGCTCCAGTAACCCGCATACCAACCACCGCCGTACGCAATCAGCGTGGCGAACAAAAATCCGGTCAATGCACTCATGAGGTCCCGATGGTCAATCAATCATCAACTTGGAGAATCGCCAAGAAGGCTTCCTGCGGCACCTCGACAGATCCGATCTGCTTCATGCGCTTCTTGCCCGCCTTCTGCTTTTCCAGCAGCTTGCGTTTGCGGGTGATGTCACCGCCATAGCATTTTGCCAGCACGTTCTTGCGCAGCGCCTTGATGTTCTCGCGCGAGATGATGTTGGCGCCGATGGCGGCCTGGATGGCCACGTCGTACATCTGGCGCGGAATGATCTCGCGCATCTTGGCGGCCACCTGGCGGCCGCGGAACTGCGACTGCGAGCGGTGCACGATGATGGACAGCGCGTCGATGCGGTCGCCGTTGATCAGCATGTCGACCTTGACCACGTCGGACGCGCGGTACTCCTTGAACTCGTAGTCCATCGAGGCGTAGCCGCGCGACACGCTCTTGAGCTTGTCGAAGAAGTCCAGCACGATCTCGGCCAGCGGCAGTTCGTAGGTCAGCATGACCTGGCGGCCGTGGTAAGCCATGTTCATCTGCACGCCACGCTTCTGGTTGGCCAGCGTCATCACCGGGCCCACGTAGTCCTGCGGCATGTACAGGTGCACGGTGACGATGGGCTCGCGGATCTCCTGGATCTTGGCCTGCTCGGGCATCTTGGACGGGTTCTCGACCTCGATCACGGTGCCGTCGGCCAATACCACCTGGTAGACCACGCTGGGCGCGGTGGTGATCAGGTCCTGGTCGAACTCGCGCTCCAGGCGTTCCTGCACGATCTCCATGTGCAGCAGGCCCAGGAAGCCGCAGCGGAAGCCGAAGCCCAGCGCCTGCGAGACTTCGGGCTCGAAGCGCAGCGAAGAGTCGTTGAGCTTGAGCTTCTCCAGCGCATCGCGCAACTGGTCGTATTCGCTCGCCTCGGTCGGGTAGAGACCGGCGAAGACCTGGGGCTGGATTTCCTTGAAGCCAGGCAATGCTTCCGCGGCCGGCCCAAGGTTGTTGGGCAGCTTTTTTTCCAGCGTGATGGTGTCGCCGACCTTTGCGGCCTCCAACTCCTTGATACCGGCGATGACGAAGCCCACCTCGCCCGCATTGAGCTGCTCACGCGCCTCGCTCTTGGGCGTGAACACGCCAAGATGCTCGGCCGGATAGACGGCGTTGGTCGCCATCATGCGGATGCGCTCGCCCTTTTTGAGCGTGCCGTCGACCACGCGCACCAGCATCACCACGCCCACGTAGGCGTCATACCAGGCGTCGATGATCATGGCGCGCAACGGCGCCTCGACCACGCCCTTTGGCGCGGGCATTCGCGCGATCACCGCTTCGAGGATCTCGTCGATGCCCATGCCGGTCTTGGCACTGCAGGGAATCGCATCGGTCGCATCGATGCCGATCACGTCCTCGATCTCCGCCTTGGCGTTGTCCGGATCGGCGGAAGGCAAGTCCATCTTGTTAAGCACCGGCACCACTTCGACGCCCAACTCCAGCGCCGTGTAGCAGTTGGCCACCGTCTGCGCCTCGACGCCCTGGCTGGCATCGACAACCAGCAGCGCGCCCTCGCAGGCCGACAATGAACGGCTCACTTCGTACGAGAAGTCCACATGCCCGGGCGTGTCGATCAGGTTGAGGTTGTAGACCTGGCCATCGCGCGCCTTGTATTGCAGCGCCGCGGTCTGCGCCATGATGGTGATGCCGCGTTCGCGCTCGATGTCCATCGAGTCCAGCACCTGCGCCTCCATCTCGCGATCGGACAGGCCTCCGCAGCGCTGGATGATGCGATCGGCCAGCGTGCTCTTGCCGTGGTCGATGTGGGCAATGATGGAGAAATTGCGGATGTGATTCATGAAACCCTGACGCGCACAACATACCTGGAGTTACAAGGGCAACGCCCTTGCAGCGCAGGCTCATATCGCGCAGCGATGTGAAGGCCCCAACGGGGCCGTGCCGAAGCTAAAAAAAAGGCACGTCGAAACGGTGACGCGCCTTCCAACAAAACGTATGGCAACTGCTTGTTGGGCTTTCATTGTAGCCAAAAGGCTGGAACTGAAAACCGCCAGAGCGGCGTATTCAACGCCATTCCCGGCAATCGGTGGAAAATTATCCACAGTTTATCAACACGACTTCCAGCCACCAGGAATTTCACAGTCGCGCCGACCCAACACCAAGCCCATTCGCTTGCTCATTTGCCCAAACTCTTGCATGAATTGCAGGCAAACCGTCTCAATCCTGCAAAGATTCTAGCTGAGATTCGTTGCAATCCCGTCCGCAAGAATTTCGGCCAAATGTCCTCCGGCCGTCCCAAACTGTCTGAATCGCGCACCCTATTTTCCACATCCCGAAAAGACCCGCCGGGCCACTCGGAAGTTCAATCCGGCCAGCGGCTCAACGTGCCTGCGGCTTGAGCAGCACGAAATTGACGCTGTCGCCTCGCCGTACCAGCAGGCTGACGGCCTTGCCCTTGTCGGCCTTGCCCACCAGCGCCTGGAATTGCCGCACCGACGCAACTTCAGCGTTATTGACCGACAGGATCAGGTCGCCCTCGCGCAAGCCGGCGCGCTCAGCGGGTCCTTCGACCGCCTCGATGCGCACACCCTGGCGCAGCTTCAGCTCACGCCTTTGCGCTTCGTTCAAGTCGGACAGGTCCAGGCCCAGCGACGCCACGCCCGCGCTCTGGGCGGGCGCCGCATCGCTCGCCTGCGCCACCTTGTCCGCCGCCATTTCACCGACGGTCAGCGTGATGTCCTGGTAAGTGCCGCGCCGGAACACATACAGCACCGCCTTGCTGCCCGGCTTGATGGCTGCGATCACGCGGCGCAGCTCGGTGGCATTCTGGATGGGCTTGCCATCGACCTGGGTGATAACGTCGCCGCCTTCGACGCCCGCGCGGTCGGCCGGCGAATCCGCCTCCACCAACTGCACCAGCGCACCTTGCGCCTTGCCCAGGCCTATGGCCTCGGCCACGTCCTTGCTGACATCGACCGGCCCCACGCCGATGCGACCGCGCTGGATGCGCCCGCTGCGACGCAGCTCGTCCGCCGCGCGCATGGCCTCGTCGATCGGGATCGCGAACGAGATGCCCATGAAGCCGCCCGATTGGCTGTAGATCTGCGAATTGATGCCCACCACCTCGCCGCGCATATTGATCAGCGGACCGCCCGAGTTGCCCGGGTTGATGGCCACATCGGTCTGGATGAAAGGCAGGAACTCGCCGGTGTCGCGCTGCTTAGCGCTGACGATGCCGGCGGTGACGGTGTTCTCGAAGCCGAAGGGCGACCCGATCGCCATCACCCACTCGCCGACCTTGAGGCGGCTGATGTCGGCGATCCTGACCGCCGGCAGCGCCTTGGCATCGATCTTCACGACCGCGACGTCGGTGCGCTTGTCCAGGCCCACCACCTTGGCCTTGAATTCGCGCTTGTCGGTCAGCGTGACCAGCACCTCGTCGGCGTCTTCGACCACATGGGCATTGGTCATCACATAGCCGTCCGTGCTGACAATGAAGCCCGAGGCCACGCCGCGGCGCTGCGGCCCCTCATCGTCATCGTCGTCTTTCGGCGCGCCGCGGCGGGAATGCGGCAGCGGAATGCCGAAGCGGCGCAGGAACTCCTGCATCTGCGGATCCATCTCGGGCGCGCCGGCAGCGGCCAGCTTGACGTGTTCGGTGGTCTTGATGTTGACCACCGAGGGCCCCACCCGTTCGACCAGCTCGGTGAAATCGGGCAACTCCCTTGGCTCCGCCCGCACCGGGATGCCGAGCAAGCCCAGGCTCAGCACCAAACCGGCCAGCACCCAGCGCGGGCCAGACGCCCAGGAATCCAGCGAACTTCGAATTGTGTTCATAAAGCAGCAGCATCTCGCCATTGAATCGACTCGCAAGTATGCACGAGCGCACCATGCATCGTTGCGCCTATCCGGCATATCCATATAGGGTCGAACGCAATCCATGCCATTGATTCGGGTAGCTGCGCCGGGACAAGGCCAGATGCACGCGCATGCGGCGCGCCGGGCCTTTGCCCGTGTCGGGCAGGCGCAACTCCAGCAGCATCCAGCCGCCCAGGTCCAGCAACACGCGCACGGTGCAAGGCGACGCATCGAGATGCAGCGCCGGGCTCAGCCGCACGGCCCAGGCCTGCCCGTCCCAGATCAGCTGATGCGCCTCGCTGCGGCCGTGCCGCCAGGCCAGCGGCGCCAGCACGCCGAACGCCAGGGGCAGGCACAAGATCAATGGCGCAAGGGAAATCAGCTGATGCGCCCAGCAGCTCAAGCCCAGCGCCACGCTCGCCAGCCCATACAGCAGCACGTGAAGGCAACGCCAAATGAAATCCGCCCGCAACTCCATCTGGAATGCGGGCGGGTAGCGCAGCAGGGGCTGCATCGGCAGGAACGGGTCAGAGAAACCGGATCAGACGCGCTTGAAAATCAGCGTGCCGTTGGTGCCGCCGAAACCGAAGTTGTTCTTGGCGGCGTACTCGATGTTCATCTCGCGTGCGGTGTTGGCGCAATAGTCGAGATCGCACTCGGGATCCTGGTTGAAGATGTTGATGGTCGGCGGCGCCACCTGGTCGTGAATGGCCTTGATGGTGAACACCGACTCGATGCCGCCCGCGCCGCCCAGAAGGTGGCCGGTCATGGACTTGGTCGAGGACACGACCATCTTCTTGGCGTGATCGCCGAAGGCCAGCTTGATGGCGTTGGTTTCGTTCACGTCGCCCAGCGGCGTAGAGGTGCCGTGCGCGTTCATGTAATGGATCTGGTCCGGGTTCAGGCCGGCATTGCGCAGGGCCGCGCGCATCGAGCGTTTGGGGCCGTCCACGTTGGGCGCCGTCATGTGATAGGCATCCGCGCCCATGCCGAAGCCCACCAGCTCGCAGTAAATCTTGGCGCCACGCTTCTTGGCGTGCTCGTATTCCTCGAGCACCACCACGCCCGCCCCCTCGCCGAGCACGAAGCCGTCGCGGTCCTTGTCCCAGGGGCGCGAGGCCGTCTTGGGGTCGTCGTTGCGGGTCGACAGCGCGCGCGCGGCGGCAAAGCCGCCCACGCCCAGCGGCGACACCGTCGACTCAGCGCCGCCAGCCACCATGGCATCGGCGTCGCCGTATTCGATCAGGCGCGCCGCCTGGCCGATGCTGTGCAAGCCCGTGGTGCAGGCCGTCACGAGGCCGAGGTTGGGGCCCTGGAAGCCGTATTTGATCGAGACATGGCCGGAGATCATGTTGATGATCGAGGCCGGCACGAAGAACGGCGAGATGCGGCGCGGACCGCGGTTGGTCAGCTCGGTGTGGGTTTCCTCGATCATCGGCAGGCCGCCAATGCCCGAGCCCACGAGCACGCCGATGCGCTCGGCGGCCTCTTCGCTGAGCTGATCGCCGGTGGGCAGGCCGGCATCCTGCACCGCCTGGACGGACGCTGCCAATCCATAGTGGATGAAGGTGTCCATCGTGCGCGCTTCCTTGGAGGTCATGTAGTCCTCCACCTTGAAGCCCTTCACCTCGCCAGCAAATTGGCAGGCAAAGGCGGTTGGATCAAAGCGTGTGATGCGGTCAATGCCAGATTGACCGGCGAGGATGTTGGCCCAGCCCTCTGCCACCGTATTGCCTACGGGGCTGATCAGACCAAGACCGGTAACGACGACGCGACGACGGCTCATTCGGTTCGAAATATCTATTTGCAAAATGCAAAGGGGCCAAGAGCCCCCTTACGACGTGGTGTCAGCCAGTGGCTCAGGCCTTCTGGTGGTTGACCGCGTAATCGATCGCCAGCTGGACGGTGGTGATCTTTTCGGCTTCTTCATCGGGGATTTCGATGCCGAACTCGTCTTCGAGTGCCATCACCAGTTCCACGGTGTCCAGAGAATCAGCGCCCAGGTCGGCCACGAAGGCCTTTTCATTGGTCACATCGGCCTCAGGCACGCCGAGTTGCTCGGCAATGATTTTCTTGACGCGTGCTTCGATATCGCTCATGACTCCTCCAGGAGTGAATTACAGGGAATAGCCCGGGATTCTAAGGCCTCTAGAGTGTCAAGCCTAAGACAGGCTCATGATCCGACTCCAGATGACCCTCACCGGCCGGGCAAATCCGGTGGGCGCATGGCCAGGGCCATGCGCCTCTATGCGTACTCAATGCATGAACATGCCGCCATTGACGTGCAGTTCGGTGCCGGTAATGTAGCCGGCTTGCGGTGAAGCGAGAAAGCCCACGGCATGGGCAATTTCACGGGGGTCGCCCAGCCGGCCGACAGGGATCTGCGCCAGCAGGGCCGTTTTTTGCGCCTCGGGCAGCACTTCCGTCATGTCGGTGGCGATGAAACCTGGCGCCACGCAGTTGACGGTGATTCCGCGGCTGCCCAGCTCGCGCGCCAGCGAGCGCGTCATGCCGGCCACGCCGGCCTTGGCGGCGGCGTAGTTGGCCTGGCCCGGGTTACCGGAAGCGCCCACCACCGAGGTGATGCTGATGATGCGGCCGTAGCGCTGCTTCATCATGGTCCGCATCACGGCGCGGCTCATGCGGAACACCGCCTTGAGGTTGGTGTCGACCACCGCGTCCCACTCCTCGTCCTTCATGCGCATGGACAAATTGTCGCGCGTGATGCCGGCGTTGTTGACCAGCACCTGCAGGCCGCCATGGGCCTTGACGATCTCATCCACCACGGCGTCGACCGCAGGCGCGTCGTTGACGTTCAACACCACGCCGCGGCCGCCGTGAGGGGCCAGCGCCTCGCTGATGGCGGCGGCGCCGGACTCGCTGGTGGCCGTGCCGACCACCACATAGCCCTGCTCGGCCAGGCTCAGCGCAATGGCGCGGCCAATGCCGCGACTGGCGCCCGTCACCAGGGCCACGTGTTTGATCTGATCGCTCATTCCAAAAATCCTTTTCAAGCCATCCAAGCTCAAGCCAGCAGCACGCGCACCTCGGCCAGCGAGGCAGGATCGAGCACCGTGGCGCTGACCAGTTCGGCATCGATGCGCTTGGCCATGCCGGCCAGCACCTTGCCGGGACCGCATTCAATCACATGCGTCGCACCGCGCGCCTTCAGGGCTTGCACCACCTCGACCCAGCGCACTGGCCCGAAGGCCTGGCGATAGAGCGCGTCGCGCAGCGCGGCGGCGTCATTCGTCACGGCCACGTCGATGTTGTTGACGACGGGGAACTGCAGGGGCTGGAACGCGGTCGCGGCCAGTTTTTCCTTCAGGCGTTCGGCAGCGGGCTTCATCAGGCTGGAGTGGAACGGCGCCGACACCGGCAAGGGCAGCGCGCGCTTGGCGCCGGCGGCCTTGAGCAGCTCGCAGGCCTTGGCCACGGCATCCTTGGTGCCGGCGATCACGGTCTGCTTGGGATCGTTGAAATTGACCGCCTCGACGGCCTCGCCGCATGCGGCCATGGCCTGCGCGCAGCCGGCGCGAACGGCATCCGCCTCGAGTCCCAGGATCGCAGCCATGGCGCCCACGCCCACGGGCACGGCTTCCTGCATGGCCTGAGCGCGGAAGCGCACCAGCGGCAGTGCATCGGCCAGGCTCAAGGCGCCGGCCGCCACCAGCGCCGTGTACTCGCCCAGCGAGTGCCCGGCGGCTGCCGCAGGCTGGAGGCCCGTCTCGGCCAGCCAGGCGCGGTAGCAGGCAATGCCTGCCGTCAGCATCACGGGCTGGGTGTTGGTGGTGAGGTCCAGCTGTTCCTTGGGACCATTCTTGATCAGGGCAGCGATGTCTTCGCCCAGGGCCGCCGAGGCCTCGTCCAAGGTGCGGCGCACTTCCGGGTGATCGCCCCAGGCGTCCAGCATGCCGACGGCCTGGGAGCCCTGCCCGGGGAACACAAATGCAAAGTGGGTGCTCATATTCTTGTCTCGCAATTCTTGAAATCGGCTCAAAGTCGACGTGAGGTCAGAAATCCAGCAGCACGGCGCCCCAGGTGAAGCCGCCGCCCACGCCCTCGAGCATGACCGTGTCGCCCGAACGCACCCGGCCAGCGCGCACCGCATGGTCGAGCGCCAGCGGAATCGA
>JAFALA010000058.1 GCA_019234815.1 Burkholderiaceae bacterium | reverse complement strand
GGATGGCTCACGCCATCATTGGGGCTCCCAGGCTCTCTACCCAGGGGCTCCTGGCGCGCAGAGACTGCGCCAGAGAGGTTACCTTCAGTAAGGTGCTACAAACATAGAGCATGGGGCGCGGGCTTTCAAGCGGGACTTTAGAGGGATTACCCTTGGCGCCCTTTCGATTCCGCTTTGTTCAGCGAGTTTGTGGAAACAGGCTTGAAAACAGCGACTCGGCCTTGGCCTGGACCGCGTCAGGCATGGTGATCACGCGACCCCATTCGCGTGCCGTTTCACCCGGCCATTTGTTGGTGGCATCCAGCCCCATCTTGCCGCCCAGGCCGCTGACGGGAGACGCGAAATCCAGATAGTCGATCGGCGTCTGGTCGACCAGGGTCGTGTCGCGAACGGGGTCCATGCGGGTGGTGACGGCCCAGATCACTTCCTTCCAGTCGCGCACGTTGACGTCCTCGTCCACCACCACGATGAACTTGGTGTACATGAACTGCCTCAAGAAGCTCCACAAGCCGAACATCAGGCGCTTGGCGTGGCCGGGATAGCTCTTGCGGATCGAGATCACCGCCATGCGGTAGCTGCAGCCCTCCGGCGGCAAGTAGAAATCGACGATTTCAGGGAACTGCTTTTGCAGGATGGGCACGAACACTTCGTTCAGAGCTACGCCCAGGATCGCCGGCTCGTCCGGCGGCTTGCCAGTGTAGGTGCTGTGGTAGATCGCATCCTTGCGACGGGTCAGGCGGCGCACCTCGAACACGGGAAACCAGTCCTGCTCGTTGTAGTAGCCGGTGTGGTCGCCAAAAGGGCCTTCCAGCGCATGCAGGTAACCGCCCTTTTCTTTCATGGGAACGCCCTTGCTGCTGACTCCAACGTACCCCGGCGCCGCGACCGGAATGCATCCTTCCAGCGCGATCTCCGCGCTCGCCGGCACCTGCAACCAACTCCCGGCCTCGCCGACGCCGGTGTTGACCAGTTCAGTTCGGGAGCCTCGCAGCAGGCCGGCAAACTGGTATTCGGAGAGGCTGTCCGGCACCGGCGTCACGGCGCCCAGGATGGTCGCCGGATCGGCACCGAGCGCCACCGCGATCGGGAAATCCTGACCCGGGTTGGCCAGCGCAAACTCCCTGAAATCCAGCGCCCCGCCCCGATGCGCGAGCCAGCGCATGATGACCTGGTGCCGGTCAATCACTTGCTGCCGATAAATGCCGAGGTTTTGCCGAAGTCTCGGCTTGGCGACAGACTGCGGTCCGCGAGTGACCACCAGGCCCCAGGTGACCAAGGGGCCGGCGTCGCCGGGCCAGCAGGTCTGCACCGGCAGTTGGCCCAGATCGACCTCATCGGCTTCGACAATCACCTCATGGCAAGGTGCGTCGCGACTCACGCTGGGTTTCATGTCCCACATGGCCTTGGCCATCTGGAGCAGCCGCCCTGTGTCTTTCAGGCCCCGCGGCGGCTCGGGTTCCTTGAGGCTGGCCAGCATCTGCCCAACCTCGCGCAGCTCGGCCAAATCCTTGGCGCCCATGCCCATGGCCACGCGCTCAGGCGTGCCAAACAGGTTGGTCAAGACCGGCATCTGATAACCGGGCACCTGCTCGAACAGCAGCGCGGGACCTGCGGCGCGCAAGACCTGGTCGCTCAGGGCCGTCATTTCCAGATCGACGGACACGGCATCCGGCACCCGCTTGAGTTGGCCAAGAGCCTCCAACTGGTGAATGAAGTCACGCAAATCTCTGTATTTCATATTTTTTAGTTATTTAGACAAGACCTTATTCGCTTGACTGGTTATTTTTCGTCTTTAAAATTGCGCCCACCTTACCGCTGCAAGGGTTAACCCGCGCCTTGGTCTTTGGGACGATCAAAGCGCCTCGCTGCCGATGGACGCCTGCGATCCCCAGGAGCAGGCCCATTATCACTGTCGGACCGTTGAGCCACGGAGCCTTGCTCCCGGCCCCGGGGACGGACAGAGAAGAAAGGAGTCGCATGACAGCGCGTCAGAACTTGAAATCCCTCATTCAGGCCACCACCAACGCTGTGTCCGTGTTCGCGTCGGACATCGGGCGTGGATTGTGGGTGGTCAGCCACAACACCCTGGCCTTGGTCGGACTGGCCTCGGTCGCCCTGATCGCCATCCTCGCCAGCCAGGCGGAATTGCGCCAGCAGCTCGAAACGCAGGCCCTGGGCCTGTTGACGGCGCGCCATGAGGCGCAGGCCCAGGCCGCCGGAGACATCCTCTCCGGCCTGGTCGACCAGGACGCCATCCAGCGCGCCACGGCCATCGACCCCAAGGACCTATCGCGCCAGCAGGCGGCCGTCGCCATGTGGCTGTCGCATCGCTACAAGGTCGCGCCGGAGCCGGTCAGCCGTCTGGTTCAGGAAGCCTGGAGCGTGGGCCAGCGCGCCCGTGTCGAGCCCACCCTGATCCTGGCCATCATGGCCGTGGAGTCGGGATTCAATCCCTTCGCGCAAAGCGCAGTCGGTGCCCAGGGCCTGATGCAGGTGATGACCCACGTGCACGACGACAAGTACGAGGCCTTTGGCGGCACGCGCGCCGCGTTCGACCCGGTCACCAATCTGCGAGTCGGCGTGCAGGTCTTGAAAGACTGCATCCAGCGCGCAGGCAATATCGAGGACGGCCTCAAGTTCTATGTCGGCGCCGGCAACCTCAGCGACGACGCTGGCTACGCCGCCAGGGTCTTGTCGGAGGATGAGCAGCTCCGGGCCGTGGCCAGCGGCAAGCCGGCGCCGGTTCGCGCCGCTGCGGCGCCCTACACCGCCGCCAGCGCGCAACACGTCGCATTGCTGAACTGAGGCTGGGGCGGCGCGAGCCGCCGCTCCTCCGCCGTCCTCCGTTACACTGCAAATTCGCGCGACTGGCGATCAGGGTTGCATCTTGCAGCCCGAGGTGGTGGACCACCGGGAAGCGCGAACGACGTGGGCCGCAGGGTCCGCGGCGTTTCAGCCGTTCGCCTGGGCAGCCCGACAACATCGCAACTCCGTGTGTGGTGTCCGCTCGCGGTCCTTACCCTCTGAAATTTCGCCACCATCCATCATGTTTGATCACAAGACCTCGACCCTTGCCTTCGTCGACCCCGATCTCTGGGCCGCTGTTCAGAACGAGACCCGCCGACAGGAAGATCACATCGAGCTGATCGCCTCGGAAAACTACACCTCGCCGGCCGTGATGCAGGCGCAAGGCAGCCAGCTGACCAACAAGTACGCCGAAGGTTATCCGGGCAAGCGCTACTACGGCGGCTGCGAATATGTCGACGTGGTCGAGCAACTGGCCATTGACCGCGTCAAGCAGCTGTTCGGCGCTGAAAACGCCAACGTGCAGCCCAACTCCGGCTCGCAAGCCAACCAGGGCGTGTTTTTCGCCTTGCTGCAGCCGGGCGACACCATCATGGGCATGAGCCTGTCCGAAGGCGGCCACCTGACCCATGGCATGCCGCTGAACATGAGCGGCAAGTGGTTCAAGGTGGTCAGCTATGGCCTGAACAGCAAGGAAGAAATCGATTACGACGCGATGGAGGCGCTGGCTCGCGAGCACAAGCCCAAGCTGATCATCGCGGGCGCATCGGCCTACAGCCTGCACATTGATTTCGAGCGCTTCGCCAAGATCGCCAAGGAGATCGGCGCGTATTTCATGGTCGACATGGCGCATTACGCAGGCCTGATCGCCGCGGGCGTGTACCCCAACCCGGTGCCGCATGCCGACGTGGTCACGTCCACCACCCACAAGAGCCTGCGCGGCCCGCGCGGCGGCATCATCCTGATGAAGGACCATGTGGCCAAGCAGATCAACAGCGCCATCTTCCCTGGCATTCAGGGCGGCCCGCTGATGCATGTGATCGCCGGCAAGGCCGTGGCCTTCAAGGAAGCGCTGACGCCTGAATTCAAGGCCTACCAGGAGCAGGTGGTCAAGAACGCCGAGGCACTGGCGGACGAACTGACCAAGCGCGGCCTGCGCATCGTGTCTGGCGGCACGCAAAGCCATGTCATGCTGGTGGACCTGCGTCCCAAGAACATGACCGGCAAGGAAGCCGAAGCCGTGCTGGGCCTGGCCCACATGACCTGCAACAAGAACGGCATCCCCAACGACCCGCAAAAGCCCATGGTCACCAGCGGCATCCGCCTCGGTACGCCGGCCATGACGACGCGCGGTTTCAAGGAAGCCGAAGCACGCCTGACCGCCAACCTGATTGCCGACGTGCTCGACAACCCGCACGACGAGGCCAATCTGGCCACGGTGCGCGAGAAGGTCGCCGCGCTGACGCGCCAGTTCCCGGTCTACGGCTGATGCATCCGCAGCCTTGTCGGCGAATCTAAAGAATGCGTTGCCCGTTCTGCAGCCACCACGAAACCCAGGTCGTCGAGACGCGCGAGTCTGACGAAGGCGACGTGGTGCGCCGGCGGCGGCGCTGCCAATCGTGCGAAAAACGCTTCACCACCTACGAGCGGGCGGAAATCGCCATGCCCGTGGTGGCCAAGAAAGACGGCACCCGTGCCGATTTCGACGTCAACAAGCTGCGCGCCTCCATGCAGCTCGCGCTGCGCAAGCGCCCCGTGAGCATCGAGCAGATCGACGCCGCCATGGCGCGCATCCAAGAAACCCTGATGAGCAGCGGCGCCCGCGAGCTGCCCTCGACACGCCTGGGCGAATTGGTGATGCGCGAACTCAAACGCATCGACAAGGTGGCCTATGTGCGATTCGCCTCGGTCTACCGCAGCTTTGAAGACGTGGACGAATTCCGTCAACTGATCCGCGATATCTGAACCGCCGATA
Organism: Burkholderiaceae bacterium; assembly: GCA_019234815.1. Taxonomy (GTDB): domain Bacteria; phylum Pseudomonadota; class Gammaproteobacteria; order Burkholderiales; family Burkholderiaceae_C; genus JAFALA01. The sequence goes on along the minus strand of JAFALA010000058.1, from coordinate 14,507 downwards.
TTTGAGGCCGAGCCCATACCCATCACATTGTCTGGTTATTCATCGCCCCGACCTGAAGTATCCGAGTCCTGAGTCACTCGAAAACTCGCCCCTGACCGACTAGATTTGTGCCCTCGTGCCACGCACGTCAAAGAGGGGGCGGACATGACGCAGGGAGGTGGGCAGTTCAAGTCCAGAGGCTTTGGATTGATCGAGGTGCTGCTGTCCGGCGCCTTGGCGGCCATCTTGTTGGCTACCGCCCTACCCGCCTGGCACGACATGCTGAGTCGCCAGCGTCTCAAGCAGCTGGCGCAGGAGGTCAAGGACGACCTGATGCTGGCGCGCTCGGAAAGCCGACGACTGAATTCGGTCGTGAGAGTGGGCTTCTCATCAAATGAGTTGGGCACTTGTTATGTGCTGTACCGAGGTCCGCAAGGCGATTGCTAATGCCAGGCGCTGCAAGAGCCCAAATGCGGCGGCACCTCCCAATGGATCAAGCAGGCCACGGTGGCAGCCGAGAGCAACCGCCTCGTGCAAAGCAATGTCGCCAGTTTGAACTTCGATCCGCGGCAAGGACTGGTCAGCAGCACCGGCACGGTCTCGGTGCTGGCGGCAGCCACGCGAACCGGCTTGCACCACGTGGTCGGCATCACCGGACGCATCCGCAGTTGCAGCACCGATCCCGCCATCGCGGGCTACGCATCGTGCTGACGCAAGCATCCTCCATGCGGCGGCCTGGCGCGCCCATAGGCCAAATAAGCAGAGGGTTTGGTTATTCGCTGATCGAGCTGCTGATCGCCGTGGCCATCACAGCGGTCCTTCTGGCCATCGCAGTTCCCGGCTATCACCAATTTATCTTGAAGGCGCGCCGAACCGATGCCATACAGGCACTGACCGCGGTATTGCACGCCCAGGAGCGCTACCGGCTTCAGCATGCGGTCTACAGCGACTCGCTGGCCAAGCTGTCGCTGCCTGCGGAAATCAGCCGTCATTACGCACTGTCGCTGAGTCCGGATGTTGGCGGCAAATTCATGACGGGCTACACCGTTGCCGCCCACGTGCGCCCTGACAGTCCGCAGGTCCATGACTTGCAGTGCCTGGCGATGAGCATCGTCGTGACTGGCTCCGCGTACGTTCACAAAAGCAGCCACCCGAGCTGCTGGCCCTCGTGAAGCCCTTGCCGCAAACCGTCCAAGCCGGTTTTTCCTTGCCGGAGACTTTGGTTGGGCTGGCGCTGGGGCTGCTGGTGGCCGGTTGCTCCATGGCCTTGGCCTTGCAGCAACTGCAGGCACGGGCGCGCCTGGCGATGGACCTGCAGATACAGCAGGACTTGCTTGCATTGACCGACATGATCCAGCGCGAAATCGCCAGGATCGGCCTGCGTGAACTCGCCGAGCAGGGCGCCTGGCTTCCCGACCAACTGGCGCCCATTCCCAACGTCTATGGCGACCCCCAGGTCTTCCAGGATCTCGAGTTGCAACCCCCTGGCGAAGCGGGCAATGTGCTGCGCTACAGCTACGCACGCCACAATGACCGCCGGCCATGGGACAAGCCATATGCGCCGGAAGACAACCTTGTCACCCCCAATGAGCGCTTCGGATTCCGGCTCAAGGATGGGCGCATGGATTTCCTGCTCGGCGGAGCATGGCAGCCTTTGTCAGATCCAGGACTGTACAAAATCGACAGCTTCAAGGTCCGCCTGGAAAGGCGCCCTCTGGGCATCAATCCCGATTGTCCAGGCAACTGTTCCTCATGCGCTCCCGTTCTGCAGGGTCTCATCGCGCATTTTGAAGTGCGCGCGCTGGCCAGCAAGGACGCAAGCTTGGTGTACCGGTTCGCCGGCTCCAGTGCCGTGCGGAATTTAGGTGTTCAACCTGCCGCGAGTTGTGCAACATGAGGTCAGCATGAAGCCAGTTCGGTGCATGCGTGGCGCGGCGGCACTTGCCGCCACCATGGTCATGCTGCTCCTGGCGGCCATGCTGGCGGCCCAAACGACCCGCCAGATCTGGTTTGACGCCAAGGAAATCCAGCGCCGCGAATTCTCCTTGCAGGCCGCAGCCGCCGCAGATGCCGGTGCGGCGTGGGTCCTTGCCATGCTCAATGCGAATGTCTGGCCGCAGACCTGCGAGCCGGACACCCAAGGGTCTCGAGGCGCAAAACTCTATAGAGACCTCGTCTTGCAGTTCGACGCCGCCGGCCGCATTCAACTGCCTTCCTCCGCAGCTGGAGTTCAAGGGGTGTGCCGCATGCGTGATAGCGCCTGGACCTGTCAATGCCGCCCGCCCGTTCTGCCCAAGCCAGAGGGGATCGAGGGCGGGCCTCCGAGCCCTTCGTTTCAGGTTAGGCTCCAAGGCTTGAGTCGACCGGGGACCGTGCGCGTCACCGTGTCGGCGTGTTCTCATGCCCCGGGGATCTGCAACTCACCGCACAACGACGCCGCGCAAGCCAGCGTTGAACAGGATCTCGCCTTGTACAGCGCTTTGCGCAACCCGCCCCGGGCGGCATTGCTTTCGGTGGGAATCGTGCATCTCGACAACGCCGCCAATGCGATGGCGGCGTTACCGGCGATCACCAACACCGCTGAGCCGCAAGCGCCCCTCATCGTCCAGACCGGCGCGGACATCGTGGGCAACACGAGCGGCCTGCACGCTGGGTCTGGCACCAATTCCGCCCCCATGATTCGAAGCTTTCAGCCGCATTTGCAATACAAGCTGCGCGACACGCTCTTCCTGCAGCAATTTGGCGTGCCTCGCGCCGCTTATATGCATCAGGCGGCCATGCGTCATATTGACTGCAACAGTGGGCAGGACTGCAGCAATGCCCTGAACCAGGCCCAACTGGGCGGCGCAAGGCTTCTGGGCATTCCAGGCCCTGCGCAAATTGACGGTGCGCTGAACTTGGGCGATGCATTGCATCCGGTTGTGCTGTTTGTCGACGGCGATTTGCGCATCGACGGGCCGGCGCATCTGCATGGCCTGTTGATTGTCGGCGGAGATCTCGACTGGCAAGCCCTTGCCGGCCAAACGTCCCGCATCGAGGGCGCGGTGATCTGTCTGGGGCAAACCCATTTGCGCGGCCCGGTATGGCTCGATCACGCCCCAGCCTTGCTGGAGCGCCTGCGCCTTCAGCAAGGCAGCTTTGTTCCATTGCCAGGAAGTTGGACCTCGTCATGAACGGCGACCAGCGCGGCAGCAGCATGATGGAGGCGCTGGTGGCCCTGCTGATTTTGAGTTTGGGACTGCTGGCATACGCCGAATTGCAATCGCGGGCACACGTGGAATTGCTGTTGCATCGATTGCGGCAAACCGCGTGGCAAATGGCGCTTCAATCGTCGGAGCAAACCCGTCACGCTCTGCGCGACGCTGCGCCCGCCGCCAACGAGTCCACCGTCCTGTCAAGCGAAAGAACCGGACCGACCCAGTTCCGCATCCTGCGTTCCTCGCAGGCCTTGGGCGGACTTTCTGCATGGGACATACGGGTCAATGTCAGCTGGGAAGATCCCGACGGGCAAACCGAATCCATAGAGCTTTCCACCATGGCAGCCGACAGCGAGGCCGAACTCACGCGTGCCCTTTTTGTTGAACCTCCGCCATTGGGACCCTGAGGTCGTAGACTTTCGTCATGACTGCAGACACCATCCAGCCTCCCTCTCCCGGTCAATTTCTGAGCGATGCCCAGGCCATGGTCCTGGCCTTGAGCCATGCTCGCCTGGCCATCGGCGTCAGCGACCCCAATCCGCGCGTGGGCTGCGTCCTGCTGGACGCTGCAGGACGCTTCATCGCCATCGGACATACGCAGGCGGCCGGCCAGGCCCACGCCGAAATCATGGCCATCCGCCAGGCGCAGGCGCTCGGCGTGTCCTTGCGGGGTGCGACGGCGCTGGTCACCCTGGAACCTTGCTCGCACCATGGCCGCACCCCGCCTTGCTGCGACGCACTGATCGAGGCGGGCGTGGCGCGCGTGGTGGCCGCGGTCAAAGATCCCAATCCCCTGGTGGCAGGCCAGGGCCTGGCGCGTTTGCAGGCCGCAGGCATCCAAACTGAGTCGGGCCTGATGGCGAACGAGGCACAGGAGCTCAACATTGGGTTCTTTTCCCGCATGCAGCGGCAACGCCCCTTTGTCCGCATGAAGATCGCCGCCACGCTGGATGGGCGCACCGCCCTGCCGGAGGGTCAAAGCCAATGGATCACCGGCCCCGATGCGCGTCGCGACGGGCATCTCTGGCGCAAGCGGGCAGGCGCGGTGTTGACCGGCATCGGCACGGTACGCGACGACAACCCCCGGCTGGACGTGCGCCTCGTCGAGACTGAACGCCAGCCCCTGCGCGTGGTGGTCGACTCCCGGCTCGAAATCAGCGCCCAGGCACGCATCCTGGCCCCGCCCGGCGAGGTGCTGGTAGCCCACGCGCTGGGAACCGAAGCCGCGGCGGCCTGGGCTGCAAGCGCCAGGCAGGCCGACACGCCCGGTCCGGACCTGGTCAGCCTGCCCGACCACAAGAACAAGGTGGATCTGCCGGCGCTGCTGCTGCACCTGGGCCAGCGAGGCATCAACGAAGTGCATGTGGAGGCCGGCGCCAAGCTGAATGCTTCGCTGCTGCAAGCGGGTTGCGTTGACGAGTTGCTGCTCTATATGGCCCCAAAATTGCTCGGTGACGGCCGCGCCCTGGCCGATCTGGGTGCGCTGCCGTCTCTGGACATGGCGCTCGAATTTCAATGGCATGAGGTGCATTCCATTGGCGGGGATCTTCGATTGAGGCTCCGCCCCGCCTACAATCACGCCCATGCCAATATCACCCGTACATGAGCTGGTCGCCGAGCTCGCCGCTGGCCGCATGGTCATTCTGGTCGACGAAGAAGACCGCGAAAATGAGGGCGACCTCGTCATTGCCGCCGACCACATCACCCCCGAGGCCATCAATTTCATGGCCCGTTTCGGTCGCGGCCTGATCTGCCTGACCCTGACCCGCGAGCGCTGCGAGCGCCTGCAGCTACCGCCCATGGCCACGCGCAACGGCACCAAGCACGGCACCGCCTTCACGGTCTCGATCGAGGCCACCACGGGCGTGACGACCGGCATCTCCGCCGCCGACCGTGCCCGCACGGTGCAGGCCGCCGTGGCGCGCAATGCCCAGGCGGCCGACTTGGTGCAGCCCGGCCACATCTTTCCGCTGCAGGCACAAGACGGCGGCGTGCTGATGCGCGCCGGCCACACCGAAGCCGGCTGCGACCTCGCGCACATGGCCGGACTCACGCCAGCCTCCGTGATCTGCGAGATCATGAAGGACGACGGCACCATGGCCCGCCTGCCCGACTTGGAAGTGTTCGCCGCCGAGCACGGACTCAAGATCGGCACCATCGCCGACCTGATCGAGTACCGCAGCCGCAACGAATCGCTGGTGGAACGCGTGGGCCAGCGCCAACTGGTCACGCACCAGGGCGCATTTGACTGCAGCATCTTCAAGGACCGTACCGGCGGCGTCCATCTGGCGCTCGCCAAGGGGCAATGGCTGCCGCAGGACGAAGTGTTGGTGCGGGTCCATGAGCCCTTCACCGCGCTGGATCTGCTCGATGCAGGCAACTGCGAGCACTCTTGGCCCCTGCCCCAGGCCTTGGCTGAACTCCAAAAGACCCAGGCCGGCGTGGCCGTCCTGCTCAACTGCGGCGGCGACACCGAAAACCTGCTGGCCCACATGCAACACGGGACGGCTGCGGCGCCCAAGGCCACCATGGATTTGCGCACCTACGGCGTGGGTGCCCAGATCCTGCGTGAGCTCGGCGTGCAACGCATGAAGCTGCTGGGCAGCCCCCGCCGCATGCCCAGCATGACCGGCTACGGGCTGGAGGTCACGGGCTTCCAATCCAGCAGCCAGGCTTAATCTTTTTCCAGCGAGGACGCACATGCAAGGTTCCGACAAGGGCCAGGCCATCAACCTGAATGGCCACAATTTGCGCATCGGTCTGGTTCAGGCCCGATTCAATGACGCCATCACCGGCCGATTGGCCGAATGCTGCACGCAACAGCTGCTCGCCATGGGGGTGTCCGAGGCGCAGATCCGTCACGTGACGGTGCCCGGCGCGCTGGAAGTGCCTTTGGCCTTGCAGGGCATGGCGGAATCCGAGCGGTTCGACGCCCTGGTGGCGCTGGGCTGCATCATCCGCGGGGAAACCTACCACTTCGAGCTGGTGGCCAATGAAAGCGGCGCGGGTGTGACGCGACTGGGCCTGGACTACCAGATCCCCATCGCCAATGCCATTCTCACGGTCGAGAACGAAGCCCAGGCCTGGGCACGCGTCGAAGAAAAAGGCGCAGACGCTGCCCGCGTGGCGGTTGAAATGGCCCATCTCCTGAAAGCACTGCAGTGAGCACCGCAAAAACTTCACCGTCTGTGGACAAGGCCGCAGCAAACACCGGAGCCAAACCCGCCGCCAAGCGTGCCCCTCCCAAGTCTGCGCGCCGCCGCGCCCGCGAGGCCGCGATGCAAGGGCTCTACCAATGGTTGATCACGGGCGACGAAGCCGCCGTGGTGGACGCGCACATGCGCGAACAGGACGGATTCGACAAATGCGACCGTGCTCATTTTGATGCGCTCTTGAACGGCTGCATTCTGGAAGCACCCGATCTTGACGCCGTGCTGAGCCGCCATGTCGACCGCAAGACCACTGAGCTGTCGCCCATCGAGCATGCCGTTCTGATGATAGGCGCCTACGAGCTCAAGCATTGCATCGACATTCCCTACAAGGTGGCGATCAACGAGGCTGTCGAACTGGCCAAGGCCTTTGGCGGCACGGACGGCCACAAATATGTCAACGGCGTGCTTGATCGCGCTGCCGTCGACCTGCGTCCGCAGGAAGTCCAGGCCCAGCGCAACGAGCGCTGACCGCCAGCTGTTTCGCCTGGATGCCGTGCCCATGAAACTTGCGAGTCGGCTGGATCGCATTGAGCCTTTCTATGTGATGGAGTGCGCCAAGGCAGCTGCCGAACTGGCCCACACACCATTGTGCGACCCCGCCCAAGGCGGACGGCGCATGATCTATCTGAACATTGGCGAACCCGACTTCGCCGCCACGGACTCGGTTCAAGCCGCGGCCGCCTGCTGCGTGGCCGCCGGCCACACGCAGTACACCCCGGCCACCGGACTGCCCGCCTTGCGCCAGGCCCTGAGCGCTTGGTACGCCAGCCACTTTGGCCTGGACATCGATCCGGCGCGCATCGTCATCACGGCCGGCGCGTCCGGCGCCCTGCAACTCGCCTGCTTGGCGCTGTTCCAGCGCGGCGACGAGGTGCTGATGCCCGACCCCAGCTACCCGTGCAACCGCCATTTCGTGGCGGCCGCGGATGCAAGCGCCGTGCTGCTGCCCACCACGGCCGAACAACGGTTCCAGCCCACGGCCGCGCAAGTTGCAGCCGCCTGGACATCGCAGACTCGCGGCGTGCTGCTGGCTTCGCCCAGCAACCCCACCGGCACCTCGATCGCGCCCGAGGAAATGGCCGCCATCGTCAACACCGTTCGGGCCCGCGGCGGCGTCAGCATCGTCGACGAAATCTACCTGGGACTGTCCTACGACAAGCGCTTTGGCTCCAGTGCCTTGGCACTCGGTGACGACATCATTTCGGTCAACAGCTTTTCCAAGTATTTCGGCATGACGGGATGGCGTCTGGGCTGGCTGGTCGTGCCGCCCGACCTGGTAGCGCCGATCGAGAAGCTGGCCCAGAACCTGTTCATCTGCGCGTCCAGCGTGGCCCAGCATGCGGCACTGGGCTGCTTCGCGCCGGAGGCCCTGGCCGAGTACGAGTGGCGCCGGCAGAGTTTCCAGGCCCGGCGCGACCTCGTCGTCCCGGCATTAAATGCCATGGGCCTGCGAGTGCCCGTGGAGCCCGACGGCGCATTCTTCGTCTGGGCCGACTGCTCTGCGTTCTGCAATGACAGCTGGGATCTGAGCTTCGAGCTGATGCGACGCGCCCAGGTCGCCCTGACGCCGGGGCGCGATTTCGGGCCGGCCCAGGCCTCGCGCTTCCTGCGCCTGAGTTTCGCCACCGACACGGCGCTGCTGCAGGAGGCCCTGGGACGCCTTCGCGAAGTCCTGCCGGAGCTGCGGCGATGACGCAGTTCGTCCAAGGCATGCGCGTCTACTGGGAAGACACCGATGCCGGCGGCGTGGTGTTCTACGCCAACTACCTGAAGTTCTTTGAGCGTGCGCGCACCGAGTGGCTGCGTCACCTGGGGTTTTCGCAGGAAGCGATGCGCGTCGAGCAAGGCCTGATGTTCGTCGTCAGCGCCACCTCGCTGAAATACCTGGCGCCGGCCAAGCTCGACGATTGGCTGGACGTCAGTGTCAACTTGCAGGGCACGGGCCGCAGCACCATGGTGCTGTTCCAGCAGGTCCATGCGGGCGGCCGGCTGCTTTGCGAAGGCGAAATCAGAATTGCCTGTGTCGACGCCCAATCCTTCAAGCCCACGCGCATTGCGGCGCCGATTGCACAAAAACTGGCCCAAAAACTGGCGCCGCTGGTCCACGCTGCCGCTTCCCCGCATTCCGATTCACATTGATCGTTTCAAGCAATGAATCAAGATCTTTCCATTTTTTCGCTCATTGCCCACGCCAGCTTCGTGGTGCAGATCGTGATCAGCCTGTTGCTGCTGGTCTCCTTGATCAGCTGGAGTGTCATCTTCAGCAAGCTGTTCTCGCTGGCACGGATCAAGACCCACAACGAGTCCTTCGAGCAGGAGTTCTGGTCCGGCACCAACCTGAACGACTTGTTCAGCTCGGTGGCCAACAAGACCGACGGCGCGCCGCTGGAGCGCATCTTCGCGTCGGGCATGCGTGAATTCATGAAGCTGCGCGAGCGCCGCGTCAACGAGGCCAGCGTGTTGCTGGACGGCGCCCGCCGCGCCATGCGGGCCAGCTTCCAGCGCGAACTCGACGCGATGGAAAGCAATTTGTCCTTTTTGGCGTCCGTGGGCTCCGTGTCGCCCTACATCGGGCTGTTTGGCACCATCTGGGGCATCATGCACGCCTTCGTGGGTCTGTCCAACCTGACCCAGGTGACGCTGGCAACCGTTGCGCCCGGCATTGCCGAAGCGCTGGTGGCCACCGCCATCGGCCTGTTCGCTGCCATCCCGGCCGTGCTGGCCTACAACCGGTTTGCCCGCCAGATCGACCGCAGCGCCATCACGCTGGAAACCTTCATCGAGGAGTTTTCCAACATCCTGCAACGCAACGTCGGCACGCCGGTCGCTCAATCGGCCGTGCGCTGAAGCCCAGGAGCGCGCATGGCAGCCCTTGCTTCCCGCGGCCGCAGCCGCCGCCGCACCATCAATGAAATCAATATGGTGCCCTTCATCGACGTGATGCTGGTGCTGCTCATCATCTTCATGGTGAGCGCGCCCTTGATCACGACCGGTTTGGTGGACCTGCCCAGCGTCGGCAAGAGCCGCCAGCAGCCTGAGCACGTCATCCATGTGATCGTCGGCAGCGACGAATCGCTGAAGCTCAAGGTCGACAAGGACGACCCGAAGGCGCTGGCCTTCAAGCTATTGGCCAGCCAGGTCCGCGATGCGCAGGCCGGCCATGCCGACACACCGGTGGTCATCTCGGCTGACCGCAGCGTCAAGTACGAGGCCGTGGTGAAGGTGATGGACATCCTGCAGACCAATGGCGTGCAGCGCGTGGGCCTGGCCGTGAAGAACGGCGCCGCGGAATCCACGCCTTGAACCGCCGCTTGAGCGCATGAGCCTGAGCCGACTGAACGCCCACGACGCGCTGCGTCCGCCGCCCGCGCCCGGGCTGGGGCGCGGATTCGCCCTGGCGGTCCTGGCGCATGCCCTGCTGGTGCTGGCGCTGAGCGCCGGCCTGCAATGGCGCAGCCAGCCGGAGCAGGCCTTTGAAGCCGAGCTGTGGTCGGCAGTGCCCCAGGCCGCCGCGCCGCGCGCCGCGCTTCCCGAGGAAGAGGAAAAACCGCCCGAACCCGATGCCGCCGCCGCACAGAAGCAGGCCCAGGAAGAGGCGCGGGAAGAGGCACAACAACGCGCGCAGGAGCAAGCGCAACGCGATGCTGACATCGCCATTGCCAAGGCACGCAAGGAAAAAGAGCGCGAAGACGAGGCCCGCGAGCAGGCCCTGCGCGACGCCGAGCGCAAGAAGCAGGAGCGCCTGAAACGCGAAGCCGAGGCCTTGGCCGAAAAAGACAAGGCAGAGAAGGCTCGAAAGGAGGTCGAAAAGGCCAAGGCGCTCGCCAAGGAACAGGCGCTCAAACAAGAGCAGGCCAAGAAATCCGATGCCGACACCAAGAAGGCCGATGCCAAGCGTGAAGCCTTGCGGCAGGAAAACCTGCGCCGCATCCAAGGCATGGCGGGCGGCGTGACAGGAGGCAACGCGAGCAGCAGCGGCACAGGGCCCGCGGGCAGCACGGGCGCGGCGGCGCGCAGCAGCGGCCCTTCGGCCAGCTATGCGGGCCGCGTCAAGGCACGGATCAAGCCCAACATCATCTACACAGACTCCGGCGCCGGGAATCCGGTGGCAGAGGTGGAGGTGCAGTGCGCGCCCGACGGCACCATCCTGTCGCGCAAACTGGTCACACCCAGCGGCGACGAGGAATGGAATCGCGCCGTGCTGCGCGCCATCGACAAGACCGAGGTACTGCCGCGGGACACTGATGGCCGAGCGCCCTGCCCTTTCAGCATCATGTTCAAACCCAGGGACTGAGGCTGGGTGCCAAACTGCTCCTGGGAGCCCCTACACTCGCGCCATCGACGACTCCGGCAAGGACTCATGGCCTCAGAACATCAAGCGCCGCAATCCAGGGCCGCAACGGCAGCTGATCCAGCATCAGACCTGGCGAAGCAGCTCGAAGCGCTCCGCCCGCAGTTGCTGAAATATGCACGTCTACAGTTGCGCAACAGCGCCTGGGCCGAAGACGCCGTCTCCGAAACCCTTCTGGCCGCCTGGGAGCGCCCCCAGAGCTTCACGGCGGCCTCGCAGCTCAAGACCTGGCTGATCGGCATCCTCAAGCACAAGCTGATCGACCAAATTCGCCGCAATTGCAAGGAGATGTCGACAACAGCTGACGACGATGCCGATGTGCTGGACGAATTGTTCGACCAAACCGGCCATTGGATCGATGCGCCCCAGGATTGGAGCGATCCCGAAGGCGTTCTCAACCGGATCGAATTCATGCGCGTACTGGAGGCCTGCGTGGAGCACTTGCCCGGTCAGCAAGGGCGCTTGTTCATGATGCGCGAATGGCTGGAACTGGATACAGACGAAATCTGTAAGGAATTGGGCATCAGTTCGACCAATCTCTGGGTCATGCTGCACCGGGCACGCATGCGGCTGCGCGATTGCCTGCAACTGAACTGGTTTGCAAGTCCTGCCCCTGAACAGCGACGCCTACGTTGAACGAGCCCGAATCATGTTTTTGAAACGCAATTGCAAGCAGGTCACGCGCTTGGTGTTGGAAGCTGAAGACCGCCATTTGCCCTGGGTCGAACGCCTGGCCGTGCGCATTCACATGCACATCTGCGCCACCTGCCCCAGGTTTCAGCAGCAGGTACGCCTGATGCGCGAGGCCACGCAGGCTTGGCGCCATTACAGCCAGGAGTCTTGAGCCAGGCCAAACCTTCGGCGTCCAGCGGCGATTCGACAAGAGATTTCAATGGTTCAAGCGCTTTCCCCGGGGAAAATTACACCGGGAAGCGCTAGCATGCGAAATGCGAACAAATGAATGCTTGCGCCGTACGATTGCCCTGAAGGAATGACTGAATGCCAGATATTTCCATGCCTCTTGAACGCCCACCCGCCAAGCCCGTGCCGGGCAAGGGGACCGGTGAGGCGGCAGAAGACGGATTCGTCTGGCCCACGCCGGCATTTGCGGCCTACCCCGTGGCTCAGCCTCAACGCGGGCCCGAGGCCTGCGAAATACTCGGGCAGAACAACACGCGCAGCTCCGGGCAGTTGATCAAAATCGACATGCAGGAGCACGTGGCGCTCATCATGGTGCCGCCGGCGCGCAACGCCATTCCGATCAAATTCAGCCAATTCCGCGCGCTCAAGATGATGCGCGTCATTCCAGCGGCGCCGCGCATGGCCGAGGACCCCGGCGTCACGCTTTCGCTGGACAACCGGCCGCGTACGCCGTTTCACATCACGTTCCAGTCGGGCGGCGAACTCAAGGGCATCACGATCGGGCACCACGAGGATGAACATGGCATGTTCCTGTTCATACCCGTCAGCGAGCAAAACGATTCGGTGCGCTGCGTCTTCATTCCCAAGGACTCGATCGACCACGCTGAATTGGGCGAGCGCATCGGCGAGGTCCTGTTGCGCGAGCACGTGGCGACGCCCGACGATATCGAGTCCGCCGCGCAGGAGCAGAACAACATCCGCTCGCGGCGCGTGGGAGATATCCTGCTGTCCAAGCAGATCGTCAGCGCCGATCAATTGCTGCAGGCCATCGACCAGCAGGCCAAGATGCCCATGGTGCGCATCGGCGAGGCGCTGCTGGCCCTGGAACTGATCACGCAAAAACAGCTCGACGAAGCGCTCGAGCAGCAACGGCTGGACCGTTCAATTCCGCTCGGTGAATTGCTGGTGCGGCGCGGCGTGGTGACGCGCCAGCAACTGCAGTCCGCGCTGGCCCGCAAGATGGGCTACCCGCTGGTCGATATCGATCAGTTTCCGGTCGAGCAGGACGCCGTGCGCAAGCTGCCCTTCTCGGTGGCCGCGCGCCTGGAAGTCCTGCCCCTGGTGATCCGCGACGGCCGCCTGATCGTGGTGATGGAAGATCCGACCCGCCGCGACGCGCTGGACGAGATCGAGTTCATCACCCAGCTCAAGGTCGTGCCGGCGCTGACCAAGGTTGGCACGATCCAGCTGATACTGCCGGGCACCTACGAGCGCTTTGGCATCGACATGCTCGGCCCGAGGGACTTGGCCTTGCCGGGCCTGGCGAGCAGTGCGGAGCCCGACAATGCCGATTCGCTGATCCAGACGCTGGAGCGCGAGCAGACCGAGCGCGACGACGACAAGCCGATCGAGCAGTCCGACAACTCGCTGGTCCGGCTGATCAACACCATGATCATCGAGGCCTACAACCAGGGTGTGTCCGACATCCATATCGAGACCCTGCCGGGCCGGGAAAAGCTCAAGATCCGCTTCCGCCGCGACGGCGTGATGCACCCCTACCTGGAGCTGCCGCACACCTACCGTAGCGCCCTGATCGCGCGCATCAAGATCATGTGCGACCTCGACATTTCCGAGCGCCGCAAGCCGCAGGACGGCAAGATCAATTTCTCGCGCTTCTCTGCTCAGCACAAACTCGAACTGCGGGTCGCCACCATCCCGACCAACAACGGCCTGGAAGACGTGGTGATGCGCCTGCTGGCCTCGGCCAAGCCCATCGCCATGGAAAAGCTGGGCCTGTCGCCCGAAAACAAGGAGCGGCTGGAGCTTGCGATCAACAGGCCCTACGGCATGGTGCTTTGCGTCGGCCCCACCGGTTCCGGCAAGACCACCACCCTGCACTCGGTGCTGGGCAAGATCAACACCCCGGACCGCAAGATCTGGACCGCCGAGGATCCGGTTGAAATCACCCAGGCGGGCCTGCGCCAGGTGCAGGTCAACCCCAAGATCGACTGGACCTTTGCCAAGGCCCTGCGCGCCTTCCTGCGCGCCGATCCGGACGTGATCATGGTCGGCGAAATCCGCGACCAGGAAACGGCGCAGATTGCGATTCAGTCGGCGCTCACCGGCCACTTGGTGTTTACGACGGTGCACGCGAACAACGTGACCGATGTCATCGGCCGCTTCATCAACATGGGCGTCGAGCCGTACAACTTTGTGTCGGCGCTGAACTGCATCATGGCGCAGCGCCTTGTGCGCGTCGTCTGTGCGAACTGCAAGCGGCCACGGCGGTACAATTCGGCGGAATTGACCGAAGCAGGGTTGGACCCGGCCGTGTGGGGTAATGTACTGATCGCCGAAGGCATCGGTTGCCTGGAATGCTCGGGCACCGGGTATCATGGACGAACTGCCATTTGCGAGTTGCTCGATTTGACCGACCGGATTCGCGAGATGATCATTGACCGGCGGCCGACCTCGGAAATCAAGCGTGTGGCCCGTGAAGAAGGAATGACGACACTGCGCGAGAGCGGCCTGGCAAAGATTCGCGCGGGCATCACGAGCGTGAAGGAAATCAACAAGGTGACATTCGTTGAGCAGTAGCGCGACATTTCGACAGGGAATCTACCAGAGCGCTTTCGCGCGGAAGATCGCACGGTGGCTCGAGGCGATGCCTCATCCGCCTCTGGCATTGGAGATTTCGGCCGATCGCGTCGCTGGCGCTCGCTGGACCCGTACCGGCGGACTGGATAGCTTCGCGATCGAGACCTTGCCCGGCGGGGCACTGCTACCCTCCGCGGTGGAAACCAACATCGTCGATCAGACGGCCGTCAAGGGTGCGGTTGCAAGCGTGATGTCGCGACTGCGCGCGAAAGACGAAGAGATCGCGTTGCTCGTGCCTGACCCGGTCAT
>JAFALA010000124.1 GCA_019234815.1 Burkholderiaceae bacterium | reverse complement strand
AGGGGAGGCCGCAGCCAATCGGGCGCTGCTGCAATCGCTCGACCCCAAGCTGCTCGAATGGGAGCGGATCAAGCTCCAGCACGAGGCCATCAAAAAATGGAATGGCGTGTCGCCCACGGTCATGGGCGGCGGCGCAGGCGGTGGCGGCGGCATGATTTTCAACATTCCGCTTCAGACGAATCCTGCGCATTGAATCGCCCTTGCGGTTGAGTGGGAGCGTCATGCGGGAGGCTGAGCGAAATGGTAGTTTGACCGTTATCGGGTATGGAGTTAGGTGACTCCGAGCGGCCAGGAGCAGGCATCCGAGAACGTCCGCTTCCGAGCTGTCTACGGGGCGGCTTGATCCTGCAACTTCGAGCCAGCAAGCGAGTTGATGTCATTGACAAGTGGCAGTTAGAACTTCGACCATTTTGGTTGTTGATCCTCCTAATTTAGGAGAAGTACCTTGTTCGTTTTCGGCATTCTCTTTGTTGGCCTGAGCATCGTCGCTGGCATGCAGTTCGTCATTGCCGCCGCTGCGTTAAAGGACTCCGTTGCGAAAAGCCTCATGTGCGTCTTTTTGCCGCTGTATGTCTTTGTCTACGGAAACCGGGCTACCGTAAGCCCCTGGTTCATGCGTCTCTGGTATTGCGGCATCGGACTACTTGAGCTCGGCGGCATCATGGCCTCGTAACTGATTCACAGGCAGGTGTATGTTCGACGGCTTCAGTTGATTGAATCAGGGCGGACCGATTTGCAGGTGCCGCCATGAGCCGACATTTAGCTCATCGCTCCAGCAAAGATGGGTTCTCCGGACCCTCATCGCGTCTGCACACCACCTCGCAATTCGGGAAACTTCTCGCGCGGCATGTATGTCTGCCCTGACATGGCTTTAAGATAATCTGCGGCCAATTACAAACAACAGACTCGCCGTGCATAAGCGGGGTTAAAGGGAGAGGTTCGATGGAGCGACGCGCGTCCGTAACTAGGGTCGCAGCAATGATGTGCTTGATCGCCAACATTGCTGCCTGCGGCGGAGGCGGCGGGACCACACAGTCAGCCGGCGGCGGTTCAACTGCTGGGGCGCCCTCGCCAAGCCCGGCACCGCCGCCGGCTCCCGCTCCGGCCGCATTGCCGGGCACAGACGGAGCGATTCTCACAACTGCGCTGTCGGCCGACGCTAAGACCTTGTATATCGGCGGCGAATTCACGCATGTTGGGACGCCTACCGGCAGCTTTGTACCGGTCGACGCGAACACCGGCGCTGTGGTTCAACACCTCGTTGTTAACGGCTCGATACGGGCGCAGTTGGCCGACGGTACGGGCGGCTGGTTCATAACAGGTTCATTCACGACCATCGGCAATACGTCTCAAGCGGGTTTCGCCCATTTCAAAGCCGATGGTTCGCTGGACAATGAATTCTACTTGGCCCCCAATTTGACGGTCACCGCGATGGCCTTGAACGGCTCTGATCTCTATGTCAGCGGTTGCTATCAAGGAGGCGCTCGCAATGGCCAATGCATTGTTGAGGACGTCGACGCAGCGACTGGCTCGGTCCTGAAATGGAGCGTCGGAGCCAATACCAGCGCTTCACACTTGGCAGTCAGTGGGAATTCGCTCTACATGAGCGGCAGCTTCCAGACGTTCGCCGGCGCCAACCGCTTCAATATGGCGGCGCTCGATACGCGCACAGGCGCCTTGCTGCCCTGGAATCCGAACATTGGGTATGGGGCGGGCGTCCCCTTCGTCAACGCGATTGTCGCTTCGAGTAGCGCGGTCTTCATTGGCGGCCAGTTCACAACAATTGGCGGTGCGACGCGCAATTCGGTCGCCGCCGTGGATCCCACATCGGGCCAAGCATTGGCATGGGACGCCAAACTCAGCACCACACATAGCGCCCTCGAGGTCTACGCGATCGTCCAGGATGGCTCAACGATATACGTCGGCGGGGTGTTCTCTAGCGCTGCCGGGCAGACACGTGGCGGTCTGGTAGCACTTGATGCCACCACGGGCGCCGTGTCGCCCTGGAGCGCCGGCCTGTCGCTGGACGCGTATGACGATCCGTTGGTGGCCGCGTTGACCGTTAATACGGGGCGGGTATTCGTCGGAGGCCAATTCTTCGTGCCAGGTTCTTCGGCTCTTACGCACACAGCCTCATTTGACAAGGTTAGTGCAGCCCCACTGCCCTGGCTAGACGCCCAAGACCAGAACATCGCCATCAAGCAACTCGGCGTGGCGGGCTCGCAAGTATTCGTTGGCGGCGACTTCGCGCTCCTGGGCGGTCTAGCGCGCAGTCGCGTCGCCGCAATTGACCTGACGAGCGGGCAGGTCACTACCTGGGACCCCGATTCCGTCAATACAGATGGCGACTCGTCGACAGGCGTTGTCAGCCAGTTGTTAGTCTCGGGCTCTACGGTCTATGCGGCCGGAATCATCACGCACATCGGCGGTGCCGACCGGTATGCAATTGCCGCGTTGGACGGCACGACTGGCGCCGCACTGCCCTGGAGCCCGCAAATCGTGGGTGGCGTGACCACCATGACAAGTTCGTCAACGACCTTGTTTGTCGGCGGTGCTGGCCTTACTTCGGTCAATGGCCAAACGCGCGGTGGGCTGGCGGCATTCGACCTTGTGAGCGGACAGCTCACGAGCTGGGCCCCCAACGTGACTGGCGCCGAGATCGTCCGATTGCTAGCCACCGATAGCGCGGTCTACATCGGCGGCGCTTTCGCAACGATTGACGGCCAGCCCCGCCATGGTTTGGCCGCCTTCGACCCAAGCTCCGGCGCGCTACTGCCATGGAATCCCGATGTCGAAACCATGGACCCCACATCGGGCTTCAATATTTCGGACATGGCGCTGTCCTCCGGTACGCTCTATTTCGTCGGGGACTTCAGTACGGTCGGCGGGCAATCGCGCATCGGTATTGCCGCGGTAGACTCAGGCACCGGCGCAGTGGATTCTTTTGGCGCAACGTCTGCGGTCATCCATCCACGAGGCCTGTGCGTAAATGGGAACCTCGTTTACGTTGAAGCAGACCAAGGTGGCGGCACGCCGCCAGCGCAGGCTGTCTTTATCTTCAGCACAGCCAAGAATCCGCCGCCGGCGACGCAATACATCGTTCAAGGCTGGGTCGACAGCATCGTGCCGCTCAACGGGTACCTGTACTTCGCCGGGCAATTCACGGACTCCGCTACTGGACTGGCGCCAAATATCACGATCTATCCTCAGTAGGGCTGCGGCCTCCACACGAAGCTCGTGGAAATCGTTCGTGGTATTCGCGGTTTGGTAAAGCGCTTTCGCGTGGATGAGCGGCTCAACAATTCGCGCGGAGCCGCTCTGCCCGGGCGACCCCAACAGCTCCGCGCGAGGCACTCTCATGCGCAAGCACCCGCCCAGCCACCCACATTGCGTTCTGTAAAGCCTGCACCGGCCCCATCGTACGCCTCCGGCGAAGTCGCCTCGATCAGCGCGCTACGCTCAAGTGACCGGCCGCTTTTCGGCGTCCAATCCGACCCCGAGAACGGCAGCACCGGGTCGATATTGACCTGTCGCCCCTGTAAATAGCAGTCGCTCGTCAGCACCATCTTCGCTGCTCACTATTCGAGCCCGCCAAGCCGCATGACCTTGATGTTGGCAAAGCAGCTGTCACCCTGATCAGCGGACAAGCCTTTGACTATCCGCTTCCACCGCGGCTTGCACGAGCCCGGTACCCCGACCCCCTTGATTGCCATCCTTCGGCGCTGACCGAAGCGTGCCACGCCGCAGCAGTGGCAAGCTGCGCGCATGAACGAAGGCCCTCATCTTGTCAAGCTGGCCGGCCTGCTGGTCGAGGCGGGCGGCCGGTTCGCGGGTGCTGAGCTTCAGCGACGAGGGGCGTCGTGCCTGGGAGCCCGTGGGCGCCTGAGAGCGAAACCTGTAAGCGCTGGCGCCTCGCGCCACTGCAAGGGCGGCATCCGGTATCAATCTTTATTTAGGCGATATGCTCTCGGCACGCCATCTTGATGCATTCTTGATGGATTGCTGCCAGGAATTGATGGAAATTGATGGCTGCTGTGGCGAAATGCGCAGTTCTTTACCGATTTTAAATACTTGCCAACACCCTTTTTGCCCAACATTTACGTGTTGCGGCGCACCATATCAACAAATGGTCAAAACGTTAAGTTAAGTCTTAATCAAATTTAAACCATGTCTGATGAGGTGTTGTCATGTCAGTCGCAGTCAATTCAAAAGAAGTGATCCAGTTTAAATCGGCCGACCGCAAGGCGGGCGGCATCAGGGTGGCCATGGTGCTGGCCCTGGGCTTGGCGAGCACGGCGGCAATGGCCGGGCGCGATGCGGGCCAGATCATGGCGCAGGAAAAAGCCAACAAGGAAGTGGCCGAGAAGCGTGCCGAAGTCAATTTCGCCCCGGGTGCGGGCGCAAGCGTGCAGAAGATCGTGCTGCCTTTGGACCACGGTCCCCGCGCCGTGACGACGCCCGCGCTCAACAAGGAGCGCCTGGAACGGGCCCGCGCCGCCATCGCGGCAGGCCTGCCGGTCAGTAATTGAGTCGGATTGAAATTCAAATGGCCTGAGCCGGGCCGTTCTCTTTTTTCTATCACTTAGGCGCGCACTGCCGCATGCCTTGCAGTGGGTCCTTCAATGGGCCGGGGCCCGGCTTTGCCTGAATGGATCGAGAGCAGTTTTGAAGTGTCGAGACCGATCCGGTCGGAGAAATTCAGCAAACTGAAGAAAGCGAGTTATGAAAGCAATGGAATACATGAAAAGCGCCAACGCCGCCAAGCGTTTGACTGGACATCGTTCCGGCAAGACGCGGGTGGCCCTGTCCTTGACGGTGCTGGCGGGTTTGTATGCAAGCGGCGCGCAGGCGCAGCCGGCGCCTGCAGCGGCCGCCACGGCACCCGCTGCGACGAGCGCGGCGGCATGCGATCCCTACGTGAAGTTTTCCTGCCTGGACGACTATCTGGGCACGGGCTTCTGGACCCGTCTGGTGCGCTACTACGAGCTGGAATGGGGCAAGGACGGCGCCCCCGCCGACGACAAGGCCCCTCCGGGCCGCCGCGACAACTTCCCGCCGCAGGCTCAGCCTTCGCCGCCCATGCCTTTCACTGAGTGGCCTTATGGCGGCGGCGAATTGCTGGGAGCCACGCGCACGGGCTCGATCGACAGCCCGCTGATGGTGGCCATTTCCGACACGGGCCTGGGCAAATGGATGAACGACGTGGGCTTCCAGGTCTACGGCTGGGTCAACGTCGGCGGCAACATCTCCACCGACACGGTGAAGCCGGGGGGCAACTGGCCGGCCGCCTATCTGTACACCCCCAACACAGTGACGCTGGACCAGGCCGTGGTGTACCTGGACCGCTTCCCCGACACCGTGCAGAAGGAAAAGATCGACTGGGGCCTGCGCCTTTCCGCCATCTATGGCGAGAACTATCGCTACACCACCGAGTACGGCTTCTACAGCAACTCCTTCCTGGTCAAGAACAAGGTGAACGGTTTCGACTCGCCGATGTTCTACGGCGAGGTGTTCTTCCCCGGCATCGGCGAGGAAGGCCTGGAAATTCGTGCGGGCCGCTACATTGCGATTCCCGACATCGAAGCGCAGCTGGCGCCGAACAACTATATGTACACGCACTCGATGACCTACGCGTTCGACAACTACACGAACGAAGGGCTGATCGGCATCCTGGGCGTGAACAAGAACCTGTTCCTGACCGCCGGCGTGGAAATGGGCACCGACACGGCATGGAAGCATTGGAATGAAACCATGCCCAACCCATCGCCGAGCTACAACGGCGTGGCCAACCCGTATTTCCCCGGTGCGACCATGAAGGTGGACCCGGGCGCCGTGCCCTCGTTCGTGGGCTCGATCCGCTACCAGACCGACGACGCCAAGGACGACATCAGCCTCACGGTCAACGGTATCAACAGCGGCCAGTGGGGTTACAACAACCAGCAGTGGGTGGGCTTCACCTACTACCACACCTACGACGAGCACTGGCATCTGTCCTTCGAGGCCTATCATGAAGGCGAGAAGAACACGCCTAACGTGAATTATGCCTATCCCGCCGGACCGTCGACCCTGCCGGCGGCGATCAATGGCTGGGACACGCCGTTCAGCTTCATGGTCAACGGCCCCAACGGCGCCAAGTGCAAGAGCACGGCCGTGGCCACCTGCAGCGCCAACCTGTATGCCGCCGTGGCCTACCTGAACTACTCGCCGGATCACCTGAACAACTTCTCGATCCGGCCCGAGTACTTCAACGACCAGCAAGGGCAGCGTACTGGCCAGGCCGGCATCTTCCGCAATATTGCGTTCGGCTGGCAGCACTGGTTCTCCCCGCAAGTGGAGGTGCGTCCTGAAATCAATTACATGCATTTCAGCGCCAACTCCGCCAACGGCGGCAACCCCTATGCCTTCAACGGCAATCCGGTGGCGGGCCCGGGCGGCATTGCGCCGAACAAGTCCAGCGCCGTCATCCTGGCCGGCGACATCATCTGGCACTTCTGATCGTTTTCGATCATTTCACGGTTCATTTGCCTAGCGTTTGGGCCATCCTTCGGGATGGCCTTCTTTTTACAAAATCCGAGGATTTGAGGGGATTCGCATGAACAAGTTTTTCCATCTGAGCTTGCTGGGGCTGGCGCTCGCGCTCGCGGGCTGCGCCAGCGGGCCCACCTGGTACAAGCCCAATGCCACGACGGCGGACTTGTCGCGCGACCGCACGATGTGCATGCAGAAGTCCCAGACGGGCCACATGGGCTACCAGAAGATGAACAGCGAAGGCGCCTTCAACAGCGCGCACTACGAGATCGATTCCAACCTGTTCGCTGATTGCATGTACGACAACGGCTGGAAGCAAAAATGAATCTTAATGTCGGGCCCCGCGGCACCGACCGATCATTTACAACTTTTTAATGCATTTGCATTGGATATTGATGCAAATTGATATTGTACGTGGCCGAATATCGAGATCTTTATTCAATTTAAATGTCCGGCGTCAACCTTTTATCCCAACATTGACGTGTTGCGACGCACCATATCAACCAGCAGATCAAGAAGAATTTATTGAAGTTTTAATCAAATTCAAACAGGTCTGCGTTTGCAAGTCGCAAGGTCACAAGCTGTTGGAGAAGTTGAAATGGCTGACATCAAATCAATCGAATGGGGCGGCAAGAAGGCTGCCGTCATGCTGGCTTTGAGCCTGTTGAGCCTGGCCGCCGTGGCGGGGCGCGACGCCGGCCAGATCATGCTGCAGGAGAAGGCCAACAAGGCCGTCGCCGAGAAGCGTGCCCAGATGGATTTCGCGCCTGGCGCGGGTGCTGCCGTACAAAAGGTCGCGCTGCCGCTGGGCCGCGACACCCGCGCCGCGACTGCGCCGGCCGCGAGCAAGGAGCGCAGTGAAAAGGCGGCGGCGGGATCGCCCGTCAACGACTGATCAGGCCCGTTTCGTGTTGTTGACATCTTCAGGCGGCGGACAACATGGTCATCGGAACTCCCAAATTGAGCGCTGCCATGCAACTTGGATCTGAACTTGGCGCGCATCGACCCAAAGCCCTGGTCATCGAGGATGACGAGAGCATTCGATTCATCGTGCGCAAGGCCCTGCAGGCGGAAGGCTGGGCGACTTTCGAGGCCACGACCGTCCGGACCGGCTTGATCGAGGCCGGCACCCGGCGGCCTGACCTGATCGTGCTCGACCTGGGCCTGCCGGACGGCGAAGGCGTCAACTACCTGAATGACCTGCGCGCCTGGTCCCAGGTGCCGGTGATCGTGCTGTCGGCGCAGGATCTGGAAGAAGACATCATCAAGGCGCTGGACGCTGGAGCCGACGATTACCTGACCAAGCCTTTCAGCGTCAAGGAGTTGCAGGCCCGCGTGAGGGCGGCC
The DNA here is from genome assembly GCA_019234815.1 of Burkholderiaceae bacterium. Lineage (GTDB taxonomy): Bacteria > Pseudomonadota > Gammaproteobacteria > Burkholderiales > Burkholderiaceae_C > JAFALA01. The sequence goes on along the minus strand of JAFALA010000124.1, from coordinate 26,070 downwards.
CACCGGCGCTGGCAGCGCACCACGGTGTCCAAGGACCCCCTGAGCTCCAGCTTCAGCTTTGGCAGCACCACGGTGGATCTGGCGACCCGGCGGGTGCTGCGCGAAGGTCAGGAAATCACGCTGACGCCGATCGAGTACCGCTTGCTGGTGCTGTTCATTTCGAACGTTGAAATGGTGCTGTCCCACAACCAATTGCTGACCGCAGTCTGGGGGCCCATTCATGCCAATGACCGGCATTATCTGAGAGTCTATATCACGAGCTTGCGAAAAAAGCTCGAAGCGGATCCAAAAAATCCCAGGCATTTGATCACCGAATCATCATTCGGTTACAGACTCATCCCTTGATCGAATATTGACCGGCGGCAGCCGGTTTATCTGCGTCCCAATTATTTGTGAATTCGGGTGGGGCGCAGCCTTGCCTGCAAATTTCATGTTTCCGCCCTGTGTCTTTTTTGCGAATTAAATGATTTATTGATGCCTTCCTGCCTTAATTTTTTTGGGCATTGATCCGAAGCCGGGCACGATGAAGGCCTGCTCCATGAAGCATATACAGAGAATTATTTTTGCATCTGATCGAAATTCAAGCACTTTAAAACTGAGAAGGTAAGCCATGCATGCCGTTGGAACATTGAATACCGTTGGCCCGCGCGCCGACAAGCATATTGCCAGCAAATTTTTCAAGAGAACCCCGCTGGTTCTGTCGCTGACCGTGTTGGCGGCCCTGTATTCGACCGGCGCGCATGCGCAGCAGGCGGCAGTACCCGCACCAGCGGCGGCCTGCGATCCCTACAAGAACTTCGCCTGCCTGGATGACTACCTGGGCAGTGGGTTCTTTGAGCGCCTGTATCACTACTACATCCTGGAAAATGGCCAGGCAGCCGGCCCGGCCGATCCGAACGCCCCGCCGGCCCGTCGCGATTATTTTCCGCCAGCCGCGCAATCGACGCCACCCATGCCTTTCACGGAATGGCCTTATGGCGGCACCACCTCGCTGGGCGTGACCCGTCCCAATTCAGTGGACAGCCCCTTGATGGCCGCGCTCGGAAATACCAGCGTCGGCAAATGGATGTCCGACAACAATTTGCAGGTTTATGGCTGGGTCGATGTCGGTGCCAATATCAGTACTGCCAAGGTTGCGGGTGGAAACTGGCCGGCAGCCTATGACTACACACCCAACCAGGTCCAGCTGGACCAGGTCGTGATGTACCTGGACCGCTTCCCGGATACGGTTCAAAAAGACCATATCGACTGGGGTTTGCGCCTGTCGGCCATCTATGGTTCGGACTATCGCTATACCACTGCCTTTGGTCTTGATAGTTATCAATTGCTGCAGCACAACGCGGGTTACGGCATGGATTTTCCGATGCTGTACGGTGAGTTGTTCATTCCGCAGGTTGCGGAAGGCTTGATGATCCGCGTCGGCCGCTATATTTCCCTGCCAGATATCGAGGCGCAATTGGCGCCCAATAACTACATGTACTCGCATTCGATGACGTACACGTATGACAACTACACCAATACCGGCGTCATGGCCTCGCTGGCGCTGAACCCGAACTGGATCCTCCAGGCCGGCGTGGCGGTGGGGACGGAGGCCATGCCGAACCACCTGACGCAGACCGAGGTGAACCCCTTTCCGAACGGCGTCAACGGCAATGTGAACCCGATCTATCCGGGCGCCACCTTCAAGGTCGACCCCGGTTCCATGCCGACCTACACCCTGTGCGGACGCTGGAATTCCACCGACGGCAAGACCGACGTGAACCTGTGCGCGAACGGCATCAACAGCGGCGAGTACGGCTACAACAACCTGCAGTGGTACGGCGCCACGTTCTATCACCAGTTCGATGACAAGTGGCACATCTCGGTGGAGATGTACAACGAGCACCAGAACAATGTGCCCAACGGCAACAACGCAGTGGTGCAGAACGTCTACGCCCATGGCGGCGCGCCGTTCTCCTCGTATTTCATGCCCTATAACGCGCCGAATTGGGCGCTCTGCTCCAACCCCAACGTCCTGACCTGCAAGGCGGACGCGACCGGCCTGGTGGCCTATCTGAATTACTCGCCGGATCCGCTGAACAACTTCTCGATCCGTCCTGAAATCTACAAGGACCCGCAAGGCCAGCGCACCGGTACGGCCACCACGTACAAGAACTTCGCGCTCGGCTGGCAGCACTGGTTCTCTCCGCAGATCGAGGTGCGTCCTGAAATCGCCTACTACCACGCAGGCGTTCCGGCCTTCAACGGCAACTCGAACGCCGGCATTGCGCCCAACCGGAAGGAAGTCACCATCCTGTCGGGCGACATCATCTGGCACTGGTAGTCGGCGCGGACGGCGCAGAACAGGAGATGCGATGTTGCAAGCTCTACGTCTCCAAGGGTTGAGCGTACATGCCGCGACCTTTGCCGGCCTGATGGCCGGCTTGCTGGCCCTGACAGGTGCGTCAGCGATGCACCTGTTGCGTGGGTTCGAGAGTGCCGAACTCTCGGGAGTTCAAGGCGCACGGGGCGACATCGAGGTGCTGCGCTACCGTGTGACGGGTCCGGAAAATTACAGCGCGTCCGACGTGCGCAGCATCCAGGACTGGATCATTGCGCAGAGCTTGAGCACCGTCCCCGGCGTGGCGCAGGTGCTGAGCCAAGGCGGGGGCGGTGGTGCATATCGACCGATGTTCACGCGCGGTGCCGAAGACCAGGCCATGGTGACGGCAACCGTCACCATGGCGCCGCAGGCCCGGCGCCAAAGCGTGCAAGCCGCCGTGGAGGCGGCGATGCGGCGCCTGCATCGCAATGGCAGTCTGCCGAGGGGATTTCAGCTGGCGCTGCTGGACGAGTGAAATGGCCCCGGCCCGTCCGGGCGGGGGCCATTGGCGCCGTTCAGGCGCGCTTGTGCAAGCCCATCAGGCGGTTCAGCAGCGGCGTGAGCAGCAAGAGCAGCACGCCCGAGCCGATCGACAGGCCGGCCAGGAAGGGGTACAGCGGCATGCCGCTGCCGTCCAGCAGGTGTTCCATGACGCCGGCCAGGTAGTTGGCGGCGGCATTGGCCAGGAACCAGACGCCCATCAGCAGGGCGGCCAGGCGGACCGGCGCAATGCGCGACACCATGGACAGGCCCACCGGCGACAGCATCAGCTCGCCGATGGTGTGGATCACGTAGACGATGGCCAGCCATTGCGGGCCGACCTTGCCGTGCAGGTCGGCCAGGGACTGCGCCTCGGCCATGACGAGGAAGCCCAGACCCAGCACGATCATGCCCAACGCCTGCTTGGCGACGTCGGACAGGGCCCAGCGGCTCTGGTCCATGCGGGTCCAGAGGATGGAAAACAGCGGCGCCAGCAGCACGATCACCGAGGGGTTGATGGACTGGAACAGCGAGGCGGGAATGGTGATGCCCAGCAGCTCGCGCTCGGTCTTGGTGTCGGCAAACAGGGTCATGGTGCCGCCGGCCTGCTCGAAGCCGGTCCAGAAGGCGATCACGAACAGCATCACGATGCCGATGCCGGCCACGCGGCCCCAGTCGGCGGCGGTCAGCGGTGCATGCTGCGCGTCCTTGTCGGGCCGGGCGATGTAGGCCAGCAGGGCCACCATCACGCCCACGTCCACCAGCGCGCGCACCGGCGTGGCCAGGCCGCTGTGCCAGGGGCCGATCACGCTCCAGCTGTTCAGCACGCCAAAGACCAGCGCAACGCAGGCGCCGGCCCAGCCCAGGATGGTGGGGGCGTCGCGCAGGCTCAAGGGCTCCTGGTGCGGCATCAGGCCGGCGCGGCCCAGCAGGCGCTGGCCCCACAGCAGCTGGATCAGGCCCAGCGTCATGCCGATGCCGGCGGCGCCGAAGCCGAAATGCCAGCCGAGCTTCTCGCCCAGCGTGCCGGCCACGACCGGGGCCAGGAAGGCGCCGACGTTGATGCCCATGTAGAAGATCGAGTAGCCGCCGGCGCGTCGGGGGTCGTCCTCGCCGTCGTACAGCTCGCCCACCATGCTGGTGGTGTTGGGCTTGAAGAAGCCGTTGCCGACGATCAGCAGGCCCAGGGCCATGTGCAGCAGCGGCTCGAAGGCCATGGCGAAGTGCCCGAGCGTCATCACCAGCCCGCCGATCACGGCGGCGCGGCGCTTGCCCAGGTAGCGGTCGGCCAGGGCGCCGCCGATCATGGGGGTGAGGTAGACCAGGCCGGTGTAGATGCCATAGAGGGTCAGCGCGTCGCTGCGCTCATAGCCGAGCTTGTTGACCAGGTACAGCACCAGCAGGGCGCGCATGCCGTAATAGCTGAAGCGCTCCCACATCTCGGTGAAGAAGATGACCTTCAGGCCGGCGGGTTGCTTGGTGCCGCTGTGGGTGGCGGCATGGGGGACCTGGCCGGGTGCGGCCAGGCTGGAGGGAGTGCTCACGAATATCTCTCGCGTCTTGTGGATGAGGATGGGGGCAATTGTCGCCGCCCAGCCCGTTCACCCGCCTGGGGGTTCCTACCAGCGTGCTGAAAGACACACCGGCTGGCCAAGCCGGGCGCGTGCGCCTCAGCGCTTCAGGATGGTTTCAAGAGGCCGCCACGGCCGGGCTGCGCAGCAGGCGCAGGCCGTTGAGCACCACCAGCAGGGCTGCACCGGCATCGGCGAACACGGCCAGCCACAGCGAGCCCATGGCCATCAGCGTGAGCGCCAGCACGGCGACCTTCAGGCCCAGCGCGATGCTGATGTTCTGCCACAGCACGCGCGCAGCGCGGCGCGAGATCTGGATCAGTTCAGGCAGGCGGCGCAGGTCGTCCTGCAGCAGGGCCACGTCGGCGGTCTCGATGGCCACGGCCGTCCCGGAGGCGCCCATGGCGATGCCGACGTCGGCGCGGGCCAGGGCCGGCGCGTCGTTGATGCCGTCGCCGACCATGGCGATGCGCTCGCCCGGCTGCAGGCGCTCGCGCCAGCGGCTGATGGCCTGCAGCTTGGCGTCGGGCAGCAGCGGCGCCTCGATGTGCGCCTCGCTCAGGCCCACCTGGCGGCCGATCGCCAGGGCGCTGGCACGGTGGTCGCCGCTGAGCATCAGCACCTGCACGCCCATGGTCTGCAGGGTGCTGACGACGTCCTGGCTGTGCTCGCGCACCGTGTCGCTGACGGCCAGCAGGCCCATCACGCGCGTCTCGCACAGCAGCCACAGCACCGTGTGCCCGAGGCTCTCCCAGCCGCTGGCGGTGGTGTGAAGTTCCGGGCGGGTGCGCGGCTCGTCGGAGTGCTGCAAGGCCAGGTCCTTGTTGCCGATGCGCCAGACCTGCTGGCCGATCTGCGCCTGCACGCCTCGGCCCGGCAGGGTCAGGAAGTCCTGCACCGGCAGCAGCCCGGCCGAGGCTTCGCTCGCGTCGGACTGCGCCTTCAGCAGCGCCGAGGCGATCGGGTGGCTGGATGCCGCGTTCAGGCTGGCCGCGTGGCGCAGCAGCGTGGCTTCGCTGTTCGCGGCGTCGAACGATTCCAGGCCGACCAGGCTGGGCCGGCCCTCGGTCAGGGTGCCGGTCTTGTCGAGCGCGATGCAGCGGATCAGGCGCGCCTGCTCCAGGTGGACGCCGCCCTTGATCAGCACGCCGCGCCGCGCCGCCGCGGTGAGCGCGCTGACCACGGTCACCGGCGTGGAGATCACCAGCGCGCAGGGGCAGGCGATCACCATCATCACCAGCGCCTTGTAGATCCAGGGGCCGAAGGCCTGGCTCAGCAGCAGCGGCGGCACCAGCGCCAGCAGCACGGCCAGGCCCACGACGATGGGGGTGTAGACGCGCGCGAAACGGTCGACGAAACGCTGCGTGGGCGCGCGCTGCGACTGCGCCTCCTGCACCGAGCGCGCCATGCGCGCCAGCATGGAGTCCGAGGCCGGCGCGCTGACGCGCAGTTCCAGCACGCCCAGCTCGTTGACCGAGCCGGCCAGCACGCTGTCGCCGGGCGCCTTGGCCACGGGCATGCTCTCGCCGGTGATGGCGGCCTGGTTGACGCTCGATGCGCCTTCCAGCACGACGCCGTCCAGCGCCACGCGCTCACCTGCGCGGACCCGCACGATGGCGCCGACCACGACCGTCTGGCTGGGCGCTTCCACCCAGCTGCCGTCGTCCTGGCGCACCCAGGCGGTTTCGGGCGCCAGCTCGGTCAGCGCGCGTATGGCCTTGCGGGCCCGCTCCAGGCTCAGCGCCTCCAGCATCTCGGCCAGTCCGAACAGCCACACCACCATGGCCGCCTCGGGCCACTGGCCCAGGGCCAGCGCGCCCGTCACGGCCAGGCTCATCAAGAGGTGGATGTTCAGCGTCAGGCTGCGCAGCGCGATCCAGCCCTTGCGCAGCGTGGGCAGTCCGCCCAGCAGCACGGCGGTCAGCGACAAGGCGATCACGCCGGCCGCCTGGTCATTGCCGACGCTGTAGGCCCAGGCTTCCGCGCCGACGGCGGCGAGGCCGGCCAGGCCCATGCGCCAGCGCAGCGACAGGGGCACGGCCGGGGCGTCGAGGGCGGCGGGTGCCGCGCGGTCGTCGCCCAGCAGCTCGGATGTCATGCCGGCGTGCTGGATCGCCGCGTGCAGGGCGGCCAGGTCGGGCAGCTGGTGGTCCACGCTCAGGACCCGGCCCAGCAAATCGAAATGCAGCGATTGCACGCCGTCGACCTTGCCCAGGCTCTTGCGCAGCAGGGCCTCCTCGGTCGGGCAGTCCATGCCGGCAATGAAGAAGCGGCTGCGCTGCGCACCTTCGGCCAGTGGCGCGGGCGGCGCGGCCGCGGTTGCCGCCTTGCCGTGGCCGCAGCAGGCGGTTGCGTGGTCATGACCATGCGCATGTTCCTGTGCACGGGCGTGCCCATGGCGATGGGAATGACCATGCTGGTCGTCGTGACCGCGGTCGTGCTGGTGGCCGTGCCCGTGATCGTGTCCATGGTGCTCGTGCGAGCAGGAGGAGCCATGGGCACGAGGGCCATGCGCGTGGGCCTCGTGGCCGTGGTGGGCATGGGGGGCGTGCTTGCCGCCAGGGTGGCCGCTGCAGGTGGAGGCGTGCGTCTGTGTCATGGGGCTATTTGAGTCCCTGTAGCCACTCCAGAGTCAAGCGCGATATGCTTGCCGGCAGGGGATTTCTCGATCTGGAGTCGGTATGCGCATTGGTGAACTGGGCAAGGCCACGGGGGTCGACATCGAGACCATTCGTTTTTACGAAAAGTCCGGGCTGCTGCCCGGCCCGGCGCGCAGCGACAACGGCTACCGCGACTACAGCCAGGCGCACCTGGAGCGTCTGTCCTTCATCCGCCATTGCCGCGCGCTCGACATGCCACTGGCCGACATCACCCTGCTCCTCGACAGCCTGCAGACCCAGGACGTCGAGGCGCTGGCGCGGGTCGACGTCCTGATCGACGCCCAGCTTGCCAAGGTGCGCGCGCGCCTGCAAAGCATGCGGGCGCTCGAAGCGCAGCTGGAAATGTTGAAGAGCCGCTGCGACGCCCAGCACCTGGGGCACCGCTGCGGCATCCTGACCGAGTTGGTGTCGGCCGCGCACGGCGAGGCCTGCGCCTGCCATGTCGCACCGCTGGCCAAGGCCAGCTGACCGGGCCGGTGGCGGCCCGGACCTCCGCGGGGAGTTCAGAGGCAGGCGTAGTCGTCAGCCTGGGGCGCCGGTGATTTGGCGACCCCTTCCATCCAGTGCGCCAGTGCATCGCTGCTCATGGGCTTGGCGATGTGATAGCCCTGCACCAGGTCGCATCCGACGGCCTTGAGGACTTCCAGCTCGGCCTCGTTCTCCACCCCTTCGGCGGTCACCGTCAGGCCCAGGCTGTGTCCCAGGTCGACGATGGACTTCAGCAGGTCCTGGCGCCGCGCGTCGCGGTTCACGCCGTCGACGAAGCTGCGGTCGATCTTGAGTTCGTGCACCGGCAGCAGCTGCAGATAGGCGAGCGAGGATTGGCCGGTGCCGAAATCGTCGATGGCCAGCTTCACGCCGATTTCGTTGAGGCCGTGCATGACGCGGATGGGGTCGTCGCCGCCGGCCATCAGGCCCGACTCCGTCAGCTCGAGCTGCAGCATGGAGGGCGCCACGTTGAATTTCTTCAGCAAGTGGTTCACCCGTGCCGGCAGCATCGGGTCTTGCAGATCCAGCGTGGAGACGTTCACGGCCACGCTGCAGTTCAGGCCCTTTTGCTGCCAGTCGGCCAGCGTCTGGACCGCATGCTCCAGCATCCATTGCGTCACCTGCCGGATGCGTCCGGTGTTCTCGGCAAACGGAATGAATTCAGCTGGCGATAGCCAGCCGCGCACCGGATGGTGCCAGCGCACCAGCGCTTCGGCGCCGTGCATGGTGCGGTCGAAGGGCGAGATCTTGGGCTGCAGGAACTGCTTGAGATGATTGTTCGCGATGGCTTCCTGCAGGTCCGACAGCAGGCTCAGGTGGTCGAGGCGCGACTCCTCCAGCTTGGCGCTGTAGAGGGTGGCATGGAGCCGCTGCCGCTTGGATTCGAACATGGCATGCTCGGCGCGGCGCAGCAGCAGGTCCATGTCCATCGCATGGGCCGGAAAGAGCGCCATGCCGATGGAAACGGACAGGTCCAGCGGCTGATGCTCCCACACGAGCTTGGTGTTGAGCTCCCGTTGCACGCGCTCGGCCACCAGTTCCGCTCCGGCCGCGTTGTCGATGCCGACGGTCGCAATGAAGGTGCCGCCGGCCAGCCTGCCCACGCAGGCATCCGAATTGAAGAGCTCGCGCAAGCGCTGCGCCGTGCCGCAGATCAGCGCGTCGCCCGCCTCGAAGCCCAGGATGTTGTTGACGTTCTTGAGGCGGTCCACGTCCATACAGATCACCACGGCGACGCGCTTGGCCTTGACCAGCCTGGCCAGGAGCGCGTGGCTCTGGACGATGAACTGGTTGCGCAGCGGCAATTCGGTCAGCACGTCCAGATTGGACATCTTGAACAGCGAGTCCTCGCGCTCGGCTACCGCCTGCGCCATCACGTTCATGGCCGATGCCAGACGGCCCAGTTCGGCCGCGCCGCCGGCGTCGATGCGGAACGCGTAGTCGCCCGTTGCAATGCGGCGCGCGCCCTGTTCGGTGCGCGCGAGCGGCACCACGATGCTGCGCGTGACCAGCCACGCCAGCGTGCAGCCAATGCTGAAGATCACTACGCACAGGATGCCGACCGAGACGCGGTCTTGCTGGATTTCGTCGCGCACCACCTTGGCGCGCTCGATGGCGGCAATCTGGCTGGCCGCGGAGAGGTCGCGGATGGCGCGCGTCAAATCGACCAGCGTGGCTTCCGTCTTGCCGCCCAGCAGATGCAGGGCCTTCTTGTTTTCACCGGTCTCGATCAGCCGGATCGTGGCCTTGACGAGTTCGCGGTAGGACGCCAGGCCGGCGCGAACGCCTTCGATTGCGTGGAGCTGCTCGGCCGTGGTGGGGCCGCCGGACAGGCGCGTCAGCACCCGGTCCAGGTTGTGGTTGGCGTCATTGATTTCGGCGTAGACCGATTCGCGCTCTTCCGGCGAGGCGCCGAGCAGGACCGGCAGCTTGCGCGCGGCGTCTTCCGAGCTGTCGCGAATCTCATCAATGGTTTCGCGATCCAGGTTCAGCTGGCCCATCTCCTCGGTGAAATTGTTGGAGAGCTCGTTCAGGCGGTACAGCGACAGTCCGGCCAGCAGAAGCGAAAACAGCAGCAACACGGTGAAGGACAGCACCAGGCGCGGCCAGATTCGAAGCTTGGAAAGGTCGAAACGCTTCACTGGGTATCCTGACTTCTCAATATCCACTGCGCGACAGACTCAGGACAAGCGCTCCGCCCGGACCACCTGGTTGCGGCCCGCGCGCTTGGCGGCATACAGGGCTTCGTCGGCCCGGGTGTAGGCCTCGTCGAAACCGCCGCCCTGGGGCAGCCAGCTCACGCCAAAGCTGGCGCTGACACGGCTGCCGTCGGGCAGTCCGAAATCGTGCTCGACCACGGCCATGCGCAGGCGCTCGGCCAATGCCGCCGCGGCGTCGCCGTCCATGCGCGGCAGCAGCACGGTGAACTCCTCGCCGCCGACGCGCCCGATCTGGCCCGAATCCGACACCACGTCCTGGAGCCTGTCGACCACGCCGCAGATCACCCGATCGCCGATCGGATGGCCGAAGCTGTCGTTGATGCGCTTGAAATGGTCGATGTCCAGCACCACCAGCGAGATGCTGTCCTTGACCAGGTATTGGTTGGACAGTCCGATGATGGCGGCGCGGTTCAGCACGCCGGTCAGCGAGTCGTGGGTGGCGCGGTATTCGAGCTCGGTGGCCAGGTCGTGCAGGCGCTGGTTGAGTCGGTTCATTTCGAGCTCTTCCCGGTCGCTGCGCCGCACCAGCCGCCGGGTCTCGCGCAGCAGCCGCTCATAGGCCGTGATCAACTCCCCCAGTGCATTGCGATGCCGGTCGACATCGGCCTGGGCATCGTTGAAGATGGTCTTCGCGACGGAGAGGGCGCGGCTCTCTCCGTCGAACAGATCCGGGGGTTGGCTCATCGACGCGGGCTCAACCCGACTTGACGGCTTCGGTGATGAATTCAATGGCCGGGAAATCGGCGCGGAGATCCTGGCCGAATTCCAGCATGGTGTCGTCTTCTTCGTCATGGAACCAGTGAACGATGACGGTATTGCCAGTTTCGACCGCATGATTCAAGGCCTCGATGATGTTGAACAGCATCTTGGTGCTGGAGCTGTTGAAATAGGCCAGCGCGATGTGCAGCGCAATCTGCTGACGGCTGCAGCTTGCGAGGTAGCCGCGCAGCTGTTCGATGATGTCGCCATAGAACGCTGCGGCGTTCTCGGGGTAGGACTCTCCGCGAAGACTGAGCCGGTGCTGGTCGAACTTGAAGTCCACCTCGGGTGAGCTGGGGGTCGCGGCAATAAACAGATTGTCCATCTGTGATCTCGGTGATGGGTTGGCGTGGATGTCAGATCGTGGTCATCAGGTAGAACACGGCCGTGTTCTCGATCCCGTCTGCCAATTGGATATCGAACGCCAGAGGTTCACTGGCGTCGCGCGCCATGGTGAGGAATCCGATACCTGCTCCTTTGCTGCCTTCCGGCGTTTCGGAGCGAAGCAGGTCCTTGTAGGCCTGCTTGATTTCTTCCGTGCTCATGCCGTGCAAGGTCTCCAGCTTGACGCGCAGATCTTCAGCGACCGAGGTCTCGATCGGGTTGGCGCACAGCAGCAAATGGCGTCCCTGGTGCTCGATGATGCAGACGGAGCCATGGCGCAACTCGCCGTTTCGCAGGCTGGGCGGCGTCAGCGCGTCGACCGAGTAGTGGATGATGTTCTGGGCCATCTCCACGAAGGACGAGAAAAGCTTGCGCCGGTCGGGTCCGGTGACGCCGCTGATTTCCAGTTGCAGCTTCACGGCCTCGGCCATCGCCGCGATGATGTTCTGCGAGAAATAGCCGACGTAATAGAAGATCACGCGATGCTTGCGGGCCAGCTCAAAAAAGGCCCCATATTCGGAAATGATGGGCGAGGTCGCCATTCAGTGCGCTCCTAGACGCGAATACAAAAGAAAGTGACATCGTCGCGGCGTGCCTGCTCGCCTTGCCACTGCCGCAGTTCGAGTTGCATGGCGCGGTTGATGTCGGCAGCCGGCGCGTCGCGGTGGGCAATCAGGATGTCGCGGATCCGGCGCTTGCCGAACGCCAGCGCCTTGGCGCCGCCGATCTGGTCGATCAGGCCGTCGGTGGTGGCGAACAGCAGGCTGCCGCGCTGCAACTGGACGTGCCGGTTCTGCCAGGCAAAGTCGAAGTCGCTGTCCACATAGCCCACCCCCTTGCGGTCGCCGTCGAGCATCTCCACGCCGGCCTGGCCGGGATGGAGCACGAACAGCGCAGCCTTTGCGCCTGCAAAGAAAATTTGGCGCGTGTTCTTGTCGAACCAGAAGCAGGCCGCGTCCATGCCGTCGTCCGAGCCGGTCGTCGGGTCCTGCCCCTGGATCTGTCCCTGGGTCTGGCCCAGCATCTGCTTGATGCTGCGGTTGACGCTGCCCAGCAGCCTGGCCGGATCGTTCGGGCCGATCTGCTCGATGGCCTTGTTCAGCGTGGTCGAGGCGATCAGGGTCATGAACGCGCCGGGCACCCCGTGGCCGGTGCAGTCCGCGATCGTGGCAAACCAGCCGTCGGGCAGGTGGGAGAAATGATAGAAATCCCCGCCCACCACGTCGCGCGGCTGCCAGACCAGGTCGGCGTCCAGGCCCGATTGGTCCAGCGCTTCTCGCGACGTGCGCAGCATCGAGCGCTGGATGACGCTCGCGTAGTCGATGCTGTGCATGATTTGGCGGTTGCGCGAGGCCTGCACTTCGGCGACCACGCGCATCAGTTGCAGGCCATGCCCCACGCCGAGGAACTGGCCCTGGCGCGTGACGATGAAGCCGTCGGTCAGCGCCTTCTCGCCGTATTCCACGGTCCTGAAGGTCAGCGCCTCGATGCTCAGGTCCGACTCGACGACCAGGGGCTCCTTGTCCATGAAGGCGATGCAGCTCTTGCGGTTGTAAAGCTCCTTGTGAAAGGGCTTGCTCATCTGCGAGAGGAAGATGTTGCGGTTGATCAGGCCGATCGGCTTCGAACTCTCGACCACCGGCAGGCTGATCAGATCATGGTGGTGCGCGAACACCTGCATGACCTGGTCGTTCGTCTGTTCGGTGGTCACGAACGGAACGGGAATGCAAAGATCGGCCGTGCTCGGTTCGCGAAAGCGCGGCCGGCAATCTTGCAGATATTCGGAGACTTCGAGCATGGGTGGACTTTGAATGAAGAGTGCGCAGATCGTACAAACGCTAAATCACGCCTATGTGACAGTTCCGTGATCCCCTTGTCGGTGTTCGATATTTCCAGGCCTTGTGTGAATTTCCTTGCGCTTGCGACACCTCAAGGAGGGCGTGAATGCGCCACGGCCGGCCTGATGCCGGTCAAAGCGCCAACAAATTCACGCCAGCGCCTGGATCCGGCTGGCGCGGCATTCGTGCCGTCCGAGGAGTCCATTAGCCTTGTGCGTCGGTTGCGGCCGATGGTGGCCGGTGGCCCGGCACTTGTTTTGGGTTTTTCAGGGTTTGCATCATGGGGTTTGTCTTTCGTCCAGGCCTTTGCCGGTTGGCTGTTGTGCTGGCCTGCACGGCCGGTTTGCTGGGCGCTTGCGGCGGCGGGGGTGGCGCTGGCGGCAGCGGCGCCGCGTCGAACAACAACGGTGTCGTGCCGCCCAATTCGGTGAGCGGCACGGTCACGCTCAACGGGCAGCCCATGGCGGGTGTCACCGTGTCGATGGTGAACACCAATTCGAATCCGTCCACGTTTTATGCATCGACGACCACCGATGCCAATGGACACTATTCGTTTTCAGGTCTGGGGGCCTATCTCCCGACGGATTGCACCAATTGCGCTGAAAACTACCAGATCTGGGCCAGCATGCCCGGCACGGCGTTCATTCCGGTGATGGCCTCCGATCCTGCCTGGAGCACGGCGGCCTATCAATGGAACCCCCTGCCCAGCAACTGGACGCTGCCCATCGGGGCCATCGGCGCCGCCGTGTCCAGGGCCGGATTCAATGGGAACTTCTCCAATCCCAATGGAGGCTCCCCGATGACGTACACGGTCATCAACTACAACTCGACGCCCGGCAATTCCATCACCGGAGCGAACTTCCAGGCCTACGACGGTTCGAATGCACCGATCGGCCTGGCGGCATCGGGCCAGGCGAGCAGCTATGCAAGCGGGGACGACGGATCGCTGCACAAGGGCGCCGCCTGGCCTGCCCAGCGCTTTGCGGACAACCAGGACGGCACCATCACCGACCGCCTGACAGGGCTGGTCTGGCTGAAAAACGCAGGCTGCCTCGCCCCCGACGTATGGGCCAATGCCGTGGCCATGGTCCAGCAGTTGGCCAGCGGCGCCTGCGGATTGAGCGACGGCTCGATGGCAGGCCAATGGCGGCTGCCCAATGTCGTGGAATTGGAAAGCCTGGTCGATGTATCGGCCAGCAGCCCGGCGCTGACGGTCGGGCATCCGTTCAGCAAGGTCTCGGCCGGCTTGTACTGGACCTCGACAGCCTATTTCGGCGGTCAGGAAGGCACCACGAATGCCTGGGTGGTACGCATGGGCGACGGCAGCTACGTCAATGACAGCACGAGCAACCTGATGGCCACGTCCAAGAACGCCATCTGGGCCGTGAGGGGCGGCAGCGGTGCGGTCGTCAAGCTGCCCGCGACGGGCGCTTATGCGCCCTTCGCCAAGGGCGACGACGGCAGCCTGCAAATCGGGACGCCCCTGACGTACCCGCGCATGCGCGACAACGGCGACGGCACGGTGACCGACACCGTGACGGGACTGGTCTGGCTCAAGCACGCCAGCTGCATTCAGCAGACCTGGGCGGGCGCGGTGGCGGCCGTCAACGCGCTGGCCAGCGGGCAGTGCGGCCTCAGCGACGGGTCCAAGGCGGGCAGCTGGCGCATGCCCAATCGCAAGGAGATGCTGAGCCTGCAGGACCGCGGCATCAACAACCATGCGGACTACTTCGACGAAAGCTTCGTCAGCAACACCGCGGGCATCAGCTCGCAGCCCAGCGTCTTCACCAACATGGTCGGATTCCAGTTCTACTGGACTTCGAGCACCGACGCAGCCGATACCACCCTGGCATGGACGGTTTTCAGCTGCGACTACGGTGTGTACCCGACCGCCAAGGCCGGCATGGGCTATACCTTGGCGGTGCGGTGAGGCGTTGCGGCCGTTTTACTTGCCGGGGATGGGCAGGATTTCCATGACCTCCACGCCTTCGCCGGGGAAGATGGCGAAGCTGGGATGGTTGACGAACAGCTGCGCTGCGGCCGCCTGCGATTCGGCCTGCACCACCAGGTAGCCGCCGAGATTGTTTCTCGCATCGGCAATGCCGGCGGCGCTCACGGCCAAGGTGCGGCTCAGAGGGCCGCCCGCGTCGACGACCACGGCCGCATGATCGGCCATCCACTGATGCCAGGCCGCGACGCCTTCCTGGCTGCGCTGCTGCACATCCGCGCTTTGCTGGAATGCAGCCATCTTTTCGACGTTGATGGTGAATACGGCGAGAAATCGCTTCATGACAAGTCTCCTCCAGGATTGGGATGCACATTATTGGCGGCGCAAGGTGGCAGAACCATGACGCGGGCTGCGCCGGTTTTGCGGACCTCGCCTCGCTTCGCATTCAGAGCTTGAGGTCGTAGTCCACCGTCAAGGGCGCATGGTCCGAGAAGCGCTGTGCCAGGTAGATGGCCTCGCGCCGGGCCAGCGCCGCCACGCCGGGCGTGGCCAGGTGGTAGTCCAGACGCCAGCCCACGTTCTTGGCCCAGGCCTGGCCGCGGTTGCTCCACCAGGTGTATTGCTCGGCGCGGTCGTTCAGGGTGCGGAACACGTCGACCAGGCCGCCATCGTCGAGCAGCTTGGTCATCCAGGCGCGTTCCTCGGGCAGGAAGCCGCTGTTCTTCAGGTTGCCCTTCCAGTTCTTCAGGTCGATTTCCTTGTGGGCGATGTTGACGTCGGCGACGAGGATGAACTCGCGCTCGGCCTTCAGCGCCAGCAGATGGGGGTAGAGCATGTCCAGGAAGCGGAACTTGACCTCCTGGCGCTCCTCGCCGCTGGAGCCGCTGGGAAAGTAGCAGCTGATCAGGCTGAGCTTGCGGCCGGGCTTGTCGAAACGTTTCTCTATCCAGCGGCCTTCCTGGTCGAATTCGTCGACTCCGACGCCGGTGATGATGTCGCTGGGGGTCTCCTTCACGTACAGGCCGACGCCCGAATAGCCCTTTTTCTCGGCGTAGTGGAAATGGCCCTGCAGGTCGCCTGCCTGGTCGAAGGTGCCTTGCACGACGTCGGTCTGCGCCTTGACTTCCTGCACGCCGACCGCGTCGGCCTGTTGCTGCTCGAGCCAGTCGAAAAAGCCCTTGGTGGCGGCAGAGCGTATGCCGTTGAGGTTGGCAGTGATGAAGCGCACAGCGTGATGAAAGAGGGTGATAGAAGCGCGCAGTATCGCAGCCGGGCCGAAAGGCTGCGTCCTAGAATGCCCCAATTCTTTTGCCCATCGAGTGAACCATGACCGTCAGTACCGCCTCCCCCGCCATCGCCCAGGAATTCGTGGCCTTTGCCGTGCAGTCGGGGGTGTTGCGCTTTGGCGAGTTCAAGACCAAGGCCGGGCGCCTGAGCCCTTACTTCTTCAATGCCGGCCTGTTCGACGACGGCGCCAAGCTGGGCCGGCTGGCCGGCTTCTATGCCGACAGCCTGCTGGCCAGCGGCCTGCAGTTCGACATGATCTTCGGACCCGCCTACAAGGGCATCACCCTGGCGGCGGCGGTGTCGGTCGAGCTGGCGCGGCGCGGGCACAACAAGCCCTTTGCCTACAACCGCAAGGAGGCCAAGGACCACGGCGAGGGCGGCACCCTGGTGGGCGCGCCGGTCAAGGGCCGTGTCCTGATCATTGATGACGTGATTTCCGCCGGCACCTCGGTGCGCGAGTCGATTGCGATGATCCAGGCGGCCGGTGCCACGCCTTGCGCCGTGGCCATTGCACTGGACCGCCAGGAGAAGGCGGCCGAGCAGGGCGTCGACATGCCCTGGTCGGCCGTGCAATATGTCAGCGATCAGCTGAAGCTTTCAGTTTGCGCGATTGCTGGCTTGTCGGATTTGCTGCAATACTTGCAAACAGCCAGCAACAGTGAAGTTGCTTCGTATTCGACGGCCGTACAGGCTTATCGAGATCGCTACGGAGTCTGATGTACAAGTTGTCCAGCCCATTGCTGCCCCGCGCGCTCAGCGCCGGACTGTGCTTTGCCTGCGCCGCGGCAATGCCGCAAGCGCCCGCGCCTTCGGGCGGCATCTACAGCTGCACGACCGCCGACGGCAAGCGCTTGACCTCCGATCGTCCCATCGTCGATTGCAATGCGCGCGAGCAGCGGGTGCTGAATTCCGACGGCTCCCTGCGCTCCGTGCTGCCGCCCGCGCTGTCGCCCGAGGAAAAGGCCGCCAAGGAGCAGCTGGAGCGCAAGCAGGCGGCCGAGCGGTCCGCTCGCAACGATGCGATCCGGCGTGACCGCAACCTGATGATGCGCTACCCCAACGAGGCAGCGCACCAGCGCGCCAGGGACGCCGCGCTGGACGACGTGAAGCGCGCCATGCAGGCGTCCGAGCGGCGCATCAAGGATCTGATGGCCGAGCGCAAGCCGCTGAACGACGAGGCCGAGTTCTACAAGGGCCGCAGCCTGCCGTCCAAGCTCAAGCAGCAGATCGACAGCAACGACGCCTCCACCGAGGCGCAAAAGCAGCTGGTCGAGAACCAGCGCATCGAGCTGGTGCGCGTGAATGCCCTCTACGACGCCGAGCTGGCGCGGCTCAAGAAGCTCTGGGCCGGCGCCGCACCGGGCAGCCTGGAGGCGCCGGATGCGGGCGCTGCGGCTGCGGCGAGTACCGCCGCTGCAATCCGTTGAGGTCCTGATCCGCGCAGCTCAATGCGCCGTGGCGCCGACGGCGTGCGGCTTTGGCTCCACCTGTGGCCGGCGCGCGTAGCGCTGCGCGAGCACGGCGCACACCATCAGCTGCATCTGGTGGAACAGCATCAGCGGCAGCACGATGACGCCGACGGTGTGCGAGGCAAACAGCACCTTGGCCATGGGCACGCCGCTGGCCAGGCTTTTCTTGGAGCCGCAGAAGACGATGGTGATCTCGTCCTCCTTGGAAAAGCCCAGTCGGCGCGAGATCCAGGTGGTGAAGGCCAGGGCGATCGTCAGGATGGCCGCGCAGACCACCAGCAGGCCCAACAGCGAGCGCAGCGGCATCTGATGCCACAGCCCTTCGCGCACCGCGGCGCTGAAGGCCGTGAACACGACCAGCAGGATCGAGCCCTGGTCGACCAGCTTCAACACCGCCGCGCGCTGGAACACGAACTTGCCGATCCAGGGACGCAGCAGGTGGCCGGCGAGGAACGGCACGAACAGCTGCAGCGTGATGTGGCCTATGGCGCTCCAAGGGTCGCTCGCCTGGGCCTGGCGCGACAGCAGCAGGCTGACCAGCAGGGGCGTGATGACGATGCCCATCAAGGTCGAGCCCGACGCGCTGCAGATGGCTGCGGGCATGTTGCCGCGCGCCATGGCCGTGAAGGCGATGGCCGACTGCACCGTCGCCGGCAGCGCGCAAAGGAACAGCACACCCATGTAGAGTTCGGGCGTCACCAAGGGCTGCAGCAGCGGCCTGAGCATCCAGCCCAGCAGCGGGAAGACCGCAAAGGTGCTGGCCACCACCAGCAGGTGCAGGCGCCAGTGCGCGATGCCCGCGATGACCGCTTGGCGCGACAGCTTGGCGCCGTGCAGGAAGAACAGCAGGCTGATCGCGGCGGTCGTGATCTGCTCGAACAGGCCGGCCCATGCCCCAGACACCGGAAACAGGCTGGCCAGCGTCACGGTGCCGGCCAGGGCCAGCGTGAAGTTGTCAGGGATCAGCCTGGAGCGCGCCATGCGATGCCGAAAGCGGGTCAGCCCAGCTTCTTCTTCAGCAGCTCGTTGACCTGCGTCGGATTGGCCTTGCCCTTGGTGGCCTTCATGGCCTGGCCCACCAGCGCGTTGAAGGCCTTTTCCTTGCCGGCGCGGAACTCCTCGACCGACTTGGCGTTGGCGGCCAGCACCTCGTCGAGGATGCGTTCGAGCTCGCCGGTGTCGCTCATCTGCTTCAGACCCTTGGACTCGATCAGCGCGTCCACGTCCGAGCCTTCTGCGTTCCAGAGGCTGTCGAACACCTGCCTGGCGGCATTGTTCGAGACCGTGCCGTCCTGGATGCGCAGGATTAGCGCCGCCAGTTGCGCGGCGCTCACCGGGCTGGACTCGATACTGCGCTCCTCGCTGTTGAGGCGGCGCGACACCTCGCCCATCAGCCAGTTGGCGACCAGCTTCGGTTGAGCGCCCAGCGCCTTGGCCGCCTCGTAGAAGCGCGCCAGGGCCAAGCTGGCCGTCATCATGGCGGCGTCGTAGGCGGGCAGGCCGTCCTCGTTCTGGAAGCGGGCGGCCATCACGGCCGGCAGCTCGGGCATCTCACCGCGCACGCGCTCCACCCAGTCATTCGCAATCACCAGCGGCGGCAGGTCGGGGTCGGGGAAGTAGCGGTAGTCGGCCGAGTCTTCCTTGCTGCGCATCGCGCGGGTCTCGCCCGTGTCGGGGTTGAACAGCACGGTGGCCTGCTGGATGGGCAGGCCGTCCTCGATCTGGTCGATCTGCCAGTTCACCTCGAAATCGACCGCCTGCAGCAGGTAGCGGAAGCTGTTCAGGTTCTTGATTTCGCGGCGCGTGCCATAGGGTTCGCCGGGGCGGCGCACCGAGACGTTGACGTCGCAGCGGAACGACCCTTCCTGCATGTTGCCGTCGCAGATGCCCAGCCACATCACCAGGGCGTGCAGGGTCTTGGCGTATTCGGCGGCCTCGGCGCCCGAGCGCATGTCGGGCTCGGAGACGATTTCCAAGAGCGGCGTGCCGGCGCGGTTCAGGTCGATGCCGGTCTGGCCGTGGTAGTCCTCGTGCAGGCTTTTTCCCGCGTCTTCCTCTAGGTGGGCGCGGGTCAGGCGCACCGTCTTCCTTTCCTCGCCGACGAAGAACTCCACCTGGCCACCCTGCACCACCGGGATCTCGAACTGGCTGATCTGGTAGCCTTTGGGCAGGTCGGGGTAGAAATAGTTTTTGCGCGCGAAGATCGACAGCGGCGCCACCTTGGCGCCGACCGCCAGGCCGAAGCGGATGGCACGCTCCACCGCCGCGCGGTTCAGCACCGGCAGCGTGCCCGGCAGCGCCAGGTCCACCGGCGAGGCCTGGGTATTGGGTGCGGCGCCGAAGGCGGTCGACGAACCGCTGAAGATCTTGCTCTGCGTGGAGAGCTGGACGTGGTTTTCCAGGCCGATCACGACCTCATAGCCGCGCACGAGTTTGCTGTTTGCCATGTGAATGCGATTCGGTTGGATTCAGAACGGGCGGCTGACCGGGCTGGCACGGTGCCAGTCGGTGGCCTGCTGCAGCGCATGCGCGGCATGCAGCAGCTGGCCTTCCTTGAAATAGTTGCCCAGCAGCTGCAGGCCCACCGGCATGCCGCCTTCGCCAAAGCCCACCGGCACACTCATGCCGGGCAGGCCGGCCAGCGAACCCGGCAGCGTGAAGATGTCGGCGAGATAGGCCTTGACCGGGTCTTCCGCGCCTTCGCCGGCCTTCCAGGCCACGCTGGGTGCCACCGGGCCGGCGATCAGGTCGCACTGCCGAAAGCAGGCCTGGAAATCGTCGGCGATCATGCGGCGCAGTTTCTGGGCCTGCAGGTAGTAGGCGTCGTAGTAGCCGTGCGAGAGCACGTAGGTGCCGATCATGATGCGCCGCTTGACCTCGGCGCCAAAGCCCTCGGCGCGAGTTTTCTTGTACATATCGAGCAGATCGGTGTACTTGGCTGCACGATGGCCGAACTTGACGCCATCGAAGCGGCTCAGGTTGGAGCTGGCTTCGGCCGGCGCAATGATGTAATAGACCGGAATCGCCAGCTCGGTGCGCGGCAGGCTCACGTCCACCAAGGTGGCGCCCAACTTTTCCAGCTCCTTGAGGCCGGCGCGCACGGCGCCGTCGACGTCGGCGGCCAGTGCGGCCGGGAAGAACTCGCGCGGCAGCCCGATGCGCAGGCCCTTGAGCGGCTGCGCGGCGCTGGCTCCCTCGCGGGGCTGCAGCATCTGGGCATGGAAGTCCTGCGGCGCCTGCTGCACGCTGGTGGCGTCGCGCTCGTCGAAGCCGCTCATGGCGGACAGCAGCAGCGCGCAGTCCTCGGCCGAGCGGGCCATCGGGCCGGCCTGGTCCAGGCTGGAGGCGAAGGCGATCATGCCGTAACGCGAGCACACGCCGTAGGTCGGCTTGATGCCGGTGATGCCGGTGAAGCTGGCCGGCTGGCGGATCGAGCCGCCGGTGTCGGTGCCGGTGGCGCCGGGCAGCAGGCGTGCTGCAACAGCAGCTGCCGAGCCGCCCGAGGAGCCGCCGGGCACGCGCGTGGTGTCCCAAGGATTGGTGGCCGGGAAATAGGCCGAGTTCTCGTTGGCCGAGCCCATGGCGTATTCGTCGCAGTTGAGCTTGCCCAGGGACACCGTGCCGGCGGCGTTCAGCCGCGCCACCACGGTGGCGTCGAAGGGGCTGCGATAGCCTTCGAGCATTTTCGAGCCGGCTGTGGTCGGCATGTCGGCGGTGACGAAGATGTCCTTGTGGGCCAGCGGCACGCCGATCAGCGCGCCGCTCTCGCCTGCGGCCAGGCGGGCGTCGGCGGCGGCGGCGCGCGCCAGGGCGGCTTCGGCGTCCAGGTGCAGGAAGGCGCCCAGGTGCTGGTGCGCGGCGGCGCGGTCCAGCAGGGCCTGGGTCAGTTCGACGCTGGAAACTTGCTTGGATTGCAGGGCTTGGCGGGTTTCAGCCACTCCCATGTCATGTAAAGATTTCATTCGATGACCTTGGGAACCAGGAACAGGCCGTCTTCCACGGCGGGTGCGCTGCGTTGCTTGAGCTCGCGCTGATCTATCGTCTCGGTCTCGGTGACGCGGTCCTCGCGCAGGCGCAGGCTGACGTGCTGCACGGCCGACAGCGGCGTGTACAGCGGCTCGACGCCGCTGGTGTCCACGGCGCTCATCTGTTCGACGATGGAGAAAAAGCCGTTCAACTGGCCGAGCAGGGCCGATTGTTCGCCGTCTGAAAGCTCCAGGCGGGCGAGATGCGCGATGCGGCTCACGTCTTGAGGGGTCAATGCCATGGTGAAAACCAGATGAAAACGGAGGGGCGGCGGGTCGGATTGAACCAGTGCTTGGGGCTGAATTCAGCCTTGCATCCAGGTCAATCCGAGGCCAAACAAACGGGTGATCGGGTATTATCTCCGCTTATCTCCATGGTAACCAGGCTGCGTGGCACAGGCCTTTTACTTGAAAGTGCCCCGCGCGGTTTCACATGGTGCGAACACGCATGTGCAGCCGCGATGCTTGCGATTGTCGGCTGCACTCTTTTTTTGACTTGTCCAAGGTTTGCCGACGCCCGACGTCCGCTCCGAATCCAACCCACACCATGTTCGCCTCACTGCGCCGTTATTTTTCAACCGACCTCGCCATCGACCTGGGTACCGCCAACACGCTGATCTACGTGCGCGGCAAAGGCATCGTGCTGGATGAGCCCTCCGTCGTGGCGATCCGCCACGAGGGCGGCTCCAGCGGCAAGAAGACTATCCAGGCCGTGGGCCGCGAGGCCAAGGCCATGCTGGGCAAGGTGCCCGGCAACATCGAGGCCATCCGCCCCATGAAGGACGGCGTGATCGCCGACTTCGTGATCACCGAGCAGATGATCAAGCAGTTCATCAAGATGGTGCACCCGCGCACCCTGCTGGCCCCCAGCCCGCGCATCATCATCTGCGTTGCCTGCGGCTCCACCCACGTCGAGCGCCGCGCCATCAAGGACGCGGCCGAGGCTGCAGGCGCCACCGCGGTCTACCTGATCGAAGAACCGATGGCTGCCGGCATCGGCGCCGGCCTGCCGGTGTCCGAGGCCAGCGGCTCGATGGTGGTCGACATCGGCGGCGGCACCACCGAGGTCGGTGTGATCTCGCTGGGCGGCATGGTCTACAAGGGCTCGGTCCGCGTCGGCGGCGACAAGTTCGACGAGGCCATCATCAACTACATCCGCCGCAACTACGGCATGCTGATCGGCGAGCCCACCGCCGAAGCCATCAAGAAGCAGATCGGCTCGGCCTTCCCGGGCTCCGAGGTGCGCGAGATGGAGGTCAAGGGCCGCAACCTCAGCGAAGGCGTGCCGCGCAGCTTCACCATTTCGAGCAACGAGGTGCTGGAAGCCCTGACCGACCCGCTCAACCAGATCGTCTCGGCCGTCAAGAACGCCCTCGAACAGACCCCGCCCGAACTCGGCGCCGACATCGCCGACCGCGGCATGATGCTGACCGGCGGCGGCGCGCTGCTGCGCGACCTGGACCGCCTGCTGGCCGAAGAGACCGGCCTGCCGGTGCTGGTGGCCGAAGACCCGCTGACCTGCGTGGTGCGCGGTTGCGGCATTGCGCTGGAGCGCATGGACCGCCTGGGCAGCATCTTCACGAGCGAATAAGGGCCGCAGCACCATGTCGAGCCGGCTGCCCCGCAGGTTGCAGCCGGCTTTTTCCATCCTGGTGATTCTGGTTTAAGCGAACATGCCTCTCGGGACCCTGGATCGCAATCCACCTCCGTTCTTCAAACAGGGGCCGTCGGCGCTGTCGCGGCTGCTGTTCTTCAGCGCCCTGTCCCTGTTCCTGATGGTGGCCGATGTCCGTTTCCAGATCACCCAGCCGGTGCGGGCGGTGGTCTCGACCGTGCTGTACCCGATGCAATGGCTGGCCCTGCAGCCGGTGCGCTGGATCCAGGGCGGCAGCGGCTACTTCGAGTCGCTGCAGCAGGCCCAGGTGGTCGAGGAGGATGCCCGTCGCAAGCTGGCCCTGCTGTCGCAGCGGGCCAGTCAGGTCGAGGAGCTGCTGCACGAGAACGCACGCCTGCGCGGCCTGCTGACCCTGAACCAGCGTCTGCAGGCCCAGGGCCAGGCCGCCGAGGTGCTGTACGACGCGCCCGACCCCTACACGCGCCGGGTCGTCATCGACAAGGGGCAGCTCAAGAACGTGCAGCTCGGCGCGCCGGTGATCGACGAGGCCGGCGTGCTGGGGCAGGTCACCCGTGTCGAGCCGCTGATGGCCGAGGTCACCCTGGTCATCGACCGTGATTTCGCGATCCCCGTGCTCAACACCCGCACCGGCGCGCGCAGTGTCGCCTATGGCGATTCACTGGGCAGCGGCGGCCTGGAGCTGCGTTTCATGCCGGCCAATGCCGATGTGCAGGACGGTGATCTGCTGTCCACCAGCGGGGTCGACGGCGTGTACCCGCCGGGTCTGCAGGTGGCCCGGGTGGACAAGGTCGAGCGCCGCGCCGATTCGGCCTTCGCCCGCATCCACTGCCTGCCGCTGGCCCTGGTCAGCGCCACCCGGCATGTGATGGTGCTGTCGCCGGTGGGCTCGCAGATGCCGCCGCGCCCGCAGCCGGTGGAAGTGCCTGCGGCCGGCAGCCGCAAGGGAGCACGCAAATGATGGGCAAGGCCAGCGGCCAGCAGCTCCTGCTGCCGGCCAATCCGGTGTTCATCTGGGCGTCTCTGGTGGCGGGCCTGCTGGTCAACATGCTGCCGCTGGGGCGCCTGCCGGGCATGCCCGATGTGCTGATGCTGCTGCTGGTGTTCTGGTCGGTGCACCAGCCGCTGCGCGTCGGCATGGGGGCCGCCTTCGTCTTCGGCGTCATCATGGACGTGCACCAGTCTTCCCTGCTGGGCCAGCACGCGCTGGCCTACTGCGCCCTGAGCTACCTGGCCCTGGCCATGCAACGGCGGCTGCTGTGGTTCGGCGCGCTGTCCCAGGCGCTGCAGCTGTTTCCGCTGTTCCTGGCTTCGCACCTGATCGAGCTGCTGCTGCGCCTGGCCATGGGCGGGGTGTTCCCGGGCTTCTGGTTCCTGTTGGCGGCCTTGTGCGAGGCGGTCCTGTGGCCGTTGGCCCACTGGGGTCTGCTGGCACCACAGCGCCGCCCGCCGGACCGCGACCAGAACCGTCCGTTGTGAGTCATGAGTCTTCTGTTGCCGCTGCCTGACGCCCCGGCGCCGTCCTGTCCGCCCTCGCGGTGCAAGCCGGGCGCCACCCCGCCCTGGAGGGGCGCATGACCGAGCTGCGCAACGTCGAAGCCGATCTCTCGCGCTTCCGCACCCGGGTGCTGGTGGCGGGGCTGGGGGTCATCCTCTGCTTCTCGCTGGTGGCGGCGCGCCTGCTCTACCTGCAGGTGGTGCGCCACGCCGACCTGGCCGAACAGGCCGAGAACAACCGCACCGCCGTCGTGCCCATCGTGCCCAACCGGGGCCTGATCGTGGACCGCAACGGGGTGGTGCTGGCCAGCAACTATTCGGCCTACACGCTGGAGATCACACCCTCCAAGACCCTCCAGCCCATCGAGGACCTGATCGATGAACTGGCCAAGGTGGTCGACGTCCAGCCGCGCGACCGGCGCCGCTTCAAGAAGCTCTCGGAGGAGTCGCGCAGCTTCGATTCACTGCCCATCCGCACCCGGCTGTCCGACGAGGAGGTGGCGCGCTTCGCGGCGCAGCGCTTCCGCTTCCCCGGTGTGGAGATCAAGGCCCGGCTGTTCCGCAACTACCCCTATGGTGAGCTGGCCAGCCATGTGATCGGCTACATCGGCCGCATCAACGAGAAGGAAAAGGAAGAGATCCAGGATTCCGACGACGAGGCCAATTACCGCGGCACCGAGTACATCGGCAAGCTCGGCGTCGAACAGAGCTACGAGAGCCAGCTCCATGGCACCACCGGCTTCGAGCTGATGGAGACCTCCGCCGGCGGGCGCGCGGTGCGCCGCCTCAGCAGCCACCCGGCGACCCCGGGCAACACCGTGGTGCTGTCGATCGACATCAAGCTGCAGAAGCTGGTCGAGGACCTGTTCGGCGACCGCCGTGGCGCGATGGTGGCGCTGGACCCCAAGACCGGCGAAGTGCTGGCCTTCGTGAGCAAGCCCACCTTCGACCCCAACCTCTTCGTCGACGGCATCGACCAGGAGAACTGGCAGGCCCTCAACGACTCGCCCGACAAGCCGCTGCTGAACCGGGCCTTGCGCGGCACCTACCCGCCGGGTTCGACCTACAAGCCCTTCATGGCCCTGGCGGCATTGGAGACCGGCAAGCGCACGCCCCAGCAGACCATCTTCGACCCGGGCTATTTCATGTTCGGCAACCACCGCTTCCGCGATGACAAGGAGGGGGGGCACGGCACCGTGGACATGTACAAGTCCATCGTGCAGTCGTGCGACGTGTACTACTACATGCTGGCCAACGACATGGGGGTGGACCTGATCCATGACGAAGTGCAGAAGTTCGGCTTCGGATCGGTCACCGGCATCGACATCTTCGGCGAGGTCCGGGGCGTGCTGCCCTCGACCGAATGGAAGCGCAACACCTACAAGCGCCCCGAGCAGAAGCGCTGGTACGCGGGCGAGACCATCTCGCTGGGCATCGGCCAGGGCTACA
>JAFALA010000090.1 GCA_019234815.1 Burkholderiaceae bacterium | reverse complement strand
GCAAGATCAACAACAGCAATTGAATAACCGGGCGCTGGTTGCCCGGGTGGATTTGTATAAGGCGCTGGGCGGCGGTTACCGCGACGAGTCCCAGTCCGCCGCCACAAGCGGCGCGACCCGCTGAGTATTGGGAGAACAGAGCAATGTCCGAACAAGCACAACAAACCTCGAATAACAGCCCCAGCAACGGTAATGGCAACGGCAAGCGCAAAGCGCTGTTGCTGAAAATCGGTAGCGTATTTGCCCTGGCAGCCATCGGCTATGGCGCTTATTACGCCCTGTACCAGCGCTTTCACGAAGATACCGACGATGCCTATGTCAACGGTAACCTGGTGTATGTGAATGCCCAGGTGAACGGCACCGTGGTAGGCATTGGCGCCGACGATACCCAGTTGGTCAAGATTGGCCAGTCGCTGGTGCAATTCGATGGTGCCGACACCCACGTGAGCCTGGCTCAGGCCGAGGCTGCCTTGGCCAACGCCGTGCGCCAAACGCGCCAGTCGTTTCGCAATGTCGACCAGTTCAATGCCGTGCTCGATCAGAAAAAGAGCGACGTAACGCAGCGGCAGGCCGACCTGACGCGGGTACGTGAAGACCTGGCGCGCCGTCAGCAGCTTTCCGGTAGCGCTGCGTTGTCGGCCGAAGACCTGGCTCACGCCAAGACCGCGGTGACCAGCGCCGAAGCCGCGCTGGCATCGGCCGAGGCCGGGCTGAAGGTATCCGAACGCCAGCTCGACGTGGCCCGTTCGCTGACCGACAACTCCACCTTGCTCAACAACCCGGCCGTGCTGCAGGCGCGTGCCAATTACGAGCAGGCATATATCAATGCGGTGCGTAGCGAAGTGCCGGCGCCGATCACCGGCTTCGTGGCCAAGCGCTCGGTGCAGATCGGCCAGCGCGTGTCTGCCGGCACCAATTTGATGGCGATCGTACCGCTCGACAATGTGTGGATCGATGCCAACCTGAAAGAATCGCAGCTGAACAATGTGCGCATCGGCCAGCCGGCCGAAGTGAACGCCGACGTATACGGCAGCCACGTAACCTACCACGGCAAGGTGGCCGGCATCGGTGCCGGTACCGGTAGCGCCTTCTCGCTGCTGCCGGCGCAGAACGCAACTGGCAACTGGATCAAGGTGGTGCAGCGCGTGCCGGTGCGCATCGAGCTCGATGCCAAGGAAGTGGCGGCGCATCCGTTGCGTGTCGGCCTGTCCATGAACGTTAGCGTCGACGTGACCGACCAGGGCGGCAAGTCGCTGGCCGACGCGCCGAGCCAGGCCGCCAAGGCCCAGACCTCGGTGTTCGACGCCCAGGACCAAGCCGCGCAGGCTGAGGTCGACCGCATCATCAAGGCCAACCTCGGTGCCGCGCCCAAGGAATCGACGGCCAAGGCCGGCGCCAAGGTGGCCAAGCTGCACACGACCAAGCCGGCCAAGGCCTGAGCATGAGCAAGCAGGCTGCACACCTCACGCCGCTGCATGGCGGCACACTGGCATTGGGGACGGTCGCGCTGTCGCTGGCGACCTTCATGAACGTGCTCGATTCGTCGATCGCC
Source organism: Burkholderiaceae bacterium (assembly GCA_019234815.1). GTDB lineage: Bacteria > Pseudomonadota > Gammaproteobacteria > Burkholderiales > Burkholderiaceae_C > JAFALA01. Next base: position 109,304 of record JAFALA010000090.1, on the reverse strand, counting down.
AACGTGTCCCTGCCCGCCATCTCGGGCGACCTGGGCGTGAGCCCCGTGCAGGGCACCTGGGTGATCACGAGCTTCGGCGTGGCCAATGCCATCTCGGTGCCGCTGACGGGCTGGCTCACGCAGCGCTTCGGCGCCGTGCGCCTGTTCACCATGAGCATCCTGCTGTTCGTGCTGGCCTCGTGGCTGTGCGGCTTCGCGACTTCGCTGGAAATGCTGGTTGCCTGCCGGGTGTTCCAGGGCCTGGTGGCCGGGCCCATGATTCCGCTGTCGCAGACCCTGCTGCTGGCCAGCTACCCGCGCGAGCGGGCCGGGACGGCGCTGGCGCTATGGGGCATGACCACGCTGGTGGCGCCGGTGGTCGGGCCGCTGCTGGGCGGCTGGATCACCGACAACGTGTCCTGGCCCTGGATCTTCTACATCAACGTGCCGGTGGGCCTGCTGGCCGCCACCGTCACCTGGAGCATCTACCGCGGGCGTGAAACCCCGGTCAAGAAGCTGCCCATCGACAGCGTCGGCTTAGGCCTGCTGGTGGTGTGGGTCGGCTCGCTGCAGGTCATGCTGGACAAGGGCAAGGAGCTCGACTGGTTCAACAGCAGCACGATCCAGGTGCTGGGCCTGTTGGCGGCTATCGGCCTGGTGGTGTTCGTGATCTGGGAGTTGACCGACGAGCATCCGGTGGTCGACCTGCGCCTGTTCGCGGGGCGCAACTTCCTGTTCGGCGCGGCCACGCTGTCGATCGCCTATGGCCTGTTCTTCGGCAACGTGGTGTTGATGCCGCTGTGGCTGCAGCAGTACATGGGCTACACCGCGACCGACGCCGGTTTCGCGCTGGCGCCAGTGGGCCTGCTGGCCATCATCCTCTCGCCGGTGGTCGGCAAGAACATCACGCGCATCGATCCGCGCCAGATTGCCACCTTCGCTTTCGTGATGTTCGCCGTGGTGCTGGGCATGCGCTCGATGTTCACGACCGACACCGACCTGTGGACCATCATGATCCCGACCCTGCTGCAGGGCGCGGCCATGGCCTGCTTCTTCATCCCGCTGACGACCATCACCTTGAGCGGCATCTCGCACGAGCGCTTGGCGGCGGCGGCGGGCCTGTCGAACTTCGTGCGCATCACTGCCGGCGCCATGGGCACCTCGATCGCGACGACCATCTGGGACAACCGCGCCACCTTGCACCACCACCAGCTCGCCGAGGTGCTGGCACAGGGCAATGCCATCGCCGGCCAGACGCTGGAGCAGCTCACGCAACTGGGCCTGAACTCCCAGCAGGCCTTGGCGCAGATCAACCGCCTGGTCGACCAGCAGGCCTTCACCCGCGCCGCCGACGACATCTTCCTGATCTCCGCCGCGATCTTCCTGCTGCTGATCGCCAGCATCTGGCTGACCAAGCGACCGCCCAAGCTGGAGTCGGTGGATGCGGGCGGGGCGCATTGAAAGGCTACCCGCGCTAGAGATTCGCCGCGAACAGCCTGCGCAGCAGCAACTGCTTGAAGCTGTGCGCCTCATCCAGCCCCAGGCGCTGCAGATAGGCCGGCGGCACCGCGGGCTGGCGGGTCAGGCTCTTGAAGGCCAGCTTGACCAGTTCCACCGGGTGGGTGCTGGCTGCCTGCAGCTTGCGCAGGGCTCGCACCATCGTCAGCTCGTCGGCATTGAGATCGGTGCCGAAAGGGAAATCGGGCAGTTGCCCGCTGTCGCGCCAGGGCTGCAGGCATGCGCGCAGGCGCTCGGGCGTGTTGTGGCGCTGCGCTTCGGGGATCTGGTAGTCGCGATCTAGCTTGCCTGCGGCCTTGGCTTCGGCCAGCAGGCTTTGCTGGAAGCGTGAATCGGCGATGGCCAGCAGGCGGCGTATCACCTCGCCGTCGGGCTGGCCGCGCAGTTCGGCCACACCGTATTCGGTCACGACGATGTCGCGCAGGTGGCGCGGAATGGTCACGTTGCCGCAGGCCCAGTGGATGCTGCTGGTCAGGCCCTCGCGCCGGTTCTGGTGGGTGGCGCGCAGCATCAAGATGGAGCGTGCGTCGCTCAGCGCATGGCCCATGGCGACGAAGTTGTATTGCCCGCCCACGCCGGAGACGACCTGGCCGGAGTCGAGCGCGTCGGACGAGGCCGCGCCCAGCAGGCTCACGCGCATGGTCGTGTTCATGAGACTCGCCTTGACGCGCTGCGCGCGCTTGAGCGCCTCGCTGCCCAGGCTGTCGTTCCAGAGCTCGTTGATGAAGCTGATGCGCGTCATGCCGATCTGTTCGCGCAGGGCTTCGGGCATCTCGCGCAGGCGCTGGTAGAAGTCGCGCGGGCCGAGGAAGAAGCCGCCGTGCATCAGGTAGGCGCGCCGCCACGCGCGGCCCAGCAGGGGCTTGAAGGCGTCAAGCGCTGCGTCCGAATCGAGCCGGTTGGCAATGCGCAGCGCGCCGCATTGCAGATGCTCGCCGTCCAGCTGCACGTCGTCGTCGAGGATGCCGAAGCGCTTCAGATAACTGAGATTGTCCGCAGTCAGCGCGGAGCCAATCCGGCCGCGCTTGCGCAGCGCGGCCAGTACGTTGGCATCGGGATGCGGCCCCAGGTCTCTGGAGAGGGCCTGCAGGTCCTCGTCCATGAACACGCGGCGGCGCACGATGCCGGCGTCGATCAGGCGCATGATGCCGTTGACGAACATCTCGGAGCAGCCGTACAGCCCCTCCTTGAACGGCTCGCATTCGCGATCGGCCAGTCCTTGCGGATTCAAGGCCGACAGGATGCTGCGGTAGGTCTCGTTCTCACGGTCGCGCACGATCAGCGATTGCGCGATCGCGTCGCCCAGCGAGCCGATGCCGATCTGCAGGGTTCCGCCGTCGCGCACCAGGCTGGAGGCATGCAGGCCGATGGCATAGTCGGCCCAGCCGATGGCGGCATTCGGCGGCGCGAACAGCGTGTGCGTGCCGGCCGGGCAGTCGACCACCAAGTCCGGCACGTCCAGCGGCAGGACGGCGTCGCCCGGCATGAAGGGCAGGGCCTCGTTGACGACGGCCACGGTCATCAGCGGCTGAGAGGCCTGGGCGCAGCGCTCCACCAGCTCCAGCGTCAGGTCCGGATTGCAGGACAGCGAGAGTTGCAGGCCTTGAGGGTCTTGCGCCTCGCGGCGCACCGCCACAGCCTGCGCGATCAGATTGACGCCCAGCGCCATCATGTCGCGCACCACCATGCTGTAGTTGGTGCAGACGAAGCGCGACTGTGCCGCGTCGTTGTGCAGGTAGTCGCCGGTCTTGAAGAAGAACTCATGCACGACGATGTTGGCGGGCAGCCGTCCGTGCCGCAGATCCTCGAGGTAATCGAAATCCGGATAGTCGGCGAACACGCGCTCGACCAAGGGGCCCATGAAATGTCGCTCCAGTTCGCTGGCGCCCACCGGCTTTTCCAGCGACAGGGCGGTGAAGACCTGCAGCTGGCGCCGCCCGTCGGCCTTGATGCGCCGATACAGGGCGTTGACGAAGCGATTGGGCTTGCCTATCCCCAAAGGCAGGGCCATCACGATGGCGCCTTCGATCCGCTGCAATACGGCGTCGACGGCGGCTTCCAGATCGTGAAGCATCAGGGCGCTCGAACTCATGGACACGTCTCCTCCAGCCGGGGCTTTGTTGTTCTTGACCACAACGATCATCTGACCGTGAAACAGCTTATCGCGCCTTGATGCAAGGCAAGCCCGCCGCGCGCTGGCTTGAAGGAAACGGATCGGGGTCAGGCCGCCATCAGCCGCTGCAGCAGGGCCAGTACGTGCAGGTCGGCCTGCGGTTCGTCGCAGGCCACCACCAGGCGTTTGGGCATGGAGCGCAGCCAGGTGATCTGGCGCTTGGCCAGTTGGCGCGTCGCCGCAGCGCCGCGTTCGGACAGGTCGCTGAAGTCGTTGGCGGCGAGGGCCTCCCAGGCTTGGCGGTAGCCCACGCAGCGCATGGAGGGCAGACCCAGGTGCAGGTCGCCGCGTTCGCGCAGGGCGCGCACCTCGTCGAGCAGGCCTTGCGCCAGCATCTGTTCGAAACGCTGGTCGAGCCGCTGGTGCAGCCAGGCGCGGTCGCGCGGCTCCAGCGAAATCAGCGGCCAGTCGACACCGGTGCTGCGGCTCTGCTCGGCGTACAGCACCGACAGGGGCCGCCCGGTGATATGCCAGACCTCCAATGCGCGCTGGATGCGCTGCGAGTCGTTGGGGGCCAGGCGGTCGGCGGTGGTGGGGTCCACGCGCGCCAGTTCGGCGTGCATGGCGGGCCAGCCGATTTCGGCGGCCTGGGCGTCGAGCTTGTCGCGCAGATCCTCGTCGCCTTGCGGCAGGTCCGACAGGCCCTCGAACAGCGCCTTGAAGTACAGCATGGTGCCGCCCACCAGCAGGGGCAGGCGTCCGCGCGACCGGATCTCGGTTGCCAGGCTCTGCGCGCTGCGGGCGAATTCGGCGGCCGAATAGGAGTCGAGCGGATCGATGATGTCGATCAGGTGGTGCGGCACGGCGGCGCGCTCGGCGCTGCTCGGCTTGGCGGTGCCGATGTCCATGCCGCGATAGACCAGCGCCGAGTCGACGCTGATGATCTCCACCGGCAGGTAGTCGGCAATCTTCAGCGCGCAGGCCGTTTTGCCCGTGCCGGTGGGGCCGGCCAGGCAGATGGGCGAAAACTCATTCATGACAGGGGGCGGTGGTGCTCAGAAACGTTCCCAGGGCGCGAGGAAGCGCCATTGCCCCACAGGCAGGTGCGACAGCGTGATGCGGCCGATGCGCACGCGCTTGAGCGCTGTGACCTTGAGCCCGACCAGCTCGCACATGCGGCGGATCTGGCGCTTGCGGCCTTCCCGCAGCACGAAGCGCAGTTGGTCTTCATTGGCCCAGCTGACCTTGGCAGGGCGCAGCGCCACGCCGTCGAGCGACAGGCCGTGGTTGAGCAGCGCCAGGGCTTGCGCCGGCAGCAGTTCGGAAGGCCGCCTGGGTTCGGCTCCAGGCTCCTGCGGTTCTGGCGTTTCAGGCGCTTCGGCTGTTTGGCCGGGCAGGCCCACATACTCGACGCGCACCAGGTACTCCTTCTCGATCTGTGAGTCCTCGCCGATCAAGGCCTTGGCGATGCGGCCGTCCTGCGTGAGCACCAGCAGGCCGGTCGAGTCGATGTCCAGGCGCCCCGCAGGCGCCAGGCCGCGCGAATGGCCGATGTGGTATTTCAGGCCCGACGCATCGTCTTCCCAGTGCGTGTCGGTCTTGATCAGCACCGAGGCGGGTTCGTAGCCGTCTTCGGCCTGGCCAGAGACATAGCCGATGGGCTTGTTGATCAGGATGGTGACGCGCTGCGCCTGCTGCTTGTGGGCGGCGGGGTCGATCTCGATCTTGGCGTCCGGCGCCACGCGCTGGCCCAGCACGGCCAGCTTGCCGTCCACCCGCACCCAGCCGGCTTCAATCCATTCGTCGGCTTCACGGCGCGAGGCCATGCCCAGCTCGCTGAGGCGCTTGGACAGGCGCAGGCCCTCGGCCTCGCCGCCGGACGCGTATTCGTCGCGTTCCTCGCGGGGATGGGCAGGGAAGCCGCCGTGCGGCCCGGTTGTGCGCCGTTGATCGCGGCGTGCTGTCTCGTAGGGGGGACGATGGCGCTCGTCGGGCCGTCGGTTGACGGGAGCGGCCTGGGGAGCGGCCTGGCCCGCGCCACGATTTTCGAATCGATCGCGGGGCCGTGCGCGGAAGCGTTCGTCAAAGCTGTCGTTGAAGCGGTCGTCGGGATGGCGGCCGAAATTCCCTTCGCCCATGGGTTGGCGTTCGCGCGAGGGCATGTCGGCGTCGCCGCGACGGCGGCCCGTGCCATGCTCGAAGCGTGCGTCCACGGGTTTGCCGAAGCGTTCGGTGGGTCCCGATGGGCGCGCGGGGCGCGACGGCGCGTCCGGCCTGCCTGCCCTGGCGCTGCGCTCGGCCTGGGCCTTGCGGGCCTCGTAGGCAGCCTGGCGCTCGGCGCGCTCCTTCTGGGCCTGCTCCAGCGTCGGACGCACGCGCGACACGCCGGCGCCGCGCAGCGGCTTGCGGCGCTCCGGCTGCTCGTCGCCTGCCGCGGACCTGGGGCCGCCGGGCTTACCGGGGGATTTGCGGTGGCTGCTCGGTCCACCGGTCTTTTTCTTGAGTGTGAGGGTCGCCATGCTGCTTGGGTGTCTAAGACATGTATTGGACCACGATGGCCGCGGACCGTGGTACCTGCAACTCAGCGTCCGCGCAGAAACAGACCATCAAGTTCGCGGATGCTGAGCTGGCGCCAGGTGGGGCGGCCGTGGTTGCATTGGTCGGCGCGCTCGGTGCGTTCCATGTCGCGCAGCAAAGCATTCATCTCGTCCAGCGTCAGCTGCCGGTTGGCGCGGACCGCGCCGTGGCAGGCCATGGTGGCCAGGATCTCGTGCTGCGCCCGCTCGATCGCGTGGCTGGCATCGAACTGCGCCAGCTCGGCCAGCACGCCGCGCACCAGCTCGACCACGTCGCCGCCGTCGAGCGCGGCGGGCCGGGCGCGCACGGCCAAGACCTGGGCCGAGAGCGGCGCCACATCCAGGCCCAGCCGCGTCAGCGTATCGGCCTGCGCCTCGGTGGTCGCGATCTCGTGCGGGGTGGCGGAGAACGTCACCGGAATCAGCAGCGGCTGCGACTCGATGGCCGCGGCGCCCAGGCTGGCCTTGAGGCGCTCGTAGACCACGCGTTCATGCGCGGCGTGCATGTCGACGATCACCAGGCCCTGCGCGTTCTCGGCCAGCACATAGATGCCGCCGATCTGCGCGATGGCGCGGCCCAGCGGCCATTCGCCAGGCGGCAAGGGGGTGGGCGCCGCCGCAGGCACTGGCGCGGGCGTGTCGGTGATGGAGCCGGAGCCTGAACTCGAGCTGGCAGATCCCGGTCCGTAGAGCGCCGCCACTTCGCTCAGGCCCAGCGAGGTCTGGCGGTTGGCACGCCAGCTCGGGGTTTCGCTGCGCGCGCCGTAGCCGGCTCGTTGCTCTTGTGCCGGCAGTCCGGGCTGAGCCAAAGGCATATCGGCCTCGCGGAACCAGGCCGGCGCCTGGCCCGGGCCGGGGCGGTTGCCCGCCACCGAGGCCGCGAATGCCGCAGCGGCTTCGGGCGTGGGCAGGGCGTCGGCGGGCGTTGCCTCGGCGCTGACATTGGCATTGGACAGAGCCAAGGCGTCCTGCACGGCGAAACGGACCTTCTGGTGGACTTCGCGGCCATCCCGGAAGCGCACCTCGATCTTGGTCGGGTGCACGTTGACGTCGACCCGGTCGGGCGCGATGTCGATGAACAGCACATAGCTGGGCTGGCGGTTGCCGTGCAGCACGTCCTCATAGGCGCTGCGTATGCCGTGGGCGATCAGCTTGTCGCGCACAAAGCGGCCGTTGACATAGACGTACTGCATGTCGCTGCGGCTGCGCGCCGCCTCGGGCAGGCCGGCCCGGCCGTAGACGCGCAAGGGCCCGTTCTCGGCATACACGGCGCGGCTTTGCGCCATGAATTCGGCGCCCAGCACCTCGGCCAGGCGCTGTTCGGAACTGCTGGGCCGCCATTGCGTCACGAGCTTGCCTTCGTGCCAGACGGTAAAGCCCACGTCGGGGCGGGCCAGCGCGTGGCGGCGCACGGCTTCCATGCAGTGCGCCAGCTCGGTGACGTCGGTCTTCAGGAACTTGCGCCGCGCCGGCGTGCTGAAGAACAGCTCGCGCACCTCCACGCTGGTGCCGCGCGCGCGCGCCGCCACCTTGAGCTCGCCGCTGCGGGCTTCCAGGCGGTGCCCGTGCGCGGCGCCCTCGATGCGCGTGGCGATCGCCAAGTCGGAGACAGACGCGATCGCGGCCAGCGCCTCGCCGCGAAAGCCCATGGTCGAGACCGATTCGAGATCCTCCAGGTTGCGGATCTTGCTGGTGGCGTGGCGCTTGAGCGCCAGAGGCAGTTCTTCCACCGGAATGCCCAGGCCGTCGTCCTCCACCACGATGGCGCGCACGCCGCCGGCCATCAGCTTGAGCTGGATCTGGCCGGCGCCGGCATCGAGCGCGTTGTCGACCAGTTCGCGCACCACCGACGCCGGGCGCTCCACCACCTCGCCGGCGGCGATCTGGCTGACCAGTTCGTCCGGCAGCTCCTGGATGACGCGGCGTGCGGGTGCGGCCGAGTCGGAGAAGGGGAGCTGGGCGGGGGCCGATCCAGGTGAAGAAAAAGGAGAAGGCGAAGAAACATCCATGGCGCCGGATTGTAGGGACGCGCCAGTGCGTCACGGGCAGCCGCCATAATGCCCGGCCATGGATCTACTCGCTTCCGTCATCGATTTCGTGCTGCACGTCGACCAGCACCTGACCCATTTCGTGGCCGCCTACGGTCCGTGGATCTACGGGCTGCTGTTCCTGATCATCTTTGCCGAGACCGGCCTGGTGGTCACGCCGGTGCTGCCGGGCGACTCGCTGCTGTTCGTGGTCGGCACCATGTGCGGCACGGGCCTGCTCGACCTGGGCGCAAGCCTGGCACTGCTGAGCGCGGCCGCCGTGCTGGGCAACCAGACCAATTACGCGCTCGGGCGCCTGTTCGGCCCCAGGGTGTTCCACTGGGAGTCCTCGCGCTTCTTCAACCGCAAGGCCTTCTTGCAGGCGCACGAGTTCTATGAGCGCTACGGCGGGCTGACCATCGTGATTGCGCGGTTCATTCCCTTTGTCCGCACCTTTGCCCCCTTCGTGGCCGGCGTGGCGCAGATGACGCGGCGCAAGTTCACCTTCTTCGACGTCACCGGCGGCGTGCTGTGGATCTGCAGCGTGACCCTTGCGGGCTATGTGTTCGGCAACGTGCCCTGGGTCAAGCACAACCTGGAAAAGATCATCTGGGGCATGCTGCTCCTGCCGGGGCTGTTCGTGATCTGGGGGGTCTGGAAGGGGCGCAAGAGGCCCGACAAGAGATCCGACAAGGGGTCCGACGTCGCGCTTGACGATCTATGAACGAGCCGCAGCAGCCCATTCATCTGAGGCAATTCCTGCCGGTGTTCTCGGCGGTGTTCCTGCCGATGTTCATGGCCGCGGTCGATCAGACCCTGCTGGCCACGGCCACGCCCGTGATCGCCGCCGAACTGGGCGGCTTGCGCGACACCTCCTGGATCGCGGTGGCGTACCTGCTGGCCGCCGCCGCGGCGGTGCCCCTGTACGGCTGGGCAGGCGACCGCTTCGGGCTCGGACGCATCCTGCAGTGGAGCCTGGGCCTGTTCACCCTGGGCTCGATCGGCTGCGCCTCGGCCCTGAGCTTGCCCATGCTGGTGGCGGCGCGGGTCTTGCAAGGCCTGGGCGGCGGGGGCTTGATGACGCTGTCGCAGGCCATGATCGGCGAGCTGATTCCGCCGCGCGAGCGGGCCCGCTTCCAGGGCTACTTTGCCGCCGTCTTCACGCTGGCGGCCGTGGGCGGGCCGGTGATGGGCGGCCTGGTGGTGGCGCATCTCAGCTGGCGGGTGCTGTTCTGGATCAACCTGCCGCTTGCGGCCTTTGCCGTCTGGCGCCTGCGGCAGCTGCAGCATCCGGCGCACCCGGCCCGAGCGGACAGCCGCGTTGACTGGCTGGGCCTGGGCCTGTTCCCGTTTTGCGTGGCGTGCACCATTTATTGGCTGTCGGCTGTCCAGCATCGGTTTGCCTGGCAGGCCCCGGTCAGCATTGCGTTGGTGCTGACCGTGCTCATCGGCATGCTGGTGCTGCTGCACCATGAGCGCCGGCACAGCCAGCCTTTCCTGGACCTGGAATTGCTGTCGCAGCCGGCGATACGGGCGGCGCTGATCTGCACCATGGTGTTCGCGGCCTGCATGTTCGCGCTGGTGTTCTTCCTGCCCATCTACATGCAGCTGTTCCTGAAAAGCAGCGCCGTCAAGTCGGGCCTCTTGATGCTGCCGCTCAGTTCTGGCATCGTGCTCGGCGCGACGACGGGAGGCCGTGCCATGGCCATGGGCGTGCTGCCCAAATGGGTGCCCGCCGTCGGCCTGGCGGTGTCTGCCACCGCTTTAGGCTTGCTGGCCTGGCTGGGCGCCGAACCCAAGATGATTGCCTCGCTGGGCGTGGTCACCGGCCTGGGTTTCGGCACGGTGATGCCGACCACGCAGATCATCGTGCAGACGGTGGCCGGGCGCGGCCGGCTGGCGACGGCCACTTCGCTGGCCTCCCTGTCGCGCTCAATGGGCGCGGCCGCGGGAACGACGGTCTTCGGGGCCTTGATATTTGGATTGCTGCCCAGCTTGCCCGCGGGTGCATCGGCTCGTGATTTCCTTTTATTGCCGCCCAGCGACATCCAGTTTGCGTTTCACCTGGTGTTCGTGCTGATGGCCGTCACCTGCGCCGCAGGCGCCTTGGTGGCGGCGAGGGCGCCGGTGGTACGTATATAGAGTCCTGCCGCCTTGAATTGGCGGCCCGATGCGATGAACCGAAGATGAACCGAACGAAGGAATGAGTGAGGTGAATATGAGCATCAAGCACCGCGCAACAGCGAGCCCGTTCCGGCCATCCATGCTGGCCCTGGGTCTGTCCGCCGGCTTGTCCCTGGCGCTGCTGAGCGCCTGCGGCGGCGAGTCCGAGCAGGAGATGCTGCAGGCGGCCAAGGCCGATCTGCAGAAGAACGAGCCCAAGGCGGCCATCATCGAGCTGAAGAACCTGCTGCTGAAAAATCCGGGCCATGCCGAAGGCCGCTTCCTGTTCGCAGAGACCCAACTCGCCACCGGCGATTTGGGCGGCGCGGAAGCGTCCTACCGCAAGGCGCTCGAACAGGGTTATGCCAAGGACAAGGTCTTGCCGCAGCTGGCCCAGACCCTGCTTCGCAAGGGCCAGGCCCAGAAGTTGATCGCCGAATTCACGGCCGAGCGCCTGCAGGACGTGAGCGACAAGGCCGCGCTGGCCGACATCAAGGTCAGCCTGAGCACGGCGCACCTGAGCCTGCATGAAACCGATGCGGCGCGCAGCCTGCTGGACGAGGCCTCGGCGCTGGCGCCAGACCTGCATGCCGTGCAGCTGGCGCAGGCGCGGCTGCTCGCGCAGACGCATCAGGTCGAGCCGGCGCTGGCGCAACTCGAGGGCCTGCTCCAGAAGAATCCGCGCGACATGGAGGCTTTGCTGCTGCGGGCCCAGCTGCTCTGGCGCGTCAAGGGCGATGCGCCGGCCGCCATGGCAGCCTACCGCCAGGCGCTGGCGCAGGATGCCAAGTCCTTCGACGCGCATGCGGCGCTGATCACCCTGGCCCTGGAGGCGCACGATGTGCCGGCGGCCAAGCAGCAGCTGGCCGCGCTGAAGGCCGCGGGCGCGATGCCGGGGCGTGCGCAGGTGCTGGAAGCGCAGGTGGAATACGGCGCCGGCAACTACAAGCGCGTGCGCGAATTGGTGGACGAGCTGCGTCGCAATGCGCCTGACAACCAGGTGCTGCTGCGCCTGGGTGCCCTGGCCAGCCTCAAGCTCAATGATTTGAACGAGGCTGAAAGCCTGTCTGCCAAGGCCATCGAGCTGGCGCCCGACAACGATCTGATGCGGCGCCTGAATGCGCAAGTGCTGCTGCAGCTCAAGCGGCCCGCCGACGTGATTCAAGTCCTGACCCCCTTGCTGGACGCGCAATCGAAGGACGCGGCGGCCTTTGGCATCGCCGCCGAAGCCGCGCTGATGCAGGGCGATACCAAACAGTCTGACGAGTGGTTCCGCCATGCATCGCAGATCAAGCCCGACGACCAAGGCTTGCATGTCGCCATGGCCCTGGCGGACATGGCCAAGGGCCGCACCGAGGCTGCCACGGCGGCCTTGACCCGGCTGGCGGCTGCCGACACCGGCACGCGCGTCGACCTGACGCTGATCAGCGCGGAGCTCCAACATCGCGACGCCACCCAGGCGCTGAACGCGATCGACAAGCTGGCTAAAAAGATCCCGCAAAGCCCCATGCCCGACCAGCTGCGCGCACGCGCATGGCTCCTGAAGAACGAGCTGGACAAGGCCAGGCAAGCTTATGAGGCCTCGCTCAAGCTCGACCCCCAGTACCTGCCCAGCGTGCTCGGGCTGTCGGCCCTGGACCTGCAGGCGCAGAAACCCGATGCGGCGATCGGCCGGCTCAAGGACTTCCTCAAGACCCATCCAAAGAACAGCCCGGCCCTGCTGGCGCTGGCCGAGTTGAGCCAGAAGTCCGGCGCGCCAGCCGCCGAGGTGCAGCGCGTGCTGGCCGATGCCGTGCAGGCCGACCCTGGCAACCCCAGGGCCAGGCTGGTGCAGATCGAGCAGCTGGCCGGGCAGGGCGACAACAAGGGCGCCTTGAATGCGGCGCAATCGGCCGTGGCGGCCTTGCCCAGCCAGCCAGAACTGCTGGAGCGCCTGGCCATGGCGCAGTGGAGCGCCGGGGACTCCGCGCAGGCGCTCAGCAGTTTCGGCAAGCTCAGCGCCATGGCGCCTGAAAGTCCGGCGGGCGCCCTCGGCGCCGCCAAGCTGCACGCGGCCGAGAAGAACTGGGCCGCAGCGCAAGCCGACCTGGCGAAAGCCTTTTCCATCAGTCCCGACGCCGCGCCCGTGTTCAACACAGCTATCCAGCTGGCTTTGCAGACCCAGCACCCGCAGGACGCGCTGGTCTGGGCCCGCGACAGGCAGAGCCGGCTGCCGCAGGACGCCGCCGGCTTCCTGGCCGAAGGCCGCATCGATGAATCGCAGCAGCAATGGGATGCCGCGCTGGCGGTGTATCGCAAGCTGGCTGCCATGCCCGTCCCCTCCGACGCCGCCGAACGCCTGCACAGTGTGCTCCTGGGCACCCAACGTCAGGCCGAGGCGCAGCGTTTTGCCGACGGCTGGCAGAAACAGCACCCCAATGACGAGGATTTCGCGCTCTACCTGGCGGACCGGGCGTTGGCCAGCGGCGATCTGTCCGGCGCCGAGTCCCGCTACCAGGACGTCCTGAAGAAGCGTCCGGACCAGATCCTGGTGCTCAACAACGTGGCCTGGATACGCCTGCAGCGCAAGGAGCCGGGCGCCCTGGCCTATGCCGAAAAAGCCGTGGCGCACGCGCCCAACGTGCCCAACGTCCTCGATACCTATGCCCTGGCGCTCGCCGAGGATAAGCAATGGGACAAGGCGCTCGCCACCCAGAAGCGCGTCGTGCAACTGGACCCCAAGGGCAATGACTACCGTCTCAACCTGGCGCGCTACCTGATCCAGACCGGCGACAAGGCCCAGGCCCGCGCCGAACTCGACCGCCTGTCCAAGCTGGGCAATGCCTATGTCAAGCAGGTCGAGGTGGCGAAGCTGATGAAAGAGGCGGGATGAAACAAAGAACGGTGCTCCATCCAGTTGAAACCGGGCCGCTCATCGAGACGGACAGGCTGTTGCTCCGGCCGCACCGGCTGAGCGATTTCGAACCCTGGTACGCGATGTTTTCGGACCGCGAGCTTTTCAAGTTCATTGCGGCGCCCCAGATGTCTCGCGAAGATGCCTGGAACAGGCTCTTGCGCTACGCCGGGCACTGGACGCTGCTCGGCTTCGGCCTCTTTGCGGTATTCAGGAAGTCCGACGGCGTGTTTTTGGGCGAAACGGGTCTGGCTGATTTCCACCGGGGGCTGGGCGAGCTGTTCGACGGCCATCTCGAGGCGGCCTGGATCATGACCCGGGCGGCGCAAGGGCAGGGCATCGCCCTGGAAGCCGCCAAGGCCGCTCACGACTGGATCGACCAGGCCCTGGTGCCGCCGCGTACGGTGTGCCTGATTGGCGGCGACAACCTGCCCTCACTGCGGGTCGCGGCCCATCTGGGCTATGAAGTATTTGGAGAGTGCCGCTACAAGGACAGCGCTAACAAGATGCTGGAACGCGTCGTCTGACGACGCTTTCATCGATTCAATGGATGAGTGTTGCGGCCATTCAACGAAAGCTCGACTGCTGCGTGCTGTGGAATTGCGAGGCCTTCCACGCATCGCTTCGTTTGGTCCTCTCGTAAATGGACGTGCCCACGCTGCCCATCGCAATCCCGCTGACGATGTAGAGCAGGGCATTGCCAGTCAGCCAGCCACAAATGCCCGCAGTCGCCGCAAGAAAGCTGCCGAGAATATAAGTCTTTTGGTTCATCGCAACTCCTTCAGCGATGCCGAGTGAGATCGACACTCGCTGTCATTTAATCTGGATTTGACAGTGGAGTGGACCTGAGGGGCAGTCTGGGGTCAACCCTTCCAAAGGGGGGCTTGTTTGGGGATAGGTGCGCTCTCGACACCTCATTTCTGCCATTCATTGCGCCGGGTTGGGCGCCGCAAAACTGTCGTTGGCTGAAAAATGGCATGCCATTACGTCAGTCCAATTCAACTTGCACGCCAAGCTTGAGCACCCAGTTGTCGGGCGTACCGGCACTGGTCCGTATTGATTTGCCCATTCCGACATTGAAATGTCCCCAGGTTCCCTGCCCGTCCCAGACGAGATACAGCGTCTGGTTGCGCTGTGGGCTCGAAAACTGCTGGCGCAGGCTGCCCCAGTCGCCAAAGTACTCGAATCCGACTTCGCTGCGATCCGGGATTTGCCACGCTGCCTTGGCTGAGGGCTGGAGAGACAACGAACTCTTGGCCCCTCCCAAGGGAACTTCGAGGGACGGATTCAGAACCAGATGAAATCCAGAATTGCGGTAACCAAGAATTGGATTGACGTCGATGGCGCTTCCCCAGTCGTCTTCATAGTACGAGGCCTGGCGGCCGATGTCGGCCCGTATCCCCCAATAGAAACCGCGCGCTTCGTCATGTTCATCCACGTACTCGACTTCCACCGCCAGTCCACCGAATTTTCGCGACGTGCCGCTGGCAGTTGCGTGCCCCTCCACGCCGATTTCCCACCCTTTACCTAGACCGTAATTCACTTCCGTATGCGATTGCCAAACGGTGGGGCCAGGAAATGCACTGATGTCGCGGGGTTTGGCTACGCTGAGCAATTCCTCGAATTCGGACTCACCCTTGCCGGGTAGATCGTCACTGTAGACCAGCAACTCGTATCGATCGGCCCTGGCGACTGAGATTTGGAGCGCAGCAGTCAGGCAGAGCAATTGAATTGGAAACCTTTTCACATTAGTTCACCCGATGAGCAGGCCAAGGCGGGTGAATTCCTCGAATGAAGCGGGGCACATCCATTCCGGCCTGCTGGCAAGAAAAAAGTGGCACATATCGGATGCCACCATCGCTCTATTCTATGGATGTGATCGCGACGAAAGTACGCAGAAGGTCATGAATGGCCGCCAGATTCCGGCAAACGGGTCAGCACGATAAGAGGGGCACCAGGGCGTATAGGCCGCTGACCCTCACCCAAACAACGCCCCCAGCCGTTCCACTGCACCTTCGGACACTGCCCAATCGATACGCGCGTCCGCGTTGCCAAAGTCGCGGGTTTCCTGGGTGGCGACGAGAAGGCCGTCGCGTCTGGGCACGACGAACAGGTCGTGGCCGCGATCATTCAAGTAGATGTGTACACGCAAGCCCGCGCGCTGCGCAACGCGGGCCGTCGTCAGTCCGATCGCGCCAGCGCCGATGACGGCCAGATGGCGGGGCCGGTGAGGAAGCACCCAGCCCATCGCGACTTGCGCCGATCCCCAGGATAGCGACCAGCCGCTGCCGCCATGGCCGTAGATTTCATTTGTGCTCATCCTTGAATTCCGCGATAACTTCATCAAGGGATGGGTTTGATTTGGCGCGGCCGCGCACGAAGACGACGGGCAAGGGGCCGTTCATGATGCCGTTCATTCGATCCACGACGGTGCTGTCGGGCCGGCTATGGAAGTGGAAACGGACGTCATGGGTGCGCTGGACCGGGATGCCTCTTTGCGCAAGCGCCTCGGCGAGTCGGTCGGCTCTTTGGGCGTCGGCATGCGGGCAGTTCTGCGCCGCGACGACGAAGACCGTGGCGGGGTCCTGTCCGTCGGCCGGTGGCAGGGCGACAAAAGGGCCGGCACTGGTGGACGGGCCTGATGCCATGGCGGCCGCGTGCTCGCGATGGTGCTTCCAGTAGTGGTAACCGCCGCCAGCCAGCCCCACCGCGATCAATGCATGAATGATCTTCATGTTCGAGCCGCCTTGCCTGATGTTGGTTTGGTGTTTGCCCGGGACAAGCGTTCATTATCGTGATTCGCAATAGGCGCGCAAACTCGACTGCAGGTGGCGGAACAGGGCGCTCATCCGCGGCTCTGCGCGCAGCTCTGCGTGCATGGCCACCCAGACCTCCAGCTCGAAGAGCGGCTTGTCCTGGAAGAGCGGCAGGAGCTGCGGGTCACGGCGGGCGATGGGCTGTTGGCAGGCGCCAATGCCGTAGCCTGCGCGAAGCGCCGCGAGCTGCGAGGTTTCGCGGTCGCATCGGAAGCTGAAATCCTCGCGGCGCAGCGCCAGGCCAGCCTGCTTGACGGCCTGGATGCCAAGCGGGTTGCGGTCATACCCGATCAGCACATGCGAGCGCGCGTCCGCCAGGGTCTTGGGCATGCCCTTGCGCGCCGCGTAGGCGCTGTGGGCATACAGGGCCACGCCGACCCGCCCGGCGCGTGCCGCGCGCAGCGCCCCCTGGGTGGGACGGAACATGCGCACGGCAATGTCGGCATCCCGCCGCAGCAGATCGGCGGGCTGGTCGCTGAGCAGCAGCTCCACGTGGACGCCGGGATGCTGGATGGCGAAGCGGGCCAGGATCTCCGGCAGCACTTCGCTTCCCATCATTTCGCTGGCGGAAATCCGCACGGCGCCGGACAGGGCCGCATCGGCATCTCCGGTGGCGGACCGGAGCAGCGCGTCCGCCGCGGACGCCATGGTCTGCGCATGGGGCAGCAGCGCGCGCGCCTTGTCGTTGGGCAGCAGGCCGTGCCTGGAGCGTGTGAACAGCGGGCCGCCGATTTCCGCTTCCAGGGCGTCGATGTGCCGACCCATCGTCGGCTGCGTCGCTCCCAGCTTGCGGGCGGCGGCCGAGAGCGTTCCGTGTTCCATCACGGCCAGGAAATAACGCAAATGTTCCCAGGACAATGCAGGCTCAGGCTTGTTCATACGTTTTTGCATGAATGCTATTCACGAACGTCGATTTACGTTTATACATCCGAACCCTAATATTCAGCATCCGATTGAAACTGAAGGGGTGCATATGGCGCGCGGTACGGCATTCGTGTTGGGTGCGGCTGGCAGTTTTGGGGCGGCGACGGCCCAAGCCCTGATTGAGCGCGGGTGGCGAGTGCGCACGCTGCGCAGAGCCTCGGGACAGAGCACGGGGCAGCCCGTCCACCCGTCTGTCGAGGTGCATGTCGGCGACGCCATGCAGCGCAGCCAGGTGGTGGAAGCGGCGCGAGGCTGCGACGTCGTCGTGCATGGCGTCAATCCGCCTCGCTACCAGGGTTGGCGCGAACTGGCGCTGCCCATGCTGGGCAACGCCATTGCGGCGGCGCAGGCGGCGGACGCCCGCCTGGTGTTCCCGGCCAACGTCTATGTCTACGGGCGCGACGGCGGCGATCGGGTGGCTGAGGACACGGCGAAGCGCCCCGACACTGTCAAGGGCTGGATCCGGCTGGAGATGGAGGAGATGATTGAGCAGGCCTCGTCGCGCGGCATGCGCAGCCTGATGGTGCGGGCTGGCGACTTCTTCGGCTCGCATGCATCGGTCAATTCCTGGTTCAGCGCGGCCATGGTCAGGCCCGGACGGCGCGCCCACGCCATCACCTACCCCGGCGACCTCGCGCTCGGGCATGCCTGGGCCTATCTGCCCGACCTGGGCGGCACGGTCGCCGCCTTGCTGGAGCGCGAGCCCGATTTGGGCGTGGCGGCCCATTTCAATTTCGGCGGGCATTGGCTGGCGTCAGGAGATTTGATGATCGATGCCATGCGCCGCGCCATCGGCCGGGCGGTGGCGGTGCGCCGCCTGCCGTGGTGGCTGCTGCGCCTGGCGAGCCCGGTTCATCCCCTGTCGCGGGAGCTGCTGGAAATGCGCTATTTGTGGCAGCGCCCGCTCAGGCTGGACAACCGCAAGCTGCAGGCCTTTCTCGGCAGCGAACCGCACACGCCTTTGGATGCGGCGGTCGAACAGACCTTGCGGGGACTGGGCTGCCTGGCCTGAAGCCGCGCCTTACAGAAACATGCCGCCCGAGGCCTCGATGCGCTGGGCGTTGATCCAGCGGTTTGCCGGCTGCAGCAGGGAGGTGATCACGCCGCCGATGTCGTCGGGCAGGCCCACGCGGCCCAGCGCCGTCTGCGAGGCGACGAAGGCGTTCACCTGGGCGTTGTCGCGCACCGTGCCGCCGCCGAAATCGGTTTCGATGGCGCCCGGCGCCACGATGTTGACGGCGATGCCGCGCGGCCCCAGTTCCTTGGCCAAATAGCGCGTCAGCACCTCCATGCCGCCCTTCATCGTGGCGTAGGCCGCGTAGCCCGGCAGCGCGAAGCGCGCGAGGCCCGAGGACAGATTGACGATGCGCCCGCCGTCGGCCAGCAGCGGCAGCAGGGCCTGGGTGAGGAAGAAGGGCCCCTTGAGGTGGACGGCCATGAGCTCGTCGAACTGCGCTTCGGTGGTGTCGGCGAACGCTGCGTGGATGCCGATGCCCGCGTTGTTGACGAGGAAGTTGAACTGCTCGCGCGACCAAGTGCGCGCCAGCGCCTCGCGCACTTGTCCGGTGAAATCCTTGAAGCTGCTGCTGCGGCCGACATCCAGCGGCAGGGCCACGGCGCAGCGGCCCATGTTTTCGATTTCGGCCGCCACGGCCTGTGCTTCGTCGGCGCGGCTGCGGTAGGTCAGGATCACGTCGATGCCTTCGCGCGCCATCTGTAGCGCCGCGTTGCGGCCCAGGCCGCGGCTGCCGCCGGTGATGAGCGCGATGGGGGCGGAGGATGCGGTATGGGTCGTCATGGTCAGGCCTAGCGTCAGGTGGTTGCGATGCCTGGCACTTTATTTGTCTGGAAAAAATGCATAAATAGCAAATAATTAATTTGTTTGTTCAAATTTTTAAACCAATTAAGTGACCATGAGCCCCATTGAATGCATGCAGGTTTTCACGCGCGTGGCCGAACTGGCCAGCTTCACCCAGGCCGCCGAGGCCCTGGGCCTGCCCAAGGCCAGCGCCTCGCTGGCCGTGCAGCAGCTCGAAACCCAGCTTGGTACGCGCCTCTTGCACCGCACCACCCGGCGCGTGCAGCTCACGCAGGACGGCCAGGCCTGCTATGAGCGCTGCAAGGACCTGCTGGCAGAGCTGGACGACTTCCAGGCCATGTTCCAGCACCCCGGGGGTGCGCTGTTGCGCGGACGCGTGCGTATCGACATGTCCACGGGGCTCGCGCGCAACGTGGTGATCCCGCAATTGCCGGACCTGTTGCAGCGCCACCCCGCGCTGGAGGTCGAGATCAGCAGCACCGAGCGCCGCGTCGACCTGGTGCGCGAGGGCTTCGACTGCGTGTTGCGCGCAGGGGCGGTGGGAGACGCCGGGCTGGTCGCGCGGCCGCTGGGCCTGCTGCACATGGCCAATTGCGCCAGCCCCGCCTACCTCGCGGCCATGGGCACGCCGCGCACCTTGGCCGACCTGGCGCAGCACCGGCTGGTGCATTACGTGGGCACGCTGGGTGCGCGCTCGGGTGGCTTTGAAACGCAGGGACGCGACGGTGCCGTGGCGCACCACGCCATGGCCGGCGCGGTCACGGTCAACAACGCCGAGGCCTATCAGGCGGCCTGCCTGGCGGGCTTGGGGCTGATCCAGGCGCCGCACCTGGGCGTTGACGACTTGCTGGCGAACGGCTTGCTGGTGGAGGTGCTGCCTGAGCACCTCGCGCCGCCGATGCCGCTCACCCTGGTCTATGCGCACCGCCGCAATCTGTCGCGGCGCGTGCGGGTGGTGATGGACTGGCTGGCGGAAGTCGTTGGGGCGAGGCTGATGCTTTCAGAGTCGCCTCAGTCCGCATGACGGGCGGGCCACGGCGGGCCCATTCGCCAAGACCCGGCAGTTCTTTCTCTGGCGATCAGCCCAGCAATGCCGTGCTGACCCTGAAGGTGATGAACGACGCCAGATAGGCCAGGCCGAATAAATAGGCCGCCATGATGAGCGGCATGCGCATGCCGCCGGTTTCGCGCTTGACGGCGGCCAGCGTGGCCACGCATTGGGGCGCAAACACATACCAGGCCAGCAGCGAGAAGGCGGTGGGCAGGCTCCAGCTGTGGGCAATCAGCGGCGTCAGCGCCTGTGCGGCATTTTCGGCCGAGCCCGACAAGGCGTAGACCGTGCCCAGGGCGCTGATGGCGATTTCGCGTGCGGCCAGCCCTGGCACCAGCGCGAGGCTGATCTGCCAGTTGAAGCCGATCGGGGCGAACACCTTGGACAGCGCCACGCCCAGCATGCCAGCGAAGCTGTAGAGGATGGGCGGCTCGGTGGCGCCCTCGGGCGCGCCGGGGAAGCTCGCCAGCAGCCACAAGGCCAGTGTCAGACCGAGGATGATGCCGCCCACGCGCTTGAGGAAGATCTCGGCGCGCTGCCACAGGCCGATAAGGATGCTGCGCGGATGCGGCCAGTGGTAGCTGGGCAGCTCCATCATCAGCGAGCGCGTCTGCTGGCCGCTGGCGAAGCGTTTCAGGATCCAGGCCACCAGCATGGCGCCGACGATGCCTGCGAGATACAGCACGAACAGCACCAGGCCCTGCAGCTCGACGCCGCCCCACAGGCTGCGGTTCGGCACGAAGGCGCCGATCAGCAGCGCATAGACCGGCAGGCGCGCCGAGCAGGTCATCAGCGGCGCGATCATGATGGTGACCAGGCGGTCGCGCGGGTTGGCGATCGATCGCGTCGCCATGATGCCGGGAATGGCGCAGGCAAAGCTGGAGAGCAGGGGAATGAAGCTGCGGCCCGACAGGCCCACGCTGCCCATGATCCGGTCCAGCAGGAAGGCCGCGCGCGGCAGGTACCCCGACTCCTCCAGCACCAGGATGAAGAAGAACAAAATCAGGATCTGCGGCAGAAAGGCCAGCACGCTGCCCACACCAGCAATCACGCCGTCGACGACCAGGCTGTGCAGCAGGCCTGGCGGCAGCAGTTCGCCGACCTGCTCTCCCATCCATTCAATCAGTTGCTCGATGCCATGCTTGGGCGCCTCGGCCCAGGAAAACACGGCCTGGAACAGAAAGAACAGCAGCACCGCCAGCAGGATCGGGCCGAACACCGGGTGCAGCACGATTCGGTCGACGCGGTCGCTGGGCAGCTCGGGGCTGTTTTCGTCGAGCGACAGGGCGCGCAGGATGGCGTTCACGCGCGCTTGGTCGGCCACGGGCTCGTGGGCCGGGGTAATGGGCTGCACGTTCCAGCGCTCGGGATGGTCCAGCCAGTCGTGCAGTTCGTCGAGCCCGGTGCCTTGGGTGGCCACGGTCGTGACGACCGGCACGCCCAGCTGGCGCGACAGGGCGTCCGGGTCGATCTTCAGGCCGCGGCGTTTGGCCAGGTCGACCATGTTCAGCACCACCATGCAGGGCAGACCCATGCGCTGCACCGCCAGCACCAGGCGCAGGTTGCGGCGCAGGTTGGTCGCGTCCAGCACGCAGATCACCATGTCGGGCCGGCGCTCTCCCTTGGCGCGGCCGGCCAGCACGTCGCAGGTGACGCGCTCATCGGGCGAGCGCGGGTACAGGCTGTAGGTGCCGGGCAGGTCGAGCAGCCGCAAGGTCTTGCCCTTTTGGCTCTTGATGCGGCCCTCCTTGCGCTCGACGGTGACGCCGGCGTAATTGGCCACCTTCTGGCGGCTGCCGGTCAGGCGGTTGAAGAGGGCGGTCTTGCCGCAGTTCGGATTGCCGACCAGGGCCAGCAAGGTGCCGCTGGGGTGGAAGTGGATGACGGATTCAGTCATGCCGCTTGCTCCGCATGCATGCCGTCGTGCAACTCCACGCATTCAGCCTCGGCCTTGCGCAGCGCAAAGGTCGACTGACCGATGCGTATGACCAGCGGATCGGAGCCGGGCAGGCCGCGCGCCAGCACGCTGACGTGTTCGCCATCGACAAAGCCGATCTCCTCCAGCCATTGGATCCATTCCGGCGCATGGCTGGGCGCGCGCAGGCCTTTGACCCGGTGCGCCTGGCCGGTTCGGGCATGCGCGAGCGTGAATTTCGAAGTGTGGGTCATGGGAGCTCAAATCAAGCGGGAAAGCACGACAATCGCAAAAAGCGTACCGCATTCTAAATGAGAAAGACTCGCATTCGCAATGCGTAATTGCAGTGTCGAGTTCTTGCTTTGCGTTGGGTCAAGCCTATGAATCTTCCTCCGCTTCCTTTGTCCGACAGCCTCGTCCAAGCCTTGCTGCGGGCCTCGCTGGCCGCGCGCCAGCACGCCTATGCGCCGTACTCGCGCTTTGCCGTGGGCGCCGCCGTGCTCGACGAGCAGGGCCGCATCCACGGCGGCTGCAATGTCGAGAATTCAGCCTATCCGCAAGGTTGGTGCGCCGAGGCCACGGCGCTGGGCGCGATGGTGATGGCAGGGGGGCGGCGCGCGACCGCGGTGCTGGTCAGCGGACCGGGGCCCACCATCATCACGCCCTGCGGCGGCTGTCGGCAGAAATTGCGGGAATTTGGCGCCGACGATCTGCTCGTCATCGCGGCCGATCCCGGCGGCATACGCCAGCATTGGACCCTGGCGCAACTGCTGCCGGCCAGCTTCGGTCCGGGGCATCTCGATTTGTAAGTTGCTAGACTTCAGCCCCTCCAGAATTTCGCTCGCGCACACCATGACCGAATCCAGTCCCAAGGCCGCTCCTGAGGCGGACGCACCGCGTCGCGGCATCAAGAGCTTCGTGGTGCGTGCCGGCCGCATGGGCACGGGCCAGCAGAAGGCCTTGCTGGAACTGGGGCCCCGTTTCGTGCTTCCGTTCCGCGCTGAGCTGCTGCAGCCCGAGCTGGTGTTCGGGCGCCAGGCGCCGGTGGTGTTCGAGATCGGGTTTGGCATGGGCGACGCCACGGCCAAGATCGCGCAGGCCTTGCCGGACCATGATTTCCTGGGCTGCGAGGTGCATGAGCCGGGCGTGGGCGCCTTGCTCAAGCACATCGACGAGAAGCGGCTCAGCAATGTGCGCATCTTCCAGCACGACGCCGTCGAGGTGCTGGAGCACATGATCGCGCCGGGCAGCCTGGCCGGCGTGCACATCTTCTTTCCCGACCCCTGGCACAAGAAGCGCCATAACAAGCGCCGCCTGATCCAGGCGCCATTCGTTGCCAAGCTCGTGCACCACATCCGGCCCGGCGGCTACCTGCATTGCGCCACCGACTGGGAGCCCTATGCGCAGCAGATGCTGGAGGTACTGAGCGCCGAGCCGCTGCTCGAGAACACGGCAAGCGCCTATGCCGAGAAACCCGCCTACCGGCCGCTGACCAAGTTCGAGAGCCGCGGCCTCAAGCTCGGCCACGGCGTCTGGGACCTGGTGTTCCGCCGCAAGCCATGAAGCGGTCAGCCTGCTAGAGTCCCTCCCCATGTCTGACGCACAACAACTCTCGGGCCGGCACGTGCTGCTGGGCCTGTCCGGCGGCATCGCCTGCTACAAGATCGCCGAGCTGACACGCCTGCTCGTGAAGGCCGGCGCCATGGTACAGGTCGTCATGACCGAGGCCGCGCAGGCCTTCATCACGCCCGTCACCATGCAGGCGCTCTCGAACCGGCCGGTCTACACCAGCCAGTGGGACGCCCGTGAAGACAACAACATGGCGCACATCAACCTCAGCCGCGAGGCCGACCTGATGCTGATCGCGCCGGCCAGCGCCGATTTCATCGCCAAGCTGGCGCAGGGGCGGGCCGATGAGTTGCTCAGCCTGACGGCGCTCGCGCGTCCGCTTGATCGGTGCCCGCTCGCGGTGGCGCCGGCCATGAACCGCGAAATGTGGGCGCACCCGGCCACGCAGCGCAATGTGGCACAACTCCGGGCCGATGGCGCACTCGTATTCGGTCCTGACCATGGCGACCAGGCCTGCGGTGAAGTGGGGGACGGCCGCATGCTGGAAGCCTCCGAGCTGTTCGACGAGGTGGTGGCCTTCTTCCAACCCAAGGTCCTGGCCGGCAAAAAACTGCTGCTCACCGCGGGCCCCACCTTCGAGCCCATAGACCCGGTGCGCGGCCTGACCAATCTGTCCAGCGGCAAGATGGGCTTCGCGGTGGCGCAGGCTGCTGCCCAGGCGGGCGCCGACGTGACGCTGGTGGCCGGCCCTGTGCACCTGCCGACGCCGCGCGGCGTGACGCGCATCGACGTGCAGACGGCGCAGCAGATGTTCGACGCCGTGCTGCCGCGCGCCAGCGCCTTTGACGTGTTCATCGGCACGGCCGCGGTGGCCGATTGGCGGCCCGTCCAGGCCCATGCGCACAAGGTCAAGAAACAGACGGGGGACAGTTCCGTGCTTTCGTTCGATCTGACCGAGAACCCCGACATCCTCGCCGCCGTTGCCGCGCAGGCGGCCCAGGACCCGCGGCACCAGCCCTTTTGCGTCGGTTTTGCCGCCGAGAGCCAGGACCTCGCCCGGCACGCGCGCGACAAGCTGGTTCGCAAGAAGGTCCAGCTCGTGGTGGGCAACCTCGGCCCCGCCACCTTTGGCCGCGACGACAACGCCTTGCTGCTGGTCGATGCCAGCGGTGACCGCGAACTGCCGCGCGCCGACAAGCTCAGCCTGGCGCGCGAACTGGTGCGCGACATCGCGCGCCGGCTTGGTCGAGTCGACCAGATTTGAGCAAGTTTGACTATCTCTTGAATTGCGCTCGCCGCAGAGAATCCGCATGACCACGATCGAACTGAAAGTGCTGGACGCCCGCATGGCCGAACAGCTGCCCGCCTATGCAACGCCCGGCAGCGCCGGCCTGGACCTGCGCGCCTGCCTGGACGCCGCCGTCACCCTGGAGCCCGGGCAGACCGTGCTGGTGCCCACCGGCCTGGCCATCCACATCGGCGACGCGGGCCTGGCCGCCATGATCCTGCCGCGCTCGGGCCTGGGCCACAAGCACGGCATCGTGCTGGGTAATCTGGTGGGCCTGATCGATTCAGACTACCAGGGCCAACTGATGGTCAGCGTCTGGAACCGCGGCCTGACCACCTTCGTGATCCAGCCCATGGAGCGCATTGCGCAGCTGGTGCTGGTGCCGGTGGTGCAGGCCGCGTTCAAGCGCGTCGATGAATTCGACTGTTCGGAGCGCGGCGAGGGTGGTTTCGGCTCGACCGGCAAGCACTAGCAGAACAATTCCAGCATGAAAACGAAACCGTCGAACCGTCAATTGCTCTATCGCCGCCGCTTCCTCGTACAGTCGGCTGCGGTGGCCGGTCTCGGGCTGGTGGGGGTGCCATGGTCCCGCGCGGCGTCATCGCCACCGGTGGCTTCGTCGCCTGCCGAAATGCCGACGCCGTCGCGCTTCGGTACGCACGGCATGGTGCTCTTCGGCGGGTTCGAGGGGCTCTACACCTCCCACATGCCGATGTTCCATGGTCCGCATGATGTGCAGGCGGTTTTTCGCGTTCGGATCGCCGCCCCGTCACTCGATGCCCGATTGCGGCGGACCCTGGCAAGGGCACACGTCCATTGGTCCATCGAACCTGAACCGTTTGACCTTGACCGCGCCGCGCCGGACGCTGCGGATCGTCTGCCTGGCTGGCGCGCCAATGTCTTCGAGGGCCACTTTGAGCGCGGCGGTCTGCGTCGGTACGAGAACGTATCGTTCGTCGTCGAGCAGACGCCGATTTTCTCGATACTGGATCCGCACCCGCGAGTTGCGGACCATCAGGAATTCGTGTGTCTGGGGCAGGGGCGAGAGCACTTCCTCGTCAAGTGCCTCGACCAACGCCCGGACGTGGACCTGATCGGCCGCTTCAGGACTGCCGAGCCTGCGAGCGCACGAGGGATCATCAAGACCGTCGGAAGTTCCCGCAACGCCGCGGCCGATCCTGATCTGCAGCCTGCTTTTGCGCAGGCAGGGATCAAGTCCGTCGGGGGCGTGACTTGGGTCTATACCGAAACGAGCGACCTGCAATGATTGCAACGCGCTTCTGATGACGGGTCGCGCTGCGGCACGACAGCGGTGAGGGCTGGAGGCGTCCGCCTGGGGGGCAAGAATTTCCCCTCGATCAGTGCAGGATCTCGCCGGGCGGCGTACCCATGGCGACGCTGAATACGGCTTCACCCAGGCTGCCGGCGGCAATTTCCTCTTCAGTGGCTTCACGCACGTCACGCACGCGCACGTGCATGCGCAGGCCGATGCCGGCGAGCGGGTGGTTGCCGTCCAGCACCACGTGCTCGGGATAGACCTCGGTGACGGTGTAGATCGCCTCCGTGGGCATGTCCGGCGTGGCCGCGCCCTCGGGCAGGCCTTCGAACTGCATGCCGACGTCAACGTTCTCGGGCATCACGCTGCGCGCTTCGAAGCAGACCAGGGCGGAGTCGTATTCGCCGAAGGCGTGCTCGGGCTCCAGCGCCACTTGGGCCTCGAAACCGGCTTCTTGGCCGTTCAAGGCCTCTTCGACCTTGGCAAAGAGGTCTTCTCCGCCGTAGAAAAATTCGAGCGGCTCGACCAATTCATCGATCAATTGGCCTTGGGCATCTTCCAGTCTCCAGCTCAGGGAGACCACGCAGGGGGCTGTGATTTGCATGCCGCGATTGTTTCATATCGCGCATTCCCCTGGTGCGGCGCGGTTTGATGCGGCGCAGGGCGCTTCCTGAGCGATGCGGGACAATCCGCGCCATGAACATTTCCACATCGACCGAACTCCTGGGTGGGCTTTCACCCGAACAATTCATGCGGCGCCACTGGCAGAAGAAGCCCTTGCTGGTGCGTCAGGCGCTGCCGGGCGTTCAGCCGCCGGTCAGCCGCCGTCAGCTCGCCGAGCTGGCGGCCAGCGAAGACGTGGAGTCGCGGCTGATTTCCCGCTTCGATGGGCGCTGGGCTTTGCGGCAGGGGCCCGTGGCCAAGCTACTGCCCTACAGCAAGGCGGGATGGACCGTGCTGGTGCAAGGGCTGGACCTGCATTTGCCCGAGGCGCGCGAGTTGCTGGATCGTTTCCGCTTCGTGCCTGAGGCACGCCTCGACGACTTGATGATTTCCTACGCCACCGACGGCGGCGGCGTCGGGCCGCATTTCGATTCCTACGATGTGTTCCTGATCCAGGTGCAGGGCAAGCGCCTCTGGCGCATCGGACGCCAGGGCATGGCCACCAGCGGCGCGCTGGTGGAAGGCGCGCCGGTCAAGCTGCTGGCCGATTTCGAGCCCGAGCAGGAGTTCGAACTGGACGCGGGCGACATGCTGTACCTGCCGCCGGGCTGGGCCCACGACGGCATCGCGGTCGGCGAGTGCATGACCTGCTCGGTGGGCTTTCGCACGCCATGGCGCGCCGAACTGGCGCGAGAACTGCTGCAGCGCCTGATGGACGACGACTCGCGCGCCTACCAGAACCGCATGTACAGCGATCCCAAGCAGCCTGCCACGTCCGCGCCCGGCGAGGTGCCGCAGCAATTGCTCGACTTCGCCCGCGATGCGACCGAGCGCGCGCTCAAGGAGCCGCTGGCCTTGGAGCGGGCGCTGGGCGAGGCCCTGACCGAGCCCAAGCCGCGCGTCTGGTTCGAGACCGGCGACGTGCTGCCGGCGGGCATGGGCGTCGCCCTGGATCGACGCAGCCGCATGATGTACGATCGCGCCCATGTGTTCCTGAACGGCGAGTCCTATCGGGCCGCGGGCCGCGATGCGCGTCTGATGCGGGTCCTGGCGGACCAGCGCGCGTTGAGTGCCAAGGAGATTGCCGCCTTGTCCAAGGGGGCGCGCGAGCTGCTGGACCAGTGGTGCGAGGACGGCTGGGTGCAGCCGGTCGCCGGCACGCGCTGAACCACCGCGGCGCTGGCGCATTGGATTAGCATCCAGGCTCACGCCGAGCAGACCATCATGCCTACATCGTCCGATTCATGGCTGGATCCGTCCAACGCTGCGTTGCAGGCCGGGAGCGGCGCATCGCGGGCGTCCTACCTCGAGGCCTTGCGCGAGCTCCTGCTGAATCCGCCCGCCTGCCATCAACTGATCTGGCTGGACCGCGACTTCGCCTCGTGGCCCTTGTCCGAGCAGCTGGTGCTGGATGCGCTGACGCAGTGGGCCAAACCGCAGCGCCAGCTGTTGATGCTGGCAGATGACTTCGAGGGTTTGCGGCGCGCGCATCCGCGGTTTGTCAGCTGGCGCCAGCGGCACGACCATGTCGTGCAGGCGCGCCAGTTGAACCGTGACGACGGGCCCCTGGCAGTGCCCGGCAGTACCTGCATGGCGGCGGACCACGGCGTGCTGCAGTTGCTGGATCAGCGTTATTGGCGTTGGACTTATGGCACCGACGTTCGGGTTCTGCACGAGTTGAAGCTCGAATTTGATGCGCTCGCGCAACGGTGTGCCGAATCCTTTCCGGCCAGCACCCTGGGCTTGTAAAAGGTGTGCGTAAACTGGCGTTATAATTTTCGGCTAGGCGAGGGAGCGCTCGAGGTTTCCACGTCTTGTCTGACGAGCCGAGTTCTGTGTTGGAAAAGCGGTGTTTGATAACGCTGCCTGGAAATCGCTTTGCTGGGCTCGATTAATTACCGGTAATTGATCTTTCGTCTAATAGATTCTGAGGACAAGTATGAAAAAGTCGATCCTGTTGGCTTCCCTGTTGGCTGCTGTTGCCCTGACCGCTTGCGGCAAGAAGGCTGAAGAAGCTGCTCCCGCTCCCGCTCCCGCTGCTGCCGCTTCGGAAGCCGCTTCGGCTCCCGCCATGGAAGCTTCGGCTCCTGCTGCAGAAGCTTCGGCTCCTGCCGCTTCGGAAGCTGCCAGCAAGTAATCGGTTAACCGATCACTGAGGAAGCCGCCGGCCGCGAGGTCAGGCGGCTTTTTTCATGGTGCCTCTTTGGCACTTGTAAAAAAACCTCCCCAGCCATGCAGCCGGGGAGGTTTTTCATTGATAGATCTGAGGCTGGATCAGCGCAGGTCTTCCATCAGAAGGCGCAGGATGCGCTTGGCGTTCTCGTCCGTCACTTGCTGGCCCTGGCTGTTCAGCACCTTGACCACGCTGTGCTTGCCGTCGGCGGCCACGGATACACGGTACCGTTCGGCAGTGCTGGCCTTGTCCTTGCCGAACAGGCGCGCGAAGAAGCCTGGCTCTTCCTTGCCGGCCTGTGTGGGATCGGCATAACGCAGGAAGAACAGGCCCTGCTTGCGGTCGCGGTCTTCCACGGTGAAACCGTGGCGGTCCAGCGATTGGCCCACGCGGCGCCAGGCGCGTTCAAAGTCGTCGGTGACGGCCAGGCTGTCGGGTACCTTGGCCAGTTCCTTCTTGCTGTCCAAGTCCACCGGGTCCACGGCTGCCACGGCCGGTGCGGGCGCGTTCGCGGCACTGGCGGCAGAGGCCGCGGATGCCAGCCTGGCGGCATCGAGTTCGTCTTGCTTGCCGCCCAGCTTCAGCATCATGCGAGACAGCATTTCCGCCTCCAGACCGGGATCGCTGGGACGCGGCTGCCAATCGGTGGTGTCGCGTTGGCTGCTGGTGTACACCTCGGCCGCGCCGCGGTGCGAGACGAAGATGTCGGTGCCGCCGCCTGGCGCGCGTTCGATGCGTGTGCGGTACTTGTCGCGCAGGCCTGAGGAATACAGGCCGTCGACCAGTCGGCCCAAGGCCTTGCGGAAGAAATCCTGCGGCAGCTTGCTGCGGTCTTCCAGCCAGTTGGTTTCCATCATGCCGATCTCGGGTTGTTCGCTTTCGATCGCGAAACCGCGCGAGATCCAGAAGGCCTGCACCTGCGGCCACAGTTGCTCGGGCGTCAGGCTGCTGTGCAGCCAGCGCTCGTTGTCCAGGCGGACCAACTTGAGCTCGCCGGCGTTGTCCAGCGCCACCTGGTTGGGGCCGGCGGCATTCGGCCTGGCTTGCGGCAGCACCAGCTTGTTGCCTTGCTGCTGCATGGCCGACGCGCTGATCACGCCGCCTTGCACTTGCGTGCGGCTGTCCTTGGCGAGCTGCGTCAGGTCCGGCGGCACGTCCAGCGGGGCATTCTGCTTGGCGGCATCGTGATAGTCGGTTTTTTCGGCGCCCAGCCAGCCCTCGATGGTGCTGCAGGCGGTCAGCGAGACCAGGACCAGGCTTCCGGCCAGGCTGTAGGTCAGGGTTTTGGTCGGTGCATTGAGGGAACGTGTCACGCTAGACATCTCCGCGAAGGATGGCAACGGTGTATTACCGGGGTGGGTGGGGACGGGCGCCCGCTCGTCAGAGCAGGCCGCCTTCACGAAGGGCTTGTTCAACGACCTGCTGGCCGCTGGCGGTCAGGGGGGTGATGGGCAGGCGCATGTGCGCCTTGCAGCGGCCCAGCCGCTCCAGCGCCCATTTGGCTGGCGCCGGGCTGGGTTCGCAGAACAGGTGCTTGTGCAGGCCCAGCAGCTGGAAGTGGATGTGCCGGGCCTCTGCGATCTGGCCCGCCATGGCGGCCTTGCACAACTCGTGCATCAGGCGCGGCGCCACGTTGGCGGTGACGCTGACGTTGCCCTGGCCGCCGAGCAGCATCAAGGCGATGGCGGTGCCGTCGTCGCCTGAATAGATGGAGAAGCCCTTGGGTGCGTGCTTGATCAGGTAGGCGCCGCGCTCGATGTTGCCGGTCGCTTCCTTGACGCCGAACACGCCAGGCAGCTGGGCGCAGCGCAGCGTGGTCTCGGGCTGCATGTCGGCCACGGTGCGGCCGGGCACGTTGTACAGCATCATCGGGATATCGACCGCTTCGGCGATGGCCTTGTAATGCTGGTAGATGCCTTCCTGAGAGGGCTTGTTGTAGTAGGGCACGACCGACAGGGTGCAGTCGGCGCCGACTTCCTTGGCATAGCGGCTGAGCTCGATGGCCTCGGCCGTCGCGTTCGCGCCGGTGCCGGCCATGATGGGCACGCGGCCCGCGGCATGCTGGACTGCCGCGCGAATGATCTCGCGGTTCTCTTCCATGCTCACGGTGGGCGATTCGCCGGTCGTGCCGACCACGCCGATGCAGTCCGTGCCTTCGGCAATGTGCCAGTCAATCAGCTTGCGCAACGCGTCGTAATCGACGCTGCCGTCTTCCTGCATCGGGGTCACCAAGGCCACGATGCTGCCAACAATCGGTTTCATGAGAGTTCCTTGCAATCTGTCGATTCTACTGAAGCGCCGCGGCACTCCCGCCGAGCATTTCGTTCAAGTCAGGAAATAGCGGGGGAACGGGGCCGTGGCCGGGTCTTCGCGCACTGCTGCAACGCGCTGGACGAAGCGTTCGCCGACACCGCCGGCCACGTCGGGCAAAGAAAATCCGTCTTCAAAGCCCACCACGCGCAATCCGGCGCACAGGCTGAGCAATTCTCCAGGCTGCAGCAGGAATTCGGGGCGGCCGGGCCGGCCCACGGTCTGCTGGCCGTCGGCAAAGGTCTCATAGATCAGCCAGGCGCCGGGCGCCAAGCAATCCAGGACTTGCTGGAAACAGGGGCGCCACAGGTAGTTGCACACCACGACGAGGTCGAATTGCCGGCCAGCGAGCGGCCAGGGGCCCGCCTCGAGGTCGGCAACCAGCACTTCGCCCAGGGCGCGCAGGCCTTCCGTGGCTTGCGCATCGCGATCCACGCCGGTGACCTTCAAGCCCCGCTGGGCCAGATGGCGGAAATTGCGGCCCGAGCCGCAGGCGAGATCGAGGGCGCGGGCGCCCGGGCGCAGCGCCTGCGGCCAGCGTGTCAGCCAGGCGGAGGGGTTTGGCGCAATGCTCACTGCGATCGGGCCGGGGCGGGGCGGCTGGATTTCGCCGCCGCCTTGGTTTTGGACTTGGGCTTGGACTTGCCCGTCGCCGCGGTTGCAGCCGACCTGGCATGGGCGGCGTGGCGGGCCGCCATGCCCTTGGCGGCCCGTCCGGCCCGGCCGGGTTTGGCGACCGCGGCCTGCGTCAGGCTGCTGGCACGGGCGACGTCTTCCATCTGCGACAGCAGGCGGCCTTGCTTGACGCGCAGCAGCGGGTGGTCCAGCATGGCCAAGTCTTGCAGCGGGTTGCCCGCCAGCACCAGGAAGGAGGCCTCGCATCCGGCCTCGAAGCAGCCGATGCGGCGCTTGGGGAACAGGGCCTTCGGTGTGTCGACGCTGGCCATGCGCAGCAGTTCGGCATTGCTCCAGACATTCAAGCCGGCCAGGTTCTGCAACTCGGTCAGCGAGGTCCCCGTGAAAA
Organism: Burkholderiaceae bacterium; assembly: GCA_019234815.1. Lineage (GTDB taxonomy): Bacteria > Pseudomonadota > Gammaproteobacteria > Burkholderiales > Burkholderiaceae_C > JAFALA01. The sequence continues at coordinate 77,207 of JAFALA010000090.1, read as the reverse complement.
CGTCCGATCCCAGCAGCAACGGCACGCCGGCCGACTTCAGCAGGCGCAGGTTGCCGGCCTGGGTTTGCCGGATCTGCTCGCGCTGGGCGGCATCCATCGCGAACAAGTTGCTGGCGGCCGTGCCCGTCACCACCTCGACCTTTTGCTTCGCAGCCATGGCCGCGACGGCCGGCGCGATCTGGAAGCGCTCGGGGCCGTCGTCGTTGTGGTCGAAGTAGCCTGGCAGGTGACCGATCTGGTCAACGCCGGCGCGAATTGCCGCTTCGAAGTCTGTGGCCGTCTCGACATGCGCGACCACCTTCAAGCCGTCGTGGTGGGCATGGCGGACGATGGCGGCGGCGGTCGCGGGGGTCACGCCGAGCCGGCCCATTTGAGCCGGGCGGCCATGGTATTCCGGTCGGTCGTGATAGCTGAAGACCAGTTTGACGAGATCGGTCCTGCGCGCGGCCACCAGGGGCCACTTGAGATCGACTTCGGTCGGACTGTCCATCAGCAGCAACTGCTTGTCGGCGAAGTCGGCCACCTTGGGCGCGGGCTGGCCGGCCGCCACCGGGCTGGCCAGCAGCATGGCCAGGGGATAGCCGTCCGAGGCAGTGATGCAGGCCGTCACGAAAAGGGTGTCGGGCGTGTCAGGCTGGTTCAGCTTGCCTCGCACCGGATTGACGTTCGCAGGGTCACCGCACAGCATGGCGGCGTAGAACACGCCGTCCTGCATGTAGCGCTGGGCAAAATTGCCCACGCCCCACTCACTTTGCAGGTTGTTGTTGTGGGCCTCGCCCAGCGGCGCGATCAGGAATTCGCCCTTCAGGTCCATGCGCCGGTTCAGGTGCTTGGGGCGTTGCGAAACGAAATAGCCGTTTTCCACGAACAGGCTGCCACGCTTGAAGCTCGTGCCGTCGAACCATTGCGCGTTGAAAAGCTCCAGGTTCAGCGGCGCGCTGGCCTTGAAGGCGGGGATGGTCGTGGGTTCAGGGGCGGTGGCCTCGTTCGTGTCGCTACTGGCTGCTGATGCTGCTGAAGCCGCTGGGGCCGCTGAAGACGCAGGCATTGAGGATGCCGAGGACGCGGCCTTGCCGGGCGCGGGCGGCGAGCTTTGCGCCGCAGCGCTCGGCACCCATGCGGCGGCGGCGATCGCTGCCACGAGAGGGAGAAGACGACGGAACGAATCGAGCATGTACGGGTCGGGAGCCTGAAAAGCAGCCGCACATGCTACGCCGCTTTTTCGGGGCGGCCGCCCCCTGTTCGAACCTTTTCGACCGTCTTCCGTTCTTCTTTCACTCTTTGTCCGTCAGGGGGCTCAGCCATGGGCCGGCAGCCTGGCATTCAAGCGCATCCGCAAGCCCAGTGGCGCCATGGTGAAGTTCAGGTATTCCAGCGGCGCCTGCCCGTCGGCCGTGCTGACGTCCACGATGTCAAAGTTTGCCAGCAGGGTGGCCATGGCCATCTTCATTTCCATCAGCGCCAGGTAGCGGCCGGGGCAGATGCGCGGGCCGGCGCCAAAAGGCATGGAAATGCGCTTGGCCTGCGTTGCCAGATGCGTGGGCTGTCCGGGCTCGCCGTCCTGCAGCCAGCGGTCGGGCAGGAATTCCCCGGCCTGCGGCACATGCGCGTCGCTGACGCTGTCGCGGCGCAGCAGGCTGATGACGACGCAGTTGCGCGGGACCGCCACGTCGGCGATCTGCAGCTCGGTGGCCGCCTGAAGGGGCAGCATGGGCGCCACGGGCTTGAGGCGCATGGTCTCATGCGCGCAGGCCTCGATGAAATCGAGCGCAGCCAGGTGCTCCAGGCCGGGTTCACGGGCTGCGCCCAGGACCTGCCGGACCTCCTCGGTCGCGCGCTTGAGCTCATGGGGATGGGTCCAGAGCAGGTGCAGCATCCAGGCCAGGGTGTTGGCGGTGGTGTCTTCGCCGGCCAGCAGCATGGTCAACACATTGCCGGCCACCTGCTCATCGTTCAGGGCGCCGCCTTCGGCATCGGCCGCGACGATCATGGCCTGCAACAGGTTCTCGGGTTGGCGCGCCAGCTCGGGGCGCTCCTGCATGCGGGCCCTGGCCTTGGCGATGAAGTCCGTCACGGCGGCCTGCACCTCCAGCAGGCTGGTCTTCAAGGCCTTGTCTGCCGCAGAGGGCCACCAGCGCCACCAGGGGATGGGGGCCAGGATGCGCTTGAACAGGGCCGGGAAGATCTGGTCCAGGTGCCGCTGTATGACGTCGTCGTCGCTCGACAGCGTGTCCACGTCCGCGCCGAAGGCCAGTCCGGCGATGGTGTCGACGGTGAAGCGCATCAGGTCGGGCTGCAGGTCGATGAAGGCCTGCTCGTCCGCAGCACGCTGCCAGCGCCGCGCCAGGCGCCGCGAAACCTTGAGCAGGCTGGGAAAGTACGATTTCACGTGGGCCGGATCGAACCCGGCCATCACCATGCGGCGCTGCGCCTTCCAGGTTTCGCCGTTGGCGCCGAACACGCCGGGCGGCAGGCCCATCTCGGTCCAGATTTCGTTGAGGCGGCTGGTGCGATGAAAGCCGTCCGGCCGATTGCGCAGGATCTTGGCGATTTCGGCATGGTCGCCGACCACCAGCACGTCGCGCGCCACGAAGCGCAGCCGGTACAGCGGGCCGAACTCCTGCGCCCATCCTTCGAGTTGCTGATGAAAACGGGTCCGGTCGATCTGCAGCGCATTGCCGAACACCGGCATGCGGCGCGGGCCGGGCAGGTCCGAGAACGAACGCAAGGGCGCTTGCGCAGACGGCGCAGTGGCGGGGGACGTGGCCATCAAAAAAACCTCCAACGCTACATCCGCGCGGACTCTAGCGCAGTCCGCCTGGCTTGGGCGAGGTTTTGGTTGAGTGAGCTCTCCCTACAATGCCGCCCCATGGCGACCTCACAACGCAACACCACTTCCGCAGCATCATCCGCCCCAGCCGCCTATGGCGAGGCTTCCATCCGCGTGCTCAAAGGGCTGGAACCGGTCAAGCAAAGGCCGGGCATGTACACCCGCACCGACAACCCCCTGCATATCATCCAGGAGGTGATAGACAACGCCGCCGACGAGGCTCTGGCTGGTTTCGGCAAGCGCATCGACCTGGTCCAGCATGCTGACGGCTCGGTCAGCATTTCCGACGATGGCCGCGGCATCCCTTTCGGCCTGCATCCTGAAGAAGGCGTGCCGGTGGTGGAGATCGTGTTCACCCGACTGCATGCCGGCGGCAAGTTCGACAAGGGCTCGGGCGGCGCCTACAGCTTTTCCGGCGGCCTGCACGGCGTGGGCGTGAGCGTGACCAACGCGCTGGCCCTGCGCCTGGAGGTCACGGTGTGGCGCGAAGGGCAGGTGGCGCACCTGGTGTTCGCCGGCGGCGACGTGATCTCGCCGGTGACGGTACGCAAGTCCGAAGCGCGTGCGGGCGACCGCAAGCAGGGCACCACGGTGCGCGTCTGGCCCGATCCCAAGTATTTCGAGAGCGCCGACCTGCCTAGGGCTGAGCTCGTGCACCTGCTGCGCAGCAAGGCTGTGCTGATGCCGGGCGTGACGGTCACGCTCAAGAACGAGAAGTCCGACGAGACGCAGACCTGGAACTACAGCGGCGGCCTGCGCGACTACCTGATGCAGTCGCTCAACGCCGACCCCTTGATTCCCCTGTTCGAGGGTGAGCAGTACGCCACCAAGGCGGAAACCGAGAATTTTGCCGAGGGCGAGGGCGCTGGCTGGTGCGTGGCCTTCACCGAGGACGGCGCGCCCATGCGCGAGAGCTATGTCAACCTGATCCCGACGGTGGCCGGCGGCACGCACGAGTCGGGCCTGAAGGACGGGCTGTTCGGCGCCGTCAAGGGCTTCATCGAGATGCACAGCCTGCTGCCCAAGGGCGTCAAGCTGATGCCTGACGACGTGTTCTCGCGCGCCAGCTTCGTGCTGTCGGCCAAGGTGCTGGACCCGCAGTTCCAGGGCCAGACCAAGGAGCGCCTGAACAGCCGCGATGCGCTGCGCCTGGTGTCGGCCTTCGTCAAGCCGACGCTGGAGCTGTGGCTCAACCACCATGTCGAGCATGGCAAGAAGCTGGCCGAGCTCGTCATCAAGCAGGCGCAGACGCGTCAGCGCGCCAGCCAGAAGGTCGAGAAGCGCAAGGGCTCGGGCGTGGCCGTGCTGCCCGGCAAGCTGACCGATTGCGAGAGCCGCGACCTGCTGCACAACGAGCTGTTCCTGGTGGAGGGCGACTCCGCTGGCGGCTCGGCCAAGATGGGCCGCAACAAGGAGACCCAGGCCATCCTGCCGCTGCGCGGCAAGGTGCTGAACTCCTGGGAGGTCGAGCGCGACCGCCTGTTCGCCAACAACGAGATCCACGACATCTCGGTGGCCATCGGCGTGGACCCGCACGGCAAGAACGACAGCCCCGATTTGAGCGGCCTGCGCTACGGTAAGATCTGCATCCTGTCGGATGCGGACGTGGACGGCTCGCACATCCAGGTTCTGCTGCTGACGCTGTTCTTCCGCCACTTCCCCAAGCTGATCGAGGCCGGCCATGTGTTCGTGGCCAGGCCGCCGCTGTTTCGCATCGACGCGCCGGCGCGCGGCAAGAAGCCGGCCGCCAAGATCTATGCGCTCGACGAAGGCGAGCAGGTGGCGGCGCTCGACAAGCTGCGCAAGGAAGGCGCGCGCGAGAACAGCTGGTCCATCAGCCGTTTCAAGGGCCTGGGCGAGATGAGCGCCGAACAGCTGTGGGACACCACGCTGAACCCGGACACCCGGCGCCTGATGCCCATCGCCTACGGCGAGTTCGACGCGCTGCAGACCGAAGACGCCATCAACAAGCTGATGGGCCGCAACGAGGCTGCCTCGCGGCGCGAGCTGATGGAGCTGCGCGGCGACACGGTCGAAGTGGACATCTGAAGGCCGCCGCCTGACGCAGCCACATGAAGCAGCCGTGTGAAGTAGTCGCCTGAACCCGCGTTTTATCGGCGCTCGCTGTTGCAAGGTCGTGTGCAGAATGGAAGGATGATGAATCAGCCCCGCCTGCATTTGCGCCCGACCATGCTGTCCGACCTCGACTACGTGGTGTCGCTGGAGAGCGACGTGGCGAACCTGCCCTTCATCACGCCCTGGGAGCGCATGCAGCACGAGGGTGCGATCCGCTTTCCCGATTCGCGCCACTTCATCATCGAGCGAGATGACCTTCCGGGCAGCACGGCGGGCAACAGCCGCATCGGTTATGCGATTTTGCAGGGTTGCCGCAATCCGCATGGCTCGATCGAGATGAAACGCCTGGTGCTTGAAACCAAGGGACAGGGCTTGGGCCGCATCTGCGTGCGCGAACTCAAGAAGCTCGCCTTCACCCAGCTGCATGCGCACCGCTTCTGGCTGGACGTCAAGGCGCTCAATGCGCGCGCCTTGAAGCTGTATGCGAGCGAGGGCTTTGTCGAGGAGGGCCGCCTGCGCGAGAGCGTGCGCGTCACGGGCGAGGGCGCGGACGGCTATGACAGCCTGATCGTCATGTCCATGCTGGACCGCGAGTACCGCGCGCGCACGGCGCTGGGGGAAGAGGGCACATGAAGCGGTTTTTCACCTGCCTGTTGGCATTGTTGGCGCTGGCCGGCTTGGTCCAGTCTGCTCGCGCTGAACTCTGGGGTTATGTCGACGGCGACCGGGTGGCGCATTTCTCCGGCAGCCGGCTCGACAGCCGCTTCCAGGCCGTGATGAGCGATACTGCGGACCCCTTGAAGGTCCCGGGCAAGACCGATGCGGGCGGGCAGTTGCTGACCTGGCTGGACTTTGCGCCCGAGGTGCTGTCGGTGCAGCCTTATGTGCGGGAGGCCGCGCGCAGCAACGGCGTGGACGCCGAGTTGCTGGAGGCGGTGATCGCCGTCGAATCCGGTTACAAGCGCGATGCGGTGTCGCCGCGCGGCGCAACGGGGCTGATGCAGATCTCGGCCGTGGCGGCGCAGCGCTACGCGACGCCGCAGGAGGCGCAGCGTCCGGCCCTGGATCTCTTGCTCGATCCGCGCAGCAATGTGCAGATCGGCGCGCGCATGCTGGCCGACCTGATACGCCGCTTCGGCCATGTCGACGCAGCGCTGGCCGCCTGGAACGCAGGCGAGGGGGCGGTGCGTCGCGCTGGCGGCAAAATGCCGCCCATCGACGAGACACAGGCCCATGTGCACATGGTGCTGGAGCTGTACTGGGCCTTGCTGCAGCGCAGCCTGCCGGCCCTGGCGCAGCAGATGAAAATTGAGCAGGCTGAACACCGTGTCAGGTCAGCCGAGCGACTTGCGAAATCAGCGACACCATGAACCAGAATTCCTTCAATTTCGACGACCCTGAATCTCCATCGCCCGCCCGACCTCAGTCCTCGCCGCCCACCGACGACGGCGGCGACGCGTTGAGCCTGGCCGCCTATGCCGAACGCGCCTACCTGGAGTACGCGCTGTCGGTGGTCAAGGGCCGGGCCTTGCCCGATGTCTGCGACGGCCAGAAGCCGGTGCAGCGCCGCATCCTGTACTCGATGGAGCGCATGGGCCTGGCCTTCACGACGGCGGCCGGCCCCAAGGCGGTCAAGAGCGCGCGCGTGGTCGGCGATGTGCTGGGCCGCTTTCACCCGCACGGCGACCAGGCGGCCTATGACGCCCTGGTGCGCATGGCGCAGGACTTCAGCCAGCGCTATCCGCTGATCGACGGCCAGGGCAATTTCGGCAGCCGCGACGGCGACGGCGCCGCCGCGATGCGTTATACCGAGGCGCGCCTGGCCCCCATCACCCGCCTGCTGCTCGACGAGATCGACGAAGGCACGGTCGAGTTCATTGCCAATTACGACGGCTCGACCGAGGAACCGCGCCAACTGCCGGCGCGGCTGCCCTTTGTGCTGCTCAACGGCGCCAGCGGCATTGCCGTGGGCCTGGCCACCGAGGTGCCCAGCCACAACCTGCGCGAGGTCGCGGCGGCGGCCGTGGCCCTGCTCAAGAACGAGAAGCTCAGCGACGAGGAGCTGTTCGACCTGGTCCCCGGCCCCGACTATCCGGGCGGCGGCCAGCTCATCAGCCCGCAGGACGACATCCGCGCTGCCTACCGCAGCGGACGCGGCAGCCTGAAGCTGCGCGCGCGCTGGAAGATCGAGGACCTGGCGCGCGGCCAGTGGCAGCTGGTCGTCACCAAGCTGCCGCATGGCGTCAGCAGCCAGAAGGTGCTGGAGGAGATCGAGGAGCTGTCCAACCCCAAGGTCAAGGCCGGCAAGAAGGCGCTCAGCCAGGAGCAGATGCAGCTCAAGGCCTCGCTGCTGGCGGTGCTGGACGGCGTGCGCGACGAGTCGAGCAAGGACGCCGCCGTGCGTCTCGTGTTCGAACCCAAGAGCCGAACCATCGAGCAGCAGGAACTGATCACGACCTTGCTGGCCCACACCAGCCTGGAGACCAGCGCCGCGATCAACATGACCATGATCGGCGCGGACGGCCGGCCCACGCAGAAAAGCCTGCGCCAGATCCTGGTCGAATGGCTGGGCTACCGCCTGGCCACCGTGCAGCGCCGCAGCCAGCATCGGCTGGACAAGGTGCTGGCGCGCATCCACGTGCTGGAAGGCCGCCAGCTGGTGCTGCTCAACATCGACGAGGTGATCGCCATCATCCGCCAGTCCGACGAGCCCAAGGCCGCGCTGATCGAGCGCTTCAGGCTCAGCGAGATCCAGGCGGAAGACATTCTCGAAATCCGCCTGCGCCAGCTGGCGCGCCTGGAAGCCATCAAGATCGAGCAGGAACTCGGCAAGCTGCGCGAAGAGCAGGGCAAGCTCGAGGACATCCTGGGCAACCCCGGCGTGCTCAAGCGCATCGTGGTCAAGGAGATCGAGGCCGACGCCAAAACCTTCGGCGACGAGCGCCGCACCCTGATCCAGGAAGAAAAGCGCGCCGTGGCCGAAGTGCGCGTGGTCGACGAGCCCGTCACGGTCGTGGTCAGCATGAAGGGCTGGGTGCGCGCGCTCAAGGGCCACGAGGTCGACGCGGCGGCCCTGAGCTTCAAGTCCGGCGACCAGCTCTACGGCACCTTTCAGTGCCGCAGCATCGACCCCTTGATCGTGTTCGGCAACAACGGGCGCGTCTACTCGGTGCCGGTCTCGGTGCTGCCCGGCGGGCGCGGCGACGGCCAGCCCATCACGACCCTGATCGAGCTCGAAAGCGGCAGCCAGATCGCGCATTACTTTGCAGCTGGCGCGAGCCAGCGCCTGGTGCTGGCCAATACCGGCGGCTTCGGCCTGATCGCGCTGGTGGGTGACCTGGTCGGACGCCAGAAGGCCGGCAAGACCTTCCTGTCATTGGAGGGCAATGAACTGCCGCTGCCGCCCAGCCCGGTGCAAGGCGATGTGCTGACGCTGAACCTCGCCTGCCTGTCGATGGACGGTCGACTACTGGTCTACCCGCTCGATGAGCTCAAGCACCAGCCCAAGGGCGGCCGAGGCCTGACGCTGATGGAGCTCGAAGGCAAAGACCAATTGCTGAGCGTCGCCGCCTTCGACCAGCAACTGCGCGTGCTCGGCTCGGGCCGCGGCGGCAAGCCCAAGGACGAGGTGCTCAAGGGCGCGGCGCTGATGCAGCACATCGGCAAGCGCGCGCGCAAGGGCAAGGCGGTCGAGGGCATGCAGAAGGTGGCGCGGGTGTTGGCGGTGTGAGGTGGCAGGATGGCGTTCAGTTGCCTTCCTACGTATCACCATTTCCGGTTACGACTGTTAAACTGACAGGACTTCGTTTAAACGAATCACCATGTCTTCACGTACCAATCGGACCCCCCTCACCGAACGAGGGATGCAAATCGCCGAGCAGCGCATCCCGCAGCTCGCGGCGAAAGCGGGTCACGACGCCTATAAAGCGACGCTCAAGCTGACCGGCGCTGTCACGGTGAAGACGAGCAAGGGGCAGCTTGTCGAGCGCAAGCGCGACGGCTCCGTGACGGTGATCAAGGCGCTGCCGCTGGGCAAGCGCGTCAAGCCGGGTACTGTTCTCAAGCGTGTCAAGTAAATCGGCGGGCGACGGTAGGACCGTCAGGCCCGTGGTGACCCGGCAGGCGCAACCGCGTCTGAGAATTCTTGCCGGACCCAACGGCTCAGGTAAGAGCACAATCATGCTCGACCTCAAGCCCCAGTGGATAGGTACGTTCGTCAACGCCGACGAGATGGAGCGCGAGCTCAAGGCAACGCAGGGGCGTCTGGACTTGTGCAAACGTCGCGTTCGCGGTGTGGCAGGCAAGGTGCTGGAACGGATCAAACAGAGCCTCAGTACCTCGGGCTTTGAAAAGCGACTCAATCTGCCAGTTTTGCTCGCGGGCATGACCCTCGACAAGAGCATGACGCTCCATGTGCCAGGTCCTTACGACTCGTACCTGGCCGCCGCACTGGCAGACGCCGTCCGCCACGAACTGCTCAGGGCGCGACAGACCTTCACGTTCGAGACGGTGATGTCCCATGCGTCGAAGATCGATTTCATGAGGGAGGCCAGGTCGCGCGGTTATCGCGTCTATCTTTACTTCGTGGCGACAGACGATCCTGAAATCAATATTGACCGGGTGCGGCGGCGTGTGTTGCAGGGCGGGCATCCCGTTGATGACAGCAAAGTCATCGAGCGGTATCGCAAGTCGATCGACCTGATGACTCGGGCCTGCGAGTTGGCGCATCGGGCCTATATCTTTGACAACTCGGGCTCCAAACACAAATTGCTCGCCGAAGTGACTGATTTTGAAAGCATCAGGCTTGCATCGAGTCGCCTGCCTCCTTGGTTCCTGGAGACGCGCCTCTGGAAGCTGTTCTCCTGAGTTTCGATACTGGATGGGCTTTGCCGCCCTGAGATAATCCCCTCATGACCGCGTATGACGACACAAGAGGCGCCGGCGAAGCGCCCGACAACTTGGTGGCCGAGCAGGACACCACCCGCTTCGAAGACTACTTTCGAGAAGGCGCCGCGCCCGGCGAGGCGCTGCTGTGGTGGCAGCTGGAGCGCAACGAGACGCTGCTGAACGCGTTGCGGGCGCTGTTCCACGGCCCGGCGGCCTTGGTACGGCTGCGCCTGTGGGTGTTCATGGAGCTGATGGCCTTGCCCGAGTCGCGCCTGCCGCGCGACACGCTGAACCGCCATTTCCACATGCTGCGCGACGAGGCGCTGGAGCTGGTGCTCAAGCGCCTGCGCGAGGCCGATCTGCTGGCCTGGGACGGCTCCAACCAGCAGTACGCCATCACGCCGCTGGCGCAGCAGCTGATCGGCATTTTGTCGCCGCTGGGCCTGTCCAACGGGCAGGATGCCGACCTGGCCGCTTTGCTCGCCAATGTCACCGGCGCGCATCAGCTTGGCACGCTGGACCCGGCGCAACTGCACCATCTGCAAGCCCAGCTGGCGCGCCTGTACGACGAGTTCGCCGATGCAATCGCCAGCGGTTCCGAATTCCATCTGCGCCGTGCGCGCCAGCGTTTCGAGCGCGCGCTCAAACTGGTCGAGCGGGCCGGTGATGCGCTGTCGGCCATCATCGAGCAGGCCGAGGCCGACGGCAATGCCAAGCTCGAGCGCCTGGCGCGTGAGCTGGGCCTGGCGCAGGCGCGGCTGCTGGCCATGGCCAGCCAGTTCAACCGTGCGCTGCAGCAGGTCGACCGCCAGCGCGTCACGCTGGGCTCCACCGGCATCACGACCACCGACGTGCGGCGCTGGCTGCAGAACGTGCCCTTCCTGGAAAACCTCTCGCTGGGCGCCTTGTCGCGCCCGGTGCTGCCGGTGCTGGTGTCTCAGCATGAACTGCTGGACACCGCCGAGGCCGAATTCGAACGCGACCGGCCGCAGGCCGAAGAGCCCGCGCCCCTGCCCAAGGGCCAGCCCGCACCCGAAGGCAAGCTGGCCGTGATGGAGTTGCCGCCCGACATGGGCACCATGCAGGTGCTGCTGCAGACCTGGGCCGACGCCGGCGTGACCGAAAACGACCTAGCGCCCGCCGTGCTGGGCCACAGCTATGCGCGCGCCTCCTACCGCGCCCAGTTGCTGCCGCTGCTCGGCGATCCGCAGGCCCAGCACTTGCAGGGCGCGACCGGCGACATGGCGCGCCAGCCCTGGCGCGTGCACTGGTCGGCCGAGCAGGGCGAGACCGACGACGAGTTCGTCGCCTGGATGAGCCGCGGCTTGCTGCGCAGCGTAGATGCACCTACCAACGCCTCGTCCACTGATACCGAATCCAAAGCATCATGAGCAACACCCTGGACGACGCGGCCCACCTGGCCGCGCAACTGATCGCCCGCCGCTGGCTGCCGCGCAACCATGCGATGGTGCGCCGCGCCCTGATCGACAACGAGCTCTGGGCCGCCCTGGGCGACCGCCTCGCCGCCGTGGGCCTGCGCGTGGTCGACAACCTTTATGCCGACCACATCAGCGTCGCCATGCTGCGCCCCGCCGAGACGGCCGTGTTCGGCGAAACCGGCCTGGCCGCCAACAACAACCTGGACCTGCCGCGCGACGGCGTGGCCCTGCTGGTCGTGCTGTGGGCACTGATCGTGCTGCCCAAGCGGCAGCGCCAGGTCGCGCGCGCCGACGCCAAGGAAGCCGGGCAGGGCGAGATGTTCGCCACCGACAAGCCGCTGCCGCTGGCCGCCAGCGTCTCGCCCACGCTGAGCTACCGCAGCCTCTTGGCCGACTTCGGCAACCAGCTGGGCAAAAAGATGCGGCTGGACTCCAACCTCAAGCTGCTGGAGCGCAACGGCTTCATCATCCGGCGCGGCGAAGACATCGCCGAAGGCCCGCTGCTCGATCTGCTGCTCGACTACGACACGCTGGCGCCGCGCATTCTCGACGGCGCGTTGGCCGACGTGCTGGCGCGCAGCACCGATCCGACCTTGGCGCACGCGCTGCGCGACGCCATGGCCCGTCCGGGCGAGCTGGACCTGGAGCCCGAATTGGACGAAACCCCCGCACCGCAAGAACAACAAGACGAGCGAGCCGACTGATGTTTCATTTGCAATCGCTGGAACTACTGCACTGGGACTACTGCCAGCGCGTCTCCATGCCGCTGGACGGCGCCATCATCACCATCGCCGGCCCCAACGGCTCGGGCAAGACCACGCTGCTCGATGCCATGCGCACCCTGCTGGGCCTGGAGTGCTCGGGCGGCCGCACCTACAAGACCTATGCGCGCCACGCCAACGCCGAGACGGCCTGGCTGCGCGCCCTGGTGGATAACCGTCCGCGTGCGCGGCAGAATTCCAGCCGCCCGTTCGCCAGCTCGCTACTGTATGCAGACCAGGTGACCCTGGTCTGCCGCATCGAGCGCCACGGCGGCGACTGGCAGCGGCGCTACCAACTGCTCGACGGCGTGCACGAGATCGAAGCGCTGGCCCTGCGCGGCGACAAGGACTGGATGGGCATCGAGGCCTGGAAGAAGCGCCTCGAAGCCGCCGGCCTCACGCGCGCCATCGGCCGCGTGCTGGCGCTGGAGCAGGGCCAGACCGACCGGCTCTGCGAGCTCAGCCCCAAGGACCTGCTGCGCCTGGTGTTCGAGGTGTTCGGCGACCAGGAGGTTCTGGACCGCTACGACCAGGCCCGCAGCCACCAGCAGCAGCTCAGCAAGGAAGTCGAGCAGGCCGGCCAGGAGCTCTCGCACACGCAGGCCCAGCTCTCGGACCTGTCCAACCGCGTCAATAGCTACCAGCAGTACCAGCTGCGCCTGAAGGAGCGCGAGCGGCTCGCCACCGAGGTGCTGCCGGTCCTCCAGTGGAGCGAGTCGCGCCAGCGCACCGCCCAGTCGCTGCGAGAGTTGCATCGCCAGCGTCTGTTTGCGGCGCACGACCAGCGCAACATGGCGGGCAAGCGCGCCGAGTTGCTGGCCTTGTTCAACGCGCATGAAGCCGCCAAGCAAAAGCTCGTCGACCTGGAAGCGCAGCGCAAGCAGGCCCGCATGGCTTTCGACGCCGCGCGCGAAGCCGAGCGCCCGATGGAGCTGCTGGCCAAGCGCGAGGAGGAGTTGCGTGCCTTGGCCGCCGTCGAAGCCGACGCCCAGGAGCTGACGCAGCGCCTGGAGGAGCTGAGCGGGCGCCAGCATGCGCTGCGCGAAAGCTTCACCCGCGCCAACGATCAGAGCCGCAAGGCCCAGGCCGCCATGGACGCGCTCAGCGGCCAGCGCCTGCCGCCGCCGCCGCCCGAGGTGACGCGCTTCCGGCGCGCGCTCGACGAGGCCGGCATCGCGCACCACGTGCTGGCCGATTGCATCGACATCGCCGACGAGGTCTGGCGCGCCGCCGCCGAAGGCCTGCTGCGCCCCTCGCGCTGGGTGGTGGTGCTGGCCAAGTCCGGCGACGAGAGCCGCGCCTTTGCGCTGGCCGCGAAGGAACGCTACCGCCATTACGTGGTGGCCGACGCCGAACATGCGCCGTCCTCCCTGCCCAAGGACTCGCTGCTGGCGGCCCTGAAGATCAACGCCAGGCTGCCGGGCTGGCTGCTGCGCCAGTTGGCCAGCATCCGCTGCGTCAAGGACACCGAGCAGGGCGCGCAGGCCGGCGGCGAATGGATCACGCCGGACGCCTACTACCGCGACGGCCGCGGCGGCCGCAGCCTGTGGGTCGAGCCGCGCGACTTCCAGTTCGGCGTGTCGGCGCTGGAGTCGCGGCGCAAGGCCCTGGAGTCAGAGCTGGCCCGCTACGACGGCGAGCTCAGCCGCATTGCCAAGGAACAGGCCGAGGTCGAGCGCCAGCTCAAGGACGCGCAGCGCGCCGCGCAGGGCCACAAGGCCGCGCGCGAGCTGTCGGAGCGCTCGGACGAATTCGCCGAGTGCCGCGCCCGTATGCCGGCGCTGCGCCAGGCCCGCGTCGAGGCCGCTTCGCGCATGAGCGCGCTGGAGCAGGAGCACGACCGCAGCCTCACGCAAGCGACCCGCAGCGAGCGCGATTACGAGTCCGCCCAGCAAGGCCTCAAGGGCAGCGAGGAGAACGTGCTGCGCATCCAGCGCGAGCAGGACGGCCGCCGGCAAGACCTGGCGCAGGCCTCCAAGGCCTCGCGCCAGGCGCGCGAAGGTTTCCCGGCCGCCTGGGTGCAGCCGGCCAAGGTCCAGGCCCTGCGCGACGAGTTCGAGAACGCCAAGCAGGCCGAGATCGCGATGCGCCATGTGCAGCAGGAGCTCGACACCGGCGTCTGGGAGACCGATCCGCAGGTGCAGGAGCGCCATGCGCGCATGACGGTGTCGGTGCTGGAGCAGAGCACCCAGCTCGACGACCGCCGGGCCAGCAACGAGATGGCGCGCATCGCCGCCTTCAACGCCCGCGAGCGCTACATCGACGTGCTGCGCGCCACGGTGCGCCGCTACAAGAAGAACGTACAGGACCTCGGCGAACTCGCCGGCGTGATCGCGCTGGCCGAACTGCCGCACCTGGACAACGACGACATGGTGCTGGCCCAGGCCGGCCTGCATGTGAAGTTCAACTTCGACGGCAAGGGCGACGTGGGCCTCAACGACGGCGAGGCCTCGGGCGGCCAGCAGGTGCTCAAGAGCCTGATCCTCTTGGTGGCCCTGATGAAGGACGACGAGAGCGCGGGCGGCTTCGTCTTCATCGACGAACCGTTTGCCCACTTGGACGTGCGCAACATCCAGTTGGTCGGCCATTTCCTGCGCAGCACCCGTGCGCAGTACCTGCTGACCACGCCCATCACCCACAACGTCGAGGTGTTCGAACCGTCCGAGATCACGCTGGTCACCAGCAAGAAGCCGCGCGGCGACCGCTGGGCACCGCCGATCGCAGTGCTGGCGCGTCGGGCCGAGAGGTCTGTTTACGACTGATTGCGTCGGGGCGAGCTCAGTTACCATCGGCCCGTCGCTTTTCCCAGAGGAATCAAATGAGCATGGGCGCTTCGCATCAATGGCGGTTCTTCCTCGCTGGCGGTTTTGACCAAGTCCGGCTCGACACGGCCGCCGACCTGCTGGCCATCGACCAGCTCGACCAGAAACTCTGGGTGGCCTTGTCCTGTCCGGTCAAGGGCATCGAGTTCGACAGCCGGACCCTGGAGTTCATCGACGCCGACGCGGACGGCCAGGTGCGCGCTCCCGAGCTGATCGCCGCGGTGAAGTGGGCCGGTGAGCGCCTGAGCAACAACCATGTGCTGACCCAGCATGTGGCGGGCGTGCCGATATCGGCGATCCGGACCGACGACGAGGAGGGCGCCCGCATCCATGCCGCCGCGCTGGCCGTCGCCGCCGAGGTGGGCAAGACCGAATCCGATCTGCTCACGGTCGAGGAGACCAGCACCGCGCAGGCCGTCTATGCCGCCAAGGCCCTGGCCGACTGGGAAGCGGCCGGCGCCGATGCCCAGGTGCTGGGCGAAGCCACTGCCGATGCGCATGCCTCCATGACGGCCGTGGCCGAGAAGATCAATGATTTCTTCCTGCGCTGCCAACTGGCGGCCTTCGACCCGCAGGCCAGCGAAGCGCTCAATGCCTCGCTCGACGATTTCAAGCTGCTCGCGCAGCAGGCCGTGCTGAGCGACACCAGCTCCCTGGCGCGCCTGCCGCTGGCCCATATCGCCGCCGATGCGCGGCTGCCCCTGGGGCCGGGCAGCAACCCGGCCTGGTCCGCCGCATTGGTGCAGCTCAAGGATGTCCTGGTGCAGCCTCTGCTGGGCGAGCGTGAACAGATCAGCGCTGCCGATTGGGAGTCCATCCGCACGGCCATGGCGCCTTACGCAAGCTGGCTGGCCGGCAAGCCCGATCCAGCCTCGGTGGGCGACGGCGTGCGCGAGCTGGAGCGGCTCTCGCGCTATGTCCGCGACCTGCACTCGCTGGCCAACAATTTCGTCGCCTTCAAGGATTTCTACACCGGCCAAGGCAAGGCCACCTTCCAGCTCGGCACCCTGTACCTGGACGGCCGCTCATGCGATCTGTGCGTGTCGGCCGCCGACGCGGCCAAGCATGGCGCGCTGGCGGGCTTGGCGCGTATCTGCCTGGTCTATTGCGCCTGCACGCGCGGTGCCGAGAAGCAGACCATTGCCGCCGCCTTCACGGCCGGCGACGCCGACCAGCTGATGGTGGGCCGCAACGGCGTGTTCTACGACCGCCAGGGCCGCGACTGGGACGCCACCATCATCAAGCTCGTCGAGCATCCGATCAGCCTGCGGCAGGCCTTCTGGTCGCCCTACAAGCAGGTCGCACGCCTGATGGGCGAGCAGATGCAGAAGATCGCCGCCAGCAAGGCCAAGGCCTCGCAGGATGGCTTGAATGCTGCCGCAGCCGACGTGGCGCACAAGGCCGAGGCCGGTGCCAAGCCCGCTGCCGGCCCCAGCACCTTCGACGTGGGCAAGTTCGCCGGCATTTTCGCGGCCCTGGGGCTGGCGGTCGGCGCATTGGGCACCGCGCTGGCCTCGATGATGACGGGCCTGTTCGCGCTCAAGTGGTGGCAGCTGCCGCTGGCCGTGGTGGGCGTGATGCTGGTCATTTCCGGCCCCGCCGTGCTGCTGGCCTGGTTCAAGCTGCGCAGCCGCAACCTGGGACCCATCCTCGATGCCAACGGCTGGGCCATCAATGCGCGGGCGCGCATCAACATCCCGTTCGGCACCTCGCTGACGCAGCTGGCCACCTTGCCCGCCAATGCGCAGCGTTCGATGTCAGACCCCTACGCCGAGAAGCCCTCACGCTGGCCCTACGTGCTGCTGGTGCTGGCCATCCTGGCGGGTGCGGCGCTGTACCGCGTCTACACGCTGCAGCACTGAAAAGTACTTCCAGAAACCTGCTGCGCAACCCGGAACTCCCGCTGTGGTGCTCACCGTACGCTCGTACGGCTCCGCTCCTCGCGGGCGCTGCGGGCCGCTCGCTACGGTTTCAGAAAGCACTTTTCGGGATTTAGACCCCCAGCAGCTCCACTTCGAAGATCAGCGTGGCGTTGGGCGGAATCACGCCGCCCGCGCCGCGTGCGCCGTAGCCGAGTTCGGGCGGAATCACCAGCGTGCGCACGCCGCCGACCTTCATGCCCTGCACGCCTTCGTCCCAGCCGCGGATCACGTGGCCGGCGCCCAGCGGGAAGCGGAAGGGGTCGTTGCGGTCCTTGCTGGAGTCGAACTTGGCGCCTTTTTCGCCGTCCTTGTAGAGCCAGCCGGTGTAGTGCACGGTGACGTAGCGCATGGTTTGCGCGTCAGCGCCTTCGCCAACCACGGTGTCTTCGTATCGCAGGCCGCTTTCGGTGGTGATCATGGGGAACCTCTTGTCGATGAAATGAAAATTCAGGCCGGCATCATGCCACTGATGGGCGAGCCGGCCCACATGGCGCAGGCTTGCGCCCGCGCATCACCCAGCGTCGTGGCCTGCAAGTCCAGGCCCAGGGCATGTGCCGCGGCCTTGAACGCGGCCAGCGGCTGGCCCAGGTCTAGCGGCTCGGCGCCGTTCTGCTTGGACAGCTTCTCGCCGTTCGGACCCAGCACCAGCGGCGTGTGCAGGTAGCTGGGCGTGGGCAAGCCCAGCAGTTGCTGCAGGCGGATCTGGCGCGGCGTGTTGTCGGCCAGGTCTTCGCCGCGCACCACGTGCGTGATGCCTTGCGCGGCATCGTCGACCACGACGGCAAGCTGGTAGGCCCACAGTCCATCGGCGCGGCGCAGTACGAAATCGCCGACGGCATGCGTCAGATCCTGGCTTTGCGGCCCCAGGCGGCGGTCCGTCCAGTCCAGCAGCAGGGGTCGCTGGCCGGCCAGGTCGGCGCTGCTGCGCAAGCGCCAGGCGCGCTGCGGGCGCGCGGCCAGATCGGCGGGAATGCCCGTTCTACAGGTGCCGGGATAGACCAGCTCGGCGTTGCGCGCATGCCCGCTTCCCTGCGCTTCCAGCACCTGCTGGATCTCGCGGCGCGAGCAGGCGCAGGGATAGGTCCAATGCGAGCCGACCAAGCGGTCCAGCGCCTGCTGGTACAGCGCACCCCGCTTGGACTGCCAGACCGGCGGCTCGTCCGGCAGCAGGCCCAGGCAGGCCAGCTGTGCCAGGATCTGGTCGCCCGCGCCGGGAATGCAGCGGCCCAGGTCGTGATCTTCGATGCGCACCAGCCAGGTGCCGTCATGCGCTCGCGCGTCCAGCCAACTGGCCAGCGCGGCCACCAGCGAGCCGGCATGCAGCAGCCCGGTGGGGGACGGCGCAAACCGGCCCCGGTAGGGCGTCTGGACCAGGGCGGAAACACTCAAAGCAGCAGGCCTTCGTGCTGCTCGACCAGCGCGCGCCGGGTGGCGGGGCTGCGCAACTGTTGCAGCCACCAGGCCAGCGCCTTGGCGGGTGGCTGCGCGCTGCTGCGCCGGGCGTAGTGCAGTTCGATGATGCGCTTGCCCTGGGCCATTTCCTTGTGCACCAGGCGTCCTGCCTCGATGTGGCGGCTCACCATCGGTCGCGGCAAGGTGCCGCAGCCGAGGCCGCGCAGCAGCGCTTCGAGCTTGTGCGACATCGACGGCATGGCCAGTACGTCCTGGCCCGGCAGCACACCCATGGTGAGACGCTCCAGCGAGCGGGCCGTGTCAGCCACGGTGATGACGCGGTGCTGCGCCATGGTCTCCGCGCTCAGCGGATCGGCGGCCTTGGCCAGCGGATGGTGCGGCGCCACGACGAACGCCATCTCCAGCGCGCCAATCGGCTCGCAGACAAAGCTGGAGCCGGGCGGCTGCGCCGAGGTGCCTATGGCCAGGTCGGCCTGGCCGGAGAACAGCGCCTCCCAGGTGCCCGACATCACCTCGGTGCGCAGCCGCAGCCGGGTCGGGGGCGGGCGGCCGTCTTCCTGGTGCTGGTAGAAGCCTTCCATCAGGTCGAAGACGGCGCGGCGCGCAATGGCGTCGTCGATCGCGATCGTGAGCTCGCTCTCCCAGCCCGTGGCGATGCGGCGCACGCGGTTGGCCACCGCGTCCATCTCGTTCAGCAGGCGGCGGCCCTCGTTGAGCAATTCCTGCCCGGCGGCTGTCAGCACCGACTGGCGCGCGCTGCGGTCGAACAGCAGCACGTCGAGCGCGTCTTCGAGCTGCCTGACGCTGTAGGTCAGGGCCGACGGCACCTTGCCCATCTCGCGCGCGGCTGCCGCAAAGCTGCCGGTGCGGGCAACGCTGTCCATCATCAGCAGGGCTTCGGGCGTCAGCACCCGGCGCTTGTCGGTTGGGCTCATGGCTTCATCTTATTTGAATGGAGGCGTCAAGTGCATGCAGCCCTTTCAGGAACAGGACTTCTACAGTAGCGGCATAGGAGGCAATATGCTTGAACTGATCAAATCCTGCGACCGCGGCTACGCCGACCACGGCTGGTTGAAGAGCTTTCACAGCTTTTCGTTTGCAAATTACCTGAACCCGCAGCGCATGGGCTTTGGCGCCTTGCGCGTCATCAACGAAGACCGGATTGCGCCGGGCACCGGATTCGGCGTCCACGGCCATCGCGACATGGAGATCATCAGCTACGTGCTTGAAGGCGAGCTCGCGCACCGCGACAGCATGGGCAACGGCGAGCCCGGCAGTGCCGAGTCCGGTGTGATCCGGCCCGGCGACGTGCAGCGCATGAGCGCGGGCACCGGCGTGATGCACAGCGAATACAACCACGCCCAGGACCAGACCACGCATTTTCTGCAGATCTGGATTCAACCGAATCGAATGGGCGTGAAACCCCGCTACGCGCAGCAGCATTTCGAAGCCAGCACCAAGCGCGGCCGCCTGGCCTTGCTGGTCTCACCGGACGGCGCCGACGGCTCCATCGACATCCACGCCAATGCGCGCCTGTACGCCGGCCTGTTCGATGGTGACGAGCAAGCCAGCCTGCCGCTGCAAGCCGGTCGCCAGGCCTACGTGCACCTGATCCGCGGCGAGGCGACCGTGAACGGGCAAGCACTCAAGGGCGGCGATGCGCTGCAACTGACCGACGAGGCGACGGTGCAGATCAGCCAGGGCCAGGGGGCGGAACTGCTGGTGTTTGATTTGGAAGCTTGATTCAAGCCCGATGCGCCTCGCTCTCCGGCCGAACAAACTCGGTCGACGGCGCCAAACCCGCGTCCAGCGCCTCGCGCTGGTCGAAGACGAAGCAGGCGCCCTGGTAGTGCGGGCCGCCGGTTTCCTCGAAATATTTGAGGATGCCGCCTTCCAACTGGTACACCGGGCCGTCCAGTTCCTGCTGTTGCAGGTAGATGGCGGCCTTTTCGCAGCGGATGCCGCCGGTGCAGAAGCTCACGACAGTCTTGCCCATCAGCTCCTGCTTGTGGGCCTGGACGGCTTCGGGGAATTCGCTGAACTTGGTGATGCGCCAGTCGATCGCGTTCTCGAAGGTGCCGTAGTCGACCTCGAAGGCGTTGCGGGTGTCCAGCGTGACGACGGGCCGGCCTTCGTCGTCGTGGCCTTGCGCCAGCCAGCGCGCCAGGGTGGCGGCGGGCAGGGCGGGGGCGCGCGGCAGTTGGTCGGGCCGGATGGCCGCATGGTTCATCCGGATGATCTCGGGCTTGACCTTGACCAGCAGCTTGCGAAAGGGAACGGACTCGCTCCAGCTTTCCTTGGGGTTCAGGTCGGCAAAGCGTTCGTCGTCTCGCAGCTGATCGACCCAGGCTCGCACCGCTTCTCCAGGCCCGGCCAGGAACAGGTTGATGCCTTCCTCGGCCAGCAGCACGGTGCCCTTGAGCTGGAGTTGAAGGGCCGAGGCATGGAGTTTGTCTCGCAGGGCCTCGCAGTCAGGCAGGGCGACGAACTTGTACGAGGAGATGTTGAGAATGGGGAGCTGCTGCATGGCCCATTGTAATTTCCAGCCCCCGTTCAAACGGTTTCTAAGGTCAAAGGCAGCGGTTCAATGGATTCATTGGGCTGCTGCCGTGACGCGGGCCGGCGGCACGATGCCGCACAGGTCGACGCGTTCGGGGCTGCGTACGAACCAGCCGCTGCGATGGCGCTTGGCTCGCAGCAGCGCGCGCCAGGTGGCGCTTTCCGTGTTCAGGACCTCGACCTTGGGGCGCTCCGCTTCGGGCAGGTCGCTCAGGAGCACCACGCGTTGGAGTTCAATGAGCTGCTCGGGCTTGTCGTAGAAGCCCAGGGTGGCGCTGCCGCGCGGCAGGGCGCTGAGCAAGTCCATGCCCCGGAGCGCCCGGCCGACCAGCGTGATGTTGAGGTCCAGTGCGCGCGGCGCCTGGCCGATGACGGCGTACAGATCGGTGCCGTTGCTGGTATCAGGCGCGGCATTGCGTGCCGCGCCCACCGCGCCGTAGCAATGCGCGAGCCAGGCCTGGTTGCGGTTCGGATCGGCGGCAGCGGGAAAGCTGTCGACGTAGCCGCTGACCGGCGACCAGCCGTCGCGCTCCTTGATGGCGTCGAACGGAATGCCGTGGTAGGCAATGCTGAACTCGGCCGGCAGGTGCGTGTCGGCTGCGCCCAGCGGTTTGGCTTCCGGCTCGTCGCCATGCGGGTCGCCCCATTGGGTGACGTAGTTGTCCTGCACGCGCAGGATGCTGAGACCGTTGAAATAGCCTTCATGGGCCAGGGTCCGGATGTTGGCCACGTGGCGCGGCGCGAACCGGGGCGCCAGCTGGATGTAGACCTGGCCTTGGGGCAGCGTCATCTGCAGGACCTCGTCGGGCGCAACGGCGTGCCAGTCGCTGGCCGGCGAGCGGGCCACGATCTCGTCCGCCGTGGGGGCCGATGCGGCGGGCGCAGGCGCAGGAGCCACGGCAGCAGCGGGAGCCGTCGCCGCCAGTGCCGATGCGCCGCTGGCGGCCAATGCGAGCGCCATCAGCGCGGACTTGCAATTCAGAGCGTTCATGAAGTGTCGGACCTGGGTTTTTTGGAGTCGGGCGATGTTACGTGCACTCCCTACAATTGCCCCATGCCATTCGTTCACCTGCGCACCCATACCGAATATTCCGTCGTTGACGGCACCCTGAGAATTGACGACGCGGCCAGCAGCGCCGCCAAAGACGGACAAATGGCCCTGGGCCTGACCGATCTGGCCAATCTGTTCGGCGGCGTCAAGTTCTACAACGCCTGCCGCAAAAAGGGCGTCAAGCCCATCCTGGGCGCCGACTGCTGGCTGGAAGCCGAAAGCGGCGACAAGCCCGCCACGCGGCTTTTGCTGTTGGTGCAGAACACGCAGGGCTATCTGAACCTCTCCGAGCTGCTCTCGCGGGCTTGGATCCTCAACGTGCAGCGCAACCAGGCCTGCCTGAAGCTGGAGTGGATGCGCGAACTCAGCGAGGGCTTGATCTGCCTGTCGGGCGCCCAGTTTGGCGCCCTGGGCCAGGCCTTGATGAATGGCGACCCGGCCAAGGCTCGCGAATGGGCCACGCGGCTGGCCGAGATCTACCCGGGCCGCTTCTACATCGAGCTGCAGCGTGCCGGCCTGCCGGGCCAGGAGGCGCTGGTGCGCGCTTCGGTGCCGCTGGCCGCGGAGCTGGGCCTGCCCGTGGTGGCGACGCATCCGATCCAGTTCCTGGGCGAGGACGATTTCGACGCCCACGAAGCGCGCGTGTGCGTGGCCGAGGGCGAAACCCTGGCCAACCCCAAGCGCATCAAGCGCTTCCTGCCGGGCCAGTATTTCCGCTCGCAGGCCGACATGGAGGCGCTGTTTGCCGACATCCCCAGCGCCATCGCCAACACGGTGGAGATCGCGCGGCGCTGCAGCCTGAGCCTGCTGCTGGGCAAGCCGCGCCTGCCGGACTTCCCCACGCCTATTCAGTCCGACGGCACGCCCATGCCGATGGAGCAGTACTTCCGCGAACTGAGCTTCGAAGGGCTGGAGCAGCGCCTGCAGCTGCTGTATCCGGACCCGGCCCGGCGCGAAGCCGAGCGCGCGCGCTATGTCGAGCGGCTGGAGTTCGAGCTTGGCACCATCATCAAGATGGGCTTTCCCGGCTACTTCCTGATCGTGTCGGACTTCATCCGCTGGGCCAAGGCCAACGGCTGCCCGGTGGGGCCGGGGCGGGGCTCGGGCGCGGGCTCGCTGGTGGCCTATGTGCTGTCCATCACCGACCTCGACCCGCTGCAGTACAACCTGCTGTTCGAGCGCTTCCTGAATCCCGAGCGCGTCTCCATGCCCGACTTCGACGTCGACTTCTGCCAGGGCAACCGCGACCGCGTGATCGACTACGTCAAGGAGAAGTACGGCCGTCCGGCGGTCAGCCAGATCGCCACCTTCGGCACCATGGCGGCCAAGGCGGCGCTGCGCGACATCGGCCGCGTGCTGGGCATGGGCTACGGCCAGGTCGACTCGATCGCCAAGCTGATCCCGGCGCCGCCGGGCAAGACCGTGACCCTGGCCCGCCTGCCGGAGAACTTCGATCCCGACAAGGAGAAGATGATCTACGCCCGGCACGAGGCGCCCGAGATCGAGGAGCGGGAGGCGCAGGAAGAGGAGGTGGCCGAGCTGCTCAAGCTGGCCGCGCGCGTCGAGGGCATGGTGCGCAACATCGGCATGCACGCCGGCGGCGTGCTGATCGCGCCGGGCAAGATCACCGACTTCTGCCCGCAGTACCAGCAGCCCGGCAGCAACAGCGCGGTCAGCCAGTACGACAAGGACGATGTCGAAGCCATCGGCCTGGTCAAGTTCGACTTTCTGGGCCTGGCCACGCTGACCATCCTGGAGCTGGCCAAGGAGTTCATCGTCGCCCGCCATCCGGCGCAGAAGGACTTCGCCTTCGAGACCATCCCGCTGGATGACCCCAAGGTCTACAAGCTCTTTTCCGACGGCCTGACCGAGTCGGTGTTCCAGTTTGAATCGCGCGGCATGCAGGGCATGTTGCGCGACGCCAAGCCCACGCGCCTGGAAGACCTGATCGCGCTCAACGCCCTGTACCGGCCGGGGCCCATGGACCTGATCCCGACCTTCGTCGCGCGCAAGCACGGCAAGGAGGTGGTCGAGTACCCGCACCCGCTGGCTGAGCCGGTGTTGGCCGAGACCTACGGCATCATGGTCTACCAGGAACAGGTGATGCAGACCGCGCAGGTGCTGGGCGGCTATTCGCTGGGCGGCGCCGACATGCTGCGCCGCGCCATGGGCAAGAAGAAGGCCGAGGAAATGGCCGAGCACCGCGCCATCTTCCGCAAGGGGGCGGCCGAGAAGGGCATCGACGAGGCCAAGGCCGACGAGGTGTTCGACCTGATGGAGAAGTTCGCCGGCTACGGCTTCAACAAGTCGCATGCCGCCGCTTACTCGCTGCTCGCCTATCACACCGGCTGGCTCAAGGTGCATTTCACGGCCGAGTTCTTCGCCGCGAACATGACCATCGAAATGGACGACACCGACAAGCTCAAGGTGCTCTTGAACGATGCCAAGCTGTTCGGCATCGACTTCCAGCCGCCTTGCGTGAACCGCGGCGTGTACCGCTTCGAGCCCATCACCAATAAATTGATCAACTACGGCCTGGGCGCCATCAAGGGCACCGGGCAGGGCGCGATCGAGGCCGTGGTGGCGGCGCGCGCGGAAGGCGGCCCGTTCAAGAGCTTCTTCGATTTCTGCGCCCGCGTGGACCGCAAGTCGGTCAACAAGCGCGTGGTGGAGGCCTTGATCAAGGCCGGCGCCTTCGACGCCATCGAGAGCGACCGCGCGCGCCTGCTGGCCAGCGTCGCGCTCGGCTACACCTACGGCGACAACCTGGCGCAGAACGCTGACCAGGGCGGCCTGTTCGATTTCGACGACGCGCACGGCTCGTCCACCGCCGAGCCCGAGCTTGTGCAGGTGCCGACCTGGAGCATCAAGGAGCGCCTGAGCCTCGAGAAGACCGCCATCGGCTACTACCTCTCGGGCCATCTGTTCGACCAGAGCGCGGACGAGGTGCGGCGCATGGTCAAGCGCCGCATCGCCGACCTGCAGGACAGCCGCGAGCCCGTCAGCGTGGCCGGCATCGTCAGCGACATGCGCATCATCAACGGCCAGCGTGGCAAGGTTGCCATCTTCAAGCTCGACGACAAGAGCGACGTGATCGAGGCCGTGGCCAACGAGGAGCTGATCAATGCCAACAAGGAGGTGCTGGCCGACGACGAGCTGATCATCGTCACCGGCAAGGTACAGCCTGACCGCTTCTCCGGCGGCCTGCGCCTGAACGTGCAGCAGATCTCAAGTCTGGCGGCGGCGCGTGCCCGCATGGGCCGCTTCGTGCGCCTGGATGCGGCGGCGGCACCGGCCATCGCCGAGGTGGTCAAGACCTGGCCCCCGCATGCGCAGGAAAGCGAGCACGGCACGTCGACCCTGGGGCTGGCGCTGCGCCTGAGCATCCAGCGCGAGGGCGCCCAGGCGGAGCTCGATCTCGGCGATGCCTCGCGTTTCTGGCCCAGCGACGAAGCGCTGGCGCGCCTGACCGGGTCGACCCAAGGGGCCGGCCACATCGTGTTCGAGGCCTCCTGAAGTGCAGTGAGAAAGCACGGCAAAACCCTTGAATTGAGGCTAGCCACCTGCCTGGATTGCCGCGATGATCAAATCCTCGGGTCTCCATCACCAAGGGCACAATCATCGCCATGAACGATGTGGGTAATGGTGCTGCAGCAGCTCATGTTGCAGGCATCCATTTGACGAGCAATGAAATGCGAACCGGCCTGATTCTCACGGGCGGCGGGGCGCGCGCGGCCTATCAGGTCGGCGTGCTGGCGGGTATCGCGCAACTGCGGCGCGACGCCGGCATCCTCAAGACCAATCCGTTTCAGGTCATCGCCGGCACCTCGGCGGGCGCCATCAATGCGGCCACGCTGGGCTGCCAGGCCGACGATTTCGATTCGGCCGTCGACGGCCTGATGACGATCTGGGAGGGCATCCATGCCGAGCAGGTCTACTGCGCCGACTCCTTCGGCGTCATCAAGACCGGCGCGCGCTGGATGACCATGATGAGCCTGGGGTGGGCCGTGGCGCGCTGGCGCCGCACGCGGCCGCGCAGCTTGCTCGACAACGAGCCGCTGCGGCGCCTGCTGAGCCGCTGGGTGCGCCTGGACCGGCTGGATGCCATGTTCCAGGCCGGGCACCTGGACGCGCTGGCCGTGAGCGGCTCCAGCTACACCTCGGGGCAGCATGTCACGTTTTACCAGTCGGCCAGAAAGGTGGCGCCCTGGCTGCGCCACCAACGCCTGGCGGTGGAGGCGCAGCTGACAGTCGGCCATTTGCTGGCCTCGTCCGCCATTCCCTTTATTTTCCCGGCCGAGGAGCTCGACCTGGACGGCCAGATGGAATGGTTCGGCGACGGCTCCATGCGCCAGAGCGCGCCCATCTCGCCCGCCGTTCACCTGGGGGCCGAGCGCGTGCTGGTGATCGGCGCGGGCCGCATGCATGAGCCGCCGGGCCGCCGCGTGCTGGCGGACACCGGCCATCCGTCCATGGCCCAGATTGCCGGCCATGCCCTGTCCAATATCTTCCTCGATGCCCTGGCGGTCGACGTGGAGCGGCTGCAGCGCATCAACAAGACGCTCTCCTTGCTGACGCCCGAGGCATTGCAGAAGACGCCGCTGCGCCCCATCGACGTGCTGGTGATCGCGCCCAGCCGCCGCATCGACGACATTGCCGCCGAGCACCAGGGCAGCCTCCCCGCGCCCATGCGGGCCATGCTGCGCAGCGTGGGCGTATCGGGCGAGGGCAAGTCGGCCAGCGGTTCGGCGCTGACCAGCTACCTCTTGTTCGAGCCTTCGTTCACCTGCGAGCTGATCAACCTGGGCCTGTCCGATACCCTGGCGCGACGCGCCGATGTGCAGCGCTTCTTCGGCTGGCCGGCGCAGGCGCCGAAAACCAGCCGCGCATCGCTGCGGCGGCGCAACAGCTTCGTGGACACGATCCGTCAGAGCGAGTTTGAGGCCGCGGAGGCTGCAGAGGCCGCCGCCTCGGGCGGTCCGACGGTGTCGGGTTTCCAGTTCTGACCCTGGACGCGCAGGCCCTGGTCCGACAGCTTGCGGGCCAGCGCGGGGCCTATGCCCAGGTGGCGCCGGAGCAGGTCGCGCCAGTCGCTGAAGGGGCGTTGCTGGCGCGCGTCCAGCAGCCGCGCGGTCAGGGCAATGCCCAGGCCCGGCAGGGACTCCAGCTCCGCGCGGCTGGCTTGATTGAGCTCCAGCGGCAGCGCTTGTCCGGTGGTCATGCCCGCGCCCTGAGCTTCTTTGGCCTGCACCGGGAGTCCACAGGCCAGCAGCGCCAGCCACATCATGCCGAGACGGAGCAGGCGCGACACGGCCGATGCCTCGCGTTTCAGTGCTGCACGGCCGCCATGTTGGCGAACACGCCGCCGTGGGCGACCAGCTCGGCGTAGGTGCCGCTCTCGATCACGCGACCGTCGGCCAGCACGTGGATGCAATCGGCGCCGCGCACGGTGGACAAACGGTGCGCGATCACGATCAGGGTCTTGCGGCCTTGCCATTGCTCCAGCGCCTGTTGCACGGCGCGTTCGCTGGCGCTGTCGAGCGCCGAGGTGGCCTCGTCGAACACCCAGATGGGCGCATCCTTGTACAGCGCGCGCGCGATGGCGACGCGCTGGCGCTGGCCGCCTGACAGCTTGCTGCCGTTGGCGCCTATGGTCGTGTCCAGCCCCTGCGGCAGGGTCTGCACGAAGTTCCACAGGTGCGCGGCGCGCAAGGCCTGCTCCAGCCGGGCGGCGTCGTGCGGCTGCCCGTAGGCGACGTTGTCGGCCACCGAGGTGTCGAACAGCACGATGTCCTGCGACACCACGGCGAACTGGCGGCGCAGCTCGCTTTTCTTCAGCGTGGTGATGTCCACGCCGTCGAGCAGGATCCGGCCCTTTTCAGGCTCGGCAAAACCCAGCAGCACCTGCACGATGGAACTCTTGCCCGCGCCCGAACTGCCGGCCAGCGCGGTGGTCTTGTTGGCAGGGATGAGCAGGTCCAGGTCTTGCAGGGCAGGACGTTCGGCGCCGGGATAGGAGAGCTGGAGCTTCTCGACGCGGATCTCGCCCTCGCAATGCGCGACGCTGCCGCCGCCCAGGTCGTGCTCGGGCGCGGTGTCCAGCAGTTCCATGCTGCCGCGCGCGATCACCAGGGCGTTGGTGATGGGCTGGGCGACATCGGTCAGGTGGCGCAGGCGCGACGCGAACAGCAGCAGCGCGGTGATGAAGGCGCCGAATTCGCCGGGCCCGGTATGCAGCTGGCGCGACTGCAGCAGCGCCAGGCTGACGATGATGGACAGGCCCACGCTGGCGATCAACTGCGAGATCGGCTGCGTCATCGCGTTGGCCGCGGCCGTCTTGAGCGTGTTGACCTGCACCTCGTGGGCGCGCTCGGCGAAGCGCTGGCGCTCGTAATCGGCGGCATTGAAGCTGCGCACCACGCGCCAGGCGCGCGTGATGTCGTCCACCTTGTCGACCAGCTTCATGCTGGCGTCGTAGGCACGGTTGCCCATTTTGCGGACGCGCGCATTGATCTTCTTGACCACGAAGGTCATGGCGGGCGTCGTGACCAGCGACAGCAGGGTCAACTGCCAGTTCATGTAGAACAGGCTGGCCAGCATGGCGATGGCGGGCAGGCCGTCGCGCAGCACCGTCATCACCGAGCCGCCCAGCATCTGCATCACCTGGAGGGGGTCGTTGACCACCTTGGTGACGGCGGTTCCCGGCTGCAGGCGCGTATAGACCTGCGCATCGGCCTTGAGCAGGGCGTCCAGCAAGGCGCTGCGCATGTCGGTGACGGACCTGGCGATGCTCCAGTTCAGCAGGTACTGCCCCAGGAAGCCGAACAGGCCGCGCACGGCGAACAGGCCGACCAGCACGACCGGCACCCACCAGATTGAGAACGAAACCGTGGGGACTTCGATATTGGGCACGTTCAGGCCGCCGATCCGGCTTGCCGTGGGCACGCTGAAGCCTTCGCCCAGCCCGATCTTGACGATGGCCGGGATCAGCGGCTCTGTGCAGGCGGCCACCATGTAGGCCAGCACCGACAGCCAGATGCGGTGCTGATGGGGACGGATGAAACGAAAGACGCGCGAGGCGGTGGTCTTGAGAGTCGTGGTCTTGTTGGGCATCCCGCCATTCTCGCCGATGCCGGGTTCCGGCACGGTGGCTGCGGTTCAGCGCCGGTTCAGGCGCCGTCGAATCGAGGCCTTGAGCTTGGCCAGCGGCCCTTTCTTTTTTTCACGGGTGTAGCGCTTGAGGATCTCGAACATGGATTGCTCGGCTTCGGTCATCTGGCCCATGAAATCCAGCCACTGCCGCGTGGCCAGGCGCGTATCGTAGCCCCGCGATGGCGGGTGCTGCACCAACAGCCTGTCGTCGCGCATGACTTGCAGGCCCTGCGTGTAGCAGTGGCAGATGGCGATCCAGTCGATGCCCCAGCCGATGTTGTTGTCGTCGTAGCTCAGCGCTTGCAGGCGCCTCACCACCGAGCCCGCGAATGCGGTGACGATGCCGTCGGTGTGGGCCACGTGCGTCATGGCGCCCGAGGGGTCGGGCCGAATGTCCACGCGTTCGGCCGTCCAGGGGGTGTAGTCGATCTTCGGCGCCCACACGCCGAGCGCAGGGTGGGCAGCGAAGGCCTGCCTGCATCGTTGCAGCAGCTGCGGCCATTCGTCGCACCCCGCATCGGCCTGGATGATGACCAGGGCATCGCCCCGGAAATCCGCGACGGCGCGGCGGAACTTGAGTCCGAAGTAATGCGAGTTCGGCACCTTGATCCATTCGCCGGGACCCGTTTCGTCGGCCTCCGCGGCGTTGGAATAGATGACGCGCAGCAGCACGTCGGGCGCCTGCGCGAGGCAGTCTGCAATGTGCCGTGCCTTTTCTCCGAATCCCTGCCAACCGATGATGACGACGTTGAGCAGGCATCGTGGCGCGTCGGAGGAGGGGGAGGGCATGGCTGTCACGCGGAAGTCCTGATTCGCAATGGAGCGCGGAGTTTAAGGCGGGCTGGCAGGGTGCGGGACGTCATCTGTCAAAATCCGCCCCAACCCAACCGCCCAACCATTTGCCAGCAGGCTTGCCCTTTTCATCAATGAACCCTGTCGTTTTCTTTGGATATTGGTCCGGTGCCCTGCCGCCAGTCACGGATCTGCATTTCCGCAGCTTTGTGCATCAACACCCGGAGCACATCTATGAACTCTGGCTGGACACCGATGCCGCGAGCTCCATCGATGCGCCGGAACTGCAGTGGATCAAGTCCCATCCCCGCATCAGGATACGGCCGTTCTCGCTCGACGCCTTGATCCAGCGGCATGTCACGGGCGACTCGCTGCATCGCTATAACCGCTGGCAGGGTTTGAAGAAATTGGGCCGCAAGCTGCACCGCATCGGGGGACTGAAGCGGATCAAGGCCCAGGCGTTCGAACATCCCCTGTTCGGCAACACCTACCGGCATTCGTCGGCCCTGTTTGCCGGCTTCACCTTGAACAAGGCCTATCGTGGCGACCTGGCGCGCTGCCTGATTCCGATGGCGCATTACGAGCAGCCCAGCCTGTATGCGGACCTGGACGTCTGCTTCACCAGCAATCTGCTGGACCTGTGCGGCAACGCGGCGTTCAGCTACCGCTGGGAATCGTTCGGTTTCGCCAATTCGGCCCTGCTGTACCTGCCTGGGCCAGCGCTGAGCCGGGCGCTGGTCGCTCGGGGCTGCGAGCTGGAGAATTTCCTGCCCTGGATTCTCTTCACCGACGAGAACTGTGACGCGCTGGGCATCAAGATCCATCCGACGACGATGTTCGATCCTCTTTGGTCGCCCGGATCGGTGCTGTTCGGCAGCCCCGGCTTGTTCTTCAAGGGCCACAGCGATCTGTCCGCAGTGATGTCGCAATTGAAGCGCGAGAACTATCGCGCCATCCATTGGCACAACAACTGGCGCACCACACCCGCGCCCGATTCGGTGTTCAGGGCCTTGCTGGCCGAATCAAGCTGAGGCGAGATCGGCCAGGATGGTCCGCGTCAAGGTCTCGCAGAAGTGGGCGTTGCTGAAGCGCTGGGCTTCGGCGCTTTGAAGGAAGGCCTGCTGCGCCGCGCGATAGCGGGCAAAGTCGTCGGCCGTGAAGGTCTGCATGTGGGCGAGCAGTTGCGACAACGATTCGAATGCGTCGGCGTCGATGTAGCACTCGGCAGGGATGGGCGCCTGTGCATGCGTCGTGCCCATGTAGATGGGAATGCACCCGCTGGTGAAGCAGTCGAAAATTTTCTCGGTGAGATAGCCGGGGCTGCCGCGTGAGTTTTCGTAGCAGATGGCAAACCGCGCCCGGTCCAGCACCTCGCGCTTCGGCCCTGCAATGACGCCCTGGTAGCTGGGGAACGGGGGCTTGCCAGGCCAGGCGCGCGCACGCCATTCATGGAGCCGCTTGGCGATGCGTCCCCAATGTCCGGGCCGCACGGCGGGCTTGTCCCAGCCTGGGCCGTACAGGAAGAACTGGTCCGGGATCGCCGCCTCGAAAAACCGGATGGCCGCCACCCGCTGCGCATGCAGGTTCTGCGGGTGCGGATGCAGCAGGGCCTTGTTGGAGGCGATCAGGACGCAGAACAGATCGCGTTCGTTCCAGCCGGCCAGGTTCGGGCGCAGGCTCAGGTCGTTGGGGTAGTCCAGGCGCAGGATGTGCCGGCCGTCGATCAAGTCTTCGTTGCTCGTGAACACGCGACGGTATTGCGCCAGGCGCTCGCGGTTGACGTTGAGCGGACGCACGATGGCGTCCTCGTACAGGTAGGCGTAGCAGGGCGTGCGCGCAGGAACACGGCGCTGGGCATTCAAGTGGAGCTCGAACAGCACCTCGTGGCCCGCATTGCGGTCGGGCGTGTTGAGCTCGATGCCTTGGCGCAGGAAGTGCTCGCGCAACTGGCGCCAGGGCAGGAAGAACTCGCCGCCGTTGGGGCCGGCGCCCGGCGTGAAGGGCTTGTTGTCGCGCATGTGGCTGGCAACCAGCGAGGCGCGCAGCGGAGTGGCCTGGGTCAAGGTGGGGCCTGTTCAGACGATGAGGTCGAAGAATTTGAACTTGAGGCGCTCGGCCCAAGTCGCCGGCCGGATGGGCGGTGAGTCCGTGCACTCAATCGCATCCCGCACTTGGGCGTAGAAACGGTCCCAGTGGTAGTGCTGCGCCAACGCTGCCTGGCCGTCGGCTTGCAGCTGCAGCAAGGTGGCTTCGTCGGCCGCTTGCAGCCGGTCGAACACGGCCTGTGCGCCGGCCACGTCATCCAGCGGAATGTTGACGATGCCGGCGGCGTTTTCGTAGCCGCTTTGCGGCGTGCACACCGGAATCAGGCCCCAGGCCATCGATTCAAGGATGGTGGTCGGGTTCGGGTCCAGGTTGCCGACCGTGATCATGAAGTCGAAGCGCTGCACCAGCGCCTGGGCTTCAGGTTTGGAAAAATCGACGAACCCGTAGCTCTCGACATTCGGGATCGACTTCTTGCCCCGTCCGATCCAACTGATGTCGGCGCCCTTGCATTCGCTGCGAAGGCGGCTCAGGTAGGCGGTGTTTTTCAGGTGGGCGGTGTTGCCGATGTAGACGAACTTGCGTTGGCCGGGTGGGTTGAAGCCGTGCTTGAGCCGCGGGAAATGGGCGCGGTCGACGGCCAGGTCCATGTGCCGCATCTTGGGCTGCCAGCGCGCGAACGACGATTCGCCGATGCGCTTGAACCAATGGTTGCCAGTGATGGTCAGGAACAGGTCGCAGGCATCGATGCTCTGGTCGGTGTACGAGTTCTGCCGCATGTCCGGCGCATAGGGCTGGATCAGGATGCGGCGTGAGAAGTTGGGATCGCGCAGCGACGCCGTGAACACCGTGCCCTTGCGGCGGTGCGGGTGACCCAGCAGCACGTCGCCGGGCGCGGGCTGGATGCGGGTACGGTCGCGCCAGTCGTAGAACTTGACCGGGTAGTCGCGCAGCAGGCGGTCGCCGACCTCGTTGCCGATGCAAAACGGCGAGGCGTGCTTGGCGGGATCGCGCGGATAGACGAAATGGACCGTCTTGGCGCCGGGAGAAGCTGTCGTCATGCTGGACTCACTCGCGCCAGTGTTCGGTGATCCAGGCCGCGGGCCGCGTATGGCGCCAGTTGCCATTGCTGCGGCCGGCCAGCGCGTCGGGCGGGTTCATGGTGCCGTGGAAGATCAGGATCTTCGAGCCGGCGGGGATGAAGGGATCGCGCCAGAAGCTGGTGGGCCACAGCGGCAGGCAGTGGTACTTGTAGCTGACGCACCAGCCGCTTTGCCAGTACTTCAGCTTGCCCTGCTTGTGCATCTCGTCCGACAGGTATTCCTGCTCGTTGCGGAACTGGCGGCGCAGCACGGCTTGCTCGCGGCGGAACTTGGCCAGCACGTCCGCATGGGCGCCGAGCTCGAAGCGATAGACCGACGAGTTGCCGGTGATGCGCCACTGCCGCTTGAAGTCGTGGATGATCAGGAATTCGCCGGGCACTTCGAAGAAGGGGGTGATGTCGTCGACGATCACCACGTCCAGGTCGAGGAACAGCGCCGTGCCCTTGAGACCGTGCAGGTCGGCTTCGAAGGTGGTGAGCTTGTGCCAGCCGCGCTCGGGCGTGCCTTCAGGCAAGGCCAGGTCGGGAATGGGCAGGCACTGCACCTCAGGCCGTATGCCGTCGCTGCGGTCGGTCAGGCAGACGAACTTGAACGGACCCCGGAGGTGGCGCGCCACCATGCCGTAGAGCCGGTTGACGTATTCGGGGCCGTATTTGGTGCCCCATTTCATGCACAGAATGTGTCGCATCGGATTGATTTACTGCTTGCGGCGTCAAAGTTCTTCAACGTGGCGCGGCGGGTAGCTGTCCCAGTTCAGGCATCCCGGACATTGCCAGAAATAATGCTGGGCCTCAAAGCCGCAGGCGGCGCAGCGGTAGCGCTGCAGCGGCTTGACGGCGCGGTCCAGCGTGGCGTTGACCAGCGGCACCTCGTCGGGCTGCAAGCGGCCATCGCTTTGCGCCAGCAACAGGCGCGCTGCGCTCAGGCTGCTTTCCTGGCGCAGATGCCGGTCCAGGCGTTGACGGCGGCTTTGCTCCTGCGGATCCAGCAGGTCCATCGCCAGCACGAGGTGCATGCTGGGCTGGCGCTCGTCGTGGGCGCGCAGGACGGCCAGGGCTTCGGCGCCGGCGCCGCATTTCAAGGCGGCCTGGGCATAGTCGCCGGCCACCAGATTGAAGGCCGGCGGATTGGCGCTCAGCAGGTGGGCAAAGGTGGCCATGGCCTGTGCGTGCTGCTCCTGGCCGGCCAGCATGCGGCCCTCCAGCACGAAGGCGCGGGCGGCTTGCGGCGCCGTCCGGCGCGCTTCATTCAGCAGTTCGCGGGCTTGCGCGAGATCCTGCTGGCCCTGGGCGGCCAGTGCCAGCTCACACAGGTAGTTGGCGATGCGCGAGGCGAACGAGCCGCTGCCGATCTGCTCCAGGTGCTGTGACACGGCGATGGCCTTGCGCCACTCGCGTGAACGTTCATAGAGCGTCAGCAGCGAGAGTTCGGCTTCGTTCTCAAAGACGCTGCCTTTGAGCGCCATGAAGGCGTCCTCGGCGCGGTCGAACAATCCGGCCTTGTAGAAATCCTGGGCCAGCGCGTACTGCGCGCGGTCGCGCTCGGACTTGGGAAGGTCGCCGCGCTGCAGCAGGTGCTGGTGCACGCGCACGGCGCGCTCGTATTCGCCGCGGCGGCGAAACAGGTTGCCCAAGGCGAAATGCAGCTCCGAGGTGTCGGGGTCGGCCTGCACGGCTTCGATGAATGCGTCGATGGCCTTGTCCTGCTGCTCGTTGAGCAGCAGGTTCAAGCCTTTGAAGTAGGCCTTGGGCGCGTCGCGCTGCTCGCGCTTCCATTGCCTGGAGTCCAGCTTGGACAGCAGCCAACCCATCACGAAGGCCAGCGGCAGGATGATCAATATGGCGCTGACTTCAAATCCCATCGTGCGCGCCCGGAGGGGTGAATGGGGGCGCCGCGCCTGCGTCGGTGCTCAAGGGGTTGCGGGTTGCCGCGCGCTTGTGGCGCCACCAGGCCGGCACCATGGCCAGGATTCCCAGCGCGCTGCCCAGGCCGAAGGCCACCAGCACGACGATCACCAGCGGGGCCTGCCAGCTGTGACCAAAGAACCAATGCACGTCCACCGTCTGGCTGTTGTTCAGCGCAAAGGCGAAAAGCACGAAAAAGAGGAAGGCTCGAATGAGCCAGACGAATATTTTCATTTGCCAGCGATTCTAGAACCACACAAGCGTGTGGCACATCGTGCCGGGCTCAGAGTGCGCTGTCTTCGACAGGCAGTTGTTCGTCCACGGCCTCGCGCAGCGCCTTGCCGGGCTTGAAATGCGGCACCAGCTTTTCCGGGATGAGCACCTGCGCGCCGCTGCGGGGGTTGCGGCCCATGCGGGGCGGGCGGCGGTTGATGGAGAAGCTGCCGAAGCCACGGATCTCGATGCGGTGACCGCGTGACAGGGCGTCGGACATGGCGTCCAGGATGGTCTTGACCGCGAACTCGGTGTCGCGCTGCGTGAGCTGTGTGAAGCGTTCAGCCAGATGTGCAACGAGGTCGGAACGGGTCATGACACGGATCTTGTTTTGATGTGTTTGTGTTGCGATGAAAACAGGCCCGGCCCACGAATGGGACGAGCCTGTCGGGATCATCGCCAGGTTTTCAGGCTAACTCAGCCTTCCGCCCGGGTGAACAAGGGTTTGCCTTGGTGGCCGCCGGGATGCGCCCGGCGGTCTTGAGCAAAATCAGTTGTTCGGATTGTCCAGCTTGGCGCGCAGCAGGGCGCCCAGGCTCGTCGTGCCGGCGTTTTCACGCTCCGACGAGGCCGACAGGCGTTGCATGGCTTCTTGCTGGTCGGCGCTGTCCTTGGCCTTGATCGACAGCTGGATGTTGCGGGTCTTGCGGTCGATGTTGACGATCAGGGCCGTCACTTCGTCGCCTTCCTTCAGCACGTTGCGGGCGTCTTCCACGCGGTCGCGGGAGATTTCCGAAGCGCGCAGGTAGCCCAGCACGTCGTCAGCCAGTTCGATTTCGGCGCCACGGGCGTCAACGGTCTTGACCTTGCCGGTCACGGTCATGCCGCGGTCGTTGACCGAGGTGTAGGTCGTGAACGGATCGGAATCCAGCTGCTTGATGCCCAGGGAGATGCGCTCGCGCTCGACGTCCACGGCCAGCACGATGGCTTCGACTTCCTGGCCCTTCTTGAAGTTGCGCACGGCAGCTTCGCCGGTTTCTTGCCACGACAGGTCGGACAGGTGCACCAGGCCGTCGATGCCCTGGGCCAGGCCCACGAATACGCCGAAGTCGGTGATGGACTTGATCGGGCCCTTGACACGGTCGCCGCGCTTGACGGTCTCGGCGAAGTCTTCCCAAGGATTGGCCTTGCACTGCTTCATGCCCAGCGAGATGCGACGCTTGTCTTCGTCGATTTCCAGGA
Organism: Burkholderiaceae bacterium; assembly: GCA_019234815.1. Lineage (GTDB taxonomy): Bacteria > Pseudomonadota > Gammaproteobacteria > Burkholderiales > Burkholderiaceae_C > JAFALA01. The sequence goes on along the minus strand of JAFALA010000090.1, from coordinate 40,998 downwards.
CCATGACTTCGACTTCGTCGCCCAGCGAAACGATCTTGCTGGGGGCGACGTTCTTGTTGGTCCAGTCCATCTCGGACACGTGCACCAGGCCTTCGATGCCGGGTTCGATCTCAACGAACGCACCGTAGTCGGCAATGTTGGTGACCTTGCCGAACAGGCGGGTGCTGGTGGGGTAGCGGCGAGCCACGCCGAACCAGGGGTCGTCGCCCAGTTGCTTCAGGCCCAGCGAAACGCGGTTCTTCTCGGCGTCGAACTTCAGAACCTTGGCGGTCAGTTCCTGGCCGACGGTAACCACTTCGCTCGGGTGACGGACACGGCGCCATGCCATGTCGGTGATGTGCAGCAGGCCGTCGATGCCGCCCAGGTCCACGAAGGCACCGTATTCGGTGATGTTCTTGACCACGCCCTGGACGATCGCGCCTTCCGACAGCGTTTCCAGCAGCTTGGCGCGTTCTTCGCCCATCGAAGCTTCGACCACGGCACGACGCGACAACACGACGTTGTTGCGCTTGCGGTCCAGCTTGATGACCTTGAACTCCATGGTCTTGCCCTCGTACGGGCTCATGTCCTTGACCGGGCGGGTGTCGAGCAGCGAACCGGGCAGGAAGGCGCGGATGCCGTTGACCAGGACGGTCAGGCCGCCCTTGACCTTGCCGGAGACGGTACCGGTGACGAAGTCGCCGGATTCCAGCGCGGTTTCCAGGCTCAGCCAGGAAGCCAGGCGCTTGGCCTTGTCACGCGACAGGATGGTGTCGCCATAGCCGTTTTCGATGGCGTCGATGGCCACGGAAACGAAGTCGCCGACGTGAACTTCAAGCTCGCCCTGGTCGTTCTTGAATTCTTCGACGGGCACATAGGCTTCGGACTTCAGGCCGGCATTGACGACCACGAAATTGTGCTCGATGCGGACCACTTCGGCCGAGATGACTTCGCCGGAGCGCATGTCAGCTTTTTGCAGCGATTCTTCGAAGAGAGCGGCGAACGATTCCATGCCGGAGGCTTGGGCGGTTTGGGTTTGGGACATGAGAGTGGGTGCAAGCAGGACTTGCGGGTTAGGTTGTAGACATTGCGGACCCCAAAATCACTGTCGTGATCGACTTGCGTCAGAAGGGCAGGGCCCGCAGCCCGGGTACAAATTTCGACCTTAAAAAGCCGAAGTTTTAAAAGGTCTTCGCTGTTTCCACCAATCCAGAACCAGATCACGAGATGCCTCGATGGTCAGGCCCGAATTGTCGAGTTCCAGCGCGTCTGCGGCCGCCTTCAAGGGCGATGCGCTGCGACCTTTGTCTTGCGCATCGCGCGCTTCCAAGTCAGCACGCAAGCTCTCTAATATAGCTGGAATTCCCTTGGAAATCAATTGCTTATACCGGCGGTCGGCGCGTGTGGATGCGCTGGCGGTCAGAAACACCTTCAGGCCGGCACCAGGGAACACCGTCGTGCCCATGTCGCGCCCATCGGCCACCAGGCCGGGCAGGCGGCGGAAATCGAGCTGCAGTTGGTTCAGGGCTTGGCGCACCTGGGCGTGCACGGCCACCTTGGAGGCCTTGAGCCCGGTGGTTTCGCGGCGCAGCTCGTCGGTGATGTCGACGCCGGCGAGCAGAACGCGGCCCTTGCGGAAGTGCAGGTCGAGCTGTCCGGCCAGGTCGGCCACGGCCTGCGCGTCGTCGAGGTCGATGCCGGCATCCGCTGCGGCAAGGCCGGCGGCGCGGTACAGCATGCCGGAGTCCAGCATCCAGAAGCCGAGCTCGTGCGCCACCTCGTCGGCCAGCGTGCCCTTGCCGGACGCGGTCGGGCCGTCGATGGCGATGACCGGGATGTCTTCCAGCTTGGCGCTGACGACCTCGAACAGGGTTTCAAAATAGTCCGGGAAGGTCTTGGCGACACAGGCCGGGTCCATGATGCGCACCGGCACGGGCGCCTCGGTGACCAGCGCGTTGAAGGCCGCCAGCGAGAAACACATTGCGACACGGTGATCGTCATAGGTGTGGATGGCTGCGGCTTGCCAGTTCGACAGCGGGTGGACGCGCAGCCAGTCCGGGCCTTCCTCGACCTGGGCGCCGAGCTTGCGCAGTTCGGTGGCCATGGCGGCGATGCGGTCGGTTTCCTTGACGCGCCAGCTGGCGATGTTGCGCAGCGTGCTGGGGCCGTCGGCGTAGAGCGCCATCACGGCCAGCGTCATGGCGGCGTCCGGAATCGCGTTGCAATCGAGATCGATCGCCTTCAGCGGCCAGGCGCCGCGGCGCACGGCCAGCCAGTTGGGGCCCGATTCGACCACGGCGCCCATGGCCTGGGCGGCGTCGACGAAACGCACGTCGCCTTGCAGCGAAGCATGCCCCACGCCCTCGATGCGCAGCGCGTCCTGCGCGGCAGCCAAGGCGCCCAGGGCGATGAAATAGGATGCCGAAGAGGCATCGCCTTCCACATGCACTTCGCCTGGCGAGGTGTAGCGGCTGCCGGCCGGAATCGTGAAGCGCTGCCAGCCGTCCTGCCGCACGGCAATGCCGAAGCGCTGCAGCAGGGCCAGCGTGATGTGCACATAGGGCTTGGAGATCAGCTCGCCGACCACCTCGATGCTGATGTCCTGCTCGCGCGCCACCAGCGGCAACGCCAGCAGCAGGGCGGTCAGGAACTGGCTGGACACGTCGCCGCGCACGCGCACCGGATCCATCAGGCGCAAGCCGCTGGGGCCGTGCAGGCGCAGCGGCGGATAGCCTTCCTGGCCCAGGCAATCGATGCCGCAGCCCAGGCCGCGCAAGGCGTCGACCAGGTCGCCGATCGGGCGCTCGTGCATGCGCGGCACGCCGGAAAGCTCGAACTCGCCGCCTTGCGTGGCGGCCAGCAGGGCCAGGGCGGCGGTCAGCGGGCGCATCGCGGTGCCGGCATTGCCCAGGAACAGCTTCGCCTGACGCTGAGCCAGGCGTCCGCCGATGCCGGTCACGCGCAGGGCGCCGCTGTTCTGTGGCCCTTCCTGTTCCAGTTTGCAGCCCAGTGTCTTCAGGGCCTCCAGCATCACGGCCGTGTCGTCGGAATCCAGCAGGTCGTGGACCACCGTGGTGCCCTCGGAGAGGCCGGCCAGCAGCAGCACGCGGTTGGAAATGCTTTTGGAGCCGGGCAGTCGCACCGTGCCGCTGGCGGATTGCAGCGGCGGCAAGTCGAGAAACGGGATTTTGTACATATTGAACTTCAGCTTGGACTCAGCGCGGCTTGGCGGTGCTCAATGGGCCCAGTTGCCCCAATTGCCACTTGCCACGCGCCTCTGACACAGGGCGCAGCAGGTTCTCGAGGGCTTTTGCATCCTGGGCCTGGATGGCCTGTTCCATCTGGTCCAGCACGGCCCTGAATTGGCGCGACTGCGCCAGTACTTCAGTCTTGTTGGCCATGAAGATGTCGCGCCAGACCTGCGGGTCGCTGGCCGCGATGCGCGTGAAATCGCGAAAACCGGGGCCGGCCAGGCTGAGGAAGTCGCGTCCGGCCGCCTGGTTGGCGACGGCCGAGAAATAGGCGAAGGCCAGCAGATGCGGCAGATGGCTGACGGCGGCGAACGCGGCGTCATGGTTCTGCGGCGTCATCTTCAGCACTTGGCAGCCCAGCGCCGACCACAGGTCGGTGGCCTTTTGCACCATGGCGGCATCGGTCTGCGGCAAGGGCGTCAGGATCACCTGCCGGCCCTGGTACAGAAGGGCGTCGGCAGACTGCACGCCGGCGGTCTCCTTGCCGGCGATGGGATGCGCCGGTACGAAGCTTGCCAGGCGCGGGCCGAGCACCTTTTGCGCCGTTTCCACCACGTCGCATTTGGTCGAACCCACGTCCATCACGAGCACGCGCGGATCAAGCATGTGGCGCACGGCCCGCAGGGTGGCTTCGGTGGCCGATACAGGCACGGCCAGCAGCACGAGATCCGCGCCGGAAATGGCCTGCAGGGCCGATTCCGCCGCCGTGTCGATCACGCCCATGCGGCGGGCGGTGTCGGTCGTGGAGGGGGATTTGCTGTAGCCCACCACGCGCTTGACCAGGCCCGCACGCTTGAGCGCCAGGGCGAACGATCCGCCCATCAGGCCACAGCCAATGAGACCGAGTTGACTGAACATCTGCTGCCTTTGCGTACTCAGTGCGTATCCAGTGGGTAGGTGCCCAGGAGTTTGAAGTAGGCGCAGGCGTTGCGCAATTCACGCAGCGCCTGTCCCACGTGGGACTCGTCTGGATGCCCCTGCAGGTCGATGTAGAAGTAGTACTCCCACTGGCCCGAGCGCGCGGGCCGCGATTCGAAGCGCGACATCGACACGCCGTGCATCTTGAGCGGCACCAGCATGTCGTGCACGGCGCCCGGGCGGTTCAGCACCGAGACCACGAGGCTGGTGCAATCGTGCCCCGAGGCTTTGGGCGCCGGATGACGGTCCGGGTGGGTGACGATGGCGAAGCGGGTGCGGTTGTGGGCGTCGTCCTGGATGGCCGGGGCCACCAGGTGCAGGCCGTATTCGCTGGCGGCGCGGGCGCTGGCGATGCCGGCGATGCTGGTGTCCGTCGAGGCCAGGCGCGCGCCCTCGGCGTTGCTGGAGACCGGACGGCGCTCGACCTCGGGCAGGTGGTTGGACAGCCAGCCGTGGCACTGCGCCAGCGCCTGCGGATGCGCGCACACGGTCTTGATGCCATCCAGGCTGTTGTCCTTGCGCAGCAGGTTGTGCTGCACGAACAGGCTGGTCTCGCCGATGATGAACAGCGGCGTGGTCAGGAAGATGTCGAGCGAGCGCGTTACCACCCCTTCATTGGAGTTCTCGACCGGCACCACGCCGAAATCGGCCGCACCGGATGTCGTCATGTGGAACACCTCGTCCACATTGGCGCAGGGCACGCGCGCGATCGAGGAGCCGAAGTAGCCGAGCGCGGCCTCTTCGCTGAAGGTGCCGGCCGGGCCCAGGTAGGCCACGCGCGTGGGCGTTTCCAGCGCCCGGCAGGCCGACATGATCTCGCGCCAGATCGGCGCGATGCTGTCGGAGGCCAGCGGCCCATGGTTGCGGCGCTTCAGGCCGTCGATGACCTGTGCTTCGCGCTCGGGGCGGAACACCACCGAGCCTTCTTTTTTCTTCAGTTCGCCGACCGTCTGCGCCAGCGTGGCGCGGCGGTTCAGCAGGTCCAGCAGTTCGCGGTCCACACCGTCGATCTGCTCGCGCAGGGCCAGCAGGGCGGGGTCGGTGCCGGAATTGTTGCCAGGGGCTGCGGCGGGCGCAGCGTCTCCATCAGCCATGTTGTGCCTCAAAGTCCTTCAGGTACGCCACCAGGGCTTGCACGCCCTCCAGTGGCATCGCGTTATAGATCGATGCACGCATGCCGCCCACCGACTTGTGGCCTTTGAGTTGCAGCAGATGGCGTTCCCGGGCTCCGTCCAGGAACGCCTGGTTCAGGCGTTCGTCACGCAGGTAAAACGGAATGTTCATGCGCGAGCGGCACGCGGCCGCCACGCGGTTGCTAAAGAATTCGGATGCGTCCAGCGCCTGGTAGACCAACTCGGCCTTGTCGATGTTGCGCTGCTCGATGGCGGCGATGCCGGTCTTGCCGGCATAGCTGAAATGCTTGAGCCATTGAAACACCAGGCCGGCCACGTAGATGCCGAAGGTGGGCGGGGTGTTGAACATCGATTGCGCTTCGGCCACGGTCTTGTAGTCGAAGGCTGACGGGCAGATGGCCATGGCCTGGCCCAGCAGGTCTTCGCGGACGAACACCAGCGTCACGCCGGCTGGGCCGATGTTTTTCTGCGCGCCGGCAAATGCCAGGCCGACACGAGACCAATTGATCGGGCGCGACAGCACATGCGAGGAGCAGTCGATCACCAGGGGGATGTCAGACCCCAGCGCCTGAAGGTCCGGCAGTTCGTGGAACTCGACGCCGTCAATGGTCTCGTTGCTGCAGATGTGCAGGTAGGAGGCGTCGGCGCGGCATTGCCAGGAACCCGGCGCGGGGAGGGCGGTGCGGCCGTCCGCGTCGGGCTGCGTGCTCGCCACCACCTGCACATTGGCGTAGCGCTTGGCCTCCTGGGCGCTCTTCTTGGACCACGAGCCGCTGACCAGCACGTCCACCTTGCCGCCGCGCGATAGATTCATCGGCACGATGGCGTTTTCGCCCAGTCCGCCGCCCTGCATGAAGAGGATGCGGAACTGCTCGGGCACTTGCAGCAGCTCGCGCAGGTCGCGTTCGGCCGCTTCGTAGATGGAGATGAATTCGCGGCCGCGATGGCTCATTTCCATCACGCTCATGCCGGAGTCGTGCCAGTCCAGCATTTCGTCCGCCACCTGTCGCAACACCTGTTCAGGCAGAACGGCGGGGCCGGCGGAGAAATTGAACGGACGCTGCAGCATGATCGTGTTGAACCAGGAACGCTAACAATGAACTTGGATACGGCGCGAACCGGTGTCGACCGGCTCGCGCACGGACTTCGGAGTTACTTCTTGGACGCGCCGCTGGCGCTTGCGGCCGGAGCCTGCAAGCCCAGTTGCTTGACGATGTCCTGCTGCAAGGCCTGCAGATGGCTTTGCAGCGTCGGGCCGCTCTCGGCCATTATTTTCTCAACCAGGGCCTTTTGGATATCGGGCGCGGCCTGGGCGAATTTCTTGCTGACGGGCGACTCTTGCCATGCCAGCAATTGCTTGAGCTCGTCTTCGCTGAAGCGCTCCTCCAGGATGGGGCCCACGGTGCTGGGCAGCAGCTTGTCGGCCCGCTCCTTGACCAGCTTGGCGTTTTCGTCGACGAATTTCTTCACCGAGGCTTCGATGGCCTTGGAGGTGGCCTCGCGCTTCTCGGCCGGTACCTGCTGCATGGCCTGCGCGGCCTGCTGCATCAGCGTGTTCAAGGGCTGGCCGACCAAGCCGTGCGCCAGTCCGTCCATGGATGCGGCCTGGATCTTCAGGATCTTGGCGATCAGCTCCTTCTTGGCGGGGGAACTGGCGGGCACTGCGGCCGCCGGCTTCTTGACCACCGCGGCACTGGCCGCCGCGCTGGGTGCGGCGGCCTGCGCCAGCACGCTGCCGCTCAGCACCAGGGTCGCCAGCAGGCTTGCCACTTTCAGGGTGGACAGGGAAGTCGATGTGGATGCGTTCAAGCTCATTCCTTGGTTGGGTCGGTATTTGCTGCATCGCCAGATGCCGCGTGGGTGTCGGGCGCATCCTCCAGCGTGTCGGCGCTGCCCTCGTTGGCATCGTTTTCCACGATGCGCTGCAGGCCCGACAGCTTGGCGCCGTCGTCCAATGCAATCAAGGTCACGCCTTGCGTGGCGCGGCCCAATTCCCGGATCTCGGCGACGCGGGTGCGCACCAGCACGCCCTTGTCGGTGATCAGCATGATTTCGTCTTCCGGACGCACCAGCGTGGCGGCCACGACGCGGCCGTTGCGCTCGCTCTGCTGGATCGCGATCATGCCCTTGGTGCCGCGGCCATGGCGGGTGTACTCGACGATGCTGGTACGTTTGCCGAAGCCGTTTTCGGTCGCGGTCAGGACGCTTTGCGATTCGTCCTCGGCCACCAGCATGGCGATCAGGCGCTGCTCGGGCTCCAGCATCATGCCCCGCACGCCGCGGGCCTGGCGTCCCATCGGGCGGACGTCGTCCTCGTCGAAGCGCACGGCCTTGCCGCCGTCGCTGAATAGCATCACGTCGTGCTTGCCGTCGGTCAGCGCCGCGCCGATCAGGTAGTCGCCTTCGTCGAGGTCAACCGCGATGATGCCGGCCTTGCGCGGGTTGCTGAAGTCCTTCAGCGAGGTCTTCTTCACGGTGCCCAGGGCGGTGGCCATGAAGATGAAGTGATCTTCAGGGAAGCTGCGGAACTCGCCGGTCAGCGGCAGCACGACGTTGATCTTTTCGCCGTCCTGGAGCGGGAACATATTGACGATGGGCTTGCCGCGCGAGTTGCGCGAGCCCTGCGGCACTTCCCAGACCTTGAGCCAGTAGACGCGGCCGCGGTTGCTGAAGCACAGCATCCAGTCGTGCGTGTTGGCGATGAAGAGCTGGTCGATCCAGTCGTCGTCCTTGGTCGCGGCAGCCTGCTTGCCGCGTCCGCCGCGGCGCTGGGCGCGGTATTCGCTCAGGGCCTGGCTCTTGATGTAACCGGTGTGCGAGAGCGTCACAACCATGTCGGTCGGGGTGATCAGGTCCTCGGTACCGAGTTCCTGCGCGTTGTGCTCGATCACGCTGCGGCGTTCGCCCAGCTTGGTCTGGCCAAATTCCTGGCGCACTTGCAGCAGTTCCTCGCCGATGATGGCGGTCACGCGGGCGGGCTTGGCCAGGATGTCGAGCAGGTCGGCGATGTGCGACATCACTTCCTTGTATTCGGAGACGATCTTGTCCTGCTCGAGGCCGGTCAGGCGTTGCAGGCGCATCTGCAGGATTTCGCCGGCCTGGTCTTCGCTGAGGCGGTACAGGCCGTCGGCTTGCATGCCGAAGTCGGCCGGCAGGCCCTCGGGGCGGAAGGCGTTGCGGCCGCCGGGCGTCTCGCCCTCGGCGCGCGACAGCATCTCTCGCACCAGCGAGGAGTCCCAGGCCTTGGTCATCAGGGCGGCCTTGGCCACCGGCGGCGTGGGCGATTCCTTGATGAGGCGGATGAACTCGTCGATATTGGCCAGCGCGACGGCCAAGCCTTCCAGCACATGGCCGCGTTCGCGCGCCTTGCGCAGGTTGTAGACGGTGCGGCGCGTCACCACTTCGCGGCGGTGCTCCAGGAAGACCGTGATCAGGTCCTTCAGGTTGCACAGCTTGGGCTGGCCGTCGACCAGGGCCACCATGTTGATGCCGAAGGTGTCCTGCAGTTGCGTCTGCTTGTACAGGTTGTTCAGCACCACCTCGGGCACTTCGCCGCGCTTGAGCTCGATCACCACGCGCATGCCGGACTTGTCGGACTCGTCCTGCAGGTGGCTGATGCCCTCGATCTTCTTCTCGTTGACGAGCTCGGCGATGCGCTCCAGCAGCGTCTTCTTGTTCACCTGGTAGGGGATCTCGTCGACGATGATGGCCTGGCGCTGGCCGCGGTCGATGTCCTCGAAGTGCACCTTGGCGCGCATCACCACCTTGCCGCGCCCGGTGCGGTAGCCGTCGCGCACGCCCGAGAGGCCGTAGATGATGCCGGCGGTCGGGAAATCCGGCGCCGGGATGATGTTCATCAGCTCGTCGATGCTGCAGTCTGGGTTCTTGAGCGAGTGCAGGCAGGCGTCCACCACTTCGTTGAGGTTGTGCGGCGGGATGTTGGTGGCCATGCCGACCGCAATGCCGGCCGAGCCGTTGACCAGCAGATTGGGCAGGCGCGAGGGTAGGACCAGGGGCTCCTTTTCAGAGCCGTCGTAGTTGGGGCCGTAGTCGACGGTTTCCTTGTCGATGTCGGCCAGCATTTCGTGGGCGATCTTGTCGAGGCGGATTTCGGTGTATCGCATGGCCGCGGCGTTGTCGCCGTCCACCGAGCCGAAGTTGCCCTGGCCGTCGACCAGCATGTGGCGCAGCGAGAAATCCTGCGCCATGCGGACGATGGTGTCGTAAACCGCACTGTCGCCGTGGGGGTGGTACTTACCGATGACGTCGCCGACGATACGCGCCGATTTCTTGTACGGCCGGTTCCAGTCGTTGTTCAACTCGTGCATGGCGAACAGCACGCGCCGGTGCACAGGCTTCAGGCCGTCGCGGGCGTCGGGCAGGGCGCGTCCCACGATCACGCTCATGGCGTAATCGAGATAAGAACGCCGCATCTCCTCTTCCAGGCTAATGGGCAATGTTTCTTTTGCGAACTGGGTCATGCGCGTTGCGCAGCCTTCATCTTCTTGGATGAGGCTGCGTCATTAAATGAACAGAAGCGAGGATTCTATGTCGCCGTTGGATGTCGCAGAGGCGCAACAGCATGGATATCTGGCGTACACATGAGAGTGAGAATACAAACGTATTGCAGCCGTATGGCACAATCGCCGAGTTCCTGGGATAAACCCTCGGTAGTGTTCCTGTGGGTGGATATCAGGATTTCCAAGTTACGGATATTTCGCAGGCTTCTGCGGTTTCCCATGAGAGGATAAACATGAAGAAATTGAACCGTGTGGCGTCGCTCTTCGCAGTCGCTGCTGTCGCTAGCTCCGCTGCTTTTGCCCAGACCGTTGACAACTGGCGCGCCTCTGACGGTACCGTTGTCAAGAACGGCACGAATGAACTGTGCTGGCGCGACAACAACTGGACGCCTGCCACGGCTGCCAAGGATTGCGACGGCGCACTGAAGCCTGCTCCCAAGGTTGAAGCTCCGGCTCCGGCTCCGGAACCCGCACCTGCTCCCGCACCGGCACCGGCTCCCAAGCCCGCTCCCGTGCCCGTGGTGAAGGCCGAGAAGGTGACCTTCGCTGCTGACGCATTCTTCGACTTCGACAAGGCGGCCCTGAAGCCCGAAGGCAAGGCCAAGCTGGACGAAGTGGCGACCAAGACCAAGGACCTGAACCTGGAAGTCATCATCGCCGTGGGCCACACCGACAGCGTCGGTAGCGATGCCTACAACCAGAAGCTGTCGGTGCGTCGTTCCGAAGCCGTGAAGGCCTATCTGGTCTCCAAGGGCATCGAAAAGAACCGCGTCTACACCGAAGGCAAAGGCAAGAAGCAGCCTATCGCCGACAACAAGACCGCAGAAGGCCGCGCCAAGAACCGTCGCGTGGAAATCGAAGTCGTGGGCACCCGCTCCAACTGAGATTTACTGCGTTGAGTCAAAAATCCCCGCCTCGGCGGGGATTTTTTTTGCCCGTCCAGATATCCTCCAAGATATTCAATCTTTCAATTCAAGCCCCAAGCGGCGGCCTGAATCCGGGGATAGTCGATGAACAGGAAATACCTTGCACCCGGCCTTCTGCTGCTGGCCTGCGTCGCTTTCGGTGCCTACACCTGGATGGAAAGAGGGGCGCCAGCCCATCCCACCTTGTGGGGCAATGTGGACATCCGGGAAGTCAGTTTGGCGTTCCGGGTCGCGGGTCGGGTCGAGGCGGTCATGGTCGACGAGGGCGATCGCATTCATGCGGGCCAGGTGCTGGCCCGGCTGGACACGGCGCCGCTGGACAATGCGGTGCGCGGCAGCGAAGCCCAATGGGCGGCGATTCAAGCTCGCAACGCCCTGCTGCACCAAGGCTTTCGGGTCGAAGACATTGAACAGGCCAACGCGCGCCTCGAGGGGGCCAAGGCCGCCCTGGCAGACGCAGAGGCGCAATGGGCCAGGCAGAAGACATTGGTGCCTGCCGGTGCGGCGTCCCAGAAGGCCTTGGATGCCGCATTGGCCCAGCGCGACCAGGCGGCGGCCAACCTGGCGGCTGCGCAGGCCCAGCAGCAGCTGAACAAGCGCGGTTACCGCAAGGAAGAAATTGCCGAGTCCGACGGCCTGCTGGCGCAGGCCAAGGCCAATCTGGACACGGCGCGCCTGGCCTTGAGTGATGCGGTACTGCTGGCTCCCAGCGACGGGATGATCCTGACCCGCGCCATCGAAAAAGGCGCCATGGTGCAGGTGGGCGGCCCGGCCTTCAGCGTGTCCCTGACGCAACCGGTCTGGGTCCGGGCCTACGTGCCTGAAACGCAGATGGGCTTGTTCTCAAGCGGCACCCAAGTGCAACTCCATGCCGATACGCATCCCGACCATCCATATCACGGCGTGGTGGGTTTTGTCTCTCCAACGGCGGAGTTCGCGCCCAAGTCGGTCGAGACCGCTGATTTGCGCACCTCGCTGGTTTATCGGCTGCGCATCGTGGTGCAGGATGCCGACGCAGGCTTGAGCCAGGGCATGCCCGTGACGATCAACCTGCTGCGATGACTGGTCATGTCCGCTGTTCTTGATCCGGCCATTGAACCTGTTGGCTATCCCGTCATCGAGCTGACGAAGCTGAGCAAGCGCTTCGACGGCCAGGGCACGCCGGCCATCAACGCGCTCAGCACGCAATTCAAGGCGGGCGCCATCAGCGGCCTGGTGGGGCCTGACGGCGCCGGCAAGACCACCTTGTTGCGGGTGCTGGCGGGGCTCCTGAGCCCCAGCGAGGGCGCAGTGCGCGTGCTCGGGCTGGATCCGGTCAGGGACGCTGGGCAATTGCGCGAGCAGGTCGGCTACATGCCGCAGAAGTTCGGGCTCTATGAAGACCTGACCGTGCAGGAGAACCTGAACCTGTATGCCGACCTGCGCCACGTCGTCGGCGAGGCGCGCCGCGCCAGCTTCGAGCATCTGCTGGCCTTTACCGATCTCAAGCGTTTCACCTCGCGTTACGCCGGCAAGCTGTCGGGCGGCATGAAGCAGAAGCTGGGCCTGGCCTGCAGCCTGCTGGGAACGACCAAGGTCCTGTTGCTGGACGAGCCCGGCGTAGGCGTGGACCCGATTTCGAGGCGCGAGTTGTGGATGATGGTGCGCAGCCTGGTCCAGGGCGGCATGACCGTGGTGTGGAGCACCGCCTACCTGGACGAGGCTGAGCTGTGCGACGACGTCCGCCTGATGAATGCCGGCCAGTTCATCGCCAATGGCCCGCCCGCGGCGCTGATGGATCGCATGCGCGGCCGCTGCTGGAGCGTGACTGGCATCAGCGGGCAGCGGCGGGGCGTGTTGCAGCGCGCCTTGCGCCTGTCCGAGGTCATGGACGGCGCGATCCAGGGGCAGAACGTCCGCCTCGTCCTGCGCGAAGATGCCAATTGTCCGGACATGGCCTTGCTGGATGCGGGCCCTGATGCGCATTGGCAGCCGGTGGAGCCGCGGCTGGAGGACGCCTTCATCACGCTGCTGGGCGGCGGGCCGGGCGGCGATTCGGTGCTGGCCCAGGTCTTGCCGCAGCCGCTGCTGCCTCCCGAGGTCGACCCCGAGGCCGTGATCGAGGCGCGCGCGCTCACCAAGCGATTTGGTGACTTCGTCGCCACCGACCGCGTCACGTTCAAGGTGCGGCGTGGCGAAATCTTCGGCCTGCTGGGGCCCAATGGCGCGGGCAAGTCCACCACTTTCAAGATGGAATGCGGTCTGCTCAAACCGTCGGCCGGCCAGGCGCTGGTGATGGGCTACGACCTCAAGACCAGCCCGACCCAGGCCCGCCAGCGCCTGGGCTACATGGCGCAGAAGTTTTCGCTCTACCGGCAGCTGACGGTGCAGCAGAACCTGGTGTTCTTTTCCGGCATCTACGGCCTGCAGGGGCGGGCGCAAGTCGCGAAGATTGCGCAGATGGTCGAGGTCTTCGGCCTGCAGCCCTACCTGAACGGCGTGGCCGAGCTTTTGCCGCTGGGCTTCAAGCAGCGCCTGGCGCTGGCCTGCGCCGTGATGCACGAGCCCCAGCTGCTGTTCCTGGATGAACCGACCTCGGGCGTGGACCCGGTGACGCGGCGCGAGTTCTGGACCCACATCAACGGGCTGGCCGACAAGGGCGTGACCATCATGGTCACCACCCATTTCATGGACGAAGCCGAATACTGCGACCGCATGGCGCTGATCTACCGCGGCGCGATGATCGCCTTGGGCACGCCCGATGCGCTCAAGGCCAGCGCGGCCACGGAGGCCTTGCCCAACCCCAGCATGGAGGATGCCTTCATTGCCCTGATCCGTGCGGCGGACGCCAAGAACATGCAAGAAGGGGTGGCGGCGTGAGCGCCGCGCCCCGCATGTCATGGTGCCGCCTCAGGGCCTTGTGCATCAAGGAGTCCTACCAGATCGTGCGCGACCCCAGCAGCATCCTGGTGGCCTTCATCATGCCGGTCGTCCTGCTGTTCGTGATGGGCTACGCTGTCAACATGGACTCCGCGCATGTGCGCATCGGCCTCTTGCAGCAGGACAGCGGCCTGCCCGCCCAGCGCTTCGCGCAGGCGCTGATGGGCAGCTCGGCCTTCGAGGTGCATCCGGGGACGTCCCAGCCTGAGCTGATGACACAGCTCCTGCGCGGCGAACTGCGCGGCGTGGTGGTGATACGCAGCGATTTTTCCAGCCAGTACCTGCGCGGCCAGGGTGTCCAAGCGGTGCAGGTGCTGGTGGACGGCGCCGAGCCCAACACGGCCAGTTTCGTGTCTTCGTACGTCGAAGGAGTCTGGGCGCAGTGGCAGGCCGGCATGGCGCAAGGCACGCTGCAGCAGACCGGCCTGGCCCCTGTCGACGTGCGGCTGCGCGCCTGGTTCAATCCCAGCACGGTCAGCCGCAACTACCTGGTGCCGGGATCGATCGCGGTGGTGATGACCATCATCGGCGCGCTGCTGACTTCCCTGGTGGTGGCGCGCGAATGGGAGCGCGGCACCATGGAGGGCTTGCTGGCCACGCCGGTCACGCGCGGCGAATTGCTGCTCTCCAAGGTCCTGCCCTACTACCTGCTTGGCATGATCGCCATGCTGCTGTGCCTGGCGGCGTCCGTGTGGATCATGGGTGTCCCGTTCCGGGGCTCGGTGCTGGTGCTCGCGGGCATGTCGACGCTGTTCCTGGGTTGCGCGCTGGGCCTGGGCCTGTTTCTCTCGACGACGATGCGCAACCAGTTCAATGCGGCGCAGGCGGCATTGACCTCGGCCTTCCTGCCGGCCCTGATGCTGTCGGGCCTGGTGTACGAGATCCCCAGCATGCCCAAGGCCTTGCAGTGGTTCACGCGCATCATCCCGGCGCGCTATTTCGCCAATTCCCTGCAAACCATCTTCCAGGCGGGCACCGTGTCTTCGCTGTTGTGGGAGAACGCGTTCTACTTGACGCTCCTGAGCCTGTTCTGGCTGGGCATGACCGCCCGAAAGACGCGGCGCACCCTGGATTGACCCCACCATGCTGCAGCGGTTGGTCCGGCTCATCATCAAGGAATTGCAGGCATTGCTGGGCAGCACGCAGGGTCGCGTGATGCTGATCCTGCCGGTCCTGCTGCAAACCCTGTTGTTTCCCTTCGCGGCCACGATGGAGGTGAAGAACAGCACCTTGCTGGTCTTCAACCAGGACGGCGGCGTGGCGTCGCACGAAATCATCCAGCGCCTGTCTCGCACACCTTCCTTCACGACCGTCATCCTGGCGCGCAGCCAGGCGGAAATGGCTGCGGCAATCGTCAATCAGCGGGCCCTGCTGGCGCTGAACTTCGGCCCCACGTTTTCCCGCGACCTGGAGGCGCGCCAGCCGGCGGCCTTGCAGGTGGTGATGGACGGACGGCGCTCCAATAGCGCGCAAATCGCCGCCAGCTATGTCGGCGAGGTGGTCGACGGCTACCTGCGCGACTGCTACGGACACGGCGCGGCGGGCCTGGTGGTGCGCAATCTCTACAACCCGAACCTGGAGTTCAAGTGGCATGTACTGCCCTCGCTGGTGGCCATCATCACCACCATCGGCTGCCTGATGGTGACCGCCATGTCGGTGGCGCGCGAGCGCGAGGAGGGCACTTTCGAGCAACTGCTGGTCTCGCCGCTGACGCCGGCCTACGTGATGGCCGGCAAGGCCGTGCCGGGCATGCTGGTGGCGATGGGGCAGGGCGGCTTCATCGCCCTGGTGGCGCGCTGGGCCTATGGCGTGCCGTTCACCGGATCGGTGTTGCTGCTGCTGCTCAGCATGATGTGCTACGGCCTGGCGCTGGCCGGCGTGGGCTTGTTCATTTCCTCGCTGTGTTCGACCCAGCAGCAGGCCTTCCTGGGGGTGTTTGCGTTCACCTCGCCGGCGGTGATCCTGTCGGGCTACGTCGCGCCGATTGAAAACATGCCGCTGCTGTTCCAGTGGATCACGCAGGTCAATCCCTTGAGCTATTTCGTCCCCATCCTCAAGGGCCTGTTTCTCAAGAGCGACAGCTGGCAGGACATCTGGCCGCGGCTGTGGCCCATGCTTGCGATTGCCGCCTTCAACCTGACCCTGGCCTTGGGCATGTTCCGTCGCCAAACCGATTAGGGCCGTTTCATGAAGCGTATTTTTCTGCACCGCGCCGTCGCCGCCGTCGTTGCCATTGCTGTCCTGGGGCTGCTGCTGGACCTGGCAGGCTGCCAGGCCGTGGGACCGAACTACCAGGCACCGCCGTCCGATACCTTGCCACCCCGCTACCTGGAGGTCGATGGCGCCGAAAGCCTGGCAGCCGGATGGCAGGCCTTGAGCCAGGACGCCGAACTGCAGGCCTTGATGCGGCGCGCGCTGGCCGACAACCCCGATCTCGACATGGCGCTGGCGCGCCTGGCGCAGGCCCGCGCCGTCCAGGCCATGCAGGACGCGAGCACGGCCCCGGCGGTCAATCTGGGCGTGCAGGACGGCAGCGACCGCGTCAGCCGCAATGGCGAGTTGTTCGCCAACATACCTCCCTCGCCCAACTTGAAATCGCAGTTTGTCAACGCCCAGGTCGGCTTCGACGCGTCGTGGGAGATCGACCTGTTTGGCTACCAGCGCCGCCTCAGAGAGGGCGCCCAGGCGCGCAGCGAAGCGGTGGGCGAGCAGGCGCACGATGTCCGCCTGAGCCTGCAGGCGGAGGTGGTGCGCAATGCCCTGGAGTGGCGCGTTTGGCAACAGCGCCTGCAGCTGGCTCAGGTGCAGTTGGCGCAGCTGGACGAGCAGTTGAGGATCACGCAGGCGGCCGTGCATGCGGGAGAGTGGAGTCGGCAGGAACTGCTGCGCAGCCAAAACCAGCGGGACAGCTTTGCGGCTGGCATGCCGGCGCTTGAGCTGGGCGCGCGCCAGAGCCTGGCCGCGTTGGCGATGCTGACTCTGCAGCCGCTGCAGAGCCTGCAGGCTGATTTGCACGAGACCCGCCTGCCCGCCGTGCCCGCTCCGCCGGCGGCGGGTCTGCCGGCAGAGCTGCTGCGGCGCAGGCCCGATATCCGGGCATCCGAGCGCGACTTGGCGGCGGCCAGCGCCGACGTGGGCGTCGCGGTCGCGGCCCAGTATCCGCGCCTGTCGCTGTCCGGCGATGCCGGCTGGAACGCCATCCAAAGCCACGCCTTGTTCGACGACAGGAGCGAGTTCTGGAGCCTTGGCCCGAAGCTGAGCCTGCCCCTGTTCAACAGCGGTCGGCTGGGCGCGCAGGTCCAGTCCAATGAGGCGGCGCTCCAGCTTGCCAAGGCCCGTTACCGCAAGACGCTGGCGGGCGCCCTGGCCGACGTGGAAGTGGCCTTGACGCGTATGTCTCGCGACGAGGCGCACCGGCAGCAGGTGCAGCAGCTGCAGGCGCAGCAGGCGGATGCGCTGCGGCTGACCCGGGCGCAGTTCGCTGCCGGCGAGGTGGCCAGGGTGAGCTTGATCGACGCCGAGCGCGGCCTCAACACCGCCCAAGACCAGAGCCTGCAGGCGCAGGGGCAGAGCCTGAGCGCCTGGCTGGCGCTGTACAAGGCCCTGGGCGGAGCGCCATGACATATATTGGGTGGACACTCAGTTTTTTGCTCAGGAGATTTTTGCCATGTCGCGATCCCTCGGTTTCATGATGCGAGCCACGGCCGTTGGCTGCGCCGTGCTTTCGGCCGGTGCCTTGGCCCAACCCGACACGCCGCGCGACGTCGTGCCGGAGGCCATGCCCTTCAACACGCCCTATGGCGAGCCCATTTCGCTGGCCAAGGCGGACGAACTTCTGGCGGCGGCGCTTGCCGAGGCCAAGCGCCGGGGATGGGCCCTGAACGTCGCCGTGGTCGATTCCGGCGGCAACCTGGTGGCCTTCAAGCGCATGGACGGGGCGCAGCTGGCCTCCATCAGGATCGCCGAGCACAAGGCACGGGCCGCCGTCGAGTTCCGGCGCGAGACCAAGGTGTTCGAGAGTGCCGTGCAGGAAGGCAACAACCCCTATGTGATGACGCTGGACGGCATCATCGCGTCGCGCGGCGGCATTCCGCTGGTCCAGGCGGGCAAGATCATCGGCGCGGTCGGCTGTTCGGGCGGCACGGGCTCGCAGGACGAGGCCGTCTGCAAGGCGGGGGCGGCGAGCCTGCGCTGAGGCTTGTTCCGGGGCCCGTTTCCTGCGTACGCGATATTTTGCTGCGGTGCAGCAAAATATCGCTTGCATTTGCCGCGTGATCCGCTACCATTCAAGTCATGCTGCACCGCAACATTTTGTTTTTCGGATTTGCAGCACCCACCCCAAGGAGCTTCAAATGACCCAACCCGCTGAACAATTTGTCAATTCCACCAAGGCTGCCGTGGCCGATCTGGGCGACGTCGCTGCGCTCGCCCTGACCAGCTACGAAAAGCTGGTGGCCCTGAATCTCTCGGCCACCAAGACCTTCCTGGCCGATTCGGCCCAGCAGGTGCAAAGCGCATTTGCCGCCAAGACCCCGCAAGACCTGTTTGCCGCCCAGCAAAGCCTGGTGCAGCCCCTGGTCGAGAAGACCACGGCCTACACCCGCGCCGTGTACGACATCGCCGCTGAAACCGGCGCCGGTTTCAACAAGGCTGCAGAAGGCAAGCTGGCCGACGCCGGCAGCACCGTCAAGGCCGCCCTGGACGCCACGCTGAAGTACGCGCCCGCTGGCAGCGAAGCCGCCGTGACGGCCATCAAGGACGCCGTGACGGCGGGCCAGAAGGCCATCGATGCGGCTCAGGCTTCGGCCAAGAAGACGGCTGAAATCGTCGAGAAGAACGTCGCCGCCGCGACCGAAATTGCCGTCAACGCTGCCAAGAGCGCTACCAAGGCCAAGTAAGCGAAGCAAGGCTTTCTTGTCTTCGTGATCAACGCCCCGCCACGCGGGGCGTTTTTCATTGACCCTTGACCGTCAAGGGCGTTCCTGGCCGCGGGGGTGAGGGAGGTGGACTGGGCTAGACTTTCGCCTCGCCTACAAACCAGCGCATCTCCTTACCCATGTCTGCCCCTAACGAATCGGCCTTGAACGAGGCCAGCCTGCTCCAAGCCTTGCAATCCGTCGTCGATCCCAACACCGGACAGGATTTTGTGACGACGCGGCAAATCAAGAATTTGCGCATCCAAGGGTCCGATGCCAAGCGCGTCAGTTTCGACGTGGAGCTGGCGTACCCGGCAGCCAGCCAGTTTGACAGCCTGCGCGCGGCGCTGACGGCCGCGGCGCGCCAACTGCCCGGCGTGGGCGAGGTCGGCATTACGCTGTCGAGCAAAATCATCGCGCACGCGGTGCAGCGCGGCGTGCAGCTGCTGCCCGGCGTGAAGAACATCATCGCCGTGGCCTCGGGCAAGGGCGGCGTGGGGAAGAGCACCACGGCAGCCAATCTGGCGCTGGCCCTGGCGGCCGAAGGCGCCACCGTGGGCCTGCTCGATGCCGACATCTACGGCCCCAGCCAGCCCCTGATGATGGGCGTGAGCGGCCAGCCCGAGTCGCTGGACGGCAAGCTGATGGAGCCGATGCGCGCGCACGGCCTGCAGCTCAATTCGATTGGGTTCCTGGTGGCCGAAGACCAGGCCATGGTGTGGCGCGGCCCCATGGCCACGCAAGCCCTGGAGCAGTTGCTGCGCCAGACGCGCTGGCAGGACCTGGACTACCTGGTGGTCGACATGCCGCCGGGCACCGGCGACATCCAGCTGACCCTCTCGCAGCGCGTGCCGGTGACGGGCGCCGTGATCGTCACCACGCCGCAGGACATCGCCCTGATCGACGCCAAGAAGGGTCTGAAGATGTTCGAGAAGGTCGGCGTGCCCATCCTGGGCCTGGTCGAGAACATGGCGGTGCACGTCTGCAGCCAGTGCGGCCATGCCGAGCACATCTTCGGCGCCGAGGGCGGGCAGAAGATGGCGGCCAGCTACAGCATCGCCTACCTGGGCGGACTGCCGCTGGACATCCGGATCCGGCAGCAGGCCGACGCCGGCTGCCCCACCGTGGTGGCGGAACCCGAGAGCGAACTCGCCGCCATCTACAAGTCCATGGCGCGCCAGGTCGCGGTCAAGATCGCCGCGCAGGCCAAGGACTATTCGGCCAAGTTCCCGACCATTTCGATCTCCAAGAACACTTGAAAGGGCCGGCTGCACGGCGGCGCGGACCGGTGAGCCCCGGGTGATCGAGGGCCTGTTTTTTTTCCTGGAATCGCTATATTTGCTTGTCTGGACTTCGGTCCAGGGAAGTCGCAGCGCTTCAGGAAAATCTCTACAGGAGACCTCAGATCATGGACATGAACCGGAGGCATTTTTTCCGGGTGAGCGGGGCGGGGCTGATGGGCTCCAGCCTGGTGGCGCTGGGCTTCTCGCCCACGGCCGCTCTGGCTGAAGCGCGCAATTTCAAGCTCGCGCGCGCCACCGAAACCCGCAACACCTGTCCCTACTGCTCGGTCGGCTGCGGCATCCTGATGTACTCGCTGGGCGACAAGGCCAAGAACGTCGTCAGCAGCATCATTCATATTGAGGGTGATCCGGACCATCCGGTCAATCGCGGCACCCTGTGCCCCAAGGGCGCGGGCCTGCTCGATTTCGTGCACAGCCCAAGCCGCCTGAAGTTCCCCGAGATCCGCGAAGCCGGCGCGAGCGAATGGAAGCGCGTGAGCTGGGACTCGGCGCTGGACCGGCTGGTCCAGTTGATGAAGGCCGATCGCGACGCCCATTTCGAGACAAGCAACGGCAGCGGCCAGACGGTCAACCGCTGGGTCACGACCGGCATGCTGGCGGCGTCGGCCTCGTCCAACGAGTCCGGCTACATCACGCAAAAGGTGATGCGTTCGCTGGGGATGCTGGTCTTCGACAACCAGGCGCGCGTCTGACACGCCCCGACGGTGGCCAGTCTGGCCCCGACGTTTGGGCGCGGTGCAATGACCAACCATTGGACCGACATCAAGAATGCCGACCTGGTGCTCATCATGGGCGGCAATGCCGCCGAGGCGCACCCTTGCGGATTCAAGTGGGTGATCGAGGCCAAGCACCACAACAAGGCCAAGCTGATCGTCGTCGATCCGCGCTTCACGCGCTCGGCGGCCATGAGCGACTACTACGCGCCGATCCGGGCCGGCTCGGACATTGCCTTCCTCAGCGGCGTGGTCAACTACCTGCTGACGCACGACAGGATCCAGCACGACTACGTCAGGCATTACACCAATGCCGGCTTCCTCATCAATGACGCCTATGCGTTCAGCGATGGCCTGTTCAGCGGCTACGACGAGGCCAAGCGCAGGTACGACTCCGGCAGCTGGGGCTACGAGCTGGATGACAAGGGCTTCGCCAAGGTCGACGCGACCCTGCAGCACCCGCGCTGCGTGCTTTCCGTGATGAAGCAGCACTTCTCGCGCTACACGCCTGAGCTGGTGTCCCGGATCAGCGGCACGCCGGTCGACCAGTTCCTCAAGGTCTGCGAGATGATCGCCGGGACGTCCAGCCCCGACAAGGTCATGACCGTGATGTATGCGCTGGGCTGGACCCAGCACAGCATGGGCTCGCAGATGATACGCACCGCAGCGATCATGCAGCTGCTGCTCGGCAACATCGGCCAGGCGGGCGGCGGCATGAATGCCTTGCGCGGGCACTCCAACATCCAGGGCCTGACCGACCTGGGGCTGCTGTCGACCTCGCTGACCGGCTACATGACCCTGCCCAAGGACAGCGAGCAGGACCTGGACAGCTATTACAAGCCCCGCGCGCTCAAGCCGCTGCGTCCCAACCAGATGAGCTACTGGCAGAACTACCCCAAGTTTTTCGTCAGCCTGCAAAAAGCCTGGTGGGGCAAGGCCGCCACGGCGGACAACAGCTGGGCCTACCACTACCTGCCCAAATGGGACAAGGCCTACGATGTGCTGCAGGCCTTCGAGATGATGGGGCAGGGCAAGCTCAACGGCTACATCTGCCAGGGCTTCAATCCGGTGGGCTCCTTCCCCAACAAGAAGAAGATCATCGCCGGGCTGTCCAAGCTGAAGTACCTGGTCATCATCGACCCGCTCAACACCGAAACCGCCGAATTCTGGAAAAACCATGGCGAGTTCAACGACGTGAAGAGCGAGGAGATCCAGACCACCGTGTTCCGCTTCCCCAGCACATGCTTCGCGGAGGAGGACGGCTCGCTGACCAATTCCAGCCGCTGGCTGCAATGGCACTGGAAGGGCGCCGAGCCGCCCGGCGAGGCCAGGGGCGATGCGGAGATTATTGCCGAGCTGTTCGTTCGCCTGAGGGCTGCCTACCAGAAGGACGGCGGGGCCTTTCCCGATCCGATCTTGAACCTGACCTGGCCCTATAGGATGCCTCGCAGCCCCGGCATCGACGAGCTGGCCATGGAGTCCAACGGCAAGGCCCTGACCGATCTGACCGACCCCAAGGACCCGGCCAAGATCCTGTTGAAGGCCGGCGAGCAGGTGCCGGGCTTCGGCCTGCTGCGCGACGACGGCAGCACCGCCTGCGGCTGCTGGATCTATGCCGGCAGCTGGACCCAGGCCGGCAACCAGATGGCGCGGCGCGACAACGCCGATCCCTGGGGCCTCGGGCAGACCCTGAACTGGGCCTGGGCCTGGCCGGCGAACCGGCGCGTGCTCTACAACGCCGCGTCCACCGACCCCCAGGGCAAGCCCTGGAACCGCAAGCGCACGCTGGTGGCCTGGAACGGCGAGAAATGGACCGGCTCGGACGTGCCCGACATCCGGCCCGACGCCAACCCCGGCGACGACGAGGCCGTGCATCCCTTCATCATGACCGCCGAAGGCGTGGCGCGATTGTTTGCGCCCACCGGCATGGCCGACGGCCCGCTGCCCGAGCACTACGAGCCCTTCGAGTCGCCGCTGGCCCACAACCCCATGCACCCGAGCAATGCCAAGGCGCGCGCCAATCCGGCGGCACGGGTGTTCAAGGGCGACATGGAAGCCTTCGGCACGCCCAAGGAGTTTCCTTATGTGGCCACCAGCTACCGCCTGACCGAGCATTTCCACTACTGGACAAAGAATGTCCAGAGCAACGCCATCCTCCAGCCGCAGCAGTTTGTCGAGATCGGCGAGGAACTGGCGCGGCTCAAAGGCATAGAAAACGGCGGCTGGGTCAAGGTCTCGTCCAATCGGGGGTTCATCAAGGCGGTGGCGCTGGTCACCAAGCGCATCCCGACCCTTCAGGTCGACGGGCAGGTGGTGCACACGGTGGGCCTGCCCAACCACTGGGGTTTTGTCGGTCTGGCCAAGCCCGGGTATCTGGTGAACACGCTGACGCCCTTTGTCGGTGACGCGAACACGCAGACGCCCGAGTTCAAGAGCTTCACAGTCAATATAGAAAAACTCTGAGGAGCGCCGCCATGTCTTCACTTCAATCGCTGGACATCGCCAAGCGCTCGGCCACCACCACGCCGAGCACGCAGGCGCGCAAGACCCTGGAGGTGGCCAAGCTCATCGACGTGTCGTCTTGCATAGGCTGCAAGGCCTGCCAGGTGGCCTGCATGCAGTGGAACGACCTGCGCGACGAGATCGGCGACACCCATGGCACCTACGACAATCCGCGCGACCTGTCGGCCCAGAGCTGGACGGTGATGCGCTACGCGGAAGTCGAGATGCCGCATGCCGACCAGGGCAACCGGCTCGAATGGCTGATCCGCAAGGACGGCTGCATGCACTGCGACGACCCCGGCTGCCTCAAGAGCTGCCCGGCGCCGGGCGCCATCATCAAGTACAGCAACGGCATCGTCGACTTCATTTCCGAGCATTGCATAGGCTGCGGCAACTGCGTCACCGGCTGCCCGTTCGACGTGCCGCGCCTGTCCAAGGTCGACGGCAAGGCCTACAAATGCTCGCTGTGCTCGGACCGAGTCGGAGTGGGCCTGGAGCCGGCCTGTGTGAAGGCCTGCCCGACCGGCGCGATCCATTTCGGGTCCAAGGAGTCCATGCTCGACTATGGCGCCGAACGCGTGGCGGACCTGAACGAGCGCGGCTTCGGCAAGGCGGCGGTCTACAACCCCGAGGGCGTCGGCGGCACGCATGTGATGTACGTGCTGCAGCATGGCGACCAGCCCGAGCTGTACAGCGGGCTGCCCGCCCACCCGCGCATCAGCCCGCTGGTGAGCCTGTGGAAGGGCATGGCCAAGCCGCTGGCGCTGGCCGCGATGGCCGGCGCGGTGCTGGCGGGCTTCTTCCATTACATGAAGGTCGGACCGATCGAAGAGAAGGGCGATGAGAACGATGAAACCGACGCAGTCCCGCCCGACGCGCAGGCGCCCAACAAGGCCGAGGCCTGAAGGAGTTCCGCATGAAAACACCGGAGTTGCAACGGTACCGGGATGCCGAGCGGATGAACCACTGGCTGGTGGTGCTGCTGTTCGCCTTGGCGGCCTTGTCGGGCCTGGCGTTCTTCCATCCCAGCCTGTATTTCTTGAGCGCGGCCTTGGGCGGAGGCGTGTGGGCGCGCATCCTGCATCCGTTCATCGGCGCGGCGATGTTCTGCTCCTTCCTGGGCCTGTTTGTCAGGCTGTGGCGCGAGAACGTCGTCAACGCCGCCGACCGCGAATGGCTGCGCCGAAGCCCGGTCTTGCTGCAGGGCGACAAGGCCGTCATGCCGCCGGTGGGCAAGTACAACGCCGGCCAGAAAGTGGTGTTCTGGCTGCTGGCGGCCTGCCTGCTGACCTTGTTCGTGACCGGCGTGATGTTCTGGCAGCCCTGGTTTGCGAATGCGTTTCCCATCGCCTTGCGGCGCGTGGCCGTGCTGCTGCATGCCGTGGCCGCCGTGGGCCTGATTCTCACGGTGATCGTGCACGTCTATGCGGCGATCTGGGTCAAGGGTACTTTGCGCGCGATGACGCGTGGCACGGTCAGCGCGACCTGGGCGCGGCAGAATCATGCGCAGTGGTACCAGGAAACGACGAGGAAGCCATGAGGCGAATTGTTTTGCGGATGCCTGCATGATCGAAGTGAGCACCTCGGCAGCGCGCCTGCTGTCCCCCGAAGAGATCGCCATGCGGGCCGGCGAGCAGCCGAGCTTTCTGCATGCGCCGGAACCGGACTTGTTTGCGCAGCGCAGCCTGCGCCTGCGCGAACTCGGCGCGGGCCATGCCTTGCGGGACTATCTACTCTTCCTGGCCGATGTGGCGCAGGCGCAGCACGAGTTGTTCCAAGCGCCTGCCGCCTTGACCCTGCCGACGGCGAAACGCATAGACGCCGCGGCGCGTGCTGGCAGGCCTCTGCTTGACACGGCGGACTGGTCGCGAGATCCCGCCTGGCGCGCGGCAATCCGGCAACTGATGGACCTGCTGGCGAAACGGATGGCAAAACAGATGGCAAGCGGGGCGGCACGCGAGACCGTGCTGAGACTGGCGTCCGCTTCCGACGATTGGCTGGAGGCGCAGGCGCAGCGCATCCTGGGCGGCATGACGCTGGATCTGGACCTGGCCGGCGCCCCCTTGGTCGCCGCAGGCTTGCAGCTGTACTGGACGCGCCTGGTGGCCCAGACCCAGGCCCGCTTCGATGCGGAAGGCCCCGGGCGGGCGAACGCCTTGACGCCTTTCGGCCGCATCGCCGACCCCACCGTGTGTCCGTGCTGCGGGTCGCGGCCCGTGGCCAGCATCACGCGTGTCGGCGCGCAAGGGTCGGGCGTTCGCTACCTGAGTTGCGGCCTGTGTTCGATGCAATGGCACTATGTGCGCGTCAAATGCAGCCGGTGCCAGGGCACCAAGGGCATCAGCTTCCAGTCGCTGGTGGCGCAGGACGGCATTGCGGCGTCGGAGGCCGTGCAGGCCGAGTGTTGCGAATTTTGCGGGCATTACCTCAAAATCGTGCACATGGAAAAAGACCTGCATGTCGAGCCCGTGGCGGACGACTTGGCGTCGCTGACGCTGGACCTGCTGGTGTCCGACACCGGGCTGCAGCGCCAGGGCGTGAACCTGCTGCTGTGGTTTGGTGACTCTCAAGCGGCCAACCCGGCGCCGCCGCCGGATCCCGGGGGAGTTTGATGCGAGCGCCCGAAGCATCCATGGTTCATGGTCTGACGGCGCAGCAGGAGGGCGAGGCAAGCGGCCCGCCGCCGGCCAGCCCCAAGGACCTGCCCGCCGTCGATCGGCTGTTGCGCAGCGGCGCCGTGCAGGTCTTGGTGCAGATGCATGGTCATCAACTGGTGGCCGCTGAAGCGCGTGGCTTGCTGGAAGCGTGGCGCGCACAGGCCCTGGCGGGGCAATTGCGCCTGGCCGACATCGCGGCCGAGGTCGCTGAAACGCAGTTGGCGGCACGTTGCCGCGCACGCCTGGCGCCGAACATGAAGACCGTGCTCAATCTGAGCGGCACGGTGCTGCACACCAACCTCGGTCGCGCGGTGCTGGCCGACCAGGCGCTGGCGCATGTGACGGCGATGATGGCCGGCCCCAACAACCTCGAATTCGATCTCGCCACCGGCGCGCGCGGCGATCGGGACGATCTGGTCGAATCGCTGCTGTGCGAGATCACCGGTGCCGAGGCCGCCACCGTGGTCAATAACAACGCGGCCGCCGTGCTGCTCAGCATCGCGGCCTTGAGCGCGGCGCATCCGGGCGGCCGGGAGGTGATCGTCTCACGCGGCGAGCTGGTCGAAATCGGCGGCGCCTTCCGCATGCCCGACGTGATGGCCGCTGCTGGCGCGCAACTGGTCGAAGTGGGCACGACCAACCGCACGCATCTGCGCGACTACGAAGCCGCGATCACGCCGCGCAGCGCCATGCTGATGAAGGTCCATACCAGCAACTATGCGATTCAGGGCTTCACCTCCGCCGTAGACGAATCCCAGCTCGCGCCGCTGGCGCATGCGCATGGCCTGCCCCTGGTGACCGACTTGGGCAGCGGCTCGCTGGTGGATCTTTCGGCTTACGGCCTGCCGCGCGAGCCCCTGCCGCAGGACATGCTGCGCGCCGGCTGCGACGTCGTGACCTTCTCGGGCGACAAGCTGCTCGGCGGCCCGCAGGCGGGCCTGATCGTCGGCTCGCGCGAGGCGATCACGCGCATTCGCAAGTTTCCGATGAAGCGGGCCTTGCGCATGTCCAAGCTGCCCCTGGCCGCGCTGGAAGCCACCTTGCGGCTGTACCTGCGGCCCGAGCTGCTGGCGCAAAGCCTGCCCACCCTGCGCTGGCTGACCCGGCCGCAGGCCGACATCCGTTTGCAGGCGCAGCGCCTGCAGGCGGCGCTGGCGCAAGCGCTGGCGCCGCGCTACCAGGTGCATCTGCGCGACCTGCAAGGGCAGATCGGCTCGGGTTCGCTGCCGGTCGAGCGTCTGCCCTCGGCGGGCTTTGCCATCGCGCCGGTCTCAGGCCCGGGCTTGGAGCGTCCGCACGTCGGCACGGCGCTCGATGCGCTGTCCAAGGCCTTGCGCCAGCTGCCGCAACCCGTCGTCGGCCGGATCGCCGACGATGCCTTGCTGCTCGACTTGCGCTGCCTGGACCTGCCGGCGCACGAAGCCGCATTCCTGGCCCAGTTGCCGCGACTGCAGGAGATGTTGGCGTGATCATCGGCACAGCAGGGCACATCGACCACGGCAAGACGACCTTGGTACGAGCCCTGACCGGTGTCGACACCGACCGTTTGCCGGAGGAGAGGAAGCGCGGCATCAGCATCGAGCTGGGCTACGCCTTCATGGACCTGCCGGACGGCGAGCGCCTCGGTTTCATCGACGTGCCCGGGCATGAGCGTTTGGTGCACACCATGCTGGCCGGCGCCACCGGCATGGACCACGCCCTGCTGCTGGTCGCCGCCGACGACGGCGTGATGCCGCAGACCCGCGAGCACCTGGCCGTGCTGGCGCTGCTGAACGTGGCGGGCATCACGGCCGTGATCACCAAGCTGTCGCGCGCCAGTCCCGAGCGCGTGGCGCAGGTGCGCTTGCAGGTGCAGGCCTTGCTGGCCGAGGCCGGCGTGGCGCCGACGGCCTGCCTGGAGGTCGACGCGCTGTCCGGCACTGGGCTGGAGGCCTTGCGCGCGCATCTGCTGGGTCTGCCTCGCTGCGGCGACAGCGCTCACGATGCCGCGCAGGGCTTTCGGCTTTCGGTGGACCGCGTGTTCAGCCTGGACGGCACGGGCACCGTGTGCACGGGCACCGTGCAGGCCGGGGTGGTCGCGTTGGGTGACGAGCTCGCGTTGATGCCGCCGCCGGCCGGGCAATCGTCGAGGCGGGCCCGGGTGCGCAGCCTGCATGCGCAGAATCAGGCCGTGCCCCAGGCCAGGATCGGCCAGCGATGCGCCCTGGCCCTGGCGGGGGTGGATCAGCACGAGGTCCGGCGCGGTCAGAGCTGGGTGGCGCCCGAGCTGGCTTTCAGCTCGGCACGCTGGGATGCGCGCCTGCGCCTGTGGCCTGCCGAAGCCAAGGGCTTGCGCAGCGGGACCGCCGTGCATGTGCATGTCGGCGCGGCAAGCTGCATGGCCTCGGTGGCGGTGCTGGGGCGGGAGGCCGAGCCGCTCGACGTCTTGGCTCCTGGTGAGCAGGCCTGGGTTCAGTTGGTCCTGCATCAAGCCATGGCGGGTTTTGCGGGCGACGCCGTCGTGCTGCGCGACGCATCGGCCAGCCGCACGCTGGCCGGCGGAGTGCTGCTGGACCCCATGGCGCCTCCACGCTACCGGCGCAGCGCCGCGCGCCTGGGCGCCCTGGCGGCGCTGGATCTGCCGGATGCGCCGGCCCGCCTGCAGGCGCTGCTGGCCGCCTCGCCCCTGGGCTTGAACCTGTCGGCCTGGATGCAGGCGCAGGGCTTGGGCCTGTATGCAAGACCGGCGCTTGCCGATGGCTTGGGCGGACTGCTGCGCACGGGCCATTGTGATGCCATGCCCGACGCGGATGACGCGCTGTGGGCCATCGCCGACATGCATGCGCAGGCCTGCCGCGAGCTGGCCTTGCAGCGCCTGGCCGAACACCATCGCCAATATCCAGACGAGACGGGGCCTGACCTGGCACGCCTGCGCCGCGCGACCGCGCCGCGCCTGGCCGCGCCCTTGTGGCAGGCGCTGGTCGCGCTTTGGCGCGAGCAGGGCTGGCTGCAGGCGCAGGGGGCCTGGGTGCGCTTGCCTGCGCATGGCGTGCAGTTGTCGAAGGTCGATCAGCGGGTGGCGCAGAAGATTGCCGTGCCGCTGCAGGCGGCAGGATTCGAAGGCGCCTGGGTGCGCGATCTGGCACGCGACGCACGGGAGCCGGAAACGCTGATGCGTACCGCGCTTGCGAGGCTGGCGCAGCAAGGAGAGGTGTTCCAGGTGGTGCGCGACCTGTTCTATTCGCAAGCGACCATGGCGGCGCTGGCGAAACGGGTCAGGGAAGTGGCATTGACGGGTGAGGCTGCAGGCGATGCGACGGGGGAGGTCAAGGCCGCGCAGTTCCGCGATGCGACGGGCCTGGGCCGCAAGCGCGCCATCCAGGTTCTCGAGTATTTCGATCGCGCGGGCCTGCTGCGCCGCGTCGGTGAACGCCACCAGCTGCGCGCGGAATCCAGGCTCTTTGTCGATGGCGAGGGCGCATGAGCAGGCGTCTGCGCCAGATGGAGGGGGAACGATCCTGGTGGATCGGCCGGGCTTCAAACCCGGTGGGTGGCGCCATGCGCTGCCGGGTCGGTTCGACTCCGACCTCCCTCCGCCCATTTCGTGGTGCCGTTGTCCTACTTGGGCAGGAGATCAGCCCATGACCGTGCGCGCGGCCTCGACAAGAAAACCGCTGCGGCTCTGCCCATGCTTCTTGGCGTACTCGTCGATCCGTGCCAGGATGGCTTTGGGTACGGTGATGTTGATTTTCTCGGCCGGTCCAAAGTATTTTTCGACCGGCACGTCCACATAGGCCCAGATCCAGCCCTCATATTCCTTGGATTCGTGGTGCGCATCCAAGGACTTGGGCGCGGGGATGGAGGCGCCGTCCTCGATCAAGGTCTCGACGTGGAGGTCGATGGCTTCTTGCACGTTTGCCATGGTCTCGGCGAGGGAATCGCCAGCGGAAAAGCATCCGGGCAGATCGGGAACCGCGACCCCCCAGGCATGCTCGTCCGTGCCACGTTCAATTGCAATCAGGAATTTCATAAAGACTCCATGACTTCAGACCGGCCTGCTTGAGCAGCTTTTGCACCAGGCCGACGCCAAGATCCTTCTTGGGATGCGGCACGCTGATGTGGCCGGGGCGCGCACGGTGATTGAACACATGGTGGCTGCCTTTGACGCCACGAAGAACCCAACCATCGGCTTGAATCAATTTGATCAGGTCTGCGCTTTTTGCGGTGGGTACAATAACCACCTCATACCAAGGCGTCAAGTGCTCCGCGCTTCAATATCAGGGGCCAATGCAGGGGCATCCATGGGCCCATGTCGGTTATCGTTTCTGGACCTTGCCGCTTCGGAGCTCTCATGCTGATCCAGGGCCTGTATCTGCCGGACGATCTGCTCTACCTGGTCGAGCACCAGACCTGGGCACGGTTGATGCCCGACGGCACGGCGGTGCTGGGCATCACGGCCCTGGGCCTGAAGGCCTCGGGCGAACTCTACATGTGCCGGCCCAAGGCTGAAGGGTCGCCGCTGGAGCAGGGACGGGCGATGGCGGTGGTGGAGCTGGCCAAGTCCATCGTCTCGGTCAAGGCGCCGCTGTCGGGACAGGTCCTGGGCGTCAATATCCGGCTGGAGGAGCGGCCCGAACTGGTGTGCCTGGATCCATATGGGGAAGGGTGGTTGCTGCGCGTGCAGCCGAGTCGGCTGGAGCAGGACAGACTTGGATTGTTGCAAGGCGAGACGGCAAGAAATGCAATGGAGCACTATGCATGGCTGAATCAGATTCAATCCTGAGCCGGTCGTCCGGCCTTGTGCCCATCAATGGCCTGGCGATGATGCTCTGGGCTGCCGAGCCGGAGAAGCCCGAGTTGCTCGCCACGCCTTTTTTCCATGCCGCTGCGGCAGCGGCGATGGACATCCAGGTGGAGATCTATTTCACCGCGCGCTCGGTGCTCCTGCTGCAACCCGGCGTGGCGGCGGGCCTGCGCGCCAGTACCCATCATCCGAAGACGGTGGAACAGGCCCTGCAGGAAGCGGTCGGCCATGGCGCCGTGCTGCTGGCTTGCGCCGACGCGCTGGTGGCGCAGGGTCTGCGCCTGGAAGCGCTCATTCCCGAGTGCCGTCGCTTGGGCGGGGCCGTACAGTTCGTCGGGCGGACCTTGGATCCGGCGTGGCGCAGCCTGGTGTTTTGAAGAATGATTTTGGAAGGTTGAACATGAGCGAGCTTGAGCTGGAAATCCCCGTGGGCCTGCAGGCCTTGCTGAGCCGCAGTTCGGTGGGTCCCAAGCATTTGATCGAACCGGGGCCGAGTGCGGCGCAATTGCGGCTGATGGCGGCCGCGGCCTTGCACGCGCCCGACCATGCCGAGCTGGTACCGTTCCGCTTCAAGGTGGTGCGTGGCGAGGCACGGCAGCGCATGGCCGAGCTGTTCATGCAGGCGGCCTTGCATGCGGGCAAGGACGCAGCCGGCGCGCAGATGGATGCCGAACGGGCGTTGAAGCCTCCCGTCACCGTGGCGGTGGTGGCGCGCATCGACATGGGACGCCCGCAGGTGCCGGCGCATGAACAATGGGCCTGCGTGGGCGGCGCGCTTGGCAACTTCCTGAGCGCGGCGTATGTGCTGGGATTCGGCGGCAAGATGCTGTCGGGCGCCAAGGTGCGCGACCCGCTGATCACGGCGGCATTCTGCGCGCCCGGGGAGACCCTGCTGGGCTGGATTGCCTTGGGAACGCCGGCCAGGCCGGCGCAGGTCCGGTCGCGTCCGCTTTCACCCGAGCAGGTGCTGCAGGACTGGCCTGCGGCTTAAGGGGTAAAGACGGGCTCAGGTGCTGGGGCGGGCCAGGTCGCGCAGGCGCGTCGGGCCGGCGCGGCGCTCGATCTCGGCCAGCATCTCGCGTCCCCAGCCGCCGGCGAACAGGGCTTCTCCGACCACGAACATCGGCCCGACCGCCAGCCCCACCAGGTCGTCGGCGAAGGCGGGCTTGCGTCCTTCGTAGTAGTGGCCGACGAACTGGATGACCCAGCCGAGCGCGAACAAGCCGATGCCCCAGGCCAGCGACGCGCCCAGGGTGTGCTCGACCACGGTCTGCGCCAAGGCCATCAGCGCGGCGTTGACCAGGCTGACCGCCAGGCCCAGCACCAGATTGCCGCGCGTCAGGTACCACACCGTGCTCAAGGCCCAGACCAGCCAGGCGACATTGCTGTTGAAGCCCGCCAGCTCCAGGGGGATGCGGGCCAGCAGCACGCCGACGGCCAGCACGATCAGGGGAATGCCGACGAAATGCGTGGCGATGTTGCGCCGGTCGCGGTGGTAGGCCGCGTATTGGCACATCAGATCGACGGCGGACTGTGAACGGGATGCAGCCATACAAGCTCCTGCAAGGTAAGGATACGCGGGGAAGTGTTCCCCACTCCCGCAGATGGGTGCTGAGTGGACCTCAATTAGGCGCCTTTGGGCAAGCTTTGCAGCCCTGCGGTTTTCCCTAGGAGCGCCTGGAGGAACAGGCCTGGGGCAAAATGGGCAGACCATGGCACGCGTGAGCATCCAGACCCAGGACTTCGATCTGAGCGCCGAAACCGAGGCGCTGCGCGCCGGCGACGGCGGCGTGGGCGCCGTGGTCGCATTCGTGGGCACGGTCCGCGACGCGGGCGGCGGCCCTGCCGTCAAGGCCATGGAGCTGGAGCATTACCCGGGCATGACCGAGCGCGCCATCGAGGACATGGTGGACCAGGCCTTTGCGCGCTTCGACATCTGCAACGCACGGGTTATCCACCGCGTCGGCAAGCTGGCCGCGCGCGAGCAGATCGTGCTGGTGCTGGTGAGTGCCAGTCATCGCGGCGAGGCGTTCCAGGCCTGCGAGTTCCTGATGGACTACCTCAAGACGCAGGCGCCGTTCTGGAAGAAGGAATACACGGACGAGGGCGCCCATTGGGTCGATGCCCGGGCGGCGGATGATGCCGCGCTGGCGCGTTGGGGCCTGCGCTCCAGCAATGCCGTCGAATCCTGAAGGAAGCGTGCAATTTGACCCAGCGCAAGGCCCTGGGTGCTTGAAGTCTGGATGCTGATCCCCACTTGGCTAGCAAGCAAAGAAATCCTCATAGGAGTCCAGCCATGCGTGTTGACAAACTGACCACCCGCTTTCAAGAAGCCCTGGGAGAGGCCCAGAGCATGGCGGTGACACGAGACAACCCTTATATCGAGCCGGCGCATCTGCTGCTGGCCATGTTGAACCAGGAAGAAGGCCCGCGGGCCCTGATGGAGCGCGCCGGCGTCAAGGTGCCGGCGCTCAAACAGGCGCTGGAAACCGCCGTGGCCGGCTTGCCGCAGGTGCACGGCGAGGGCCAGCAGGTGCAGCCCGGGCGCGACCTGGTCAGCCTGCTGCAGAACGCCGAGAAGGAGGCGTCCAAGCTGGGCGACCATTTCATTTCGAGCGAGATGTTCCTGCTGGCTCTGGCCGACGCCAAGTCCGACCTGGCCGGCATTGCGCGCGGCCACGGCCTGACGCGCAAGGCGCTGGAGGCCGCCGTGACCGCCGTGCGCGGCGGGCAGAAGGTCGACAGCCAGGAGGCCGAGAGCAACCGCGAGGCCCTGAAGAAATACACGCTGGACCTGACCGAGCGCGCCCGTCTGGGCAAGCTCGACCCGGTGATCGGCCGCGACGATGAAATCCGCCGCGCCATCCAGGTGCTGCAGCGCCGCACCAAGAACAATCCGGTGCTGATCGGCGAACCCGGCGTCGGCAAGACCGCCATCGTGGAAGGCCTGGCGCAGCGTATCGTCAACGGCGAGGTGCCCGATTCGCTCAAAGGCAAGCGCGTGCTGTCGCTGGATATGGCGGCCCTGGTGGCCGGCGCCAAGTTCCGCGGCGAGTTCGAGGAACGCCTCAAGTCGGTGCTGAAAGAGCTGGCCATGGATGAAGGCCAGACCATCGTCTTCATCGACGAGCTGCACATCATGGTGGGCGCGGGCAAGGCCGAAGGCGCGATGGACGCGGGCAATATGCTGAAGCCCGCCCTGGCGCGCGGCGAGCTGCACTGCGTCGGTGCGACCACGCTGGACGAGTACCGCAAGTACATCGAAAAGGACGCCGCGCTGGAGCGCCGCTTCCAGAAAATCCTGGTGGAAGAACCGAGCGTGGAAGCCACCATCGCGATTCTGCGCGGCCTGCAGGACAAGTACGAGCTGCACCACCAGGTGGACATTTCGGACGCGGCGATTATCGCTGCGGCGGAGCTGTCGCACCGCTATATCACGGACCGCTTCCTGCCCGACAAGGCGATCGACCTGATCGACGAAGCCGCTTCCAAGATCAAGATCGAGATCGACTCCAAGCCGGAAGTCATGGACAAGCTGGAGCGCCGCCTGATCCAGCTGAAGATCGAGAAGGAAGCCGTCAAAAAGGAAAAGGACGAAGCCTCGATCCGCCGCCTGGGCCTGATCGACGAGGAAATCGTCAAGCTGTCGCGCGAGCTGGCCGACCTGGAAGAAGTGCTGAAGGCCGAAAAGGCCGTGGTGCAGGGCTCCAGCCACATCAAGGAGGAAATCGAACAGATCAAGCTGCAGATGGAGCAGGCCACCCGCGAGAGCAACTGGCAGCGCGTCTCCGAGCTGCAGTACGGCCGTCTGCCGGAGTTGGAAGCCCAGCTCAAGCAGGCTGAAAAGGCGGCCGGCGGTGCCGCCGCAGGCGATGCCAACAAGCCCAAGCTGCTGCGCACCGAAGTGGGCGCCGAGGAAATCGCCGAGGTGGTGTCGCGCGCCACCGGCATCCCCGTGTCGCGCATGATGCAGGGTGAGCGCGACAAGCTGCTGCACATCGAGGAAAAACTGCACGAGCGCGTGGTGGGCCAGGACGAGGCGATTTCCGCTGTGGCCGATGCCATCCGCCGCTCGCGCGCCGGCCTGGCCGATCCGAACCGTCCGTATGGCTCCTTCCTGTTCCTGGGCCCGACGGGCGTGGGCAAGACCGAGCTGACCAAGGCGCTGGCGGGCTTCCTGTTCGATACGGAAGAGGCCATGATCCGCATCGACATGAGCGAGTTCATGGAGAAGCACTCGGTGGCCCGCCTGATCGGCGCGCCGCCCGGCTATGTGGGCTACGACGAGGGCGGCTATCTGACCGAAGCCGTGCGCCGCAAGCCCTACAGCGTGATCCTGCTCGACGAGGTCGAGAAGGCGCATCCGGACGTGTTCAACGTGCTGCTGCAGGCGCTGGACGACGGCCGCATGACCGATGGACAGGGCCGCACGGTGGACTTCAAGAACACGGTCATCATCATGACCTCGAACCTGGGTTCGCATAAGATCCAGTCGATGGAAGATGCCGATCCGGGCGTGGTCAAGCTGGCGGTGATGGCCGAGGTGCGTTCGCATTTCCGTCCCGAGTTCATCAACCGTATCGACGAGATCGTGGTGTTCCACGCGCTCGACGAGAAGAACATCGGCGCGATTGCCCGCATCCAGCTGCACAACCTGGAAGCGCGCCTGGCGGCGATGGACATCGGCATGGAGATCTCCGAGACGGCGCTGCAGAAGATCGCCGAGGCGGGCTACGATCCGGTGTACGGCGCGCGGCCGCTCAAGCGGGCGATCCAGCAGCAGATCGAAAACCCGCTGTCGCGCCTGATCCTGCAAGGGCGCTTCGGTCCCAAGGATACCGTGCACATCGAATCGCGCGGGGGCGAGCTGGTGTTCGAATAAGCCTGTCCCGACAGGCATGCCGCCGCTAGGCCGTTTGGGCTAATGCGGCGGCATTTTTTCTTTGGAGGCAACTATTCAGCGGCGGCTGATGGTATATTGGGGCCTTTCATAATTGTCAGCTTGCTATCTCAATGAGGGATGTGACTTTGTTTAACGGCCAGCAGATGGCTTCCATTCTGACTGCGCTGCCCGATCCCGTCTTCATCCTGACCCGCAGCGGACGCTATGCCGCCATCTTCGGCGGCGCCGATTCGCGCTATTACCATGACGGCACCGGCCTGGTCGGCAAGACCATGCACGAGGTGCTGAACGACGACAAGGCTGACTGGTTCATGCAGCAGATCGAGGCGGCGCTGGCGGCGCGCACCTTGCAGGTGGTGCAGTACGGGCTGGCCGGCAGCGATGTGCGCGGCGTTTCGGCCGATGACGGCCCGGTGCACCAGAACCGCTTCGAGGGCCGGGTGCAGGCGCTGGAGTTCCTGGTGGACGGCGAAGACGCGGTGCTGTGGGTGGCCAGCAATATCACCGAGCGCCACCTGCTGGAGACCCAGTTGCGCGTGCTGAGCGAGACCGACGAGCTGTCCGGCCTGTTCAACCGCCGCAAGCTGATCGCCACGCTGGCCGAACGCCTGGCCACCTTCCGCCGCTACGGCACGCCCACTTCGGTGCTGATTTTCGACATCGATCACTTCAAGCACATCAACGATGCCTACGGCCACCTGCAGGGCGATGCGGCCATCGAGCTGACCGCCGCGGTCTGCCGCGCCGAGCTGCGCGCCACCGACGTGGCGGCCCGCCTGGGCGGCGATGAATTCGTGGTGCTGATGCCGCACACCGAGCGCGCCGGCGCGCGCGTGATTGCCGAGCGTTTGCGCCTGCGCATCGCGGAAGCGCTGCGCGCGGCGGGCACGCTGGGGCAGGGCGCCACCATCAGCGGCGGCCTGAGCGAGCTGCTGGCAGGCGATGTCTCCACGGACGCCGTGCTCAAGCGCGCCGACGATGCGCTGTACTGTTCCAAGCGCGACGGCCGCGACCGCATCACGACGGTCTGATCAGGCCGTGAAGAAGGTCGAGGGCGAGCGCCCGAAGGTCTTCTTGAACATGGCGGAAAAGGCCGACTGGCTGGTGTAGCCCAGCTGCTCGGCCACCTGCGACAAGGGCAGGCCGCGGGCGATCAGCGGCACCGCATGGGCCAGCCGTACTTGCTGGCGCCACTGGCCGAAACTCAATCCCAGTTCCTTTTCAAACAGCCGCACCAGGGTGCGCTCGGAGGCGCCGACCTGGGTGGCCCAGGCGGCAAGAGTCTGTTCCGCGCCGGGGTCGGCAATCAGGGCGTCGCACAGGACTTTCAGGCGCTTGTCGCTGGGCAGGGGCACGCGGATGGGGCGGGTGGCGGAGCGGCCCAGCTCATCCAGAATCAGGTTGGACAGCAGCAGCTCGCGCTGCGGATGCTGCTCCGGGCCGAGCTGTTCCAGCGCGGCGATCAGTTCGCGCAGCAGGGGCGAGACTTCCAGCAGCACGCATTCATCGCCGGCAAACGGCGAGCGGCTGGCGTGCACATAGAGCGGGCGCAGGCGGCTGTCTTCCAGCGCCGCGACGCCATGCGCGATGTTCGGTGGAATCCAGATGGCCCGCTGCGGCGGCACGATCCAGCTGCTGTTGTTGGCGGTGACGCGCACCACGCCCTGCGGCGCATAGGTCACCTGGCCCACCGGATGCTCGTGCGGCGCCAGGTGCAGATCGGGCGTCATGTCGCGCGCCTTCATCACCAGCGGCCGTTCCGGCGTGGGCGGGTCGGGTGGCATGTAATAGCGCGCGTGGGTGATGGTCGGAGGCGGCATGGCGTAAATTCGACAAAGAATGTCTTGCTATCTTAAATCAGCCTGGCTCATCTTGCATACACTGCATGCACCCATTGAAACAAGGAGAAAAACAATGAGTGAAACCATGCAGTTACGGCAGGACGCGCGGGTGATCGGGCTGGTGGGCCTGGCGCACGGCACCTCGCACTTTTATCACGTGATCCTGGCGGCGCTGATTCCCTGGCTGCGGCCCGAGTTCCACCTCAGCTATGCCGAACTGGGCGCGCTGATGACGATTTTCTTTACCGTCTCCGGCATCGGCCAGGCCATGACGGGCTTTGTGGTGGACCGGGTCGGCGCGCGCGCGGTGCTGTTCAGCGGCATCGGTCTGCTGGGCGTGTCGGCGGTGCTGCTGTCGTCTTCGCACAGCTATGCGCAGCTGGTGCTGGGCGCCTTTGTCGCCGGCGTCGGCAACAGCGTGTTCCACCCGGCCGACTACACCTTGCTCAACCAGCGCGTCTCGCGCACGCGGCTGGCGCATGGCTTTTCGGTGCACGGCATCAGCGGCAATATCGGCTGGGCCGCGTCGCCGCTGTTCCTGACCTGGGTGGCAACCCGCACCGACTGGCGCACCGCGCTGCTGTGCGCGGCCGCCGTGCCGAGCGCGGTGCTGGCGCTGCTGGTCTGGAACCGCCAGGCGCTGCGCCCGGACCCTATCGTCAAGGCCGCGCCCGGCAAGGCGGCCAGCTCGTTCGATTTCCTCAAGCTCAAGGTGGTGTGGCTGTGCTTTGCCTTCTTCCTGATTTCGGCGGTGGCGCTGGCGGGCATCCAGAGCTTCGGCACCACCAGCCTGCAAAGCCTGTACGGCATGTCGCCCGTGATGGCGACGGCGGCCTACACCTGCTATATGGGCGCATCGGCGCTGGGCATGCTGTATGGCGGCTTCCTGGGCGCGGGCAGCCGCGAGCATGACCGGGTGATCTGCATGGCCTTTGCGCTGGCGGCCGTGCTGGCCCTGGTGCTGGCCTCCGCTGTGTTGCCGAGCTGGGGCGCGCTGGCGCTGATGGCGGCGATCGGCGGCGTGACCGGCGTTGCCGGCCCTTCGCGCGACCTGATGATCCGCGCCGCCGCGCCGGCCAATGCCACCGGCCGCGTGTTCGGCGTGGTGTATTCCGGCCTGGACAGCGGCCTGGCGCTGGGCCCGCTGATGTTCGGCGCCATGATGGACGCCCATCATCCGGCCTGGGTATTCGTCGGCATCGGCGTGTTCCAGGCGCTGGTGATCCTGGTGACCGTGGGCGTTAGTGGCAACGCTCGTTCCCCGCAGTTGCAGAAGGCGCTATGATGGATTTTTTCTAACCATCTGGACATCATCATGAGCTTTGCTACCACCGACCTGTGCGACGACAACGCGGCCCTGCTGGACGACGGCCGTCTGAGCGCGTTGCCGCCCGTGTTTCGCCATTACGGCAAGCACGTCCGATTTTCCGGCCGCGTCAGCACGCTGAAAGTCCACGAGGACAACGCCCTGGTACGCGCCACGCTGGAAACCCAGGGCAACGGCAACGTGCTGGTGATCGACGGCGGCGCCAGCCTGCGCCGCGCGCTGGTGGGTGGGCAGCTGGGCTTGCTGGCCCAGGATAACGGCTGGGCCGGCATCATCATCGACGGCTGCATCCGCGATACCGATGAGATCAACGCCTGCGAGATCGGCGTGCGCGCCCTGGGCGCGATTCCCGTCAAGAGCAGCAAGAAAGGGGCAGGGGAGCGCAATCTGCGCGTGCTGATCCAGGGCGTGCCGGTCAATCCGGGCGACTGGATCTATGCCGATGCCGACGGCATTCTAGTGGCGCAGCAGAAACTGTCCTGATTTTTCATCTGGCGGAAATGCCGTTTTGTATCGTGAAATTGCCATGTGAGGATGCAACAGGGTTTGCTTTCATGGCCTGAAATTTTGTGCCGCATTATAAAAAATTATACCCAAGCCTTTGAATTTTAATGGGATAATTTTAAACATATGTCTTATATAAGACTGTTGTTGCGCGGCACAAAAGGGCCTATGATTGTTCTCAAGGATGTCGCTTTCAATTCAGGAGAACAATCATGGCCACCCGTGCTCAGCAGATCGCAGCACTGCAAACCGACTGGGATACCAATCCACGCTGGAAAGGTGTCAAGCGAGCGTATACGGCGGAAGACGTGGTGCGCCTGCGCGGTTCTATCCAGATCGAGCACACCCTGGCCAAGCGCGGCGCCGACAAGCTGTGGCAGCTGCTGCAGCATGAACCTTTTGTCAATGCGCTCGGCGCGCTGACCGGCAACCAGGCCATGCAGCAGGTCAAGGCCGGCCTGAAGGCGATCTATCTGTCCGGCTGGCAGGTCGCGGGCGACGCCAATCTGGCCGGCGAAATGTACCCGGACCAGTCGCTGTATCCCGCCAACTCGGTGCCGATGGTGGTGCGTCGTATCAATAACACCTTCCAGCGCGCCGACCAGATCCAGTGGTCGGAGGGCAGGGACGAGATCGATTACTTCGCGCCCATCGTGGCCGATGCGGAAGCCGGCTTCGGCGGCGTGCTGAATGCCTTCGAGCTGATGAAGTCCATGATCGAGGCGGGCGCCTCGGGCGTGCACTTCGAAGACCAGCTGGCTTCTGTGAAGAAGTGCGGCCACATGGGCGGCAAGGTGCTGGTGCCGACCCGCGAAGCGGTAGAGAAGTTGAGCGCGGCCCGCCTGGCGGCCGATGTGATGGGCACCTCGACGCTGGTGATCGCCCGCACCGACGCCGAGGCGGCCGATTTGCTGACCTCGGACGTGGACGACAACGACAAGCCTTTCTGCACCGGTGAACGCACGGTGGAAGGTTTCTACAAGGTGCGCAACGGCCTGGAACAGTCGATCGCACGCGCGCTGGCCTATGCGCCGTACGCCGACCTGGTGTGGTGCGAGACGGGCAAGCCGGATCTGGAATTCGCCAAGAAATTTGCCGATGCGGTGCACGCCAAATTCCCCGGCAAGATGCTGGCCTATAACTGCTCGCCGTCCTTCAACTGGAAAAAGAACCTGGATGATGCCACCATCGCCAAGTTCCAGAAGGAGTTGGGCGCGATGGGCTACAAGTTCCAGTTCATCACGCTGGCGGGCTTCCACTCGCTCAACTACGGTATGTTCAACCTGGCGCACGGCTATGCGCGCCGCCAGATGTCGGCCTTCGTGGAACTGCAGGAGGCGGAATTTGCCGCCGCTGACAAAGGCTTTACCGCCGTCAAACACCAGCGCGAAGTGGGCACCGGCTACTTCGACGCGGTCACGCAAACCATCCAGCAAGGCCAGAGCTCGACCACGGCCCTGCATGGCTCGACGGAAGACGAACAATTCTTTGATAAGAAGGTCGCGTAAGCGTTTGCCAGGGCGGGGCTGCACCCCCGCTCCGGCAAATTGGAAGCCCCACCGCGCAAGCGGCTGGGGCTTTTTTTGTTATGGCGTGGCCAGGTACTGCTTCAGACGCTGCTGGAACTCGCTGGCGTCGTCGATGGTGCCCATGTCGTCGTCCACGTCGACCTGATGAGTCTGGTGGCCCGGCGCGAACGAGACGGTGGCCTGCACATTGCCTTGTTTGTCGCTCAGGGAGTGGCCCTGGACGGCACCCAGGATATTGCCCTGGTCGTCAGTGATGATGGTCATTTTCATGACATGCCTCCGCCTTGCAGGTTGTGGAAGGCGCCGCCGGCGCCCAGGTTGTGGATGTTGACGAAGTAGGTCGCCACGCCGTTGTTGTCCTTGCGCTTGCGCT
>JAFALA010000029.1 GCA_019234815.1 Burkholderiaceae bacterium | reverse complement strand
AGCAGCAGGTTCACCAGTTGCGGGTCGAATTGCTTGCCCGATTGTGCGGCGATGTGGGCCAGCGCCTCCTCGAAGGACCAGGCTTCGCGGTAGCAGCGCTTGCTGATCAGCGCATCCAGCACATCGGCAATGGCCACGATGCGGCCGGCGACATGGATGTTCTCGCCGGCAAGGCCCTGCGGGTATCCGTTTCCATCCCAATGCTCATGGTGCTCGTGGGCAATGGTGGCGGCCAGCTGCAGGATGCGCGTGTCCGAGCGGCTCAGCAGATCGAATCCTATGCGCGAGTGCTGCTCGATCGTGCCGCGCTCTTCCGGAGCCAGCGGATCGGACTTGGACAGGACGTAGTCCGGCACGCCGATCTTGCCCACGTCGTGCAGCGGCGCCGCCTGGCGGATGAACTCGACCTCGCTGGGGTGCAGGCCCAATGCCTGCGCCAGCAGCGCGGAGACCTCGCCGACCCGCTTCACATGGGTGCCGCTCTCCTGGGTGCGCTGCTCAATGGCCTCGCCGACGATGTAGACGGTCGAGCGGTGGGTTTCCTGGATCTCCTCGCGCAGCAGCAGGCCTTCATAGGTGAGGGCGACGTTGGTGCAGAAGATCTCGAGCAGTTCACGCGCCTGCGCATCGACGGGTTCCGAGAACACCATGTACAAGAGGCTCTCGTTGCCCGCGCTGCTGCGGTAATAACCAACGTAGTGCCTGTCGTCGAAATGGCCGGACTTGGCCTGCAGTGCACGGTTCAGCGCCTGCGTGACTTCCGGCGGCAGCTTGTCGAGCTCGTCGTCTTCCAGCAGGCCCGAATACTCCGACGTGGCGGCCAGCACCTTGAGCTTGCCTTCGATGTGCGTGGCGGCGTAGGCGGCAATGCGGCTGGCGCACAGGCCCTGCGCTTCGAAGCCCAGCACATGGGCCACCTGCTCGAGCACCGCCGAGGCGAAGCGGTTGAGGTTCTGCGAGTCGTAGACCTTGGTGATCGCGTCGATCGAGCGGCGCAGCGCCTGGCGCGCGTGCTCGATGATGGCAATGTCGCGGTAGGAGCGCAGCGCAGCATAGAACGTCGTGATCAGCTTGCGCTTGGTCAGCTCGGTCTTTTCCTTGTAGTCGTTGATGTCGTAGGTCTTGATGACCTGCTCTTCAGGCGCCTGGCCGGGCTGGCCGGTGCGCAGCACGATACGGACATGGCGGTTCTGCAGCTCTTCGCGGATGTAGCGCACCACGTCCAGGCCGGCGTGCTCGGACTCCATCACCACGTCGAGCAGCACCAGGGCGATGTCGTCGCGCTGGCCCAGGACCGTACGCGCCTCCTGGGCGCTGTAGGCATTCAGGAACAGCAGGCGGCGTCCCGAAAACTCGAAGTCCTCCATCACCAGCTGGGTGACCTGGTGGACGGCGGGGTCGTCGTCCACGATCAGGACCACCCAGGGATCGCTGGGCTTCACGGCTGGCGGGCAGGGGTCGTCAGGCAGTTCGTCGGCGAAAACCAGATCAGACATCGAGCACCTCTATCGGTACATGCTGACTGACGATTATGTCAAGCATCCGGTCGATGTGCTTGGCGCATTTCGCCCTCGTCGAATTCACTCGGATTTTTCGCTCACGCCGGCCGAGGCGAAGCTCGCCATTTCGGCCAGGATGCGGCAGGCCGACTGCAGCAGCGGCCAGGCCAGCGCTGCGCCGGAACCCTCGCCCAGGCGCAGGCCCAGGTCCAGCAGGGCCTCGGCCTGCAGGGCCTGCAGCATCAGGCGGTGGCCGGGCTCATGCGAGCGGTGCGCAAACACGCAGCGCTCCAGCACGGCGGGCTGCAGCTGCGAGGCCACCAGCACCGCGCTGCTGGCGATGAAGCCGTCCACCACGATCACGCGCTTCTCCAGCGCCGCCTGCAAGACCGTGCCCACCATCATGGCGATCTCGAAGCCGCCGAAGGCCGCCAAGGCCTCCAGGGGGGCTTGGGCCTCGGGATGGCGGTCCAGCACCTGGGCCAGGATCTCGGTCTTGCGCTGCAGCTGGGCATCGTCCAGGCCGGTCCCCCGGCCGACGCAGGCGCGGATGTCCTGGCCGGTCAAGCGCGCCAGCAACAGGGCGGCCGACGAGGTGTTGCCTATGCCCATCTCGCCCAGCAGCACGGTATTGCCGGGCCGCTCGCGCAGCAGGCGCCGGCCGCTTTCGATGGCGGCGCTGCATTCGGCAGCGCTCATGGCCGGGCCCTCCAGGGCATCGGCCGTTCCGGCGCCGATCTTGGCGATCTCCAGGCCGGCACGCGGGGCGAAGTCGTGGCGCACGCCGGCGTCGACCACGGTCAGGGCCAGGCCGTGCTGGCGCGCCAGCACGCTGACGGCCGCGCCGCCGGCCAGGAAGTTCTCAACCATCTGCCAGGTCACGTCCGAGGGATAGGCCGACACGCCGCGCGCCGCCAGCCCGTGGTCGCCCGCGAACACCATCATCTGGGGCTCCTGCAGCGCGGGCGCTTCGGTGCCCAGGATCAGGCCCAGGCGCAGCATCAGCGTCTCCAGCTGGCCCAAAGCGCCCAGCGGCTTGGTCTTCTGGTCGATGCGGGTCTGCAGCGCGGCGGCCAGGGTGGGGTTGGCAAGGCTTTCGATGTGGGGGATGGGTGTGGAGGTCATGGGGGAACTACAAAGGTTTGAATGCGACAGTCGATAGGAGGACGGGGGAGGATTGTGCCGGGGCTTGCAGCAGCGCATTCAGGGCGCCGGCCTGGAAATGGCGGTCGATGTAGTCGGCCAGCCCGTCGAAAACCTGGTCCAGCGTCGGCACCTGCCGGCCGAACAGGGCCTGCAGCACCTCGGCCTGCTCGAACAGGCCGTGGGCATAGCAGCCCAGCACGGAGCCCTGCTGCCAGCCGATGATCTCGCCCTGCGCGTCGATCAGGGCCGCTTCGGCCTGGGGCAGGCTGGGGTGCTGGACGGTGCGGCCGTGGTGGATCTCATAACCTTGAGTCTGCACGCCCTGAAGCGCCGACCAGGGCGCGGGCAAGGCGGACGCAAAGCGCATGGCGGTCGGGCGCAGCAGCTTGTCGCGCTCGAACTGCGTCACCAGCGGCAGCAGGCCCAGGCCCGGCGCGTTGCCGTCGATCTGGTGCGGATCCAGCAGGCTTTCGCCCAGCATCTGCAGGCCGCCGCAGATGCCCAGCACGGGCCGGCCGGCCTGCGCATGCGAGGCGATCGCCGCGTCGATGCGCTGCGAGCGCAGCCAATCGAGGTCGGCGGCCACGGCCTTGGAACCGGGCAGGATGATCCAGTCGGCGCCGTCCAGGTCGCGGGCCTCGCGCGCCCAGTTCAGGCGCACGTTGGGCAGGCTGCGCAGGGGCTGGAATTCGTCGAGGTTGGACAGGCGCGGATAGGCCACGATGGCGAT
This sequence comes from Burkholderiaceae bacterium, assembly GCA_019234815.1. GTDB lineage: Bacteria > Pseudomonadota > Gammaproteobacteria > Burkholderiales > Burkholderiaceae_C > JAFALA01. The sequence goes on along the minus strand of JAFALA010000029.1, from coordinate 30,806 downwards.
GCGCTGACACCCTTGCGAACGTCCTGGCGAACGGCCGGTGGGGCTGTCGTCGAACACGCCGTCTTCCTCGGGCAGGCCGTGGCCGCGCCACAGCGGCAGGACCGCCAGCGTGGGTACGCCGGTCAGCGCCAGCAGCTGCTCGGGGCCGGGCGCCAGCAGCGCGGCGTCGCCGCGGAAGCGGTTCAGCACGAAGCCGCGGATCAGGGCGCGCTCCTCGGACGCCAGCAGTTGGTGGGTGCCATAGAGGTGGGCGAAGGCGCCGCCCCGGTCGATGTCGGTCACCAGCAGGCAGGCGGCTTGGGCTTCCAAGGCAGTCCGCATGTTGACGTAGTCGCTGTCGTGCAGATTGATCTCGGCGGGCGAGCCGGCGCCTTCGATCACCACCACGTCGTTCTCGGCCATCAGTGCGTGCAGGGCCTGCCGGGCCAGGGGCCAGAGCCGTTCGCTGCGTTCGCGCCAGGGCATGCGGCTCAGGTGCTCATCGACTTCGCCGAGCACCACCACTTGCGAGGCCGTGTCCTGTTCGGGCTTGAGCAGCACCGGGTTCATGCGCACGTCGGGCCTGCAGCGCGCCGCCAGGGCCTGGAAGTACTGGGCCGAGCCGATTTCGCCCATGCGGGGCGCTTCGCCAGCCTTGCCAGCCTTGCCAGCCGCGCCGGGCAAGCCTGGCACCACCCGCGCGTTGTTGCTCATGTTCTGCGCCTTGAACGGCGCCACCCGCAGGCCCTGGCGCGCGTACCAGCGGCACAAGGCCGTGGCCAGCCAGCTTTTTCCCGCGCCGCTGGTGGTGCCCAGCACCATGACGGCGCGCGCGCGCCTGGGCGAGGGGGTTGTCATCGGCAATTCGTTGGGGGATGAAGTCATGGCGATGGGGATTGTCCGGGACGGAGTCGATCGAGCGCCTGCAGCAAGGCCCTGCGCGCCGCTGCGGGCTGTGCGCTGAGGCGATACCAGCCCGGCAGGCCGAAGCTGTGGGCGTCGCGCAGCTTGATGCCTTGCCGGCGCAGCCGCGGCAGCAGGTCGGCCGTGCCGTCGGGGCGGACCAGGCCGAACGGGGGGCAGGACGGATCCGCCGGGACCAGCCATTGCCAGCCACGGGCCTGGAGCGCCTCGCGCAGCGCCAGCCAGTCCGCGCGCAGGCGTTCGCGACTCTCGTGCAGGTGTGCGCCGTCACGCGCCGCGATCCAGTGCATGAGCAGGGTCTGGCCTTCGGCGGCCAGCACCCAGCTGGGCGCGAGGGCCTGCAGGCGCTGCAGGGGCAGCAAGGCTTGGTCCTGGGCGGGCGCCAGCAGATAGGCGGCGCGCACGCCGGTCAGGCCCAGGGCCTTGTTGGGGCAGTGCAGACGCCAGGCGAGGTCGGCCAGGCGGTCGGGCAGCGCGCTGCCGCCGTCCAGCCGCAGCGGCTCATAAGCCAGGTCCAGGCACAGGGCCGCGCCGCTGGCGTCCAGCGCCAGGGACAGGGCATGCCACTGCGCGGGCGTCAGCGTGGCGCCGGTCGGATTGCAGGGTTCGCAGAGCCAGACCAGCACCGGTGCCGCGGATGCGGCTTCACCCAGCGCCTGAATCAGGGCGTCGGCATCAGCAAAGTTGCGGCAGGGCAGGTCGAGCGCATGCGCGGCGGCGGCGTAGTCGCCAAAACCGGGCTGCGGCACCCAGACCTCGCACACGCCGTGCAAGCGGGCCGCCAGGCTGAGCCGGCGTATGGCTTCGGCGCCGCCCGAGCAAGGCAGCACGCGTTCGGGGTCCACGCCATGCATGGCGCCCAGGGCCTGGCGCAGCGCCAGGTAGTGCGGGTCGGGGTAGCGGCTTCGATCGGTGTCGCGCAGGGCCTGCAGGAGGCCGGGCGGCGGGCCGTAGGGGTTGGCGTTGCTGGAAAAATCGTGCAGGACGGGCGGGCCGCTGTCGCTGCCGCCATGCACGGTGTAGGGGGTGGAGAGGGCTGGCATCACCACGCGCCTCGCCATGCGGCGGCGGCGGCCATCATGGCCAGCGCAAGCACAAGCAAGGCGCGCTGCGCCAGGTCTTGCGCGCGCTGCAGGTCGCCGGCCTCGGGCGGACGGGCGCCTTCGTTCAGCACATAGACGCCTGGTTTGGATAGGCGCCGGTCCAGCTTCAAGGCCATGGCGCCCATGGGCCAGCCGCCGTTGGGCGAGGGCGTGCGCCGGGCCTCGGTGCGCAGGGCCGACCACGACGCGGCCGGGCCGAGGCGCACGCTCAGCAGGGCCAGCGCCGTGAGGCGGGCAGGCAGCCACGACAGCGCGTCGTCGGCGCGCGCCGCCCATTTGCCGGCCCATTCCCAAGGGCCGCGGTAGCCCCACATGGCGTCCGCGGTGTTGGCGAAGCGATACAGCGCGGCGCCCGGCAGTCCGGCCAGCAGGAACCAGAACAGCGGCGCCGCCACCGAGTCGTTGAGGTTCTCGGCCAGGGTTTCGATGGCGGCCTCGCGCACCTCGGCGGGCGCAAGCGGGCCGGTGTCGCGGCTGACCAGCCGTGCCAGCTGCTGCCGGCCGGCGGGCAGCGAATGGCGCAAGGCGGTTTCGACGGCCGCCACCTCGTCGCGCAGCATGCGCCAGGCGAGCAGGGGCTTGAGCAGCAGACCCAGCAGCAGTGCGCAGGCGGCCAGGTGAATGGTCGAGCGCTGCGGCGGCAGCCATCGCGCTAACAGGGTCTGCGCCGCCAGCGCCGCCAACATACAGAAGCCGGCGCCCAACGCCCACAAACCCGCGCCGGCCAGGAATCCCGCCGCTGGCCGACGCCCGGTCAGCCAACGCGAGAACCCGCCCAGGTAGCGGCCCATGGCGACCACAGGATGGGCCCAGGCGGGCGGCTCGCCCCACAGGCGGTCCACCGTGAGCGCCACGCCCATGCTCAGGGGCATCAAGGCGGCGGGCGCATCCGGCCAGGCGGTCCAGGTCATGCGGCTCAGTCTTCGATGCCGCGCTGCGCGGGAACTCCCGCCTCGAAGTGGTGCTTGATCTGGGTCATCTCCGTCACGGTGTCGGCCAGCTCGATCAGCTCTTGCGGGGCGTTGCGGCCGGTCAGCACCACGTGCACATGGCTGGGCCGCTCGCGCAGGCACGTCAAGACCGGCCCCAGCGGCACCCAGCCGTAGCGCAGCGGGTACATGATCTCGTCCAGCACCACCAGGAAATGTTCGCCGGCGCGGATGCAGGCCTCGGCCTTGGCCCAGCCGTCCAGGGCCAGTTGGGCCGAGTGGGCAATGTCGCGGCTCTTCCAACTGAAGCCGTCGCCCAGGCCTTCGATGCTCAGGCCGATCTTCTCGAACATGCGGTGTTCGCCGAAGCGGGCGCTGGGCACCTTCATGAACTGGTAGATCTTGACGGCCTTGCCTCGGCCGTGGGCGCGCAGGGCCAGACCGAAGGCCGCCGTGCTCTTGCCCTTGCCGTTGCCGGTGTGAACCAGGATCAGGCCGCGGCGCTCGGCCGTGGGGATGATGCGTTCGCGGTCGACCGGGGGAGATTCGATTTGCATGACGTTCAGTCTTTCCAGTGGTTGTCCATCCACAGCGGCGCATCGGGCTGTGCCGTGAGCCTGCCCTGGCGCCAGCCTTCCTGTTCGAGCATGCGGCCTTCGTAGAACTCGGGCACCGGTCCCAGGCACAGCAGGCCGATGGGCATGGTGCCGGCAGGCAATCGCAACAGCTCGCCCAGGCGCGCCGGGTCGAACATGGAGACCCAGCCCAGGCCCAGGTTTTCGGCGCGCGCGGCCAGCCAGAGGTTTTGCACGGCGCAGGCGGCCGAGCACAGCGCCATCTCGCGCGGCATGCTGCGGCGCCCGAACACCGTGCCGTCGTCGGGCGCCATCACCACCGCCAGCACCTCGGCGCATTCGCGCAGGCCCTCGACCTTGAGGCGCAGGAACTCGGCCGCCTTCTCGCCCAGCGCCGCCGCGGTGGCGTCGCGTTCCTCGGCCACCAGGTGCTGGATCTGCTCGCGCAGGGCGGCGCTGCGCACGCGGATGAAGCGCCAGGGCTCCATCAACCCGACCGAAGGCGCCTGGTGCGCGGCCAGCAGCAGGCGCCGCATGACTTCTTCATCCACTTGCGCGCCAGGCTGGAAATGACGGGTGTCGCGGCGCAGCGCGATCAGTTGGTAGAGCAGGTCCCGTTCGGCGGAATTGAACTGGTATTGGGCGTTCATGGGGGCGGGCAGTGATGGGAGGCGGTAGACCGGTCCCGGTTGAAGAAGGCGGCCACGACCTCGGGATTGGAGGCAAAGTAGTGGTGCACGTAGCTGGCTCGCAGGCTGCCTTGCAGGTACAGGGCCTCCGCGGTGCGTCCGCCGTTGGGATTGTGCGCCCGGCTCGCGGCCTGCAGCGGGGTGTCCAGGCTGGAGTAATGGAAGCTGTGGCCGCGCAGCTTGCCTTCGGGCCAGGCCAGGCTTTGCAGGCCCAGCGCCGCGAGCCGCGCCTGCATGCGTGCGTGTCCGGGCATGAGGCTGGCCATGGCGTGGGTCGTGCCCTCGATATCGGTCAGCTGGTCGAGCAGGCACAGCATGCCCCCGCATTCGGCCAGCAGCGGCTTGTCCATCTGCAGATGGCTGCGCAGGCTGGCGAAGAAGCCGGGATGGCCTGTCAGCGCGCGCGCATGCAGCTCCGGGTAGCCGCCGGGCAGCCACAGGGCATCGCATTCCGGCAGGGCTTCGCCCGCCAGCGGGGAAAAGCAGCGCAGCTCGGCGCCCAGTGCTTTCAGGGTGTCGAGATTGGCGGGGTAGATGAAGGAGAAGCAGGCGTCCTGCGCCACGGCGATGCGGCGGCCCTTCAGGGGCTGCGCTGCGTATGTCGCAGTGTTTGCCGCTTCGTCGCTCGACAAGGTGAACGATACGGGCCGGGCGAACTGGAGTGCTGACTGGCCGCTGGCCGCCGTCACCTGGTCCCAGGCATCGGCCCAGGTCTCCAATTGCCGCTCCAGGTTCGGCATCTCAAGCGCCTGGATCAGGCCCAGGTGGCGTTCGGGCAGGCTCAGGGCGTCCTGCCGTGGCAAGGCGGCCACCAAGGGCAGGTTCTCGGGCAGGCCTTGTGTCAGCATGCGTCCGTGGGCCTCGCTGCCGACGCGGTTGGCCACCACGCCGCAGACCTCGATGTCGGCGCGAAAGCGCTGCAGTCCGGTGGCCAGCGCGGCGAAGGTCTGCGCCATGCCGCTGGCGTCGAGCACGGCCAGCACGGGCAGGCCGAAGGCGGCGGCCAGGTCGGCGCTGCTGGGCTGGCCGTCGAACAGGCCCATGACGCCCTCGACCAGGATCAGGTCGGCATCCGCGGCGGCCTGCGCCAGCAGTTGCCTGCAGGCCTCAAGACCTGCCATGAACAGATCGAGCTGGTAGACCGGATGGCCGCTGGCGCGCTCCAGCACCATGGGGTCCAGGTAGTCGGGGCCGGTCTTGAATACGCGCACCCGGCGTCCTTGGCGCCGCGCGGCGCGCGCCAGCGCCGCGGTGACGCTGGTCTTGCCCTGGCCCGAGGCGGGGGCGCTGATCATCAGGGCGGGGCAGGTCGGCATGGCGTTACTTCTTTGATTCCAGCGAGTCCAAGGCGAAAGGCAGGCACAGCCACTGCCCCTGGACAGACGCCAGGTGCAGCCGCTGCTCGAAGGCCTGCTGCAGCGCCTGATGGGTATCGGGCGCATCGCAGGCACCCAGATGCGCGACGCGGCCGGCACGCATCACCAGCAGCCGGTCGGCCTGCAGGGCCACATTGAGTTCGTGCAGCACGCTGATGACCGTGCAGCCGCGCTGCGCCAGGCCGCGCACGAGCTGCAGCCAGTCGAGCTGGTGAGGCGGGTCGAGGTGGGCCAGCGGTTCGTCGAGCAGCAGCACGTCGGCGCGCGTGGCCAGGGCCCGCGCCAGCAGCACGCGCTGGCGCTCGCCGCCCGACAGCTGGTTCAGCGGGCGCTCGCGCCAGTCCCAGCACTGCGTGTCCAGCATGGCCTGCCGCACCGCTTCGTGGTCCTGCGGGCTGGGCGGCGCCAGCCAGGCCTGGTGAGGCAGGCGGCCCAGCATCACCACCTCGGCGGCGCGCAGGGTGTCGGTGCCGGCCTCGTTCTGGCCCAGCCAGGCCAGCGCCTGCGCGCGCGCCTTGGGCGTCCAGTGCCGCAGGTCCTGGCCCAGCAGTTGGATGCGGCCCTGCACCGGCAGCAGTCCGGCCAGGGCCCGCAGCAGGGTGGACTTGCCCGCGCCGTTGGGGCCGACGATGGCGGTCCAGCCGCCGCGCGGCAGGCGGGTCTGGATTGCATGCAGGATGGTGTGACCTTGCAGCTGCACCTGCTGCAGGGCGATGTCGAAGACCGGTGCGGCGGGCGCCTCTGCTGGCGCTGCGTGCGGGCTCATGCGCTCCCCCCGGTCCGGCGCCGGTGCATCAGCATCAGCAGGTAGCCGCCGCCCAGCAGCGAGGTGAGCACGCCCACGGGCAGCTCCTGCGGCGCGATCAGCCCGCGCGCGAGGATGTCGGCCGCCAGCAGCAGGGCGCCGCCGGTGAGCGCCGAGAGCAGCAGCAGCGCGTTGTGCCTGCCATGGCAGTTGCTGCGCACCAGGTGCGGCGCGACCAGGCCGACGAAGGCGACCAGGCCGGTCTGCGCCACGGCGGTGCCGGTGGCCAGCGCCAGCACGGCGATCAGGGTGACGCGCACCAGGCCCAGGCGCACGCCCAGCGAGTGGGCCGTGGCCTCGCCCAGCGTCAGCGCGTCGAGGGCCCGGCTGGCGCCCATGGCGGTCAGCAGGGTCAGCAGCAGCACGGGGCCCAGCAGTTCGGCCGACTGCCAGCTCAGGAAGCCGGTGGTGCCCAGCATGAAAACCTGCATGGCGCGCATGATGTCGGGTTTCATCAGCATCAGCAGCGTGGTGCCCGAGCCCAGCACCACGCCGACGATGACGCCGGCCAGCAGCAAGCGCAGGGTCTGCTCGACGCCGCGCGCCAGCACCAGGGTCAGCATCATCGCGGCCATGGCGCCGATGAAGGCGGCGCCGGTCAGTCCGAGCTTCAGGCTGAAGGCCGCGGCGGCTGGCGACAGCCCCAGGGCGACGAGCGCGAACGCCACGCCCAGGCCGGCGCCCGCCGAGGGGCCGAGCAGGTAGGGGTCGGCCAGCGGGTTGCGGAACAGGCCTTGGGCCACCGCGCCGGCCAGGCCCAGCAGGGCGCCGGCCAGCCAGGCGCCCAGGGAGCGGGGCAGGCGGATGTCCCAGAGGATTTGCTGCTGGGCCGGATCGGGCGCGGTGAGCATGCCCGACTCGAAGCCGGTGCTGCCCACAAGCACGCCAAGCAGCAGCAGCATCAGAGCGGCAACCAGCAGGGTGATCAGCAGCTGCGTCGGCTTCATGAACGGGGACGGGTCTTGCCCGGGCCTGGCGCCGCGGGGTCCAGGCGGCGCAGGCATTGCACGATCAAGCCGGCCGCCTCGGCCATGCGGGGGCCGGGGCGGGTGATCAGCTCGGATTCCTCGGGCGCGAACACGCACAGCCTTTGCGCCTGCAGGGCGTCTATGCCGCGCCAGCCCGGGCGGCCGTCCATGCCGCCCACATTGCGCTGCCCGACCATGATGATCTGCGGGTTGGCGCGCACCACGAATTCAGGGTTCAGCTTGGGGAAGGGCCCCAGCTCCCTGCCGACGACGTTGCGCAGCCCGAGCTGGCCCAGGATCTCGCCGATGAACGAAGACTCGCCCGCCGCGTAGGGCGCGCTGTCGACCTCGAAATACACCCGCATGCCGCGCAGCGAGGCGGGCACGTCGGCGGCCTTGGCGTTCATGTCGGCCTCGATGCGGTGCCAGACCTGCAGGGCGTCGGGCACGGCCAGCATCTGGCCCAGGGTCTGGAAGCCGCGCTGCACGTCTTCCTGGCTGCGGGTCTCGAGCACCAGCACCTTGAGGCCCAGGGCGCTCAGCCGGTCCTGCACGCGCGAGTAGGGCGTCACGACCACCACGTCGGGCCGCAGCGCCACAATGGTCTCCACCTGCGTGTCGTCAATGCCGCCGAGCTTGGGCAGCTGGTTCACCTGCGCCGGGTAGTTGGAGTAGCGGTCCACGCCCACCAGCCGGTCGCAGGCGCCCAGCGCGCAGATCGATTCGGTCAGCGAGGGCATCAGGCTGACGATGCGCCGGGGCGGCGCGTCCCATTGCAGCACGTGGCCCTGGACGTCCGCGACCTTGACGGGCGCGGCCTGGGCGCTCCAGAGCAGCAGGCCGGGGATCGCGCCAAGGGCGAGGCGAAGGGCAAGTTGAATGGCAAGGCGATGGGCGTTCGAGAAGGTCGGCAGGGTCATGCGATGTCCCGGGTCCAGGGTTGGCCGGCCACCATCAGGGTCAGCTGCTTGCATTGTGCGGCGACGGCCTGGTTCAATCGTCCGAGTTCGTCGACGAATTCACGCACCTCGCGGCCCAGCGGGGAGACGCCCCAGCCGACCTCGTTGGAGACGAAGACCACTGGCGAGCTCAAGGTCGGCAGGGCCGCCAGCAGGGCGTCCAGCTCCATCTGCCAGGCCGAGCGGTCGGGCGGACCCTCGGCCGGCATCAGCCAGTTGGTCAGCCACAGCGTCAGGCAGTCGACCAGCAGCAGGCGTTGCGGCGCGGCCAGGGCCCGCAGGCTGGCGCACAGTTCGCGCGGCGTTTCCACGGTGGCAAAGCCCGCCGGCCGATCGGCCTGGTGGCGAGCGATGCGCTGGCGCATCTCGTCATCGGCCGCCAGGGCGGTGGCGATCACCGTGACTTCATGGCCCGGCGCCTGCTGGAGCCACCGGAGGGCCAGGGCCTGGGCCTGGCGCGTCTTGCCGCTGCGCTGGCCGCCGACGATGAGATGGTGTGCCTGCATGGTCAGCCTCAGAACGCCGGGATCGCCGGGGTGTAGCGCAGGCCCACCATCAGCGTGCGCGGCAGCTGGTTGTAGTTGTAGGCGGTCTGGTAGGCACGGTTGAAGGCGTTGTCGAGGTTGAGCTGCAGCTTCAAGTCGCGGTTCAGCCGATAGCCGGCGTCGATGTTCAGCAGCGCGTAGCCGCCCATCTCCATGGTGTTGGCGGCGTCGTCGTAGCGGCGGCCGGCGAATTGCAGCGTGGAGCCCAGCTCCCACCCTTGCAGCTGGGTTTCGGCGCGCAGGGCGCCGAATTCACGGGCACGGCGGGGCAGCAGCAGGCCGGTGCTCAGGTCCTTGGGGGCCTGCAGGTTCAGGTTGCCGCTCAGGTGGAGCTTGTCCCATTGCAGCGCGCCGCTGAAGCTCAGACCCTGGAGCCGGGCTTCCTGCACATTGCCGTAGCAGCCGCCGAAGGCGGCAAAGCTGGCGCAGCTGTCGGTGCTGGCGCTGAAGTTGATCAGGTTCTCGACCTTGTTGCGGAAGGCAATGACCGACCATTCGGCATGGCTGTCGGCATACTTCAGCCCGACCTCGCTGTTGTGGCTGGTTTCGGCCAGCAGGGAGGTGCCGCCGGGCAGGCTCAGGGGGCCGGAGCTGCCCAGGTTTTCGTCCAGGGTCGGCGCGCGGAAGGCGTTGCTGACGGAGCCGATCAGCTTCAGGTTCGGGCTGAGCTTGTAGCCCAGGCCGAGGTTGCCGGTGTTGACGCCGCCGAACTCGCTGTCCTGGTCGTGCCGCGCGTGCGCCTGCACGTCCAGCGGGCCGCTGCTCCAGACATAGCCCAGCGCGGCGCCGTTCTCATTGCGCTGGCCGATGCCGGTGCCGGCGATGTCGGAGCTGTTGAGCCGGTCTTCGCGGCGCTCCAGCACGAACAGCAGCTGCTGATGGGCTGCGAGCGCGTAGCTGCCTTCCAGCGCGTAGCTGCGAACCCGTGTCTCGGACTGGTAGGCGAAGATCGGGAAGCTGTTGCGCGTGTCGGATTGGCCGACGCTGAGCTGCGTGTTCAGCGCGGCGGACCAGCGGCGGCTCCAGCTCAGTTTTTCGGTGGAGATGTCCTCCAGGTCAGCCGCTTCATAGGGCGGCGGGAAGCCGGTGTTGAAGTCGGCATTCAGATGGCTGGCCAGGCTGATGAATTCAATCCGGTCGGCGGCGTCAAGCTGGGCACCCAGGCGGGCGCTCCAGCTGTGCTTTTGATAGGGCGCGCGGTCCGGGCTGTAGTAGGGGCTGCTGGGATTGGGCGAGAGCAGCATGCCATCGCTGTGCGCGGTGCTGGCGGCCAGCGCGTAGTCGAGGATGCCGGTCTTGCCGCGCACATTGCCGTCCATGCTGGCCGTGCCCAGGCTGCCGCCGGCCACGCCCAGCTCCACCTCGGGCGCACCGGTGCCCTTGAGGGTGAAGATCTGGATCACGCCGCCGATGGCGTCGGAGCCGTAAAGCGCGCTGGACGGTCCCTTGACGACCTCGACGTGGTCGATCTGGTTGAGCGGAATCGATTCCCACAGCGCGCCGCCGGAAATCGACTGGCTGTCCAGGCGCACGCCGTCGATCATCACCAGCGTGTGCTCGGAATTGGCGCCGCGGATGAAGATGGACGTCGGCTGGCCGGGGCTGCCGGTGCGGGCGAACTCCACGGCGCCGCTGTTGCGCAGCAGGTCGGCGATATCGCCGATGCCGGTCTGGCTCAGGATGTCTTCGCGGGTGATGACGAGCACATCGGACGTCAATTCGGCGGCTTGCATGGGGCTGCGGGTGGCGGTGACCACCACCGTGCCGAGCGCGGCGCTGCTGGCGACCTGCGCCTGCACCGCGTCGGACATCAGAAGGCTGAAAGCAGCCAGGGCAAAGGGAAGGGCGCAAGGCGCGATGGCACTTGCGTGGGGACGCGTTGCGCGTCGGATCGAGCTTTTCATGAATGGATGGAAGAAACGGAAGCCCAGGTGCCCGCTTCCCCGCAGGCGCCCGTGGTCACGACGGGCGCCTCGAGCGCTCGTCACCTGTTGGCCGGTATCCGGGCTGGCGGACCTGGCCGCTGCATCCTTCCCAGAATCCGAAAGATTCCAGTGGATTGCCGTGCAGCGCCTGGAGCGCGAGCGCTCCGTCCACTTACCGTTGCGGGGACAGCTCAGGTTGGATCAGCACCGGAGGCGCGGACCCTTCTGATTCCCGTTTAACTGCCCAGGCGCAATGCCTGTGCGAGCACCAACGGTCGCCATTCTAGCGGCAGCTCAAGGGCGGCCTCGTTTGGGCGGCGGCGCCTTGCTGGGGGCGCTGGCGGGCGGGCCGACGTAGCGCGGCAGTTGCGCCGGCCTGTCCGGCCTGCGCTTGGGTGCGCGCAGCACGATCACATCGGGTTGCGGCGACATGGGATTGATGATGACAGGTTGCTGGGCTGCGCTTCCTTGCGCGGCTTCGCGCCGCAGGCGGTCGGCCTCCAGCTTGTCGGCCAGCTCGGCCTGAGCCTTGGTGCGCGACTGCGCGTCGCGGCGCGATGCGTCGGAGGGCTGGTCGTAGCTGAGGCTGGCGCTGGCCGAGGGCCCGGGTTTGACGCAGGGGCGGTCCTGCAGCGTCTGCGCTGGATCGCCGCAGCGGTAGATGGTGATTTGCTTGAGCGCGGCCCCGTCGTCCACGACGGGGCTCTGTTCCTGGGCCAGCACCTCCGTCCAGGCCATGTTTGCTGCGAGTACCAGGAACAGCAAATGGCCGGGAAGAGGTTGACGCATGTCAGTCGGCTCCAGGTGTGGCAGGGGATGTCTCAGGCGCGGGCCGAGGTGGCTTGGGCCGCGGCGGCTTGGCGTGGATCTTCATCAAGGCCTTGTCCATCTCGCCCTTGAGCATATGTTCGACGGCATCCATGGACTTGGCGATGCAGTCTTCCACGGCCTGGCGTTCGTTCAATGGCGGTTTGCGCAGCACGTAGCCGGCCACTTCGCCCTTGTGGCCCGGATGGCCGATGCCTAGGCGCAGGCGCCAGAAGTTGGGCGAGCCGAGCTGGGCCTGCATGTCCTTGAGGCCGTTGTGGCCCGCGGCACTGCCGCCCTGCTTGAGCTTCATCTGGCCGGGCTCCAGGTCGAGCTCGTCGTGGATGGCCAGGATCTCGTCGGGCGCGATCTTGAAGAAGCGCGCCAGCGCCGCCACCGACTTGCCCGAGAGGTTCATGTAGGTCATGGGCTGCAGCAGCCAGATCGGGCCTGCGGCGCCGGGCGCGCTGTTGACGCGCGCGGCCAGGCCGAAGTAGCTGCGCTCGGCCTGCAGGCTCGCGCCCAGCTTGCGGCCCAGCGCATCGACCCACCAGAAGCCGGCGTTGTGGCGGGTGTCTTCGTATTCGGCGCCCGGGTTGCCCAGGCCAACAAACAGTCGAATCATGAGGAGGATTATCCGCTGGCCCATGAAAAAGCCCCGCGGAAGCGGGGCTTGGCTGGACGCTGTGCAGCGTCGAGAGCGATGTCAAGAATTACTTCTTGCCCTTGCCCTTGCCCTTGGGGGCTTCGGCAGCAGGTGCTGCGGCGACGACGATTTCTTCAGCAACCGGCGGCACGGGGGTGGCCAACACGGGGTTGGGCTTGCCGTGGGTCACGACCTTGATGTGGTCGGCCAGCTTCAGGTCGTTCACGTGCACCGAGTGGCCCATGGTCAGACCCGACAGGTCGACTTCGATGAACTCGGGCAGCTGCTGCGCCAGGCAGGTGATGGCCAGCTCGGTCACCACGTGGTTGACGGTGCCATGGTCGGTCTTGACGGCGGGCGACTGTTCTTCGTTGATGAAGTGCAGCGGCACCTTCTTGGTGATCTTGGTGGTGGCATCGACGCGCTGGAAGTCCACGTGCAGGACTTGCGGCTTGTACGGGTGCATCTGGTAGTCACGCAGCAGCACCTGGGAGACGGCGCCGTTCAGTTCCATCTCGAGGATGGTGCTGTGGAAGGCTTCCTTCTTCATGGCGTGGAACAGCGCGTTGTGGTCCAGCTCGATGTTGGCGGGCTCGCCGGCACCGTAGACAATGCCAGGCACCTTGCCAGCGATACGCAGGCGGCGGCTCGCTCCGGTCCCCTGCAACTTGCGCTCAAAAGCGACGAATTTCATAACAGACTCCAAAATGGACGTGGCATCCCGCGACCAGGCGCCACTGAAAAATCAGCCTTTCGGCTGGGCTACCGAAACCTGCCTCGCTGTTGCCAGCGCTGCAGGCCTCGAGATCAGAAATTGTTGTTTTGCTCGGCAGATTGGCAGACGCCGTGAGGTGCTGCCTAGCAGATCTGGTTAGAAGTTGTTGTTCTGCTCCGCAAACAATGAAGTGACCGACTCGCCGTCCGAAATGCGGCGGATCGTTTCGGCAAACAGGAAGGCCACCGACAGCTGGCGGATCTTCTTGCAGGCCTTGGCGGCATCGTTGAGCGGAATGGTGTTGGTGATGACCACCTCGTCCAGGTGCGACCCGGAAATGCGGTCGATCGCCGGGCCCGACAGGATGGGGTGGGTGCAATAGGCAAACACGCTCTTGGCGCCGCGGTCCTTCAGTACCTCGGCCGCTTTGACCAGGGTGCCGGCGGTGTCGATCATGTCGTCCATAATCACGCAGTTGCGGCCGTCGATCTCGCCGATCACGTGCATCACTTCGGACACATTGGCTGCGGGGCGGCGCTTGTCGATGATCGCCAGGTCGCAGCCCAGTTGCTTGGCCAGCGCGCGGGCGCGCACCACGCCGCCGACGTCGGGGCTGACCACCACCAGGTCGGCGTAATTGCGCGCCTTCAGGTCGGACAGCAGCACCGGCGAGGCGTAGATGTTGTCGACCGGAATGTCGAAGAAGCCCTGGATCTGGTCGGCGTGCAGGTCCATGGTCAGGACGCGGTTGACGCCCACGGTTTCCAGCAGGTCGGCGACCACCTTGGCCGAGATCGGCACGCGGGTGGAGCGCGGACGGCGGTCCTGTCGGGCGTAGCCGAAGTAGGGAATCACGGCGGTGATGCGGCGCACGCTGGCGCGCTTCAGGGCATCCACCATGATGAGCAGTTCCATCAGGTTTTCGTTGGTGGGCGCGCAGGTCGGCTGGATCACGAACACGTCGCGGGCGCGAACGTTCTGCTGGATCTCGACCGTGACTTCACCGTCGGAGAAGCGGCCGACCACGGCCTTGCCGAGCTCGGCGCCCAAGCTCGTGGCGATTTCCTGGGAGAGCACCGGGTTGGCGTTGCCGGTGAAGAGGACGGTATTGGTCAGCACGGGCCATCCTTTGTGTCAATGGCCCCGGGGCCAGCCCATGGGGTCCGGGAAGAACAGAACTCAAAAACTTTGGCAGGGGAGGAAGGACTCGAACCCTCGCATGTCGGAATCAAAATCCGATGCCTTGACCAACTTGGCGACTCCCCTACACAGGACCCTGCAAGACTGCAGCGCCCCATCAACTTGCAACATCCGGAATTTCAGTCCCGCGCCCAATCGCGCAAGGGGTGAAGCTCCAGACTGCGGCAGATCTTGCCAACCCATCCCGGAGGAAGATCCTCCAGTGTCGCTTTGGGTTGATTCGACACGCCGACTTGAATTCTTGCAGTTATCGTTTCACTGAGTTCGGCGAACACTGCACTGCCCGAGCCCGTCATCCGGCTGTTGCCGAATCTGGCCTCAAGCGCTGCAAGCGCCTTGCTCACTTCAACGCATTCCGCTTCCGCTGCCTTCTGCAAATCGTTCCTACCGAAACCAATTTGCGCAAATTGTGTTGTCTTTGACAACTGCAGCGATTCGTTTCCTGCGAAGCCCTCTACTATAACCATACTTTCAGACCGCTGCAACATCGGGCTTGAAAAAATCTTGGCGGTCGGGATGCTGGCTGAGGGTTTGACGATGGCGAAACGCCTGCTTGGCAGCGTCACCGGTGTCAGGATTTCGCCTATGCCTTCGACGAAGGCGGGGCTGCCGCCGATGAAGAAGGGCACGTCGGCGCCGAGCTGCAGGCCCAGCGCCAGCAGCTGCTGGCGCGGCAGGTCCAGGCCCCAGAGGCGGTTCAAGGCCAGCAAGGTGGAGGCGGCGTCCGACGAGCCGCCGCCCATGCCGGCGCCCGAGGGCAGGCGCTTTTCGATGTGGATGTCCGCGCCCAGCGGGCAGGCGCCGTGCTGCTGCAGCAGGCGCGCGGCGCGCAGGCACAGGTCGTCCGGCGGCAGGGCGTCGCCCTGGTCGTGACGTTGCAGCAGGCCGTCGCTGCGCTTTTCAAAATGCAGGGTGTCGGCCCAGTCGACCAGGGTGAAGAGCGATTGCAGCAGGTGGTAGCCGTCGGGCCGCTTGCCGACCACGTGCAGGAAGAGATTGAGCTTGGCCGGGGCCGGCACGTCATAGAGTGCTTGCATGGCGGATCAGGTCTTTGCTGATGGAGCTTGTTCAGGGAGCTTGTTCAAGCCGGATGCGCAGCGTCACCACCGGCTCGGCCAGGCGCTTGGCCAGGATCAAGCCCTCGGGGAATCGGCTCAGGTCCACCCGCCAGCCGATCTGCTCGAAGCCTGTCGCGCCGGCGTCCAGCATTTGCGCGGGCGCTTGCGGCCAGGGGCGGCCTTGCAGCCAGTCGAACAGCGCCGCCACCGGGATGGCCTCGCCCAGCATGGCCTCGCTGAGATGGTCCAGGTCGTCGAAGCGCTGCTCGTTCTTGGGCAGGGTCAGCACGGCCTCGTGCTCGGTCCAGCGCGCGCGCGCCTGCAGGCTTCCGAGCGGGGAGCTGAGCTCCAGCTGGCCGCGCGCCGCCTCGCCTTGCAAGTCGAAATTGGCGCTGCCGCCCTGGCGCGCCTGCTCGCTCGTGGCAGCCACCTGCACGCTGAGCTTGCCGCTGAAATGGCGCGCCTGTGCGCTCGCCTCGGGCGGCGCCGGACCCCGGGCGACGCTGGCGCAGCCCGCGATCAGCAGGCTCAGGGCCATGGCGGCGCAGCGGTTCAAGGCTTGATGCCCAGGCGCTTGAGGGTCGAACGCAGGGACTCGTTGTCGGGCTCGCGCTCAAGCGCCTCGCCCAGCACCTTGCGCGCCTCATCGTGCTGGTTGGCGGTCCAGAGGACTTCGCCCAGGTGCGCGGCAATCTCGCCGTCCGGCCGGGCCACGTAGGCCTGGCGCAGCAGCTTTTCGGCGTTGCCAAGGTGCCCGAGGCGAAATTCCACCCAGCCCAGGCTGTCGATGATGAAGGGTTCGCTCGGGCTGTAGCTCAAGGCCTTTTCGATCAGCTCGCGCGCTTCCTCCAGCCGCACGTTGCGGTCGGCAAAGGAATAGCCCAGGGCGTTGTAGGCGTTGTAGTACTTGGGCTTCAGCTCGATGACGTGGCGCAGGATGCGCTCCATGTCGTCCATGCGGTCGAGCCTTTCCGCCACCATGGCCTGTTCGTAGAGCATGTCCGGGTCGTCGCTGACCTTGTCGTTGGCCTTCTCGAGCACCTCGTAGGCGCCGCGCCATTGGTTCGCCTCGCGCAGCAGCTGCGACTCGGCCAGGCTGCGCGTGCGGATGTCTTCGTCGCGCTCGCCCGGAAGGTTTTGCAGCAGGCGCCGCCCTTCATTGAGCTTGCCCTGGTGGGCCAGCAGCGAGGCGCGGCGGAATTGCAGCTCGACGGGCTTGACGCTGCCGTCCACCTGGTCGAGCCAGGCCTGCGCCGCCTTGTAGTCGCCGCGCGCTTCGCAGCTCTGCGAGAGCAGCAGCAGCGCCTGGTCCTTGGCGTCGCGGCCGCTGTCCGACAGCGTCTGCCCCTCCTGGCCGGCGGCCTGCTTGAGCGTCTCCAGGAAGGTTTGCAGCGCCGTCTCCGCTTCCTTGTTGTGGTGCAGCTCGAATTCCAGCGAGCCCAGGGCAAACCAGGGGGTCGG
Organism: Burkholderiaceae bacterium; assembly: GCA_019234815.1. Taxonomy (GTDB): domain Bacteria; phylum Pseudomonadota; class Gammaproteobacteria; order Burkholderiales; family Burkholderiaceae_C; genus JAFALA01. The sequence goes on along the minus strand of JAFALA010000029.1, from coordinate 14,142 downwards.
GTTGTCGGGCAGTTGCTGGGTCAGCAGGCGGAATTCGCGTGCGGCGTCGACCGGGCGCTGGGTGCGCGCCAATGCGCGGGCGTAGGCCAGGCGCAGCCCCTGGTCGTCGGGCTTGTCCGCCAGCGCCTGCAGCACCATTTTTTCGGCGTCGGCCTGTTCGCCCATCAGGTCCAGCGCCAGCACGAGCGGGTCGGGGGCCTGCGGGAATTCCTGGTGCGCCTGGGTTGCGAATGCCAGGGCCTGGGCCGGCTTGCCTGCCGCAATGGCCAGCCGCCCCTCGGTCACCAGCACGATCAGGCGCAAGGTCCGGTCGGTGGCGGACTTGTTCAGGGCGGGCTTGAGATCGTCCAAGACTTTCGCCTGGTCGGGCGAATGCGAAAACAGCGTGGGCAGGGCCGCGATGATGCCGGGGCGCTGCGCTTCCGGCGTGAGCGCCAGCAGCGATTGCAGCGGCTCGCCCATGTCCTGCGGGCGGTTCAGCGCGGCTAGCAGCTGGATCACGGTCTGGTTGGCTTCCAGCGACCGCGGCTCGGCTTCGCGCCATGCCTTGGCGGCGGTCAGCGCCTGCTCGCCGGCATGGCCTTGCAGCGCAATGCCGATGGCGCGCTTGAACAGCGCTTCGTCCTGCGTGCGGCGGGCCGCATCGAGCAGCACCTGGTAGGCCACGCCGGCCTGCCCGGTGCGCAATTCGAGCTCGCCGACCAGCAGCTGATAGAACAGCGGCGCGTCGAGATCGGAGTTGACGACCGGTGCCGGCGCGGCCTTGCCAGGCGCCGATGCGGCCGAGGCCGGCGCAGCAGGCGCTGCTGCAGGTGTACTGGCCGCCGGCGCCTGGGCCAGGGCCAGCGGCGCGGCCAGGCCCAGCACGGCGCCAAGCAGCACTGTGATTCGAGACGGGCCGAAGCTCTGACGGGATTCAGCGGACACGCCCTGACGGCGAAGAAACTGGGGCATGCAAGCTCCTGCGTTCGGCAAATGAAGCGGCTTTCGCCGCAGCAACGGGCTCATTCTATGTAGCTTCGCAAGGCCTGCCGCTTGTCACCCCCTATCATGCCGCCATGCCCGAGTTGCCCGAAGTCGAAGTCACGCGCCTGAGCTTTGCCGACGCGATCCTGGATGCCCGCGTGCTGGCGGTGCGTCTGGGCCAGCCGCTGCGCTGGCCGCTGGGCGTGGCGCCGCAAAGCCTGGCCGGGCGCCGGGTGGGGGCCGTCACGCGCCGCGGCAAATACCTGTGGCTGCCCCTGGCGCCCGGCGGCCTGCTGCTGCACCTGGGCATGTCGGGTTCGCTGTCCTTCGCCGAGGCCGTGCCGGCGCCGGGGCCGCACGACCATTTCGACCTGGTCACCGACCGCGGCACGCTGCGCCTCAACGATCCGCGACGCTTTGGCGCGGTCGTCTGGTCCGATGCGCCGGATCGCGATCCGGCGGCCAGGCTGCTGGCCGGGCTGGGGCTGGAGCCCTTTGATCCGCGTTTCGGCGGCGCCTGGCTGCATGCCGGGCTGAAGGGCCGGCGCATCGCCGTCAAGCAGGCGCTGCTGGCGGGCGACATCGTGGTCGGCGCCGGCAACATCTACGCGTGCGAAGCCCTGTTCATGGCCGGCATCGACCCGCGCCTACCGGCGGGCAGGCTCAGCCGGCCCCGGTGCGAGAAGCTGGCCCAGGCCGTGCGCACGGTGCTGAGCCAGGCCCTTGTTGCCGGTGGCAGCACGCTGCGTGATTTCAAGGACGCGCACGGCGTGGCGGGCAGCTTCCAGATGCTGGCGCAGGTCTATGGCCGCGAGGGCGAGCCCTGCCGCCAGTGTGGAACCCCGGTGAAGCGTATCGTGCAGGGACAGCGTTCGACCTTTTTCTGCCCGCATTGCCAGAAACGTTGATGAAGTCTTCTTCCCCCGAATCCCGTTCCGAATCCGGTCCCGACATCGCCACCCTCCTGGTGGCCTGGCAGCGCCGCCATGGACGCCATCATCTGCCCTGGCAGAACACGCGCGACCCTTACCGCGTCTGGCTGTCGGAAATCATGCTGCAGCAGACCCAGGTGACGACGGTGCTGGGCTATTACCAGCGCTTCCTGGAGCGTTTCCCGACCGTGCGCGAACTGGCGGCCGCCGAGCTCGACCAGGTGCTGGCGCTCTGGGCGGGGCTGGGCTACTACAGTCGGGCGCGCAATATGCACCGCTGCGCGCAAGAGGTCTGCGAGCGTTTCGGCGGCGAGTTCCCGCGCAGCGCGGCGCTGCTGCAGGAATTGCCCGGCATTGGCCGCTCGACCGCCGCCGCCGTGGCCTCGTTCTGCTTCGACGAGCGCGTGGCCATCCTGGACGGCAATGTGAAGCGGGTGCTGGCGCGCGTGCTGGCCTTTGACGGCGACCTGGCCCAGGCCGCGCAGGAGAAAAAACTCTGGGCGCTGGCGACCGGGCTCCTGCCCGCCGAGAAAGACATGGCGTCCTACACCCAGGGCCTGATGGATCTGGGTGCCGGCACCTGCGCGCCCAAGTCGCCGCAGTGCGGCGCGTGTCCGCTGTCGGACCTGTGCCGGGCGCGCGCGCGGGGCGAGCCGCAGCGCTTCCCCGTCAAGACGCGCAAGCTCAAGCGCGGCCGGCGCGAGAACTGGTGGCTGTGGCTTGAGCATGACGACCACATCTGGCTGCAACAGCGTCCATCGTCAGGCATCTGGGCCGGCATGTGGGTCTTCCCCACGCTGGACAGCGAGGCGGATCTGCAGCGCCAGGCTGCCGGGCTGCAGGCCCGCACCGACGAGCTGCCGGTGATCCAGCATGCCTTGACGCACCTGGACTGGACCCTGCACACCCGCCGCGGCGTGCTGGAGCGCAGGCCGGACGCCATGCCGGAAGGCTTGGCCGAGGGCGGACGCTGGGTGGCGCGCGAGCAACTGGCCGACTATGCGCTGCCCGCGCCGCTGAAGAAGATCCTGGGCTAGCGCGCGTCCAGCTCGCGGTGCCGCTTCAGCACCTGGCCGTGGAAGGCAAATTGCTGGGCCAGCGTCTCGACCATGTAGACAGAGCGGTGCTGGCCGCCGGTACAGCCTATGGCCACGGTCAGGTAGCTGCGCTGGTCGCGCGCGAAATGCGGCAGCCATTGCGAGATGAAGCCGCCGATCTGGCTCACCATCAGCCGCACCTCGGGCTGGCCGTCCAGATAGGCTGCGACGGGCGCGTCGCGGCCGTTCAGTGGGCGCAGCTCGCGGTCGTAATAGGGGTTGGGCAGCACCCGCACGTCGAAGACGAAATCGGCATCGCTGGGCACGCCATGCTTGAAGGCGAAGGACTGGAACACCAGCGTCAGCGACTCGCCGTTGATGTCGACCAGGTCGCGTATCCAGGCGCGCAGTTGGGCCGGACGCAGCTGGCTGGTGTCGATGACGGTCGACTCGGCGCGCAGCGAGGCCAGCAGCTCGCGCTCCAGCTTGATGGCTTCGAGCAGCACGCGGTGCGCGTCCTCGCCCTGCTGGTGATCCTGGCGCAGCGGGTGCGGGCGGCGCGACTCCGAGAAACGTCGTGTCAGCGTTTCGGTGTCGGCGTCGAGAAAGATCGAGCGCAGCGACACACCCTCCAGGCGGATCAGCTTGATCAGCGGCAGCAGGTGCGGCAGCGATCCTGCGCTGCGCACGTCCACCGCGATGGCCACGCGGCGGTTGCCGCGCTGCGCTTCCAGGCGCAGGAAGTCGAGCAGCAGCTCAGGCGGCAGGTTGTCGACGCAGAAGAAGCCGGCATCTTCGAGCGCGTGCATGGCGATGGACTTGCCGCCGCCCGACAGGCCGGTGACCAGCACGACGTCGTTCTGCGGCAGCGGCTGGGTTTCGTCGTTTGGCGCAGGGGGCGATGCCTGTTGCTCGCTCATGATCTGGCCCTTCTGCCGCGCGCTTCCACCGAGGTGTCCAGCATCTCCTGGGCGTGCGCCAGGCTGGTCGACGAGAGCCGCTCGCCGCCCAGCATGCGGGCGACCTCGGCCACGCGCGCCTCGCCGCCGACGGCCTTGACCTCGCTGCAGGTGACGCCGTCCTTCAGCGCCTTGGACACCACGAAATGATGGTCGGCGCAGGCGGCCACCTGCGGCAGGTGGGTCACCGCCAGCACCTGGCGCTCCTGGCCCAGCTGCTTCATGAGCCGGCCCACGGTCTCGGCCACGGCACCGCCGACGCCGGCGTCGATTTCGTCAAAGATCAGCGTGCCCGCGCCGCCGCCATGGGCCTGCTTGCAGGTGGTCACGGCAATCGCCAGCGCGATGCGCGACAGCTCGCCGCCCGAGGCCACCTTGGCCAGCGGGCGCGGCGTGCTGCCGGCGTGGCCCGCCACCAGGAATTCGGCCGACTCCAGCCCGAAACTTTGCGGCTGCTCCTGCGCCAGCAGCGCGATCTCGAAGCGGCCGCCTGCCATGCCCAGCTGCTGCATGGCCTGGCTGACCGCGGCCGAGAGCTTGGGCGCCGCCTGCGCGCGGGCCTTGCTGACGCGCCGGGCCTCGCGCTCGAAGGCGCCGAGCGCCTCGACTTGCGCGCGCTCCAGCGCCTGCAGGTCGGCGGCGGCGTCCAGCGCGGCCAGCTCGGCCGTCCATTCCTGGTGCAGCGCGGGCAGTTCCTGCGGCGGGCGCCGGTAGCGGCGTGCCAGCGTCATCCAGGCCGACAGGCGTTCGTCCAGTTCGGCCAATCTTTCGGGGTCGAGTTCGGCGCCGTGCAGGTAGGTGGAAAGCGTGTGCGAGGCGTCCTGCAGCTGGGCTTGCGCGCCTTGCAGGGCGGTCACGGCGTCCTGCAGCTGCGGGTCGTAGGAGAGCACGTCCAGCAGTTGGTCGAGTGCGCGCTGGCTCAGGGATTCGGCGCTGACCTCGGCTTCGCTGATGGCGTCGAGCGCCAAGCGGGCGGCGTCCATCAGCGACTGCGCGTGGGCGTGTTTCTGGTGCTCGGCGTTCAGCGATTCCCATTCGTCGGCGCGCGGCGAAAGCTTGGCGATCTCGCCGACCTGCCAGCTCAGGCGTTCGTGCTCGCGGGCCAGTCTGTCCTGCTGGTCGCGGGCCTCAGCGAGGCGCTCGCTGGCCTGGCGCCAGCCGACGTAGCTTTGCGCCAGCGCGGCGGTGTCGAGCCCGGCAAAGCCGTCCAGCAGCTCGCGCACCGAAGCTGCGCGAGTCAGGCCCTGCCAGGCGTGCTGGCCGTGGATGTCGAGCAGGCTGTCGGCCAGTTCGCGCAGCTGTGCGACGGTGGCGGCGCTGCCGTTGATCCAGGCGCGGCTCTTGCCTTGCGCGTCGATCACGCGGCGCAACAGCAGGGAGTCGGACTCGACGTCGAAGCCGGCCTGCGCCAGCCAGTCGTTCAAGGTGTCGGGGCGATCGAACTCGGCGCTGATCTCGGCGCGGGCCGCGCCTTCTCGCACCACGGCGGCGTCGCCGCGGCTGCCCAGCGCGAGCTGCAGCGCGTCGATCAGGATGGATTTGCCGGCGCCTGTCTCGCCGGTCAGCGCCGCGAACCCGGCATCGAAGTCCAGGTCCAGCTCGGGCACGATGACGAAATTGCGCAGACTCAGTCGCCGCAGCATCAACTCACTCCTTCATACCAGCGCAGCTTGCGGCGCAGCGTGGCGTAGTAGCTCCATCCGACCGGGTGCAGAAAGCTGACCTTGTGCTTGGAGCGCCGCACGGTGATGCGGTCGCCGTGCAGCAGGCTGGCCAGGCTTTGCATGTCGAAGTTCACGCTGGCGTCGCGGCCGGCCACGATCTCGAGGCGGATCTCGCCATGGTCGGGCAGCACGATGGGCCGGTTCGACAGCGTGTGCGAGGCGATCGGCACCAGGATCAGGCCGCCGATGCTGGGGTGCAGCAAGGGTCCGCCGGACGATAGCGAATAGGCGGTTGAACCCGTGGGCGAGGCGACGATCACGCCGTCGGCGCGCAGGTTGGCGACGAACTCGTCGCCCACGTCCACGCGCAGCTCGACCATGGACGCGGTGGCGCCGCGGCTGACCACCACGTCGTTGAGCGCCAGGCCCTCGAAGATCACGCGCTCGTCGCGCCACACCTCGCCTTCGAGCATGGTGCGCTGCTCCATGTCGTAGTTGCCGGCCAGGATGGGCGCGAGCGCCTCGCGGTAGCGTTCCACCGACAGGTCGGTGATGAAGCCCAGCCGCCCCTGGTTGATGCCCACCAGCGGCAAGGCGTGGCGGGCCATCTCGCGCGCGAAGCCCAGCATGGTGCCGTCGCCGCCCACCACGACTGCCAAGTCGCATTGCGTGCCCAACTCGTCGTTGGTGAGCGAGTCGTAGGCGGTCATGCCGGTGTTGAGCGCGGTGTCGCGCTCCAGCGATACGTCAAGGCCCTGTCCGGCCACGAAGTCGGCGATTTCTTCCAGCACCGGGCGTATGCCTCTGGCCTGATGCTTGCCCACTAACGCCACATGTTGAAATCGCTTGGCCATGGCAAGAATTACACCACAGGGAACTTCGTTGAAACGAAGTCAATCCTGTGTCCGTACAATGACAGCATGCTGGACGAGCGCTCCAAATCACTGCTGAAAACCCTGGTCGAACGCTATATTGCGGACGGCCTGCCGGTGGGTTCCCGCACGCTTTCCAAGGCCTCCGGACTGGAGCTCTCGCCGGCCACCATACGCAACGTGATGGCCGACCTCGAAGAGCTGGGCCTGATCGCCAGCCCCCACACCAGCGCCGGCCGCATCCCGACCCCGCGCGGCTACCGTTTGTTCGTCGACACCATGCTGACCGCCAGCCCCGGCATGATCGGCGTCGACACGCAGCCCATCGAAACCCAGCTGCAGCCCGACCAGCCGCAGCGCGTGATCGCCAGCGCGGCGCACCTGCTGTCCAGCCTGTCCAACTTCGTCGGCGTGGTGACGGCGCCGCACAAGCCCAGCGTGTTCCACCACATCGAGTTCATGCGCCTGGGCGAGCGCCGCGTGCTGGTCATCATGGTCTCTCCCGATGGCGACGTGCAGAACCGCGTGATCTTCACCGCGCATGACATGAGCCAGGCCGACCTGGCCGAAGCCAGCAACCGGCTCAACGCCCAGTACGCGGGCCTGACGCTGGAGGCCGTGCGCGAACGCATCAAGGGCGAGGTCGATGCGCTGCGCAGCGAGATCGCCGTGCTGATGAGCGCCGCCGTGCAGGTCGGCGCCGAGGCCATGCAGGAAGAAGAGCGCGTCGTGATCTCCGGCGAGCGCAACCTGCTGACCGTGCAGGACTTCAACAACGACATGGGCAGCCTGCGCCGCCTGTTCGACCTGTTCGAGCAGAAAACCCAGCTGATGCGCCTGCTCGACGTCTCCAGCCGCGCCGAGGGCGTGCGCATCTACATTGGCGGCGAAAGCCAGGTGGTGCCCTTCGAGGAACTGTCCATCGTCTCCGCCCCCTATGAAGTCGACGGCAAGATCGTCGGCACCCTGGGCGTGATCGGTCCCACCCGCATGGCCTACGACCGCATGATCCACATCGTCGACATCACCTCGCGCATGGTGTCGAACGCGCTGTCGCAAAAGTAGCGGCAGAAGTTGTGGCAGAAAGCGGCCTAAGCCGCCCCAAAGAAGCCCTATACAATCCCCAGTCCACGTCAGGGAGGGCTGCCGCCGTGAGGCGTCTTCCTCCCCAGCACGACGGGCCGTTAGCTCAGTTGGTTAGAGCAGAGGACTCATAATCCTTTGGTCGCAGGTTCAAGTCCTGCACGGCCTACCAAAATTCTTGCGCAATTGTTGAGGAATTGCCGGAATCGCGTCCTCCATCTGTCAACGCGTCGCTGCCTTGGTGTCGAATCGGGGCGGCTTGGCTGCGTACCATTCTTCAACATGTTCAAACCTGACACCGGCGCCACCGAGGCTCACCGCAAAGCTTGTAGCGTCATCCGCTTGATCGCCGTTCTTGCCACTGGCGCGATGCTCTCAAGCTGCGGAGGCGGCGGCACCAACGCGATGCCTGCGACGCCGTCCTCGGCGGTCGTTCTGGGTTATGTGGACCAGTCCGATGCCTCCTTGGCGGACGCCATGTCCGGCTCGACGCCGGTGAGCGCGGTGTCTGTCGACGCCTATCTTGTCGGCGCCGACGGTTCTGTCACCGGCACGGCTCCGGCGGATCTGCTGGCAAGCGCTGCGGCGGCGCACAGGGACGTCTGGGCCTGCGTCTCGAACTACGGCGCCACGGACTTCGATCCGGACATTGCGCATGGCGCCATCGTGACCCATCCGGCGACCACGATTGCCAACCTGGTGGCCCTGGCGAACACGCTGCAGGTCACCGGCATCAATATCGACTTCGAAGGGCTGTATCCGGCGGATCGCGACGCTTACACGGCCTTCGTGGCGGCGCTGGCGACGCAGTTGCATGGGATCGGTTCGCGCCTGATGCTGAGCGTGCCCGCCAAGGCGGTGGACGATCCCAATGACAGCTGGGGCTGGCCGTATGACTACGCCGCCCTTGCGCAGCACGCCGACCTGATCCAGGACATGACCTACGCAGAGCATGTGCCCTCGGGGGCCCCCGGGCCGATTGCGGGCAGCGACTGGATGCAGGCTTCGCTGCAGTATGCGGTTTCGAACATTCCGCCTTCAAAGCTGCTGCTCGGCCTGCCCGCATATGCGGCGGACTGGAACTTGACGGCCAGGACAGGTGTGGAGCTCGCGCTCAAGGACATTCCCGCGCTGTTGTCGTCCAGCGGGGCTGCCGCCCAGTGGGACGCCGTGACGAACACCGCGTACTTCAATTACACCGCCACGGACGGCAGCAGCCACCAAGTCTGGTACGACACGCACCAAGGGCTGCAGGTGAAGGCACGCTACGCGACCACGATGCAGCTCGCTGGCGTATCCATGTGGGTGCTGGGCGACGAAGACGCGAGCTTCTGGAGCGCCGTCAAGGCCGGATTGAACTAGCCCCGGATTTCTTTGCGCTGCGATTTAAGTTCTCCGCGCCCTTGGCCGCCCAGTGATTGCAGGGGCGAATGACATCTCTCCGAAGTCAACAGTCCTTCAAGGAGCAAACATCATGTTGAGTCTGCCCACCAACGCCGCAGCCCTTCGAGTTGCTCGTTGGACCTTGGCGCCCAGCTCGCCTTCCAGCTGGCTCAGGTCCTCGCGAAGGCCGGCACGCGCCTCTTCGCTCTGTTGCCTGGCCCAGGCGCCCAATGCAGCCGTGACTTGCGCCGGGACCTCCACGCCCGGTGTGTCCGCGTCTTGCGCCCGCGCTGCCCGCCACGCACTGAGGTGCTTGTGAATCGAGAACAAGGAGGCCTGGCCCAGGGTGTCGCGCAAGGTGCCCACTGCCAGGGGCACGCCCAGGGCCGTCAGGCTGTGGGCGTGAATTTGTCACGCCGGGCTCAGGCGCGTGATTCAGCCCAGGTTGAGCCGGTGCGGGTGCACCAACATGTGCCAGTCCTTGTGCTCGTTCAAGATCGTGATCAGCGCCGTCTTGATGGAGCGCTGGATCTGCTCGACACGGTGCTCGTCCAGCCCGGCATCCAGGGCGTTCTGGATGGCCTTGCGGTCGACGCCGAGTTCGGAGGCCAGTTGCCGGGAGATGGAGGCCAGCCGGTAGGACTCGGACTGCGCCAGCGCGCCGTGCAGGGCCGCGGCCAAGGCCGGGAAGATGGCCGTCATGATGCTCAACCATCCGGCATGAAAGAACAGATGGCTGACCGCGCCGATGGCGGTGGCGGCAAAGAGCACGTTGTTGATCAGGTGGACGCGGTGCAGCAGGTGGTGGTGCCTCAGGTGGTTGTTCCGGTGGTAATAGATCTGGCCGTCCAGGATGAAGAGGGCCCAGCGGGCATAGGCCTCGACGAAGGCCGGCTTGGACCAGATGTTCCCCAACTTCGTTTTGTAGCGCTCGAAATGATTGCGGCAGAACGCGTCCAGCTCGTCGACTTCGTAGAAATCCTCGTCGCTGGGAAAGATGCTGGCGTACCAGCTTTTGCCCGGCTCGGCCTGGGCGTAGTCGACCAGGGGGGCCACCAGCGGCAAGTACCAGGCCAGTTCGGCCTTGGTGCGGTTCCCCAGCCATTGGCCCTGCCAGTCGCGCGCGTGGCCCAGCCAGTACACCAGGCTCACCAGCGCGATGACGATCACCTCGCCAAAGCCGCAGACCCGCTTCAACAACTCCGCGGATTCGCTTTCACCGCCCAGGGCCAGAGGGGTCACCGCGAAGGCCGTTGCAACCACGCTCAGCAGGTAGACGCACCAGAAGGCGCTGCGATAACGTCCACCTTCGATGGCCGCCCGCAGGTTGAATTTTCGTTGCGCGTCCCGGCTGTCTTCGACCAGCGGCAGCAGCACGTCGGGTACCTCGGCCCTGACGGGCATGGGGTGCCGGCCCTTGCCTGAGCCGACGAGGATGAGGTTTTCAATGGTTCGATGCAGGTTCATTGCAATGCGGTCAGGCGAGAAGCTCGTAGGTTTGCAGAAAGATTTCGTTGGCGACCACGCCCAGCTGGTCGTCGCGGTAGTCCACCAGCCAGTCGCCGCCCTGGCCGTGCAGGCGTGAGAGGCCGTCGGACAGCAGGACCGTGAACGGGGTCGGCATTTGCAGGGCGCTCACCTCGACGGCGCGGGAAAGATAGCGGCCGTCCTGCCCGGATGCCTGTCCGTGGGCGGGGCGGTAGCGCCGGTCGAAGGCCGCCTGCGGCACGCACCAGCGTTCGCCCACCTGGCCGGTGACCAGGGCGTCGCCCGCCGCCATCTGCACGAGGCCTTCCAGGGTCTGGACGCTGCCGGCGGTCGGCACAAAACTGACCGTCACCAGGAACTCCTTCTTGCGCGCGTGGCGGGTATGGGGATGCGTTCGCAGGTAGGCCAGGTCGGCCTCGGTGGATTGGAAATTCGGTGGGTGGGCAGAGGGCAAGGCAGGACCTTCAAGGCTGGAGGGGGACGCAGAGGCGCAGAGGCACAGGGTCTGGATCGGTCAAAGCGAGCGGGCGATGCCCAGGAATCTTTGCCTGTCCGGCTCGCTCTTGATTTCCTCCGCCAGCTGGGTGACCAGGTCGTGGAGGCTGGTGCTGCGCGGGGCCGCGCGCTTGACCAGCAGCTTGGCGATCGGGCCAAGAATCTTGGCCAAGGCGGTCTCGACGGCGGCCAGCTGGTGGACGGGCAGGGTGCTTTTGGCAGGCGCCGGGCTGGCCACGAGCGGCGCTGGCGCTGACAGAGTGGCGGCAGGGGCCGCTTCCTGCACGGATGTCGACGGCACGGGCCCGAGCAGGGCGCGCACGCAGTCGCAAAGGTGGGACAGGTGCACGTCCATGTCGCCGGTCATCGCGTCCAGCCAGTGCTGGGCGCTGATGAAGTATTCAAGGCTCTTGGACAGGGGCACGTCCTCGATGCGAAACGGCAGGATGCCCAGGCCCTTGCTGACGGCCCGCTCGATTTCGCGGCGCACCTGCGGCGAACGATTGGAGTTGGACGAGAACACCAGCACCAGCATCCTGGAGCGCTCCAGGGCATTGATGATGGCCTCGGCCCAGTCTTCGCTGGGGTGGATGTCGCGCGGCGCGATCCAGCAACGGATGTTGCTGGATTCCAGCTTGTGGCAAACGGCATCGGCAAACAGCTTGTCGACCGTGGAATAGCTGATGAAGACGTCAGAGCTCATCGCACTTGATCCGGTTCAGTGCAGCATTTCCATGGCCTTTTCCAGGCTCAGGCGCATGCGGTTGAAGGCCATGCTCAGCACTGCGATCTCGTCGCTGCCGCGCAGCTTGAACGCCTCGACGTCGGGCTTGCCTTCGCTGATGTCGTTGGCGATCTGGGCAATCTTGCGCACCGGGCGGATCACCAGCAGGCCGATCACCAGGTTGACCAGCAACAGGATGACCAGGAAGGTCAGGCCCACGCCGGTCATCAGGAGTCGGATGGTCTTTTGGGCTTGTTCGTACGCGGCCGAGGCGGGCACGGAGACGATCTGGGTGCCGACGATTTCATTGAACTGCCAGCCGAAGCCGTGTTCGGCGCCGTAGGTCTTGATCAGGGGCGCGGGCGCGACGGAGGGAACGCTGTGGCAGGCCAGGCAGGCCGCGTCGGTCACCTTGATGGGGCGCGCCAAATACATGGACAGGCCGGTCGGCGTCATGCGCTCGCCGGTGAGCTCCTTGGTTTCCGGATGGTTGCGGAACTGCTGCACCAGATCAGACTCCCACTCCACCACCCGGTCGCGCAGGTTGGTGGGGTTCAGCGTGGCTTCCTTGTAGGTGTAGTCCGGGTGGGTTTCCCGCAGCTTCAGGAAACTCTGGGTCGCCGCGTAGGAAGGAACCGACTGCGCGATGAAATCCTTTTCAAGCTGCTGGACCAGCAGGGGTTTGATTTCCGTCGCGGTATAGGTGCGCGCGGCCTTGGCGGCCTCCATCATCAGGCTGGCCTGGTTGTTGATTTCCCACTTGGCCGCATCTTGCAGCACCGCGCTGGCAAAACTGTAAACACCTGCCATGGCCACTGCAAATATGGCCAACAGCGCCATGTTGACCTTGACCAGCAAACTCATACCGACTACTCCCTGTGGTGCCTGGATTCAGCCCGCAGTCCGGGGCCGGTGGCAATTTGCCAAATTGAATTGGACGCCTGTCCACTCTGTACATGAGTTAAGCGTCGAGCGTAGTTTAATGGCCCGATGTCAGGGGCCGCCGAAGATGGACCACGCATTGCAATTGGGTTAGCATTTTTAAAGCACGTGTGTGAGCTGCCAAAGGACTGGAGGTCGTCCATGAGCTTTTTACGCAGCGTATCCATCGGCCAGCGTCTGGGCCTGAGTTTTGGATTGGTGTTGGTCCTGCTGTCGCTGTTGGCGGGTCTGAGTTTTGTGCAGATGAGCCAGATCTACGACGCGGCAGACTATTACGACTACAACATCGTCCCCTCGCTCGTCGAAGAGCGGGTGATGGCCCTGCAGCTCAATGCCTATCGCCGCCTGGGCTTTGCTCACATCCTGGCGAACACCGATGCCGAGATGGACCAGCTCGAGGTTCGAATTGCGGATGCCCGGCTACACCTGGAGCAAAGCTTTGCGAGATACCTGAAGGACGACGTGTCCAACGACGAAGATAAGCACCTGCTGGAGGCTGCCCAATCCGCAGCGGGTCGCTACATGGATGAATGGGAGAAGATCCGGCCGATATCGCGCCGGACCTCCACGGACCCCAGTCAGACCGCGGAAGCCCAGAAGTTGATGATGGGCCCGGCGGCAAAAGCCTTCGAGGAGGCGGACAAGGCCCTTGAGGCCTCGTGGAACATCAACCTCAGGCTCGCCAAGGAACAGCATGAGTCCGCGGCGCATGGCTACGCTTCCGCAAAGTGGTCGGTGAGCGCCTTGGTGGCAATTTCATTGCTGCTGGGTTTCGGCTCGGCGATCCTGGTCACCCGGTCGATCACGGTACCTGTCCAGCATGCCGCGGACGTGGCCCGCAGCGTGGCGACCGGTGACCTGAGCATCCATGTGGAAGTGAACGCCAAGGATGAAACCGGCCAGTTGCTGGCCTCGCTCAAGGGGATGACGGAGAACCTGTCACGCATTGTGGGCACCGTGCGCAGCGGCAGCGACAACGTCGCGACCGCCAGCGCAGAGATTGCGCAAGGCAGCCTGGATCTGTCCAGCCGCACGGAGGAGCAGGCCAGCGCTCTGGAAGAGACGGCCGCCACGATGGAGCAGTTGAGCAGCACCGTCCGCAACAATACCGACAACGCCAAGCAGGCCAACCATCTGGCGCAGGATGCCGCGGGGGTGGCCACGCAGGGCGGTTTGGTGATGGACCAGGTGGTGTCGACCATGCAAGGCATCAGCGATTCCAGCCGCAAGATCGGCGACATCATCGGCGTGATCGACGGGATCGCCTTCCAGACCAACATCCTGGCGCTGAATGCCGCGGTGGAAGCGGCGCGTGCCGGTGAGCAGGGCAGGGGCTTCGCGGTGGTGGCCGGCGCAGTGCGCAGCCTCGCGCAACGCTCGGCAGCGGCGGCCAAGGAAATCAAACAACTGATCAACGATTCGGTCGAAAAAGTGACGTCCGGTACTGCCTTGGTGGACCGCGCCGGGACGACAATGAGAGAAGTCGTCGACAGTATCGGCCGTGTGACGCAGATCATGGGCGAGATCACCCATGCGTCGAGCGAGCAGAGCGCAGGCATCGAGCAGGTGAACACCGCCGTGACGCAGATGGATGAAG
>JAFALA010000014.1 GCA_019234815.1 Burkholderiaceae bacterium | reverse complement strand
CGTGTTGCCGAACGGATTGATGATTTTTCCACCGCCATTGAAACCGGCGTTGCTGCCCTTGTACTGCTGATAGCCCAACGCGAATTCCGTCTTGCTTGCCAGAAGGTAGGTGCCGGACACGGTGTACGCGTTGTCCGTGCGCGTACCCATGTTGTTGTTGACGCCCTGATGAGCGGAGAAGTGGATGTAGCCCGCGTTGACTCGGAAGGGCCCGAAGATCACGTTGCCACCGAGCAACGCCGACTGAGAAACGTTGTCGTTGACCTTGCCGCGGTCGTAGCTGAGGTTGACGGTCGCGGTGGCAGCTCCCAAGGCGATGGCGTTGTAAGCGACCGATGCGGCTTCAGCGGTCCCATTCGTGAAATCGCCGGGGACGGAACCACCGCTACCCACGTCTCCGCTGCCGCCGTTGCCGCCGGAACCGAACTTGTACGCGAGACCTGAAACCCAGTGGTCACCCCACTTCTTCTTCCACTCGATCGCGCTGTTGTACCGGGTGCCGTTGGGTCCGCCGGAGTAGAAGATCAGCTGCTTGAAGTTGTTGACGTTGGTATAGCCGCCCTCCTTGAGGGTGACTTCGGATGTGCCGTACGGATCCCCCCAGGTCTGGGTGAAATCGCGGGTCAGCGTATTTTGGCGGCCGAAGGTCAGCTTCCCGATCGTGTCGCTTTGCAAGCCCAGCCAGGCGTCGCGATTGAAAATCGTGTTGGACGTGTCGAAAGCGCCTGAAGGCAGCTCGAATTCGGATTCGAGCTTGGAAATGGCCTTGAGCCCGTTGCCCAGGTCATGGTCGATCTCGAAGCCCCAGCGATTGCCGCTGAACCATGCAGTCTGGAATCCGTTGGTGGAGGCATAGGTGCCAGGAATGGTCAGCTGGCTGGTTCCGCCCGAACCGGCGCCGCCGCCGCCATACGGGATGGGCGAGATGGCCTGGTTGTTGACGTGGCTGAGCGTCGCTTCCACCAGGCCGTAGATCTTGAGCTTGGTCTTCCCGTTGTCGAAAATGGTCAGCCCTTCGGGGTTCTGATCATTGATCGCATCGCCCTGCTGGTCCTTGGTCAGGGACTCCGGACGAGCCACCGCCACCGACTGCGCAACGGGCTGCGCTGCCGGCTGCGGTGCGGCCTGCTTCTGCTGCGCGGCCTTGGCCTCCATGTCGCTCAGGCGCTTGCTGAGCTGCTCCACCTGCGCCCGCAGGTCGCTCAATTCGTCGGCGTGCGCCACATTGGCCGCCCCCAACGAAAATGCGCCCGCGATGGCGGCGCAAATGGCCACCGTGCTGCGCTTGGGCACAGGTTGCGCTTGGATTGATTTGATATTCAAGGTCGTCTCCTTTGGGTCTAGGTCATTCGGCGGTACGCAGGCTCTGGGCGCCACTTGCCGAAGGCGGCGCCGGAAACATTCGATGGCGGCACGACGGCAGTCTCCGTCGGCGCTGCCCACACGCACGGCCGTCAGTGCTGGAGATAGGTCAGGAAGATCAGCACCAGCGTGACGGTGATGGCGCCACCGATCCGGGTGGCAATTTGAGCGAACGGCATCAAGCTCATTCGGTTCGCGGCGGTCAGGATCGCCACGTCGCCGGTGCCGCCCTGGCCGCTGTGGCAAGCGGTGACGATGGCCGCATCGATGGGATACATCTTCAGCCACTTTCCCACCAGGCCGCCGCAGGCCACCAGGGTGGACACGGTGGCCAGGATCGTCACCATGGTCGGCAGGTTGAAGGCGTTGACGAGCTTGTCCCAAGGCGTCATGGAGACGCCGATGGCGAACAGCAAGGGATAGGTCACGGCCACCGAGAAGAAACGGTAGACCACCGCCGATCCGGCTTCGATCTCAGGCGAAATGGCGCGGACCAGCTTCAGCATCACCGCCAGGAACAGCATGGAGATCGGCGCGGGCAGGCCGAACCACCGGTGGCAGGCGAGCCCCGCCATGTAGAGCGTCAGCGCGGTCACTCCAGCGGCGGCCATGTGCACGACATCGGCGACAGGCGCGGCGCCGTGCACGGGATCCAGCACGTCGTCCCCCTCCCCGGCTTGCAGACGCCCTTCGCCGGTCAGGTGCGGATATTTTTTACCCACGAAATTGAGCGCGCCAGAAATGAGGATGGCGCTCAGGCTGCCCAGCATCACCGACGGCAGGACCAGGGCAAACAACTCACCCTGCTCCTGGTGCAGGATTTCCGCATAGCCCATGGAAAGCGGAATGGCGCCCTCGCCCACGCCGCCGGCCATGATGGGAACGACAATGAAGAAAAACGTCTTGTAGGTCCCGATGCCCAGCGCCGTGCCCACCAGCGTTCCCACCACACCCGCGGCCACCGTGCCAACCGTCAGCGGAATGAAGATCTTCAGGAAGCCCTGGATCAGGACTTTCCGATCCATGCTGAGAATGCTGCCCACGATGATGGACGCAATGAAGAGATAAAGGAAATTGGACGACTTGGTGAAATCGGTCGTCATGCTGACCAGTGCAGGCGGCAGGACCTTGTAATAGACCAGGGCCGACGGCACGAAGGTGGCCAGAATCGCCGCGGCGCCCACGTGCTTCAACACCGGAATCCGCTTGCCGAGTTCACCGAGCGTGAACCCGAAGAACGAGAAGACGACGATGGCCACCGAAATCTCGTTGGGCACCTTGCCGCTCGCCACCATGGCCCAGATCAGGAAGCCGACCAGCACATAGACGGGCAAAGGGATGACGCCGACGCGGCTCTCCATCAATGCCCACCACCGTTCAAGCGCGCGCCTTTGCGCATGCGGGTGTGCCGCAGCGTTGTCCGTCTGCTGGGGGTTTTGCGTCGTCATGTTGTCTCCGAGGGCTCGCCGGCCTCAATGGCTTGAGCTAACTCCATTGCGGCCTCTTGTTTGGATTCGCAGCCTAGTGGGTCGATCCTTTCAATCCGCTTTCAGTCCCCAGCCATGAGGGTAAATACCGAATTCGCAAAACGGGCGTGCCAAGGCCTTCTTTGGCCTGACGGCACCGACGTATCATTCCGCACAGCACAGGAACAGCTCCCGAATGACAACACCTATGAATCGGAAGGTTCTCTTGAAAACATGCGCTTGCGTTCGAGCCATGCGGGCGAGCTTGCTGGGGCTGGCTGTCTTGACGTCGGCAGCCCAGGCGCAGCCGGCATCGAACACCGTCAAGATCATTGTTGCAGGTATTGAAAAGCAAATCTACTTGCCTGCCGCATTGGCAGACCGCCTGGGGTATTTCAAATCCGAAGGTCTCGACGTTGAATTGCTGAGCGACAGCTCGGGCGTTCATGCCGAAGACGAATTGCTGACCGGCGGCGTGCAAGGCGTCATTGGTTTTTATGACCACACCATCGACCTGCAGGCCAAGGGAAAGTTTGTCCAGACCGTGGTGCAATTCAGCAATGCGCCGGGCGAAGCGGAAGTGCTGTCAAGCCGTTTCAGGGGGCAGATTCACGATCCCGCCGATTTCAAAGGGCATATGCTGGGCATTACCGGACTGGGATCGTCAACACAATTGCTGACGCAATACCTGGCCCTGAGCAAGGGCTTGCGGCTGCGGGACCTGAGATTTACGTCGGTCGGCTCCGGCGCGGAATTCGTGCATGCCCTGGAAACCGGAAATGTGTCGGCCGGCATGACGTCGGAACCTGCCATCACTTATTTGCTGAAGCTCGGCCGGGCGCAAATGCTGGTGGACTTGCGCACGCCGGAGGCGGCGGCGGGCGCGCTGGGAGGCCCCTATCCCGGTGCCTCCCTGTACATGCCGGTCAAATGGATACACGCCCATCCCGATGAGGTGAAAAAGCTCGCCAGGGCCCTGGTACGGGCGCTGCAATTCATACACAACCATGACGCGGCGCAGATTGCCGACGTGGTGCCCGATGCCTACCAATGGAGCGGCAGGCAGAACTACATCGACGCGCTCAACATCACCAAGAGAATCTTCACGGCGGACGGCATGATGCCGGCCGAAGGCCCGGCCACCGTGCTGCGGGTCATGAGCACCGTGTCCCCCGCGCTGAAGGACAAGCCCATCGACCTGAACCGGACCTTCAGCAATGAGTTCGTGCGTTCGGCCGCGCAAACCGTTCCGACGGCAGCCGGGCATCCCAACTGACAGCGGGCTTTTGGCATGCGCATACTGCTGGTTGAAGACAACAAGACGCTTTCCGATTGGCTGGGCCGCACCCTGCGCCGCCAATACATTGTCGATTGCCTGGAAAACGGCGCAGACGCCGATTACGTCCTGAAACGCGAGCGCTATGACCTGGTGATCCTGGACCTGGCGCTGCCCCAGCTTGATGGGCACCAGGTATTGCAGCGAATCCGGCAGCGCCAGGACCCAACGCCCGTCATCATCCTGACCGCCAACACCAGCCTGGACAGCCGCGTCAGCGAATTGGACAACGGCGCGGACGATTACCTGGCCAAGCCCTTCGCGGTGGAGGAACTGGAAGCCCGGATCCGCGTCCTGCTGAGGCGCTCCTCGCAAGGACCCGCGCCGCGAATCCATTGCGGCGCGCTGGAATTCGATACCAACACCCGGGAATTCCATTTGCACGGGGAGGAGCTGGTGTTGACGCCGCGCGAGCGCATGGTGCTGGAGAACCTGATCATGAAAGTGGGGACGACGCTTTCCAAGGCGGCCCTGGCGCAAAGCCTGGTGACGCTCAATGAAGACGTGTCGACCGATTCCATTGAAATCTATGTGCATCGCCTGCGAAAGAAGCTGGAAGGCAGCGATGCCACCATCGTGACCCTGCGCGGGTTGGGCTATCTGCTGCGTCAAATCGCCCATGAACCGTAGCATCCGGACGCGTCTGCTGGGCTGGGTGCTGGGTCCGCTCATCGCGACCGTGGGCATCGACGGCTGGATCAGCTATCACAATGCCTTTGACACCGCCTCGGGGGTGCAAGACCGCCTGCTGACGGGCTCTGCGCATATCGTCGCCGAGCAGCTGCTGACCTCGGAAGGCACCTACCAGCAACACATTCCTCCCGCCGCGCTGGAGATCTTCGATTCGGAAATCGGCGACCGCGTGTACTACCGCGTCACCACCGACGGCGGCCTGATCGTTTCCGGCGACAGCAAGCTGGACTTGCCCGGCGAAACCCTGCAATCCGAAACGCCGACGTTCTACCTGCAAAAGATAGAGGGCGCCGACGTGCGGGTCGTCGCATACCTTCAACCGGTCGTATTGGAACGGGACGACCAGCATGTGCTGGTCGAAATAGGCCAATCCACGCATGGGCGCGACCGACTCATCCTGACCTTGTGGTTGCGCAACATCTCGCAGCAGATCCTGGTTTTGGCGCTGGTCGCGTCGCTGATCCTGCTCGGCTTGCGGCAAGGCCTGCGGCCGCTGATCGAATTGAAAAACAAGGTCCGCGCCCGGTCGTCGGATGATTTCAATCCGCTCGGGACCGAGCATCTGCCGACCGAATTGACGCCGCTGGTCCAGGCCATCAACGAATACACCGACCGCCTGAAACTCTATACCGAGGCGCAAAGCTCCTTCATCCAAAACGCGGCCCACCAACTGCGCACGCCGTTGGCCATCCTGATCACGCAGGTGAACTTCGCACGCCACACGGAGGATCCCGCCCTGGTGCAGGACTCCCTGTCGGCCATTCATCGAACCACCGTGCATGCGACCCGCCTGGCGAATCAGCTGCTGAGCCTGTCCCAGGCCGAAACGCCGGCGCAAAGTGTTGCCGACGCGCGGCCCACCGACTTGCGTGCATTGGCCACCCAGGTGCTGGAAGAACTCTCGGGCCTGGCCCATCACAAGCAGATCGACCTGGGCCTGGATTGCGATGACCAGCCCATGCCCGTCGTGCTGCCGACATTGGCGATCCGGGAAATACTGAGCAACTTGATTCACAACGCCATCACCTACACGCCTGCCGGCGGCGTCGTGACCTGCAAGCTGCACGAGAACGAAACGCACTATGTGCTGGCCGTCGAAGACAACGGGCCCGGCATCCCGCCAACTGAATATGAACACGTGTTCAAGCGCTTCTACCGGCTGCAGGACCATGACTCCAGCGGCTCGGGCCTGGGACTCAGCATCGTCAAGGAGTTCTGCACCCGGATCAACGCCGAGATTGCGCTGGGCACGTCCATGCCGGGTCCAGGGCTGACGGTGACCGTGAAAATTCCCAAGTAGCCTATCGTCCGGTCTCCACGCAGGCAGGCCTTCCCGCGCTCCCGTGCGCAGCAATCTGCCGCATTCCTGACAAATGCCACAGGCAATGCCGCATCTGGCGGGGATTTCCTAAAAACCTCCTGTATGGCAGGTGTATTCTTTTATCAAAGTCCTCTTGCATGCTTGCATGCCGGGGCGGCCTGTTGTGGCAAGGTGGGGTGGTCACAGCCTCCTGAAAGGTCTTGGGTGTTCAAGCAGCAGCGAGTCAGGCCGGCGGGGTAGTCAATTGCGAGGGGAACTGCAATGCGGGTCACTATTCTTCGTTTCTTGTGCTTGACCCTGCTCGCACTGGGCATGAACGGGGCCCGCGCCAAGGAACTCAAGATCATTTTTTCAAAGTACACGCCGCCCTATGTCTTCGAGGACGACCGCGGCGGCATCGTCGTCGATATCGTCAAGACGGCCTTGGAGTCCGCCGGGTACACGATCCAGCCAATCTATGTGCCCATCGGGCGCGGATTCAAGATGTTCGCCGACAAGCAGGTGGACGGCACCACCATCATTCAGGAAAGCTCGGGATTGAAGGCCTTCTATTCGAAGGACTTCATGCAGTATTACAACCGGGCCTTTGCCTTGAAGGCTCGCAATTTCAATATACGAAGCATTGCCGACCTCGGCGACAAGTCCATCATTGCATTCCAGAATGCGGACAAATACCTGGGCACCGATTTCGGCAAGATGGCGGCGGCCAATCACAAATACAAGGAAATGGCGCAGCAGGAAGCCCAGGTCCACATGCTTCTGCTGGGCCGCATGGATGTCGCCGTCATGGATGAAAGCATCTTCCGGTATTACCGGGAGAGGCTGATCTCGCAAGGCGCAGCCGACAAGTCCCAGGCATACATCGGCTTCGATATCTTCCCGCCGACCTCCTTCAAGGCCGCGTTCAACGACCCCGCGATTCGCGATGAATTCGACAAGGGCATTGCCGCGATGCGCAAGGATGGCCGCTACGACGCCATCTACAAGAAATACACATCTCAATACTTCAACATCAAAAAGTAGAAAGGCCTCAAGTCGCTGCTGGCGTAGAGCGATTCCGAAGCCGTCGACGTGGCCCTGGGCCTGGCGGAGGAAGTGAAAGGAAGCGCCTGGGAGAGTGAGCTGCGCAAGATCGCCAAGACCGTCAGCGACTTTGACCATGAAAGCGCGCTGAAGAGGATTGTCGGCCCGCCCGCCCGTATTGCCCGTATTGATTGACCGTGCTTTGAGCCCGCTCCGCCGCCCGGGCGCCAACAAAAAACCCCGCGGCGTGCGGGGTTCGGTGTGTGAGCCTGGAAACGCTTCAGGTCCGGCGACGCGCCAGCTTCGCGCCAAGCAGGCCCAATGCAATCAGAGCCAGGGTGGCCGGTTCCGGCGTGGCGTGACCGCCGCCGTTCCCGCCGCCGGGAACGCCGAAGAGATAGAAATTGGACAGTCCGGCGCCCTGCTGCACGGTTTCCCACCATTGGCCGCTGCTGTACTGCGGATCCAGTTGGACAATGAACGAGCCGTCGCCGAAATGGAAGCCCAGGAACAGGCTGGTGTAGGACTGCCACAGCGCCGGGCTGAACGACCAGGTGCCCGGATTATTGGACAGATAGGTGCCCCCTTTGCTGCCCGAGTTCGGCGTGATCAGGGCATTCGTATTGGCGCCGTCGGTGCCGTTTTCATCGATCAGCATCAGGCCCTGGAGGGCCGGGTACTCGGCGACCAATGCAGGGATGTCGCTGTTGCCGGTGGCGTTGAAATTGCCGTCGACGTAATAGCAGAATCCGCCTTGCAAGGCGTGGGTGACCTCCAGCGTGTCGCTGAACTTGGTGGAGAGCCCGACGCCGCAGTCAGCGGTGTAGGCGTGGGCAGCCACCGTGCCCGCCAAAGCCATCGCCCCAACGGCCAGCCACCTGAAAACCCTGTGCTGATTCATGTTCAGTCTCCTATACAACTGGATCTGCCAGCCGCCAAATCATGTTTCGATAATAAAGTGCTAGCAAGTTTTGGGCAAGAACAAAAAAAGAGTTTATATTCAACAGCTTAGCAGCATATGTCGGGCTCATCCGAAGGCAAGTGTAAAGAGATCCGACAAATAGTTTTTATGCAGGAAGGCAATGTCGTCCCATGAATGAAGTACTGAGCTTCGAGCGCCTGGCACGGCATGGAGCCGTCTGGGGTGCATGCATCCTGATCGCCGCATGCAGCGCCGCGAACCAGGATGAAGTGCTGGCGGCGGCCCGCACCCACCTCGATCAGGGACAGGCCGATACCGCCGTGATCGAGCTGAAGAACCTGCTCCAGGCGCATCCGCACGTCGGCGCCGCACGGGCCCTGCTGGCGCGGGCCCTGTTCGTCATGGGCCAGGTGCCGGGCGCGGAGCTCGAGTACGAGCACGCGCTGAGCGAAGGGCTGGCGCCCGTGCAGGTCCTGCCCGGACTGGCCGAAACCCTGGTGGTCCTCGGCAAGGACCGCGAACTGCTGAGCGCCTATGGCGACACCAAGCTCGATGTCCCGCTGGCCGAGGCGGCCCTGCAATTCCAGCTCGCCCGGGCTTCGTTGACGCTGGGCGACGGCAAGCAGGCACTGGCTCGCCTGGAGCGCTCGCTGGCAGCCGACCCCGGCTTCGCGCCCGCCCACGTGCTGCAGGTCAGGTTGCTCGCCGGCCAGGCCGGCGCGCTGGCCACGCGCGCGCGCATCGACGACCTGGTTCGCAAATTCCCGAACAGCGCCGATGTCTGGGTGCTGCAGGGAGACAGCCAGTCCGACGCGGCGCCCGACACGGCCCGGTCCGCCTACCAGAAGGCGCTGGCTCTGGACCCGGCCTTCGTCGGGGCGCATGCGGGCCTGGTGCTGCTGGACCTGCAGAAGCACGACTACGATCGCGCCAACGAGCAGGTCACGGCGCTCAGCCAGGCCTCGCCGCTGGAAGGCGCCCCCACCTACCTGGGCGCCCTGGTGGCCTACAGCGCCCGCAAGTACGCGCTCGCCCGCGAGCTGTGCCAGGCGCTGATGGCCTCGCCCAACCCCAGCCCCGACGTGCTGCTGCTGGCCGGCATGACCGAGCGGCAGCTCGGCGCCTTTGCGCAGGCCGAGACCTGGCTGGTGCAGGCGCGGGAGCGCCGCCCCGACGCCCTGGGCCCCAAGCGCGAGCTTGCCATCCTGTACCTCGCCAGCGACCAGCCGGCGCGCGCCATGGAGTCCTTGAACCGCCTGCTTTCGCCGAGCCAGAACGACGCGCTGACTTGGGAGGTCGCGGCGCGCGCCTACTCGATGCTGGGCGACTTCAAGTCGGCGGACCAGGCTTTCGAGCGGGCCGCGACCCTGCGGCCGCACGACACGCAGATCCGCCTGGACCAGGGCCGGACCCTGCTCGTGCGCGGGCAATACGACGCCGGGCTGCGCATCCTCGACCAGACCGCCAACGAGGTCAAGAACACCGACGCCGATACCGCGCTCGTGGCCGCGCTGATGCAGCGCGAGCAGTTCGACGCGGCCGAACGCGTGATCGACAAGATGGCGGCGCGCAACCCCAAGCAGCCTGGCATCGAACTGCTGCGCGGCCGGGTCATGGAAACGCGCCGGAACGAAGCCGCGGCGCGCAACGCCTACGAACGCGCGCTGCGGATCGACGCGGCCTACATGCCCGCCATCGAAGCGCTGGCCGTGCTCGACCTGCGCAGCGGCAAGGTGGACGCGGCCCGGGCGCGCTACCAAGGCATGGTGGACCGCGATCCCAAGCAGGTGACGGCGCTGCTGGCGCTGGCGCAGCTGACGCGCCAGTCGGCCGGGGGCCACGCCGCGGCGGAAGCGCTGCTCGACAAGGCCATCGCGGTCGATCGCGGCAACTCCGGCCCCTGGCTGGCGGCCTTGCGGCAGGAGCAGTCCAGCGGCGACGTGCAGGCCTTCCTGACGCGGGCCCAGCAGGCCGCGCTCGCGTTTCCGCAGGACAGCGAAGTGCTGTGCGCGCTGGGCGAGGCCCAGACCGCCACGGGCGACAACAACCAGGCTATAGGCACCTTCGGCAAGGCGGTCCGGGTACGGCCGAACTCCTTGTCCGCCCGGCTGCTGCTGGCGCAGTCCTACCTGACTGCGAACGACAGCGTCAGGGCCGGGGAAGAAGTGGCCGCTGCGGCGCGGATAGAGCCGGATTCCACGGCCGTCCTGCGCGCCCGCGTGCGCCTGGCCCTGGCCTTGAACAAGCCCGCCGAGGCCGAGAAACTGGCCGTGAGCTACCGCAACGCGCACCCGGAACTGGCGGTGGGCTGGCAGCTGGAATCGGAGGTCGAGGCCTCGCAGAAGAACTGGCCCGCGGCCGCGAACTCGGCGCACAAGGCGCTGGCGGTGGCGCCGTCCAGCGCCACCGCGATTGCCGTGCTCGGCTACCTGGAGTTGTCGGGCGCCTCGGCACAGCGCGAGAAGTTCGAGCACGAATGGCTGGGCGCCCATCCGCGCGACGCCGAGTTCATCGCCAACCTGGCGCGCGGCGCCCGCAATCGCGGCGACCTGCCCGGCGCCGCCGCGCTGTACCGGCGCGCCCTGGCGCTGAACGCCGACGCGCCGCTGCTGCACAACAACCTCGCAATGGTCCTGCTCGCGCAGAAAGACCCTGATGCCGTGGGCGAGGCCCAGCGCGCCGTGCAGCTCGCCCCCGAGGTCGCCCCCCTGCTCGACACCCTGGCGCGCGCGCAGGCGGCGGCCGGACAGATCGACCAGGCCATCGACAAGCAAGCCCGTGCGGTGGAGATGTCTCCCCACGACGGCGAGCTGCGCCTCGAACTGGCCCGCCTCTACATCCAGGCGGGCAAGACAGCGCAAGCCCGCGAGCAGCTCGAACGGCTGCTCGCGCACGGCGACGGCCTGCGTTCGCTGGACGAGGTCCAGCAGTTGCTGCGCGGCTTGGGCGGCGCCGTGAAAACCAACTAGGGCCGGTTCAGCTTGTCGGCGACAAACCGGGCCAGCTCGGGACTCAGGCTGCCGCCGTCGAACGCGCGCTGGTAGGCGGCATTGGCGTCGGCCATCTTTCCTTGCGCCTCCAGCGCAACGCCCACGCCCACCAGCCAGGTCGGCATGGCAGGGTCCGAACGCAGCGCCACCAGGTAGTGCTGGACCGCGGCGTCGTACTCCATCTTCTTCAGCAGCACGGCGGCCAGCAGCGCATGGTACTGGGGCTCGTCTCCCGCGCTGCCCAGGCCGCCCTGCAGCACTTGCAGGGCCGCGTCCGGGTTGCCAAGCTCCAGGTCGAGGCGCGCCAGCATCATGGCAAAGTCCGAACGCTGCGGATCGAGGTTCAGTCCATCGGCAAGCAAGACGCGGGCTTCGTCCAGCCTGCCGGCGTCGATCAACAGCCCGGCCAGCATCTGGCGCGCACGGAAGTCCATCGGGTCGGCTTCCAGGCTGCGCCGCAGCGTGGTCTGCGCTTCCACCGTCCGCCCCTGCTGGTTCAGCACCACGGCCTCCTTGTAGGCGTTGTCGGCCTTCTGGTGGGTCGAGTACTTCTTGCCCGAGGCCGGCCGCGACAGGTCCGCACCGGCGCGGGCCGAGGCCGTGGCCGCGCCTTCATCGTCCATCTGCAGCACCAGCTTGGGCGCCTTGGGCACGATGCGGGCAGAGGCGCTCGGGCTTGCCGCCGCATCAAAGGCATCCAGGCCGGTCGATTTCGCCAGCCGGACCGGCGGGGTCCGCTCGGGCTGCAGGGCGGCGGAGGCCGGCTTGTCGTTCGCGCCGGCGACTGCGGCTGGGGCGGCGGTCGCCGGCGCAGCCATTGCGGTGGCGGGCGCGGTGACCGGCGCGGCGAGGGAGGCCAGGATGGGCGGCACCGGCGGCGCGCTGGCGTGCCGCTGCGTGGACATGTAGAGGCCGACGCCCAGCATCAACAGGCCGCCCGCGGTGATCCAGGCAATGTTCCGCCAGGGGGGCTGGCCCGCCTTCGCGGCCCGCAGCGTCTGTATCTGGCCGGACATCGTGTCCAGGCGCGCCGTGCCCGCCGTCCGCTTGTCCAGGTCCTGCAGCATTTTGTTGATCACGCTCATAGGCTTCTCGCAATCGCATAGGCCATCAACCCGACGCCACCGGACAGGAGCAGGCCCCAGGCCAATCCGGTCTTCCACGGCAACCCGGCATTCAGGGACCGGGTATCGCCGACAGCGGCACGCACATCCCAATAGTCGACCGACGTGCGGCCGCGGCCGTAGGCGCACATCAGGGCCTTGTGGGCAACGATGTTGACCAGCCGTGGATAGCCGCGCGTGCGGCGCTTGAGCAGCCGCCGCGCCGCGCCGCTGAACAGCGCGCCGCCGCGGTGCCCGGCCGCCATCAGGCGGTGGTGCAGGTAGTAGTCCACCTCGCCGTCGCGCATCGGGCCGATACAGTAGTCGAAGGTGATGCGCTGGCGCAGCTGCCGGATCGACGGATGCGCCAGCTTCTCGTCCAGCTCCGGCTGGCCGAAGATCACCACCTGCACGAGCTTGCGCTTCTCGGTTTCCAGATTGGTCAGCAGGCGCAAGGCTTCCAGCGATTCGATCGGCATGGCCTGCGCCTCGTCCAGGCACACCAGCACGCGCTTGCCCTCGATGGACAGCTGCAGCAAGCGCTGCGTCAGCGCCTTGACCAGCCGGTGCTGCTGCAGGGTGTTGCCCTCGCTCAGCGGTTCGCTGGCGACGCCCAGTTCGGCGGCCAGCTCCAGCAGCAGGGCCATGGGCTGCAGATAGGGATTGGGCACGTAGGCGATCTGGTATTCGTCGCCCAGGCTGGTCATCAGCTTGCGGCACAGCATGGTCTTGCCGGTGCCGACCTCGCCGGTGATCTTGATGAACCCCTCGCCCGATTGAACCGCCACCAGCAGCGTGTTGAGCGCGGCCTGCGAATCATGCGCCGAGAAATAGAAGCCCGTGTCCGGCGTGATCCCGAACGGGAATTCAGTCAGACCGAAATGCTGCAGGTACATGGACGCTTGTCCCCAGGCTCAGTGCGGGTCCGCCGACCGGGGCGGCTGCCCCATCGATTCGACGCGCTGCTCGACGGCTGCGATGCCGTCGGCCCAGTCGGCATCGGACTTCACCACCGTGGGGCGGATCAGGATCACCAGCTCGCGCTTGTTCAAGGCCTGGTCGCCCTTGCGGAACAGCGCGCCCGCCAGCGGCACGGCACCCAGGCCGGGAACGGCGGCGCGGTTGTCGACGCTGCTCTCCGTCATCAGCCCGCCGATCACGATCATGGTGCCGTCGGAGGTCTTCACCACGCTGTCGGTCTCGCTGATGCTGTTGACGGCAAAGGGCACCGTGGTGGAGCCGACCTGCGGCGTCGCCAGCTTGTCCTTCTCGGTGATGGAGTTGACCATCGCGTGCACATGCAGCGTGACCCGGTCGTGCTCGTCGATCTGCGGCGTCACGTCGAGCGAAATGCCCGAAAAGAAAGGCTGGTAGTTCAAGGACGGCGCCACCGTCAGCGCGGCCCCGGTCGACAGCGTGCTGCTGCCGGCGGTGATGCTGGTCACGAAAGACTCTTCCGAGCCGACCTTGAGCACCGCCTTCTGGTTGTTGAGCGTGGCGATGCGCGGGCTCGACAGCACGTGCACGTCGCCCTGCGTTTGCAGGAAATTGATCAGCGCGGCGAAATTCGCGCCCTGCAGCGCCAGGCCCAGGCCGCTCGTCACGGCATTGGGCGTGGAAACGCCCAGCAACTGCGTGCCGAGCAGCTGCCCCAGCGAGGTGCCCGCCGTCACCGTGCCCGCGGTCGACGTGCCAGGCGACCCGACCAGGGTCGTGTCGGAACCCAGGGAGGCCCGCTGCAGGCCGTTGCTGAGGGCCGACCAGTTGATGCCCTGCTGCGAGTCCTTGTTCAGCTGCACGTCGATCACCTTGGCTTCGATGATCACCTGCCGCTCGATGTTGAGCTGCATGGCGTGCATCAGCTGCTCGACCATGCGCAGCTCCTTGGGCATGCCGCGCACCAGGATCGTGCCGCTGGTCTGGCTGACCGTCATGGCGCGCCCTTCCGTGCAGCCGTCGACGCCGCGCACGCGCTCGCCCATCTGCGCATCGCCGACGAAGGTCACGTCGGCCCGGCTGGAGTTCTGGCTCGACGAGCTGCTGCTCTGGCTGCTGCCGCCAAAGCCGCCCGCGGCGCCGCCCGCCTGCCCGCCGCCGGCACGGGCCGCCTGCAACTTGGGAATCTGGCAGCCCAGGATGGTGCGCAGCGAGTCTTCCAGCTCGCCCCAGACGTCTGACTTGGAAATGGTGCTCAGCGCGCTCGCCTGGATCGAGGCGTAGCTGCTGCCGTTGCTGCCGCTGCCCGTGGTCCCCGTCGATCCGGCGGTGTTGGAACTGCCGGCGTTGCTGCTGCTGCCGCCCGTCGACGCGCCGCCTATGACCTGCAAATCACTCACCCCGCGCCGCTGACCCAGGGTGTAATTGAGCTGGTAGAAGCGCGTCTGCAGCTCGGGCGGCCGCACGTAGATGCGCGAACCGTCCACGCTGTATTCGTAGCCGTAGGTGTCGCGCACGGCGTCCAGCGCCTCGAACACCGTCACGTCCTTCAAGTGCACAGTCAGCAGCTCCTGGCGCCCGTTGGCGGCGGCCGTGGCCGCGGCGTCAATGCCCGCGGCCCCCGGCAGGGTCCCGGCCGCCGGCGTCATGGCCTTGGGGCTGAGCAGCACGCTGTAGCGCGTGTCCGCCACGATGGCGTGCAGCACCTGCGAAATCGGCGCGTCGGTCACGACCAGGTCGAACCGGGGCTCCAACTGGCGCGACGAGGCCTTGGCCATGGGCATGCGAAGCGGCGGCAGCAGCGAGGCGCCCAGCGCCGGCTGCGCGGCACCCGATGCAGCGGCCTGCGCGGGCCTGGCCGCCGGATGGCCCTGCTTCAAGGTCTCGTCGATGCGCGCCTGCACGGACAGGTCCTTGGCGGGGTAGCTGGCGCTGCAGGCACCCAGCACCAGGCTGGCGACCGCGGCGAGCCCGGCCGCGCCCGCCCGGCGCCGCGTGAAACCTCGGGTCTCGGGTGTCTTCATGGTTGATTCTCCCCACGGGTCTGTTTCGTGACGGCAGGTGCCGCCGAAATCTTGACGGCCTGCGGATTCAGCGCCACGCGCTCGCGGGTACCGTCCTGGTGCACCAGCAGCACGCCCTGCGGCGACACGTTGACCACCTTCATGCCCTTGACGACGTCGCCCTCGCGAACAAAGCGCCCATCCAGGTAGGCCGCCGCCTTGTGGTCGCGCACCACCACCACACGCACGCCCGACTCGCCGGCCGGCACGCCGCCGGACTGCGCATCCGAGGGCAGGAAGGCGGCCTGCAGCGCCGACAGGCCCTGCCCAGGCGCCGCGCTGCCGGCCTGGCCCGCGTCGCTGTCCGCCAGGGCCGGGCCGAGCCAAACCGTCAGCCAAATCGCCAGCCAGGCCGCCAGCGCGGCGCCGAGCACGGCCCGCCAATGCGGCCCGGGTCGCAGGCAGCGCCGCGGCAGCAAGTCCTGCGCGGCGCGTGACGGTGCAAGGTGGTGGTTCATGGGCATCAATAAAACGGCGACTCGGCGCGCAAGCTCAGCACATGCAGCGTCAGCACCAGATTGGCATTGGGATAGGTGACGGTCGTGAGCTTCACGGTGTCCCAGCGCAGTTGGGGATCGCGCCGCTGCACTTGCAGCATGAAGGCCGACAGCTCGCTCAAGGGACCGTACAGCTGCATTTCGACCGGATGGCGGAACAGCGCCGCGCCGATCCAGCGGTGCGACTCCGAGGCGCCCTGCGTCGCGCCGCTGGCCGGCGCCTTGGGCAGGCTGGCGACGCCCAAAGGCTCGACGGGCCGCGTTCTCAAGCTCATCAGCGTCAGCCCGGGCGTGGAGGCCAGGACGGCGCGCAGGGCGCGGCCATGGGCCGGCTCCATGGCCGCTTCGTCGTAGATGCGCTGCGCCAGGTCGACGTCGGCCTGCAGGCTTTCGCGCTCCTGCGACAGCGACTGCAGGCTGCTCATGTCGACCGGATACACCTTCCTGCCTGCCAGCAGCGGCGCCAGCGCGGTCATCTGCTCGCCCTGCTGGGCCATCTGCTTTTGCAGCCGCGAGGACTCATTGCGCAAGGGGTCCAGCCACAGCAATTCGGCCAGGGCCACCAGCACCACGGGCACGGCCGCCAGCAGCAGGTAGCGCTCGCGGGGAAGCAGGCTCTCCAGTTTGGCGGCCAGCTTCTCGACATTGCCGTTCATGCTGCAGCCTCCTTGCCGTCAATTGAGAACGAACGAGACCTTGGACGACGACGGGGCCTTCTGCGGCGCTTCGGAGCCGGGCTGGGCCGGCTTCATCTCCAGCACATCCAGGTGCAGGGAATACGGCTCCAGCACGCTGTTCACCCGCTGGGCGTAGTGCAGCACCACGTCGGCCTGCAGCGATTGCCCCTTCAGCATCAGGCGCCGGCCGCCATCGCCGACGTCGAGTTCGGTCAGCCACAAGCCCGATTCGCCGACGCGGCTCAGCGTTTCGACAAACTGCAGCATGTCGCCGTCCGCGCGGCCGCCCAGGGGCATGCGCGCGCTGCCGATGAGCTGCCGGGCGGCTTCGGCCTGCGGCCGCAGCGCCCCCAACGTGCTCTCCAGCGACTCGACCTGGGTGGCCACCGCCTCCTGCCGCTTGACCTGCACCAGGGTGTCGCGCAGCTGCGCCAGTTGCCGGGTCATCTGGTCCGACTGGGTGCGCAGGCGCTTCAAGTCGCCTTGCAAACCGACGCCATAACTGACCAGTCCGGCCACCGTCAACGCGGCCAGGGCCAGCACGCTCATCAGCACGCCACGCGGCGGCTTGGGCCGCTGCAGCAGATTGATGTGCTGGACCGGAAAAGCGCTCATGCGGCCACCCTGCCCCAGGAGCTTCGCAAGGCGGCGCCCAGCGCCACCAGGCAGCGGGCCTGGTTGGCCGCGCTGTCCCGCAAGCCGGGCACGCGCGACAAGTCGAACAAGGCCCCCAGGTCAAGCACTGAAACCGGCAGGGGCAGCTGCTCGGCCAAGTAGTCGCCCAAGCCCATGGGCTCCGGCGTGGGCCCCACCACCACGCGCATCTTGGCCGTGAAGGCGAAATTGCGGCTCAGGTAGTCCACCGAGCGCATCACCTGCACAGCAATGCGCTCCAGCATGCGACGGCGCGCCGTCTCGTCGGCCATGTGCCACTCCGACAAGGGCTGCTCGATGTAGCGGTCCAGAAAAATCGCGCCCTGATCGGTGAACACCATGCTGACGCCGCTGTCGTCCACGCTGATCAGGGCAATGCCCTCGTCGCCCTGGGCCAGCTTGAGCGCCAGGTTGCGCAATCCGGTTTCCCGGATGTCTACCACTTTAGGCGTTATCCCCGCCTTGCTGACCGCGGCCACGCGGGCGTCCACCAGCGAGCGCTGCGCCATCACCACGTACAGCAGGCGCGGCCGCTCGCTGAGCAAGTCCTGCCCGGGAATTTCAAGCCAGGCCAGATCGGCATCATCCATCGGAATGTCGCTGCCGGTCAGCGCCGACCAGCGCAGGGCCTCTTCCATTTCCTTGTCGGGCATGGGCGGCGCGGGCATCACCCGCAGCCGATAGTCGGCGCGGGCCAGCGTCAGCGCGGCGGGCAGGCTGGAATCCAATTCCGCGTGGTAATTGGCGGACGTCCCGACATTTTCAGCGACCTGTTTGCACAGGTATCTCGAAACCAGCGGCAAGCCCCGCGACCGATTACCAGGACGAACGCTGACAGCCGCCACCGAATGGTTTTGCGCTGCATCAATCACAGTCCATCCGCTTGAACCCAACGAAGGCATGAATGATTTCATGCGCCTATTCTGTGGGGCAAAACAAGGGCCTGAATGCCGATGTCGTGCACGCATCATC
Source organism: Burkholderiaceae bacterium (assembly GCA_019234815.1). GTDB lineage: Bacteria > Pseudomonadota > Gammaproteobacteria > Burkholderiales > Burkholderiaceae_C > JAFALA01. Next base: position 27,377 of record JAFALA010000014.1, on the reverse strand, counting down.
AATGGAGATGAAAGACTCTTGCGACCCCTCAAATTGGGAGGTTCGCGGATACCGGATTGCGTTAATACTCGGAACAGCCGAGCCGTGGCATGTTGCCCGCTTCGGTGTTTGGCGGCTCATTGGGGCGCTGTTGGAAAACGGCGGGGATTGTATTTTTCAGGAGTTTTCGCATGAAGAATTACAGGATTGCCAAACGGGTTCAAGAAGGTTTCACCCTGATTGAACTGATCATCACGATCGTGATCATTGGTATTTTGGCGGCCGTGGCGATTCCGAAATACCAATCGCTCGCCAATGACGCCAACATCGGCGTGGCGGCCGGCATAGGCGCGGCGGCGGCATCCGCGTCGGCGGTCTTGTACGCCAAGTCGCTGGCGCCCGGCGGCACGGCCGGCTCGGTGCCGGCCTGCGAGGCATTCAACACGTCCGGCACCGGCTCAAACCCAGCAACCGCCGCGCAAATTCAAACCAGCACGACTTATACATTCGCGACAACCACGGCCGGCACTGGCGCGGGTTCGAGTATCACCTGCTCGGTCACCGTGGGCGGTGGAACCGCGACCGGCATTATCATCATTCAGAGTTGATCCATTATCGATTCTGAAAGCCATGCAATTCGATCGCCGGCAAGGAATTTTGTCGGCGATTATCTGCAAGGAAAATCAGCGCGGCCTTCATCTGGTCGAGCTGATGATGATTGCGACGCTGCTGGCAATTCTGGCGGCATATGCCCTGCCTAAATTCGGCGCGCCCGCGTCGATGACCTTGCGATCGCAAGCGCAGCAACTGGCCTATGAAATTCGCCACGCGCAACAATTGGCCATGAGCACGGGCCGGCGCATGCAGGTCACGGTGCAGGCCACGGGCGCCAACGGGTCGTATCAAATTGCCTGCGTGGGTTCGAGTTGCGCGTCCATTCCGACGGTGACTGTCACGGTGGGCGGGAACGTGGTCGTGGGCACCGGGCCTTCCGGGGGCTTGACCTTCAATACCCTGGGCGAGCCCGTCAATGGCACCTCAGGCACCGCGCCCCTCTCGTTCACCTCCAATTTCACGCTCACATTCAATGGGAGCACCGAAACAGTGAGCGTGCTGCCTTTGACGGGACAGGTGAAGTTGTCGCCCTGAAGGGATGTGATATTGTCGATTCAACGAGAAACGAATCATGCATGCCGTTGCTTCTCGCCGCCGCCGACAGGGCTTCACGCTGATTGAATCGATTGGCGCGATCATCCTGCTGGGCATTGCTGCGGCGGGCATCGTGACGGTGCAGAGCGGCGTATTCAACAGCCAGAACCGGGCGCGCTACCTGGCGGCGGGGGTGGAACTCCAGCAGGCTTGCGCCGAACGCTTGGTCGGCGTCAGGAACCAGCAGGGCTACAGCGCCGTCGCAACGGGCCTGTGCAGCGGCGTGGGCAGCGGCGGCGGTTTTTCCGCTCCCACCTACACGCTCACGGTCGGCGGCACCTCGACCAGCCCTTGCTCGGGGTCCACCTGCACCGCGGTCATCAGCGTGAGCCCGGCGGCGAGCGCTGCGGCGGCGCCGCCCAATCTCACGCTGCAGTTTTCCTCGTACTGATGCGCAAGGGACCCTGCATGCCACGCTCCCGCATCAAGCCCAGCCCTGTCCACGCCAGGAACCCGCATCGCGCCGTGGGGGGCTTCACGCTGGTGGAGCTGATTGTCTCCATGGTGCTGATCGGCTTGCTGGCCACCACGGCCTCGCTGATCTGGGTCAACGGATTCTCCCTGGCCAGCGACGTGGACGCCGACAGCACCAATATTTCGGAAACGCGCGCGGTGCTGGAGCGCGTGTCGCGCGAGATCCGCGAGGTCAAGTACGACAGCACCAATGCGGTCTACTGCATCACGACGGCCACCGCATCGACGCTGACCTTCCGGAAAAGCAACGCGGGCGCGGCGGCCGGCGCCGTTTGCGGCACCACCGACTTCACGGTGACGATCACCAACAGCGGCAGCAACCTGAACCTGACCTACAGCAACGTGCAGACCTCGACCACGCCGGTGCTGACCAGCGCCGTCTACAGCTTCGCGTTCAGCTATTACGACCAGGGCTTCAACCTGCTGTCGAGCCCCGTCACGATCGCCTCCATCCATCACGTCAAGGCCGCCCTGACCCTCAGCTCGGCGGGCGGGCAGACCGTGTCCAGCACGGTGGTCTACCTGCGCAATGACTGACCCGATTCAACCTTGAACACCATGACGCCGCACCCTCGCAACCCCAAGCTCAGCCAGTCCGGCATGGTGACGGTGCTGGCCGTGCTGTTCCTGATTGCCACCGTGCTGTTCGTGCTGACGCAGATGCAGAACATCAGCGCCGGCAACACCGTGGACACGCAACGGCAGGACGACGGCGTGGCCGCGTTCTACCTGGCCGAGAGCGGCCTGGAAATGGGGCGGGCCGCATTGCAGAACAGTTTTACAGGCACGGGCGTCAGCAATCTCAATTGCACGGGCATAGGCCCCACCACCGTCAGCCCACTGGGACGCGGCGCGGTGTCCTACAGCGGCGTGTCGACACCTGCGACCTGTAGCAGTACAGGCGTCAATTGCACCAGTTGCGCCATCACGGCGACCGGCACAGTGGGCTTGGCGAACCGCACACTGACACGCAATGCGAGTTTGACAACGGTCGATGGCACGACCTGCAACAGTGCCACCACCGACTGCACCAATTCTGGAGCCTCGCCGACCTGGAGCCTGCCTCTTAAGAACACGACGAGCTACAACGCCATTGCTTTTTTTGTGCTGACCTATATACAACAAGGCAATACGACGGCCACCTGTTCTGCCGGGTCAAACTGCGTCCTGCAATTGGCGTTGGGGTCGCCCAGCAATGGGTCCAAATCTGTCGGCATGCAGGGGAATGCGGTCACGATTCCGAATGGCAGCACTTACAAGATTTATCAGACCCTCAGCAAGAACCGCGACGTGGCCGAAGTTGGCGTGTTTTTCGGTGGCAATACGGCTGCCCCCACATTGACAGGTTCGAACTGGGCGGGGGGGGCGTCGTATTGGGACACGAGCAATACGGTCGGTAAGCAGGGCGCGCAAGTCCAGGGTACGACCAACGATGGCACGGCCTCCAGCACCTGCGCATCGCAGAGCGTGCCAGGGTCCGCCAGCACCCAGGCCTGTACCAACTGGTGCTACGGCGGCGACACCTTGGTGTTTGGTTACACGGTCAATGTGGCGTCTTTGAGCGACCAGATCAATCAGCCCCCGCCGGGGTCTCCTGGGGTGATCTTCAACACACTCAACCAGGCCATGAACATGAGCTTCGTCACACGGTACCCGACGTCGAACATTACCAACGCGCCGACGGACGTCGAAGCCGAGATCTGGTATGCGAGCAACGGCAACTTCCAGTACAACGGCGCTGTGGTGCCGCTGACCGCTGGGGCGTACTCATACAACGGGGCGGGGACGGGGGTGATCGGATCGACCTGGAAGAGCCTGAACAGTGCAAGCGACAACACGGCAATCAGCTCAAGCGGAACCGTGCTGACGGTGGGCAACAGCTTCGACAGCACCGGCACCACCTATCCAACAAGCCAAATCATTTCCGTAGGTGACGTGCTGACGGCGCCAGCAGCTGCGGCAGGCGCCAAGATCGGCAGTCAGCTGACGAGCACCGAAGCCGGTGGAAAGCTTGGCGGTCGGGGGACGTATTCGCTGACGAACAATACCCACAACGTTGCGTATGCGAATAACCAGGTCTGGACCTTCGCCTCCAATGTGCTTTGGGTCACGGCATGCACAGCTTGCGACTTCAACGACAGCAGCTTCAGCACGCAAACGGTCAGCATGACAGGACTGAGCACCTCGCCCACGACGAATGCCCAAGCCACGCCTGGCACCAACTACAAACTGACCGAAGCACTCGGTGGAATCGGCCGCTACACGCTGACCGGGACCGCAGTGCAGGTTGCTTCGACCGCGACGCTATTGCAGGGCACGCCGGGCACCAACATCTTTTTGCCCGTCACGTCGGGCGTGCCGGCTGCATTGTTTGGCAACGCCGCAAGAATCGCCATCAAGTCGGGTACCGGTGCATTGAACGCCAGTGCGCCGACCACGGCCGCGTCGTCCGCCACCGCAACCGTCCACGGTGCATTGAATGCGCTGACCCTGTCCAGTGCTCCAGCCACGCCGCTTCAAAACGCGCAACTCTGCGCCGGCACTTGCGCCTTCTTCACGCCGGGCGGCACGACGACTTACACCCTCAACCGCACCGGCTCCGGCACGGGCAACGGCGACTACTGGGCTTCGGGCTTCATGTGCCTGCAAGGTGTGAACAGAACGATTGAGCCCGTGACCAGCTCGACCACCTCGACCAGCACCTGGTCGGAAACCGTCTACTGATTGATCAACACGAGGACACAGCCATGCTCACGGTCCAGAAGCCCATCAATCTCGGCACCACCCTGATCGAGCAGGGCCTGCTGCGCAACGACCAGCTGAACACGGCCCTGAGCCTGCAGAGGCAGTCGGGCCTGCTGCTGGGCCGCGTGCTGGTCGACGCCGGTTACGTGAGCGAAGAACAAATCGCGCAGGCGATTGCCAAGCAGCTGGAAATCCCGTTCGTCGACCTGCGCCGCTTCGACGTGCAGCCCGACACGGTCAAGCACCTGAACGAATTGCAGGCGCGGCGCTTCCACGCGGTGATCCTGGAGGAGCGTGTCGACAGCTATTTCGTCGGCCTGGTGGACCCCACGGACTTGCGCTCCCAGGACGAGCTGGCCGTGGTGCTGAAGCGGCCGCTCGACCTGGCCGTCATCACCAACGAGCAGCTGATCGCAACCATAGACCGGATCTACCGCAAGACCGAGCAGATCGGCGCCTTCGCCCGCGAGGTGGAGCGCGAGATCGGCGAGTACGACAACGTGGTGGATCTAGGCACCATGGGCCGCGCCATCAACGACGCGGACGCGCCCATCGTCAAGCTGCTGCAGACCATCTTCGACGACGCGGCCCGCGTCAACGCCTCCGACATCCACTTCGAACCGCAGGAGCACGCCCTGGTCGTGCGCTTCCGCATCGACGGCGTGCTGCACGTGCAGGTGGAGGCCGACCCGCGCATCACCTCGGCGCTGATCGTGCGCCTGAAATTGATGGCGCACCTCGACATCGCCGAGCGCCGCCTGCCGCAGGACGGGCGCATCACCGTCAAGTCGGGGGACTCGCGCTTCGACATCCGCATGTCATCCATGCCCACGCAGTTCGGCGAGTCCATCGTGCTTCGGCTGCTGCGCCAGGACGCGGTTCGGCAGACCCTGGAGGAGATCCTGCCCCCGCAGGTGTACATGGGCTTCGAGCGCGCCATCCGGGCGCCGCACGGCATCGTACTGGTGACGGGTCCGACCGGCAGCGGCAAGACCACGACGCTGTATGCCGCGCTGGAGATCCTGAACCAGCCCAGCGTGAAGATCCTCACCTGCGAGGACCCGGTGGAGTACCGCATCACGGGCGTCAACCAGGTGCAGATCAATGAAAAGATCGACCTGAGTTTCTCTCGCGTGCTGCGCTCGCTGCTGCGGCAAGACCCGGACATCATGCTGGTGGGGGAAATCCGCGACGACGAGACGGCCGACATCGCCGTGCGCGCCGCCATGACCGGCCACATGGTGCTGTCGACGCTGCACACCAACGACGCGCTCAGCACGCCGCTGCGCCTGATCGACATGCACGTGCCCGGCTACATGATCGCGGCCACGGTGCGGGCGGTGATGTCGCAGCGGCTGCTGCGCCTGAACTGCAGCTATTGCGCGCAGGACCATGTGCTGCCCGCCAACGAGCGGGCCTGGCTCAGCCACTACGCCAGCGAGTCGGAAATCAGCCTGGGGCGGTTCCGCAAGTGCCGGGGCTGCTCGCGCTGCAACGGCGTGGGTTACAGCGGGCGGCGCGGCGTCTTCGAGCTGCTGGAGATCACGCCGCCGCTGTCCGAGGCGCTGCAGAACAGCGATGCGGTGACCTTCAATCGGCTGGGCCGCGAGCAGTTGGGCGGCCGAACGGTGGCCCGGCACGCGGCGGAGATGGTGCTGGCGGGCCTGACCACGGTGACCGAAGCCATGGCGATCGCGGAGTGACAGCATGGAAACCTATTTGTACCGGGGCCGCAATCGCAGCGGCGAGCTGATGCAGGGACACATCCAATCGGCCAATGCGCAGGCGGTGGCGCAATGGCTGATGGACAGCGACATCCATCCCATCAAGATCACCACGGCGCCCAAGGGCACGCCGCAGCCCGAATGGCTGCTCAACCTGACCGGCGAGAATCGCGTGCCCCTGCTGGAGCTGCAGCTGTTCACGCGGCAGATGGGCAATATGGTGCGCGCCGGCATGCCCATGCTCAGCGCCGTGGAGGGCATACAGCGCTCCAGCAGCAACAAGGCCATGGCCAGGGCCCTGGCGGCCGTGCGCGACGACCTCGACCGGGGCTCGGAACTGAGCACAGCGCTGTCCCGCCACCCGAAAATCTTCGACGAGTTCTACGTCAACATGGTGCGGGTGGGCGAAGGCTCAGGCCGCCTGGACGAATCGTTCAGGGCCCTGTTCCGGCAGATCGAATTCGAACGCGACATGGCGAAGAAGGTAAAGTCGGCCATCCGGTATCCGACCTTCGTGCTGACGGCCTTGTCGATCGGCCTGACGATTCTGATGCTGTTCGTGATTCCGGTCTTTGCCAAGACCTACGCAAACCTGCATGCCGAGCTGCCCGCGGTCACGCAGGTGCTGATCGCAATTTCGCATTTCATGGTCCATGACTGGTGGCTGGTCGGGGCCGGATTCGCCTTGGCGTTCTATCTGTTCAGGCAATGGGCGGCCACCGTGGACGGACGCTACCGGTGGGACCGCTACCGGATCCGGCTGCCCATCGTCGGGTCCATCCTGATCAAGGCCAGCGTGGCCCGGTTCTGCCGCAACTTCGCCATGGCCAGCCGCAGCGGCGTGCCCATCGTGCAGGCCTTCCAGCTGTCGGCCCGCGTGTGCGGCAACGCCTATTACGAGCAGCGCATCCTGCAGATGCGCAATGGCGTGGAGCGCGGCGAAAGCATGCTGCGCGTGGCCACCACGGCCGGCATTTTTTCGCCGATGGAATTGCAGATGATCGGCGTCGGCGAAAGCACCGGCGCCGTGGACGAGATGCTGGAGCAGATCGCGCAGATCCACGAAGAGGACGTGGCTTACGAGGTCAGCAAGCTGGCCGAGACCGTGGAGCCCTTGCTGCTGGCAGTGATGGGCGTTCTGGTGGGCACGCTGCTGCTGGGCGTGTTCCTGCCCCTGTGGAACCTGGGACAGGCCAGCCTGCACCCAGGCGTGCATTGAGCGCGGGCGCCGGCCGCTTGGGTACGACAGGGCGCACTGCGCGGCCACGGGCTTCGTGGATTTCCTGCTGAAACGATCGGACTGCGCTGCAGAATCGCGCTTTCCGTCGATGAGACATGAAATGCTCGAACTTCGACCAAGCTGTGAGAATTGCGCCTCTTCCCCGTTGGTCGCCTCAACGTTTGGCTTGTAACTGTGCCAGGTATTTGTCGAGTGCGTCCATGCTTCCGCCCCAGCCTTGGGCCATGCTGGCGTGCGACGCGTCGAAGATGGCCTCTTCGGCTTCGCTGGCATCCAGCGCACGCCATTCCAGGCGCAACAAGGTGCCTCCGTCGATTTCGCTGAGCGTGGTGGTCGAGAGCGTGAAGAGTGGCCATTGTTCAGCCATCGGGTGTCGCGTCACGCCGCCTTCGGCATTGCTGAACTGCACGACGACAACGATGCGCTCAGGGGGCGTCAGCTCGCGGAATGTCCATTTGCCCCACATTGCCGGAGCATCAGGCACGTTGACGGGCTTCATCGCATAGTGAAAGGCGCCGCCCACGCGGGCATCCACCGAGCAGTGGGAAAGTTCCATCCCAGGCGGGCTCATCCAGGTCCTCAGATGGTCGGCTTCAGTCATTGCTGCGTATACGAGTTCACGCGGCGCAGAGAAACGGCGCTCGATGACGAAGGGTGCGGAAAGTCTGTCAGTCATGGTGGCGGTTCTTCCAGGTAGGGGTTGATGAAACTTTGGATGCAGTCTTCGGTGCTGTTTGCTTTGGAGCGTGTTCTGGAGCGCCCTTGGCCGGAGTCTGTTGCACCTGCTGCAATTGCTGCAGGTAGCTGTCGAGTTGATCGAGCCGCTGCTCCCACAAGGCGCGGTATTGCAGCGCCCAGTCGGCGGCCTGCTTGAGCGGCGCAGGCACGATGCGGCAAGGACGAAACTGCCGGTCACGCCCCTGAGTGATGAGACCGGCCCGTGTGAGAACACGTATGTGTTTGCTGATGGCCGGAGCGCTCATGTCGAAAGGCCCGGCCAAATCCGCGACCGTCGCTTCGCCTTGTGCAAGCCTGGCCAGGATGGCGCGCCGCGTTGGGTCGGCCAGTGCAGCGAATGTGGCGCTTAGGTGGTCCGCTCTCAATTAATTCCCCACACAGTTAATTAACCATTTGGTTAATTTTTATCCACGCTGCATCGATTTGTCAAGCCTGCGACGCGGAGTCCCGATAGCCGCCTTGCAGCTCAGCGCGGCCGGACTGAATCGCTCAGCTTGGCAGAGCGGCAGGGTCATCCATTTTTGTGACTATGCGTCGCGCACCCTGTGTCTCGCCCTGCCCGATGCCGTTGGCAAAGGTTCGCCGAGCGCGACGACGGTCACCCGGACCTGGGTCGCGATCAGGTGGCGCAGATGCTGTCCATCCCGGGCCACGGCCTTGAACCCTTTCATGGCCGCCATCAGCATGGATGCGAGATCCTCCGCCGTCACGCCCAGCGGCACGCGCGACACCGCTTCGCGCAGCACGTCGGCCAGAAGTTGCTGGACACGGTCGAAGCTCGTCTGCAGGGCGGGTCCATGCCGCTCGGGCGACATCAGGTCTGCTGCATCCGGATTGGACTTGAGCATGTCAAATCCTCGCGCGATCGCCAGTTCGGCAATGTGCAGCAGCTGGCGCTCCAGGGGCCAATGGGCGTCAAGGGTGTCGTGGATCTCCGCCAAGGTCTGCTCGATGAACCAGTCGACGACCGCCTCGAACACCTCGACCTTCCCGCAATAGACCAGGTACAGCGCCGGTCGTGACATGCCGGCGGCCTGGGCCAGGTCCGCCATCGTCGTGCGCGCGAACCCATAGCGCGAGAAGACGCCAAAAGCGGCCTCGACAATCTGCTGTTCCTTTTCGCTTCTGCTCAACGCTTGCTCCTTCGCGTTCATTTTGACATTTTCCGTTGAGATGTCATGGTCTTGATGCCTGATCAATTGACAAAAAGTCGAAAAACGTCAGAATGACAAACATCATCACGAGCCATAAAGCCATGACATCCCCGAATCGTCACGCCCATGCGCTGCGCCTGGAGCGCATGCGGGCCTCGCCGCAGTTCGCAGACGGCCGCTTCGTCAACACCTACGCCTCCACCGCACCCGATGCGCAGCGCCAGGGCATGCGCCTGGCCACGCTCGGTGAATTTGCGTTCGGAGGCGCGAAGCGCCGGCCGGTGCAGGCGCTACCCTCCTTCAATCCCCTGGCGGATTGGCTGCGGCCCGCGCAGTCGGGACTGCGCGTCACCTGGCTGGGGCACTCGACTTTGCTGCTGGAGATCGACGGCGTCCGCGTCCTGACCGATCCCGTCTGGGGTCAGCGCGCTTCGCCGTTCTCGTTTGCCGGCCCCAAGCGCTTCCAGCCGGTGCCGGTGAGCATCGAATCGCTGCCGCCGCTTGACGCCGTGCTGATTTCACACGACCACTACGACCATCTGGACCATCCGAGCGTGCGCGCCCTGGCGGCACGGAGCGTGCCTTTCGTGACCTCCCTGGGCGTCGGCAAGCACCTGCAGGCCTGGGGCGTGCCGGTCGAGCGCATCGTGGAGCTCGATTGGTGGGAAGAGACCCGCCTGGCCGGCGGGCTCACCATCACCGCGGCGCCCTCGCATCATTTCTCCGGGCGCGGCCTGACCGATCGCAACACGACGCTCTGGTCCGCGTTTGCGCTGCGCGGCGAGCGCCATGCCGTGTTCTTCAGCGGCGACACGGGCCTGTCCGACGCCTTCGGCGACATCGGCCGGCGCCTCGGGCCCTTCGACCTCGCGGCCATCGAGGTGGGCGCCTTCCATCCCAGCTGGGGCGACATTCATCTCGGCCCGGACAACGCGCTGCAGGCCTGGCGCGAACTGGGCAGCGGCCGCCTGCTGCCGGTGCACTGGGGCACCTTCGACCTGGCCATGCACGACTGGCATCAACCGGCCGAGGTCCTGGTCGCAAAGGCGCCTGAAGGTCTCGTGATGCCGCGGCTGGGCGAGGCGGTCGAGCCTGCCCACGTTGACGGCGTCACCCCCTGGTGGCGAGCCATCGCGCGGGCCCGCCATGCCGTGCAAGGTGCGGCCTTGCGCAATGCGGCTGAATCAACGCCGGTCTGAATCAGGGAGCTGCCGCAACTCGATGCGATCGATCAGCCCGTCGAGCGGGTCCGCGTGGCCGAATCGAGGACCAGGACGATGCGGCGCCAAAGGCGTACAGCGCTGCCGTGTCGAACAAGGTGATGCCGGCATCCAGCGCGCCGCGCAGCAACGCCGCAGCCACCTCGCGCGGCGGCGGCGTGCCATAGGCGTGGCTGAGGTTCATGCAACCCAGGCCCAGGGCCGAGACGCTGAAGGGTCCGATGCGGCGCGTCTTCATGGCCCGACTTCAGTCCGAGTTCAGCTGCTGCTCCAGCTGATACAGGACCTGGTAGCAAGGCAGGACCTTCGCCACACTGGCATTGGGCTCGCGGCCCTCGCGGATGGCGGCGAAGAATTCACGGTCCTGCAGTTCAATACCGTTCATCGACACATCCACCTGGGACACATCGATCTTTTCCTCCTTGCCGTTGACGAGATCGTCGTAGCGCGCGATGTAGGTGCCGGTATCGCCGATGTAGCGGAAGAAAGTGCCCAGCGGGCCGTCGTTGTTGAACGATAGCGAGAGCGTGCAGATGGCGCCGTTGGCCGCCTTGAGCTGGATGCTCATGTCCATGGCAATGCCCAGGCCCGGATGGATGGGGCCCTGGACGGCATGGGCCTTCACGACGGGGCTGCCGGCCTGGTAGGCGAACAGGTCGACCGTGTGCGCGGCATGATGCCAGAGCAGGTGGTCGGTCCAGCTGCGCGGCTGGCCCAAGGCGTTCATGTTGCTGCGGCGGAAGAAGTAGGTCTGCACGTCCATCTGCTGGATCTTGAAGTCCCCCGCCTCAATGCGTCGATGCAACCACTGGTGGCTGGGGTTGAAGCGCCGGGTGTGGCCGCACATGGCGACCTTGCCGCCGCGTTCGGCCGCCTCGACCACCGCCTCGCCGTCACGCAGCACGTCGCACAAGGGGATCTCCACCTGCACATGCTTGCCCGCCTTGAGACAAGCCAGCGCCTGGCTGGCGTGCATCTGCGTGGGCGTGCACAGGATGACGGCGTCGACATCCGGCAAGGCGAGGCTGTCGGCGAGGTCCGTGGTGACATGGGCGATGCCGTAGGGGTCGGCCACCTCGCGGGTCTTGGCCAGGTCGCGGCCCACCAATGACACGACCTCGACGTCGGCGATGTTCTTGATGCCGTCCAGGTGCTTGATGCCGAAGGCACCGGCGCCGGCCAGCGCCACTTTGATCTTGCTGGTCATTTATGCGTTTTCCAAAATGAGGTGGCCCACGGCCGTGTTGGAAGCGGGTACATGGTAGAAGCGGTGCTTGACTTGCGGCTTGGCGCCGCCCTGCACATCGGCCATGGCGCCGCGCGCGATCAACCACATGACGAGCTCGATGCCTTCGCTGCCGGCTTCGCGCACGTAGTCGATGTGCGGCACCTCGCTGCAGGCCCTGGGGTCGGCAATGAGCTGATCGAGCCAGGCCTTGTCCCATTCACGGTTGATCAAGCCGGCGCGCGGACCCTGGAGCTGGTGGCTCATGCCGCCGGTGCCCCAGATCTGCACGTTCAGGTCCGCGTCGAAGCTCTCGACGGCCTTGCGGATGGCCTGCCCCAGCTGGAAGCAACGGCGCCCCGAAGGCACTGGGTATTGCACGACGTTGACAGCGAAGGGGATGACCTTGCACGGCCATGCTTCAGACTGGCCGCACATCAGCGACAAAGGCACGGTCAAGCCATGGTCCACGTCCATGCGGTTGACGATGGTGAGGTCGAAGTCGTCCTGGATCACGCTTTGAGCGATGTGGGCGGCGAGTTCCGGATGCCCGATGACTGGCGGAACAGGGCGCGGCCCCCAGCCTTCGTCGGCGGGGTTGAAGCGCGCGGCGGTGCCCAAGGCGAAGGTCGGAATGAAGTCCAGGCTGAAGGCCGTCGCGTGGTCGTTGTAGACCAGGAAGACGACATCGGGCTTCTGCTCGGCCAGCCACTGCCTGGAGTAGTCGTAGCCGCGGAACAGTGGCTGCCAGTAGGGATCTGCGGTTTTGCCCTGGTCGATGGCGGCGCCGATGGCCGGGACGTGGGAGGTGTAGACGGATGCGGTGATACGGGCCATGTCAGCCGCCCCTTTTCTTTTCAGCGCCTTGCGGCTGCCGGTGGGCCTGCGCATCGCCTTCCTCGCCAATGCGGCGGTTGCCTTCGACCGAGCGGCCGCCGCGCAGCATCATCTCGCGGTATTCGGTTTCGCTCATGCCCGTCATGCTGCCGGCCATCTGCTGGAAGCTCAGGCCGTCGGTCGCGCCGATCTTGGCCAGGAAGTAGATATTGCCGCCCAGGCGTATGCATTCGTTCAGGTCGCGCGCCAGCACGGCAGCCTTCTGTGCCTCCGTCATGGGCCAGTCGTTGAGGTAGGCCTGCTCGTCGGCCTTGAAGCGTGCGCGGTTGTCCGCCTTCATCAGCGACATGCAGAACTGGTTCAGCCAGTAGCCCTTGCGCGATTGTTCCGCGTCGAAAATGGTGGTGCCGGGCACGTCCAGGTAAGGTTTAGACAAGGGCATTCAAGGCCTCCTTCAACTTGACGATCGCGCTCAAACGCGACCGAGCTTGCAGGCATCGGACCGATCGAGCGACACCCGAGGAGCCGGCTTTGCCGGGCGTACGGGTGTACCCCCTTGAGGGGGCGCGCAAAGCGCGTAGGGGGTGGGTCATGATTCCTCGGGCCAGTACAGTCGCATCGGGTTGTCCACCAGCAGCTTACGCTGCAGTTCGGGCGTGGTCGCGATGTGGGGAATGAAATCGACCAGCAGCCCATCATCGGGCATGTGGTCCTTCAGGTTCGGGTGCGGCCAGTCGGTGCCCCACAACACGCGGTCCGGGAACGCCTCGACCACGCGGCGCGCAAACGGCACGACGTCGCGATAGGCGTCGCGTTCCCCGTTCAAGGCACGCGGCCCCGTGGCTGACAGGCGCTCGGGGCAGCTGACCTTGCTCCACACATTGGCGTGCTCGCGCATGAAACGCAGGAACAGCTCGAACTCCGGGCCATCGACGGCTTGGCTCACATCCGGCCGCCCCATGTGGTCGACCACGACCGTGGTTGGCAACGCCGTGAAGAAGTCCCACAGCTCGGGCAGGTCCACCGCCTCGAAGTAGATGACGACGTGCCAGCCGAGCTTGGCCACGCGCGCGGCAATCTCCATCAACTCGTCCTTGGGCGTGAAATCGACCAGGCGCTTGACGAAGTTGAAGCGCACGCCGCGCACGCCCGCGGCATGCAGACGCAGCAACTCGGCGTCGCTGATCTCGGGCCTGACCGTGGCCACGCCCCTGGCCCTGCCCCGCGACGCCAGGCAGGCGTCGACCATGGCGCGGTTGTCGGCGCCATGGCAGGTGGCCTGCACGATCACATTGCGAGCGAAGCCGAGGTGGTCGCGCAGCGCAAACAGCTGGTCCTTGCTGGCATCGCAGGGCGTGTACTTGCGCCCGGGTGCATAAGGAAACCCGGCGCCGGGGCCGAAGACGTGGCAATGGGCGTCCACGCTGCCCGGCGGCAATTGAAAGCGGGGGCGGCTGGGGCCCTCATACCAATCCAGCCAGCCGGCCGTCTTGCTGAAATCGCCTGTGGTGGTTTTGCTCATGGCCGCGGCGTCAATCGATGTAGCGCAAGCCGGCCTGCGCCAGCGGCTCGCGCATCTTGTACATATCCAGGCCCAGCATGCCGGCGGCAAACCTGGCGCGCTTCTCTCCTTCCAGGCTTTCGCGCTTGCGTGCGGCGGCCAGGGTTTCGACGGCACGCGCAGCGGGCACGCAGACCACGCCGTCGTCGTCGGCCACCACCACATCGCCCGGCGTCACCCACATGCCCGCGCAGACCACAGGAATGTTGACCGAGCCCAGCGTCGCCTTGATCGTGCCCTTGCTGCTGATGGCGCGGCTCCAGACCGGGAAGCCCATCAGCTGCAGGGTCTTGACGTCGCGCACGCCGGCATCGATGACCAGCGCTCGCGCCCCGCGGGCCTGGAACGAGGTGGCCAGCAGGTCGCCGAAATAGCCGTCGCTGCACTCGGCCGTGACGGCCGCGACGACGACATCGCCGGGCTGGATCTGCTCGGCCGCCACGTGCATCATCCAGTTGTCGCCGGGCTGTAGCAGCACGGTCACGGCGGTGCCCGACACCTGGGCGCCCGCATAGATGGGCCGCATATAGGGCTTGAGCAGGCCGACGCGGCCCATGGCCTCGTGCACGGTGGCCGAGCCGAGCGCGGCCAGGGCGTCGGCCGCCTCGCGGTCGGCACGGCGGATGTTGCGGTAGACCACGCCAAGTTCGTACATATCAGAGCCCCCGGGCTTTCAGTTGCGCATCGAGGCGCGGGTAGACGCGGCGTGCATTGCCTTCGTAGATGGCGTGCTTTTCCTGCGCCGTCAGCTGTGTGCTGGCTTCGATGTAGCGCTTGGTGTCATCGAAGTTGAAACCGGTCAGCGGGTCGATGCCGCGCACGGCGCCGATCATTTCGCTGGCGAACAGGATGTTCTTCACCGGCACGACCCGGGTCAGCACGTCGATGCCGGGCTGGTGGTAGACGCAGGTGTCGAAGAACACGTTGTTCAGCAGGTGCTCGGTCAGCAGCGGCTTCTTGAGCTCCTGCGCCAATCCGCGGTAGCGGCCCCAGTGGTAGGGGGCGGCGCCGCCGCCATGCGGGATGATGAGCTTCAGGGTCGGGAAATCCTTGAACAGATCGCCCTGCAGCAACTGCATGAAGGCCGTCGTGTCGGCGTTGATGTAGTGCGCGCCGGTGGTGTGGAAGCAGGCATTGCAGCTGGTGCTGACGTGGATCATGGCCGGGATGTCGTACTCGACCATCTTCTCGTAGATCGGGTACCAATGGCGATCGGTCAGCGGCGGGCAGGTCCAGTGGCCGCCTGAGGGGTCGGGATTCAGGTTGAGGGCCACATGGCCGTATTGCTCGACGCATTTCACCAATTCTGGAATGCAGGTCTCGGGCGCCACGCCGGGTGACTGCGGCAGCATCGCGGCGGGCACGAAATGCTCGGGAAACAGCTGGGCAACGCGGTAGCAGAGCTCGTTGCAGATCGCGGCCCAGGTGCTGGAGATCTGGAAGTCGCCAATGTGGTGGGCCATGAAGCTGGCGCGCGGGCTGAAGAGGGTCAGGTCCGAACCGCGTCGCTTCATCAGCTTGAGCTGATTGGTTTCAATCGTCTCGCGGATCTCGTCGTCGCTGATCTTCAGATCGGAGAGCCGGGGGCTTTGCGCCGGATCCGTGATGCCTGCGATCTGCCGCTTGCGCCAGTTCTCCAGCGCCTTAGGCGCCGTGGTGTAGTGGCCGTGGATATCGATGATCATTGGAGGCTCTCGATTCGAATCAATGGGCAAGCGCTTCGCCGGACTCGGCGTCAGGGCACTGCGCGTGCCTGTCGGCGTCACGCTTGATCCATAGCGCGGTCGCCGCGATCAGCGCCGGAATGGAAATGACCGCGAACACCGTGCCAATGCCCATGTCCTGCGCGCTCAGTTGGGCGACCAGGAAAGACCCGGCAATGCCGCCGAAACGGCCGACCCCCATCATCCAGGCCACCCCTGTGGCCCGGCCCTGGGTGGGGTAGAAGCCGGTTGCGAGGGCAGCCAGAGAAGATTGCGAGGTATTCATCAGCACGCCGGCCACGAACACCGCCACCATGAGCGCCCCCACCTGATCGACCAATTGGCCTATGGACCCAATGGCAACCGTGGTCAGCCCAAAGCAGATCGCCAGCAGGCGATTCGGCTCCATCCGGTCCATCAGCCAGCCAAAGAAGACGGCTCCCACGCCGCCCAAGGGAAAGAGCGCGGAAATCAGCGTGGCCGTCTTGGCTTCCAAGCCGGCCTCCTTGAACAGGATCGGCATCCAATTGACCAGGGAATAGAAAATGACCAGGCCCATGAAATAGGCAACCCAAAGCATCAGCGTGCCAAGCCGATAAGGCCGCGCCAGGATCAGCGCCAAGCCTCCGCGTTCGTTCGTGACGATCCGTGTTTCGCTGAGCGTGAAGCGCTCAAACTGATGGACGCGCGCGCCCGCAATGTGGAACAGTGCGGCGCGAATTCTTTCGACACTGTGGCGTCGCGTCACCATGAAGCGCACCGATTCCGGCAGCAGGAGCAGCAAGGCCAGAACCAGCAGCAAAGGTGCGGCCCCGCCCAGCTTCAACACACTTTGCCAACCCCATTGCGGAATCATCCTGGCCGCCAAGAATCCTCCCAGCGCCGCACCGAGCGGGAAGCCGCAGAACATCAGGTTGGTCAGCGTGGAACGGCGTGCGCTTGGACTGTATTCGCTGACCAGCGTCACCGCGTTGGGCATGGCCGCGCCCAATCCCAGGCCGGTCACGAATCGCAAGGCGCTGAGCGTCGAAAGATTGCCAGCGAACGACGATGCCAGCGAGGCCAGGCCGAAGATCAGCACCGAAATGACCAGCACGCTTTTGCGTCCGAGTTTGTCAGCCACCGGACCCGCCCCCAGCGCTCCCGTCGCAAGGCCGAACAGCGCCGCGCTGAGAACAGGTCCCAGCATGGGCTTGGTGACACCCCATTCCTTGATCAATGAAGGCGCGATATAGCCGATGGCAGCCGTATCGAATCCATCCAGCAGCACGATGATGAAACACATGCCGAACACCAGCCATTGCCAGGCGGTCAGCGGGTGTTCGTCGATGAGCGCCTGCACGTCCACGGCGCCTGCGGCCGATAGCCTGACTTGCTGAGGTTCCAAGCGGGTCTCCTTTGCGGGTCTAGTCCTGCACGGCTTGCATGCCGTGGCGTTGCTTGAGTGCAGCGGTGGCCGGGCCGGCCATGAATTCGAGCAAGGCCTGGGCGGCGTCGGGATGGGCAGCGGCGGCAGCCACGGCGCCGCAAAAGCGGCTGACGATTTCAAGCCCGGGCGGCATGCCGCCCAGCAGGGCAATGCCCGGCAGCCCCTGCATTTCGCTCAACTGTTGAAAGCCAATTTCGACCTCGCCCGTGGCGAGCAGGCGGGCCACCGGGACGCCGGGACGGGCCTGCACGAGCTTGGGTTGCAGCCTATCGGTCAAGCCCCAGCGTTCGATCAAATCCATCAATGCCATTCCGCTGGGGCCTGTGGAATAGCCGATCGCACGCGCCTGCAACAATGCGTGATGCAGCGCTTCCTTGCTGCTCACGTCGGGTGGCGCAGCGCCAGCCTGAACGGCGATGGCAACGCTGGAATCCGCCAGCGGCCTGATGCTGCCGGGGCGCAGGCGCCCTGTCGCATACAGCTTGGCGATGGCGTCGCTCGCCAGCACGACGACATCAAAGGCCTCGCCGTCCAGCAGGCGCCGGGCCGCATCCACGCCGCCGGTGGATTCCAAGCGCGTGGCCGGCCCGCCGGCCTGCGCATAGGCAGTGGCCAGGTCACCCAGCATGTGGCGGGTGGCCATCGAGGAAATGAGGGTCAGGGCGTGGCTCATGCGCAGGGACGGACGGGCTGTGATGGCCGCATTCTTCTCATTCGAGACCTATCGCGCTAGGTCTAACAGAGGCTAGCTGCTATAACGATTTGGCATGGTGGCACGGCATTTGCCAGAATGCAGGCATGACCCTGAATCAGATCGAATACTTCATCCAGGTGGCCGAGTACGGTAGCTTCAGCAAGGCCGCGCTGGTGCTGGGCATTGCGCAGCCTGCGTTGAGCCGCCAGGTGCGCGCGCTCGAAACTGAATTGCATGAAACGCTTTTCCTGCGCAATGGCCGCGGGGTCGAGCTGACGGAGGCCGGACGGCGGCTGCTCGAACACGGCCAGGGCATCGTGCACCTGGTCAACCAGGCGCGCGAAGACCTCACGGCGCACCGCAACGAGCCGGTCGGGCAGATCGTCGTGGCCATGCCGCCCACGCAGGCCCGCCTGCATACCCTGCCCTTGATCGAGGCCTTTCGCGTCAGTTGCCCGCGGGCGCGGCTGCTTGTCATGGAGGGTTTCTCGACGCACCTGACCGAGTGGCTGGTGTCGGGCCGGGCCGACCTGGCCCTGGTCTACAACCCCGAACCGCTGCCGGCGCTCGAAATCCTGCCTTTGCATGAGGAACCGCTGCGCCTGTTGAGCCCGGCCGATGCGGCGCCCAAGGGGCCGCTGACCTTGGCCGATCTGTCACGCTACCCGCTCGTCATGCCGCAGCGCGGCCATGTGTTCCGCAAGCGCATGGAGGAGGCCGCAGCCATGGCCGGCGTGCAGTTGCGCGTCGACTGGGAGGTCTCCAGCGTGCCCGCCATCCTGGATCTGGTGGCGGCAGGCCTGGGTCACGCCGCCCTGGGCGAGGACGCGCTGCGGACTTTCGAACACCCGGAGCGCCTGGCCGTCACGCCCTTCATCGGCGCGGACGTGAACACCACGCTGTGCCTCGTGACGCCGGCGCTGAAACGTTCCACGCCGCTGACGCAGCGCACCGCCGCCCTGTTGATGCGGCTGGCGCGTCACCCGGATCACCAAGGCAGCCCAACGTAGTTCTCGGCCATGACCGTCTGAGCCGCATGGGAGCTCACCAGGTATTCCAGTTCGGCGCGATGCAGCCTGGCTTCGATGGCCTGCTCCTGGGGAAAGCTGTGCATCAGGCTGCTGAACCACCAGGAAAAACGCTCGGCCTTCCAGATGCGTGACAGGCAGCGCGCCGAGTAATGCTCGATCCCTGAGCCGCGCCTGTCTCGGTAATGCTCGATCAGCGCTTGCGACAGGTAATAAATGTCTGACGCGGCCAAATTCAAACCCTTGGCGCCGGTCGGCGGCACGATGTGTGCGGCGTCTCCAGCCAGGAAGAGCCGGCCGAATCGCATGGGCTCGGCCACGAAGCTGCGCAGCGGGGCGATGCTTTTTTCCAAAGCTGGGCCGGTGACCAGCGCCTCGGCGGCCGCGGGATCGAGCCGCAGGCGCAGCTCATTCCAGAAGCGCTCGTCGCTCCAGTCGCCGGCCTGCTCCGTCAAAGGTACCTGCAGGTAATAACGGCTGCGCGCAGCGGATCGCATGCTGCACAGCGAGAAGCCGCGTTCGTGGCTGCCGTAGATCAGCTCGTGAGACACCGGCGGCGTGTCGCTGAGCAGGCCCAGCCAGCCGAAGGGGTAGATCTTCTCAAAGCTCCGGATCGCACTGCCCGGCACGCTGGCCCGGCTGACGCCGTGGTAGCCGTCGCATCCGGCGATGAACTCGCATTGGACAAGAACCTCTTCGCCGTTCACGATGCAGCGGGCGCTGGGATGGGCGGAATCGAAATTGCGCAATTGCACGTCCGCCGCCGAGTAGAGCGTGGGCAGCCCGGCCGCGGCACGGGCTTCCATCAAGTCGCGCGTGATCTCGGTCTGGCCGTAGACGATCACCGATTTGCCCCCGGTCAGCGCCTGCAGATCGATGCGATGCCGCTGGCCATCGAACACCAGATCGAATCCATGGTGGACCAGCCCCTCGGCATGCATGCGCGCACCGACGCCGGCCTCGTCCAGCAGGTCCACCGTGGTCTGCTCCAGCACGCCGGCGCGGATGCGGCCCAGCACGTAGTCGCCGGTCTGACGCTCCAGGATCAAATTGACAATCCCCGCCTTGTGCAGCAGTTGGCCCAATAGCAGCCCCGAGGGGCCGGCGCCGACGATCAGGACTTGGGTCCTCAGGGTTTTCATTGTCTCGCTCCGGTCTGATTTGAAGTCCCGCAAGACTAGGAGCGCCCGCTCTGGAACGGAATGTACAAGCTGAACCAAAATTTGCACAATTCGAACCTATGCAAAGAAATCCAGATCAAGCAGCCCCGCCGCTCTACCATCTCTACGGCGAGCAAGGATGGGATTCTGCCCTTGATGGCGTGCATCTCGAATCGATTGCCGACAGGAGCCGATTGCACAATTGGGAGATCCGACCGCACCGGCACGCCACGCTGATTCAGATGCTGCTGATCGAAACCGGCCAGGCCCATGTGGAAATTGACGAACGCGAACTCGAACTACGGGGGCCGGCGGTGGTCTGGGTGCCTTCGTTTGTCGTGCATGGATTTGGCTTCGCGGCGGAAACTCAAGGCCTGGTCGTCACCATGGAGCCGGGATGGCTGCGCGACATGCTGAGTGGCGCCGAAGGATTGTGGGAAGAGCTCAGGCACAGCCGTGCATTGGCGCTGCGCCGGTCTTCCGCGCCGCTGCGGGCCCTGCAAGCGGCGTCGACGGGGCTCAAGCTCGAATATGCGTCCACGCAGGCATGGCGCAGCCTGATGTTGAACAGCGCGGCCGCAACGCTGGCGGCCTGCATCGGCCGCTTGCCCCGGCTGGTCGAGGTGGCGCCCTTGCCGTCCGGCGCCAAAGGCCGCTCCCTGCTGCATCTGGCGCGCTTTCGCGAGCAGGTTGATCGCGTGTTCCGAAGCCAACCGAGCCTGGCCGAACTGACCGAACCCTTGGGCGTGACGACCACGCAGATGAACCGCTTGTGCCGGCAGTATTTGCAATGTTCGGCGCTGGATGTGCTGCATCAGCGCCTGCTGCTGGAAGCCAAGCGGGAGCTTGGCTACACCACGCTGCAAGTGCGGCAGATTTCCGACAGACTTGGATTTTCCGATCCCGCCTACTTCACCCGGTTTTTTCAGCGTCTCGCCGGCCTCTCGCCAAAAGCCTGGCGGGAAAAGGCCCAGGCAGCCTGTGCTTGAGCCCATATATTCCTGATATGGTTCGCTCGGGCCTGGCGCTTCAAGCCACGGCCCGATCCAACCTTGCAAGGAACCATCGATGAAGCGGAAATCGATCGGCGTGCTGTCGCGCGCGTATTGCGTTTATATGCTGGCCTTGGTGTGCACCCTGGGCACCGCTCATGCGGAAGGCACCGCCAAGCTGCCGAACACCAGCGCCGGCAAAGTGCTCGCCGACTGGTTGTCGGCTTTCAATTCGGGCGATGCGGCGCAGCTGTCGAAATTCACGCGCCGACACAAGTCGCCCATCGAGCTCGAACGCGATCAGGGCTTTCGTGAGATAAGTGGCGGCCTGGACCTGCTGCGGATCGAAAAAAGCGAACCCCGCTCCATCGAGGCCCTGGCGCGCATGCGCGATGCCGACGATGTCGTGCTCATCGACCTGTCGGTCAAGCCCGGCGCGCCGAGAATCATCGACAAGTTCGAGCGTCACGGCGCCGACATTCCGCCTGAATTCGCGCCGCCGCGCATCAGCTTCGCCGAGTTGGCGCGCAGTGCCACCCAGAAGGGCGATGCCATGGCGGCAGGCAAGGGTTTCTCCGGCAACCTTCTTGTTGCGCGGCAGGGCGAGGTCGTGTTTGCCCACAGCTGGGGCCTGGCCGATCGCAGCACGAAGACCGCCGTCGATCTCGACACGCGTTTCCGCATCGCCTCGATGTACAAGATGTTCACCGCCGTCGCGACCCTGCAGCTGGTCGACGCGGGCATGCTGTCGCTGGACAAGACGGTCGGCGCCTATTTGCCGGGCTACCCGAATGCAGACGTGGCCGACAAGGTCACGCTGCGCGAACTGCTTGCCCACACGGGCGGAACAGGCGAGGTCTTCACCCAGGAGTTTTTCGACCAGCGCGAGGCCTTGCGCGAGCACGCCGACTATCTGAAAGTATTCGGCCACCGTGCTCCCGAATTCGAACCCGGCAGCCAGGACGGCTATTCCAACTACGGCTTCATCCTGCTCGGCGCCATCATCGAAAAGACCAGCGGCAAGTCCTATTACGACTACGTGCGCGAAAAAATCTTTGCACCGGCCGGCATGCAGAACACGGACGCCCTGCCTGAGGCCGATATCAAGGGACAGCTGTCGGTCGGCTACACCCACGGCGAGCACGGCCTGGAGCCCAACACCGACACGCTGCCCTATCGCGGCACGGCGGCCGGCGGCGGCTACTCGACCGCTGGCGACCTCCTGAAATTTGCCACTGCCCTGCAGGACGGCCGCCTGTTGTCGATGAAGCGCTACGAAGAAGCCATTCGCCCGCAGAACCTCGGCCATTGGTACGGCTACGGCTTCATGGTCGGCGGAACGGGCAGCACGCGCTGGTTCGGCCACGAGGGCGGCGCGCCGGGCATGAACGGCCGCTTGTACGTCTACCCCGAACTCGGGTATGTCGTCGTCAGCCTCGCCAACGTCGACGATGGTGCGGACCGGCTGGCGAGTTTTATTGCGAACCGGCTGCCGATTTGATGCGTCCCCAGGCAGGGTGCTGGTTCGGTCATGCAGCCCTGCAATGCAGCCGTTCTGCGGCGACGACTAATGGTCTGGATGCGTTGACTGTGCCGGCGGGACGGCCCCCCCGTCGTCTTTCAATCGAACTGCGGCAAGCCGGCTCTCGAATTCCTGCCGCAGTTCCTTGCGGATCCTTGCCGCGGCGAATCGTTTCTTCTCATCCGGCGTGGCCGGCGCAAGCGGCGCGATCGCGATAGGCTTGCCGTTGTCGTCGACGGCCACCATCGTGAAGAAGCAGCTGTTTGCGTGCCTGACCGCCTGCGTTCGTATGTTCTGCGCCAGCACCTTGATGCCGACCTCCATCGACGAGGTGCCCGTGTAATTCACGGCCGCCAGGAAGGTCACCAGTTCGCCGACATGGATCGGCTGACGGAACACCACCTGGTCCACCGACAAGGTCACCACGTAGCGGGCCGCATAACGGCTTGCGCATGCGAACGCGACCTGATCCAGCAGTCTCAGGACGGCGCCGCCATGGACCTTGCCGGAGAAGTTCGCCATGTCCGGGGTCATGAGCACGGTCATGGACAGCTGATGGGAGAGGTGATCCATGTTTCCTCGCTTCAATATGCAGGCATTGCCAATCGTTGCCAGGCCGCGCAGCCGGGCCGCCAGCGGATTCGCTGCGCCCTGGGCAACTCGAATTCAAGGTTTGACATCATAGGCGCGCCCAACCCGCTGGTAGAACTCGTCAATCGCGTCGACCGTCTCGGCGGGCCAGGAACTGACCGTGGCCTCAAACCTGCTGCGCGATGAACCCGGCGTCGGCCTGCAGGTCGGCTTGTCCTACCACCTGTCGGCCTACGGCATCCTTGGCTACGGCCTCATGAGCAGCGCCACCGGCGCGGATGCGCTCGCGCTTGCCAGGCGCTTTCTGCCGCTGACCTATGCCTTCACCAGCATCGCCCACCGTCGCAACGGACGGTTCGACGAACTCGCTTTCGAGCCGCCCGACGAACTGGCACCCACCTTGCAACGCTTCGTCGTGGAGCGCGCGATGGGCGCGACCTCGCGCCTGGTGCGAGATGTGCTGGGCGGCGGGTTCGAGCTGACCGGCTTCGAGCTGCGACATGCCGAGTCGCCCTCCGGCCCCCAACGCAGGACGCCTGCGCGCGTCCTGGGCGCAAGAGTCCGGTATGGCGGCGCCGCCAACGCCCTGAGCTTTGCGCACGAGCAGCTCCTGCAGCCGCTGCCGCAGGCCAACGCCGCGACCGCCGCGATGTGCGAGCGCATGTGCGTCGATCTGCTGGCGCGCCGCAAGACCCGCCTGGACACGGCCGCCTTCGTCAGGGAGCACCTGGCCTCGCTGCCCGCCGGACAAGCCCCCGAGCTGGCGGAAGTCGCGAAATTGCTGAACACCAGCGAGCGGACCCTGAAGCGGCGGCTGCAGCAGGAAGGCGCGTCCTTTCGCGCCATTTCGAATGCGGTTCGGCATGCGAAGGCCGAGCAGTTGATCGCCGAAGGGAGGCTGTCCATGACCGACATCGCCGCCGAGCTCGGGTTCAGCGACCTGTCGTCGTTTTCCCAGGCCTTCAAGCGCTGGAGCGGCGCGGCACCCACCGCATCGGACAGGGCGCTCCGATGACGATGTTCGGTCAGGACGCCCGACATCCCGTGCAAGGAGATGCCCCTGCATGCCGCTGAAAAGCCCTTGACCGCCCCGAAAATGGTGCCCTTCAAGACCCACCGCCCCACCCATGATGAACGAACACATTGCCCCGGTCCCGCAGGAGAAGGCCTACCGACTGCTCAATCACGGACCGACGGTCCTGGTGTCCGCGCGCCACGACGGCGTGGACGACGTGATGGCGGCAGCCTGGTCGTGCGCGCTGGACTTCTCCCCGCCCAAGTTGACCGTGGTGCTCGACAAGGCGACCAAGACGCGGCAGCTGGTAGAGCGCAGTGGCCGCTTCGTGATCCAGGTGCCGACGGCCATGCAGCTCGACCTGACCTACCAGGTCGGGCATTGCAGCCTGTACGATGATCCGAACAAGCTGGCGCGCAGCGGCGTCGAGCTGTTCGATCTCGCAGGCCGCGACCTGCCCTTTGTGGCGGGCTGCTCCGCCTGGCTGGCATGCCGGGTGATCGACGAGCCCCACATCCAGCAAACCTATGATCTGTTCATCGGCGAGGTCGTCGATGCCTGGGCGGACACCCGCGTGTTCAGCAACGGCCACTGGACCTTCGAGACGGCGCCGCCCGGCCTGCGCAGCCTGCACTACATCGCAGGCGGACGTTTCTACGCCATCGGCGATGCGCAGGATGCAGACACGGGGCTGCCGAAGTAGATCACCGGCACATTGGCCAGCACCATGCCAAGGGAATCCCGGGACGGCCAAGGGCCGTCCCGAAGAGGGTGCGCTATTCTTCCCGGTGATCTGCTTCACTCATTCAAAGTCATTCATGTCCACAGCTGAAATCGTCATCGCCGGCGGCGGCGTCTCGGGCCTCTATTGCGCCCTGCGCCTGGCCGACGCCGGACACAAGGTCCTGATTCTCGAAACCTCCTCCGACCGCTGGGGCGGCCGCATCGAGACGGAAGACATGGACGGCTTCATTGCCGAGTACGGTCCGATGCGATTCGAGCCGACCTTGCAGCCCCGTTTCGCGCAGCTGTGCGCCGAGCTGGGCGTCAGCCTGGTCGACTTCTCCGGCCCGTCCGCCGAAGGCCTTGCGGCCAATGACGATGAGTTGCCGCAGGAAGAACGAGGGCTCAATTCATTGCAGCTGCTCAAGCGCGGCATCATGTTGATCATGGGCCGCGCCGTCGACGACCAGGCCTGGATCGACAGCCTGAGCGAGGCCGATTACATGCGCCTGCGCAAGCATGCGCAGGCGCACGGACAACCGCTGTGGGCTTGCGGCTTCTGGAATGCACTTTCGGCGCAAGGGATCCTGAGCCACCGGGCGCTGGTCAAGCTGCGGGATACCGGGACCTTCTATCACATGATCCCGGAGAACCTGAACGCAGCCGAATGGATCATCTGGTGGCTGCGCGCGCTGAAGACGGTGGGCCAGCAATTGGCAAGCATTGAGGGCGGTTCATCCAAGCTCTCGGACGGCTTGCTGGCCCGGCTGCGGGGCCATGCCAATGTGACGCTGGCCGGCGGTCACACGCTGTTGGGCTTTCGGCCCACCGACCTGGGCCAGCCCACGCTGGAGCTGGATTTGCGCACCCAAAGCGGCACGACCCGGCTGCTGGCCGAACGCCTGATCCTGGCGCTGCCGCGTCTGCCGCTGGTCAAGCTGGCCTTGTCCCTGCCCGACCACATCGCGGCCCAGCTGGACAGCGTCAACGGCTTCCCGATGTTGAAGGTGTTTTTCGTCAGCAACGCACCATGGTGGGACTACGATCAACCGCCGCAGCAGTACGCGAACTGCATGCCCACGCGGGAGATTCATTACTTCCGACGCCCGCGCGACCGGGATCACGATGGCCACGGCATGGTGCTGCTGTACATGGATCGTCCCTCGACGGAATTCTGGCGCCACTACATCAACGACGCTGCCGGGCACGACCGCGCCGAGATTGACCAGAATGGACGGATTGTCGACGCATTCGCGCTGTTCATTGCGCGCGACGTCAAGCGCTCGTTGGAGTCCAACGATGCAGGCGCGCTGCGGCTGACCGAACATGCGCGGCGCATCTTCAGCGACATGAACCTGAACGAAGCCACCAGCTACATCCGCAACGCCATCCACACCTACGGCATCCGCGACTGGGCACGTCCGCCCTATGGCGCTGCCAACCACGGCTGGCAGCCCGGCGTGCGCTCATGGCGGGTGATGGATGCCTTCAAGGCATTCGACTTCGGCAGCGGCGCACAGAACGTGCACATCGTCGGTGAAGCGTATTCAGACTATCAGGGCTTTATCGAAGGAGCGCTGAACAGCTCCGAGCTGGCTTTGGCGACGATCCCCGCGCCCGGGCATGAATGTCCGGCAAGCAACGTTGCCGAGCCGTGAACTTCTGTTTTGGGCTTACCCGGTAGAGGTCTGAGACCGCTACCTGGCAGGCGCCATTCAGGCCCGCCTCCGGGCCAAGGTAAGCACTCATGCGATTAGACAAGGCCGCCGGCTACTTGTTTAGGGCAGCATTTTGCGTATCCTGGGAATGGCTTGATCGCTGATCAGAATCCCAGCGCCGTCCCATTGAGCGCATTACGCAGCGCCAGCCCGCCCAGCACCACGAAGATCAGCGCTGCGATCACGTGCACGGCCTTGGCCGGCAATCGATCCGCGAAGCGGCTGCCGAAGTAGATCACCGGCACATTGGCCAGCATCATGCCCAGCGTGGTGCCGGCCACCACACCGAAGAAATCCTGGAACTGCGCTGCCAGCGCGATGGTGACCACCTGGGTCTTGTCGCCCATCTCAGCCAGGAAGAAGGTG
This sequence comes from Burkholderiaceae bacterium, assembly GCA_019234815.1. Taxonomy (GTDB): domain Bacteria; phylum Pseudomonadota; class Gammaproteobacteria; order Burkholderiales; family Burkholderiaceae_C; genus JAFALA01. The sequence continues at coordinate 330 of JAFALA010000014.1, read as the reverse complement.
ACGACGGTGGTGGCGAACACGCCCATGGGTTTCTTGACCGGCGATGCATCGTCATCGTCCAGCTTGTCGGGCACCAGGATCCAGCCGGCCATCAGCACGAACGAGGCCACCACGGCCCAGTTCAGGATGTTCTGGTTCAGCACATGCGCCAGCAAGGTGCCCACGCCACCGGCGCCTGCATGATTGACCAGGGTGGCGACCAGCACGCCCAGGACGATGGGCAAGGGTTTGCGGTACTTGGCGGCCAGCACCAGGGACAGCAGTTGGGTCTTGTCACCCACTTCGGCCAGCGCCACGACGCTGGTGGAGACGAGGAAGGATTGCAGCATC
>JAFALA010000006.1 GCA_019234815.1 Burkholderiaceae bacterium | reverse complement strand
CTCGACAACCCCAACCTGATGCTGGAAGCCGACAGCGCCAATCTCTCGAACGCCTACGCGCAACGCGCGGGCGCCGTGGACGAACGCCCGCTGCGCGAAGCGCTGGCTTCCGGCTTGACTGCCGTCAACATCACCCTGGGCCATGTGGCCGGAGAGGCCGGGCCTTTCGAAGCAACGGTGCGCGACATTGCCTGCTGGGATTCATTCATCCGCCAACATGCGCGTACTTTGCGCAAGATCTGCGATCTATCCGATCTGGATGCCGCAAAATCCCAAGGCCAGGTGGGCGTGATCTGCGGCTTCCAGAACACCCTGATGCTGGGGCAGGACCTGTCACGCGTCCGCATGTTCTCGCAACTTGGCGTCAAAGTAATTGGACAACATCGCCTGCCGCCAAATGCTGCACACATGGGCCTTCGCGGTCTGCGCAAGCCTGGCAGGCGCGCCGTCGGCCTGGGCTGTCGACTACACGGTGCAGATCCATGGACAGGCGGCCGGCCTGCAACACCGTCTATCGCGAGTGCTTCGGCAACCTGCCCATGCCTGCTCGCAGCGCGCCGGGCTGCAACGGGCTGGCCCTAGGGGCGCGGGTCGAGATCGAATGCATCGCCGCCGCGCCGTGCGTATAAACCCCGAGCCACACCAGGGGCGATGACTTTTGTCTCCGGCCCCCAGCAGACCCAGAATTGCCACCTTTCTCGCTGTACCAAAGAGAATTCCATGCCATTGCGACTTCGTAGTCTCAGATCCGTGGTGCTCGGCCTCGCCGCCGCCAGCGCCGTTCTTCTGGTTGCTTGCGGACAGGACACGGCGGCCGTGCAAGCCGCCGCAGCGCCTCAGGCCGCCGACCCCGTGGCGCCGCCGTCTCCCGACGGCATCCCCCTGGCCGAGCCCCATGCGGCAGCCGTGCACGAACCCAGCAGCCCGCAAGCCTGGGGCGGGCCGCGCAAGGACAGCGATGCCACCTTGTCGGACCGCGTGGTGCGCTACGCCATCAACGCCAAGCTGAACCCGCAGACGCACGAGATCGACGGCCTCGAACACCTGACCTGGCGCAACCGCAGCGCCCAGCCGGTCAAGGCGGTCTACCTGCACCTGTACCTGAACGCGTTCGAGCACGCGAACTCGACCTATTTCACGGAGAAGCGCAACCTGGACTTCGGCGTGCGCTCCGACGTCAGCATCAAGGATGGCGAATGGGGCCATGTCGCGCTGGGCGAGGTCAAACAGGGCGAGGCCCGGGTGCCGACCTGGTTCGTGCACCCGGACGGCGGCAGCAGCACCGACCACACCGTGGTGCGCCTGGACCTGCCGGAGGCCGTGGCGCCCGGTGCCAGCACGACGCTGGAGATCCCCTTTCACGACCAGCTGCCGCGCGTGATCGAGCGCACCGGCTACTTCGGCAGCTTCCATCTGGTCGGCCAATGGTTCCCCAAGATCGCCGTGCTGGAACTGCCGGGAGAGCGCGGAGCCAAGACCGTGCGCTGGAACGCGCACGAGTTCCACACGCTCAGCGAGTTCTACGCCGACTATGGCAGCTATGACGTCAGGATCAGCGTGCCCAAGGAGTACACCGTCGGCGCCACCGGCGAAGAGGTCGAGACCAACATGGACCTGCCGGGCCTGATCACGCACCGGTTCCTGCAGGACGACGTGCACGATTTCGCCTGGACCGCGGACAAGCGCACCGCCAAGCCGCTGGAGGGTGAGTACCGGGGCGAAGGCAGTCCGGTCGTCAAGGTCAAGGTGCTGTACCCGCCCGAATATGAGGCTAGCGCCGCACCCGTGCTGAAGGCCACCCTCGATTCGCTGGCGTACTTTTCCAAGACCTTGGGGCCCTACCCCTACAAGACCGTCACGGCGGTGATTCCACCCTTCAACGCCGAAGAAGCCGGCGGCATGGAGTACCCGACCTTCTTCACCGCGGAAGCCGATGCCGACCCCAGGCCCGGCACGGCGGACCGCAGTTCGCTGGACTTCACGGTCATCCATGAGTTCGGCCACGGGTATTTCTACGGCATCCTGGGCTCCAACGAATTCGAGGAGCCGATGCTGGACGAAGGCCTGAATCAGTATTGGGACATGCGAATGATGCGCGACCTGGGGCAGGCCTGGTCCTTGTCCACGCCGTTCATGAAGCAGTTGGGCCTGAACCTCTCGTCTACCGGCTTCACGCGGGACCGCATCGCCGCCATGCGCCACGAGCCCAGCGATCCGCTCGGCGGCAACTCCTGGGACCGCTTGAGCAGCATGGGCTATGCCTCGGTCTACATGCGTACCTCCACGACCCTGCGCGACCTTGAGGACGCGCTGGGCAAGCCGGTGATGGAAAAGGCCTTCAAGCTCTACTACCAGCGCTGGAAATTCCGCCACCCCGACATTGCCGACCTGCGCGACGCGCTGGCCGAGGCCAGCGGCAAGCCCGAGCTCGTGAACGCGGTGTTCGAGCAGCAGGCCTACCACGTCAGGCCCGTGGACGATCGCATCGACACCTTCACCAGCGTCGAGGAACTGCCCCAGCCCGGCACCTCGCAGCAAGACGGCAAGTGGCTTGAGCTGCGGCAGGAAGATCTCGACGAGCAAGTCGAACGCGCGCGCGAGCAATGGGACAAGGCGCACCCCGACGCCAAGCCGGGCACGGGACCCTACCCCTTCCGCACCACGCTGACCGTGCGCCGCCGCGGCGTGCCGGTGGACCAGGAGATCGTGGTCAGGTTTGCCGACGACAGCGTGGAAACCGTGCACCTGCGGGACGACGAACCCTGGCACCGATGGATCTGGATCAAGCCGGTCAAGGCCGTGTCGGCCCAGATCGATCCGCACGATCGCAACACGCTGAACGCCGAGGTGCTCAAGGGCAGCCGCGCGCTGGATGCCGACCGCAGCGCCTCGCGCCGTTGGGGCGCGGACATCGCCGCCGTCCTTCAAACCTTCTTCTCCCTGCTGGCTTCGCTATGAGCACGACCTCCTCCCATTCCTCGTTCCTGGCCAGCTTGCGGCACGCGCTCCTTCAAGCCCTGCAATGGCGACTGTTGCTGCTGGGCTTGCTGCTCGTATGGATTCCAACGCTGCTGGTGGCCCTGCCCGTCTGGCGCATCTTGGCCGTCGAGCTCGACCATGCCGTGCATGCGTCCGACTGGGCCCAGCGCTTTGACCCGCTGATGTGGAGCGAACTGGCCCGGTCCTTCAATTTCAACGGCCCGGCACTGGGCAGCGGCGCCGTGCTGGCCTTGGTGCTCACCCTGCTGCTGATTCCCTTCAACAACGCGATGGGCATCGCCGCATCGCGCGACGCCCGCGGCCTGGGCTTTGGCGAGCTGCTGCGGGGCGGCCTGAGGCATTACGGCGCCATGCTGCGCCTGCTGCTCTGGTCGCTGATTCCCGTGGCCGCCATTGCCGCTCTTGCGGGCATGGCATTGCACGCAGTCGCCGACTTCGGCGCGCATGCCATCCTGGAATCGGATGTGACCCTCCGGCGCTGGCTGGTGCTGGGCGTAACGGCCCTGCTGCTGCTGTTGTGGCACGCCTGCATGGAGGCCGGGCGCGGCTGGCTGGCATTCGCCGTGAGACGGCATTCAGCGCTGGGCGCCCTGGTGCAAGGCGTCAAGCTGGTGCTCGCGCGCCCAGGGCGCAGCCTGGGTCTCTATTTGACGATCACGCTCAAGGCCCTGGTGCTGCTGGCCGTGCTGGGCCTGCTGCGTACGCACCTGTCCGCCTTCACGGTGCCAGGTTTCCTGGCCGGCCTGCTGCTGACCCAGCTCCTGTCGCTGGTCACCCATTGGGCCGCCTACGCCAGGCTGTTTGCCATGCGCGAACTCACGGCCGAACAGCACGCCGGCACGCTGGCCTGAGGCTTGCCGAGGGCCTCAGGTCAGGCGAGGCTGAAAGCTCAATGCTGGTGGCCCCAGACCAGCATCGCATCGCGCTCCTGCACCGACAGCGTGACCTTGGCGCCCACGGGCAGGCAGACCTTGGTCTCGACATGCCCGAACGGCAGCCCCGTCAGGATGGGCGTCTTGGTGCGCTCGCGCACGGCCTGCACCGCTGACTTCAGCGTGTAGCCGTTGTCCAGCGGCGAATTGCGCCAGCCGCTGAAATCGCCCAGCACGACGGCCTTCTGCTGGTCCAGCACCCCCGCCTGATGCAGTTGCAGCAGGCTGCGCTCGACGCGGTAAGGATGCTCGTTCACGTCTTCCAGGAACAGGATGCCGCCCTTGATCTTGGGAAAGTGCGCCGTGCCCAGCAGGCTGTTGACCATGGTGAGGTTGCCGCCCCACAGCAGGCCGCTGGTCTCCAGACCGTCGAAGCCCTTGTCGGCACGGAAGCCCACGGCCTCCAGCAGGCCGCTCATGGCCTCGGCAAAGCAGTCTTGCGTGACGTCGTCGACGCCGCCCTCTTCCTTGCTGCGGCCGAAGTCATAGCAGGCCATCGGACCGGCCCAGGTCTGCGTCAAGGTCCGGTCCTTGACATGGGCCAGCAGGCCCAGCTGCAAGGCCGTCAGGTCGCTCTGCCCGACCCAGCGCGTGCCCTGGCCGATGCTCTTGGCGATCAATGTCCAATCGAGTCGGTCGAGCAGGCGGCTCAGGCCGTAGCCGCCGCGCGTGGCCAGGGCCACCGAGGGCGCCGCCTCGGCGATGCGATGGATGGCTTGCAGGCGCGTCGCGTCGTCGCCGCCGAAACGCTGCTGCCTGGCCAGCGCATCGGCATCGACGTTGACGTCGAAGCCCATCGCCGCCAGGCGCTTGGCTGCGCGCTTGACATGTTGTGCTTGCTGGACCACGCCAGCGGGGGTGTAGAGGGTCAGGGAGCTCATGGGGTCAGGTTGTCCAGGGGTTGGGCGTCGCCGGTAGGAATGGGGGAAGCATCGGAATCGTCGGGAATGCCGGAGGCCAGGCCGACTCCGCGCGCCGCGTCACGCCGCTTGCGGGCGGCTTCGCGGCGCTCGGCAAAGAACTCCCGCAGCAGCTGCGACGAGGCCTCGGCCAGCACCCCGCCTTCGACATGCGTGTGGTGGTTCAGCTGCCGATTGTCGAACAGGTTCAGCACCGAGCCGGCCACGCCGGTCTTCGGGTCGGTGGCGGCAAACACCACGCGCTTGAGCCGCGCGTGCATCAAGGCCATGGCGCACATGGCGCAGGGCTCCAGCGTCACGTAGAGCTCGCATTCGGGCAGCCGGTAGTTGCCGAGCAGGTGCGCGGCATGCCGCAGCGCCACGATCTCGGCGTGCGCCGTGGGGTCGTGCGTGGTGATGGGCCGGTTGTAGCCGGTGGCGATCACCTGGCCCTGGCGCATCAGCACCGCGCCCACGGGCACCTCGCCGACCAGCAAGGCGTTTTGCGCCTGGTCCAGCGCCAGGCGCATGGCGAATTCGTCGGCGGGGTTGATCACGGAGGCGGTTTCCATCGCGGCCATCAGGGCATGGCAGCGGACGCCCGCTGCTCCCCGGCCTTCAAGCTGCTCTCGACCTGCTGCTTGACCGCTTCAGGCAACTGCGCAGGATCTGCCGCCGCTGCGCTGGCGCCGAGGCTGGCATTCACAACTTTCGATGTCGCAGGCTGCAGCACCGTTTGCGTCCGGTGCTTGACCAGCCACAACACGATCAGCAAAACAATCACAAGGCTCAAGATTCCGAAGACAGCTCGCACGGCGGGGATTCCTTTGCCAGGGACAAAAGCGATCCTCCCATTATCCCTGACCCGCCTGCAGGGCGGGACGCACCGGCCTGCGATAGCGCATCCGCATGAAGCCGGAAAACTGTGGCTCACGAAGCACGACGCCTGGTCCAAGCCCATTGACACCCGCCGAGCCATCAACACGGGCGGGGAGTTGGTCCGGCTCCACGAATATTTGGCTGCGCCCATGCAAGGCCATGGAGGGCCAAGAACGCTAGCCCAGGCTGCCGCGCCAAGCGTCCCTTGGCGCGCAGCCGTACCAGCGACGGAAGGCGCGGCGGAAAGCCCCGCCATCGTAGAAACCCAGGCGCAGGGCAATGGTCTCGATGTCCCAGTCAGTTTGTTCCAGATGGTGGCGGGCCATCCCCCGCACGCAGTCTTCGCGCAACTGGCGGAAGTTCACCCCCTCGACCCTCAGCCGACGGCGCAGCGTGGCTTCGCTCAGGTGCAGACGATGGGCCAGGGTGGCGAGGTCAGACATGAGGTCGCCCACGATCAGGGCAGCATCCAGGCTGGCGCGGATCTGGCGGTGAAGGAGCGGCGCCTCGTCGGCCTCACCCCAAAGCCGGCAGGGCAAGCCGTCCACGAAGCCGTCCAACTCGGCTGGCTTGCGGACCACAGGGCGATCCAGTAGGGCGGCATCGAACTCAAAACGGTGCGCCCGGGCTCCCACCGACACAGGCGCCCCGAGGAGGCTGATCAAGGGTGTGAATTCATCGCGGGACGGATAAGCCAGGTCCACCAGGCAGGACTCGGCCGACGGTCGCAGACGCAGGGAATCCATTTCAAAAATGGCGGTGATGCCGGCCACGGACAAGGACAGGCGGCCGCCCCGGGGGGTGGATCAGCTCACAGAACTCGGCAGCGCACTCGACGGCCCGCCGCAAGGTGGGGCAGGTCAGCATGGCGCGGAACATCATCACCACCGCACCCCGGGTCATGGGGGTGGCCGTCGTCATTGGCGATACGCGCTTCCAGCGCCTCGACGGCTTCCCGGTACCGGGCCTTGCGATGGACGTCGCCGCCCTGGGCGGCCTGGGCGAGGATTTCGATCAGCGACGGAGCGGAGTTGCGGGTCACGGCCGGGAACAGGCTAGACAAGAGAGCAGGCGCTCAGTATCTCGTCGCCTGTTTCGGCGGCAGTTGCCGTGCCTGACCACTATTGACCGGCGCGGTAGCGTTTTGCGTTCGGGCCGGTCCTGCCGGCCTGCATGGACCTCGATCAAGAATGATTGCTTTCAAGTTTCCGGAGAAGGCGACATGATCAAGATCCAGGATCGGATCGAGGTGGTAGCGAACGACCTCCCGCGCTTGCAGGCGCTGCTGTCCCAGTCCTATGTTCGCGCGCCCGCGCCCTGGACTGGGACAGCGGCCTGCAGACCCGGGACTACGTGTGGGAGCAGGAATTGCCTGCAAAATGTCATTTACGCCAACATCCCCCATGACCACAATGCGTCGCATGTTGATTCTGATGACCGAGGTGTGAAGCATGTCCCGATTTGTACGCGTTGTGTGGGCTGCCCTGGCCAGCGCAGCTTTGGCCTTCTCGAATGTTCAGGCCGATACGGCCATCGTGCCGGATGCGGCCGCCGCGGTCGTGGCGGCGGACAAGATCGCCCCCTATCTTCCGCGCTTCGGCCGCCAGCGCCCGGTGGTGGCGGTGTTGGGCGAGAACAGCAATACCGTGCTGACGGATTTTGTGGTGCCCTACGGCGTGCTGGCGCAGTCGGGCGTGGCGGACGTGGTATCCATCGGTACAACGGCGGGGCCCCTCCAATTGCGGCCTGCACTGCGCATCGTGCCGGATGAAACGATGGCGAGCTTTGACCAGCGCTTCCCGCAAGGGGCGGATTACGTCGTCGTCCCTGCCATCGGCAAGCGCGGCTACGGGCCCGAGGGTGCATGGCTGACGGCGCAGGTGGCCAAGGGTGCGACGATCGTCAGCATCTGCGATGGCGTTCAGGTGGTAGCCGATGCCGGCCTGCTGAAAGGGCGGCGCGCAACGGGACATTGGGCCTCATATGCGAACCGCGTGGCGGCGCACCCGGATACGCAGTGGGTGACGAACGCGCGCTACGTGGTGGACGGCCGGTTCGTGTCGAGTGCCGGGATTTCGGCGGCCCTGCCGACAGCGTTGGCGCTCGTGGAGGCGATCGGCGGCACGGAGCGGGCCAAGGCCTTTGCGGTGACACTGGGCGTGGACAACTGGAGCACGCAACACGATAGCGACGCGTTCAAGCTTGGCTTTGGCATCAAGATGACCCACTGGGTCAATATGAACCTGCATAGCACGCAGACCATTGGCATTCCGGTTGCGGCCGGCGTGGATGAGATCGACCTGGCGCTTCGGGCGGAGAGCTGGTCACGCACGATGCGCAGCGAGGCCGTCACCGTGGCGGCTGTCGACGGCCCGATCAAAACGCGCGGCGGGTTGACGCTGCTGCCAGACAACGCGGCGGGTCGTGGTGCGGTGCCTGATCTGACCCTGCCGGCCGAGGATGGCGTGAAGGGTGGCCAGGCGATCGACGCGGCCCTGGCCGAGATCGAATCGCGCTATGGAGCGGGTACGGCGCGGATGGTTGCGCTCGCCTTCGAATACCCCTGGAAGGGCTTGTAAAGCGGAAGTGGAAATGACGTCTGGACCTCCATTACCACCTCGACTACCACCTCCACTACCTATCGCGCTGCTGGCCTACGATGGCATGAATCTGCTCGATTTGAGTGGGCCGCTGCAAGCATTCGCGTCCGCCAATCGCGTGAGCGCGACGGAAGGCGGCCCGCAGCTGTATGAGGCCGTCGTGGCGTCGGCGCAAGGCGGGATGGTGATGACCAGTGCGGGGCTTGCCATCGATACGCGCGCCGTGGGCGAGCTCGATGGCTGGCACATCGATACGCTCGTGGTGTCCGGCGGCTACAAGGGCGAGGATTACGGCCGGCACCCGGTGCTGAAAGCCTGGATTGCGGCACGGACAGCATGCGTACGGCGCCGGTATCGTTGTGATCTAGGCAACCGGGTCACTTCCATTGACCTCAATTGACTGAGCATCGTGGCCTCCTATTCGCCATCCATCGCGGCGTAGATGCTCGATACCCATTCCACGAAGACCCTTACCTTCGTGCTGAGCCGACGGCTGGGTGGATAGACGATATAAACCTCTAAAGGTGTCGGACGATAAGATTCGAGAACGGGCCTCAACTCACCTCGTTCAATCCACGGTCGCACGTTGAAATCCATAGTGTGAATAAGGCCGAGGCCCACCAAGCCTGCTGCTAAATGTGCGTTGCTTTCGTTGACCAGAACGCTGTTCGTAGCCGGCACCTCGATAAGTTCTCCTTGATCCAGGAACCGGAGAGGCTGGACCAAACCAGTCCGCGCAGAGAAATACCCTGCGACGGGAAACTCCTTCTTGCTGATGTCCGTTGGGTGCTTAGGCACTCCATGACGCCTCAAGAATTCTGGACTCGCACATGTGGTCCATCGTAGCGAGCCTAGCCGCTTGGTTACCAGCGCTGGGTCATCGGCAACGCTGCGAATTGCGCAGTCAATGTTTTCACCGACCAGATCCAGCGTTCGATCGGTGACGCTCAGTTGTACCTGGATGTCGGGATAGCGGGACCGGAAGTCCGGTAGCGCTGGAATGATCACGGCACTGGCGGTCGAGCCCCCCGTATCCACTCGCAGCGAACCACGAGGGCTACGTTGCGACCTACCAAGGGTGGCTTCGATGTCCTCCAATTCGCTCATCAGGTGTCGCGTGCGCTCGTAATAGGCAGCGCCGTCCGCGGTGACGCCGACTCGCCGTGTGTTGCGTTCCAGCAGCCGTACACCGAGGTGCTGCTCCAGCATCTGGATCGACTTGCTCACCGTCGCGTTGGGCATCTGCAGCGACTCCGCTGCACGGCCGAATGCGCCGGTCTCAACGATCCTGGCGAAGACACGGATGGCTTGGAAGTGGTCCATTATTCATCTGCGTGGAAAAAGAAATCACTTTTACCTGGTTTATCCACAAAGTAAAGGTAAATAGACTTCTTCGCATGTACCTCACTTACGAAAACGGAGTCCACCCATGAGTGCAAAAGTGAACCTGGATCTGGCTAACGCCTTCCTCGCCAAACTCGGTTCGGGCGCCAGTCCCGATCAGGTTGCTGCCCTGTTTGCAGAGGATCTTCTGTGGAACATTCCCGGCGATGCAGGGGCGCTTCCCTGGCTTGGACGGAAGATCGGACGCAGCGCCGTGGTCGACTTTGTTCGCGACACGCGGGCCATGCTCGAGCGGGAAAGTTTTGAAATCCAAGATGTCCTCGCTAGCGACCAGCGCGCGGTGATCTTGGGAGAACTGAAGTCCCGGCTTATCCAGACAGGCAAGTCGGTCGAGACGCCGTTTGCCCTCGTGCTCACCTTCGCGAACGGCAAGATCGCGTCGTACTTGATGCTGGAAGACAGCTTCGCCGTTTCTCGTGCCGCTCGCGATAGTCAGGCTGCATAGCAACAAGCCCAAAGCACACGCAGACAACGGCATCTTGGCACCGACGACTCTCGTACCTTCGGCCGGATCGGTCGTAGTGAATAGGCGCTCGACGCTCGCCCTTTAGTACAAGTTATCGCACAGGCCTTGCCCGGCCATGAGATTGGCAAGGTGGCCGGCGATAGCCACCGATAGCTGTCGATAGTCCCCGAAGGACGTCAATTCATTCCCACTCCATCATCAACGGGGCTCGCAAGCCCGCGTGGTTAAAGGGATTGGCAGTGATCAACATGGGCCATTACCGTCGTTTTTACCGTCATCCGACAAGAGCTTTGTCTGGCACGGCGGATGGAAAGTATTGAGGGGCGACGACTCTAGCAACACCATTGTCAATCGCCCTCTAGGATAGCGCAGACAAGTGCCGCGGTCTTCCTCCAATCCTCACTTCGCTGAGAGCTTCGTGCTTGCCTGCCCTCCTCTTCTGAATCCGCGATCCCCCGCCATGAATGCCTCAAGCATGTGCGGGATCAGCGTCACCGCATCGACCACTTCACCATAGCCATAGGTTTGGGCGTGCAATGCGGCATAGCGGTCGAGGTCGGCCTTCAAGTTAGCCGGGCACGCGAATGTCAGCTTGACATTCTCGGTCTTGGGCAGCGGCCCCAGCCGCAGCTTCTTGGTCGTGCTCATCGCATCGCTCCCCTGTTGAAAAACAGCGGCTGGTACGGCCGCAGTACCAAATCGCGGTTGACGATGATGCGAACCGGCAGGCCCGGCCGCTCCGTCAACGTCGGCTGGATGTTCATGTTGCGCCGGGTCATCTCCTGGCCCACCTGGTTCACGCTGTCCTGCAAGCTGCCCTGTCCGGCGATGATGACGCGGTTGCCGTCCTGCCGGTTCTGCGGCGCGGCCAGCTCGGCGCCTACGCCCAGCAGCGTGGTCAGCGCCGCACCGGCAAAGACCCGATCCCAATGCCAATCAACCCTATCCTCCAGGCCGGCATAGCCGGCCGGGTCGGTGCCTGCGAGGTTGTCGAGCTTCAGCGAAGACGTGTCGGGCAGGATGATGCGGTTCCACACCACCTGCACGCGGCTCTGCCCATAGCTCACCTGGCTGTTGTACTTGCCCAGGATGCGCGAGCCCTGCGGGATCAGCAGGAACTTGCCCGTGGCAGAGTCGTAGACCGGCTCCGTCACCGTGCCGATCACGTCGCCCGGCAGGTCGGACTTGATGCCCGTCACCAGCGCGCCCGCGATCACAGTGCCCGCCATCACCTGATACGGCGAGGCCGGCATTTGCAGATTGCCGGAGTTGCGGGTTTCCGTAGAACCGCCTTTCAGGAAAGCCTCTTTCTGGTCTTGCCGGTTCTGCGCAGCAGTGGGATCGGAGGGCTGGGCCGCCGCCGAGGCCGGCCCGGCCGCGAGAGGATCGAAGCCCGCCAAGGCGCTGCCAGGAGAAGCTGCTGCGACTTGGGCTGAGCCAGACGCAGCGGCCTTGCCCGGATTGCCCGAGCGGAAGAACACCGACGAACCCGCCGCGGCGTCGGCTTCCTTGCGCCGTGCATCCTCCGGGTCATGGCCCGGCGGCGCATAGGTCGGTGTCACGGGCTGCTGCGAATGCAAGATGGCCGGCCCAAGGTCGCCCGGCAGCGGCGGCCCTAGCTCCGGCACCTTCGCCGGCAGCTTGGAATAGTCCGAAGGCAGGCCGTCCAGCCCTTCGGACTTCGAGACGCGATCCACGTTGTACAGCTCGGTCTGTTCGCCTGCATTGCGCCGATGCGGCTGCAACGACCAGATCGTGGCCCCGAACACAGCGACCGACAGGCCGCCGGCTAGGATGACCAGCGTGCGCCGATTCAACCGAGTCACCGGACGCGGCTGCGCGCGCAGCGCCATCGCGTCGGGTGCCACCTTGCCGGCCTGCGGCGCGGCATGGTCGGAAATGTCGTCCTGACTCATGGTCAGTTCCTCCGCGTGCCATCCGTGCGTTCGATCCGCACCACGTCGCCCTTGTCGCCGCCCAAGCGCAGTTCGGCCGCGCCGAACAGCCGATCCACGATGTAGTACGGCGGGCGGAATCGGTAGTTGACGAGCTGGCCGTCGCCCTGCGTGCCGATCACGAACAGCGGCGGCAGCTCGCCCTGGGCGATGCCCGGCGGAAACTGGATGTAGACCTTCTCGCCGTCGTCGAAGGCTCGCAGCGGCTTCCACGGTGGATTGCTGCCGCTGACCGCGTAGCGGAAACGGATCTTCTCCAACGACAGGCCCGCATCGACTGGCGCCGCAGCGCTGGCCGCCTGCGCCTGGCGCTGCAGGGCCAGCATCTTGTCCTTCGGATACTCCCAGGACACCGAGGCCATCCAGGTCTTCTCGGTAGAGGTCAGTTCCAGCAGATACGTCCTGCGGCTGGTCGTGATGACGAGATTGGTCTTCAGGCCCGAGCGGATGGGCTTGACCATCACGTTCACGCGCAGCGCATCACCGCTGCCGCTCGATGTGTCGCCCACGATCCAGCGCACCGTGTCCCCGGCGGCGACCGTCACCAGTTCCTCGCCGGGCTGGAGCGCGATCACGGTCACGCGGCCCACGGCCGCATAGACCTGATAGAGCGCGCCATCGGTGAAGGGCCAGACCTGAATCGCGTTGACGTAGCCCTCGCGCGTGGGCGCAATGCGCGCCTCAGCATTGGCGCGGGCTACGCGCACGGTTTCGTCGGCAGGTTCCGCCGCAGGCTTGGCGTCCGGTACAGGCTTCATCTGCGCCGGCATCGGCAACACCTCGGGCACGGTCACGACCTCCACCGGCTTCGGTACGTCGGGCAGCGGCTGGGCCTGTACGGGCTCATCGAGCGAGATGGCCGGCGGCGGCTTGCCCTGTGTAGCGCAGCCTGCAAACAAGACGCCGGATGCCAGCAGGATCAGCGGCAAGACGGATTTACGGAAATACGGATTCATGGCTTGGCTCCTTCCGAAGAATCGAGTTCACGGCTCCACGACAGTCCGTTGACGTAGATGCCCAAGGGGTTCTTGCGCAGGCGCTGCTCGGTGCGCGGGGTCTGCTGCACGATGGAAATCACCGCGTTCCAGCGTTCGGTGCGATCCAGTGCGCCGTTGACGTAGCGCGTCTCCGTCCAGCGCACGTTGAAAGACGTGTCGCTGGCGCGGGTCACACTGGTGATCTGCACCGTCACCGACTCCTTGCCGATGCGCGCGAACGGATCGTTCACGCGGGCGTAGTCGTTGAGCACCACGGCGCCCTTGTCGGTGGTGTAGTTGTAGGCATCGAGCCAGTTCTGGCGGACCACGATGGGGTCGATGGACAGCGAGCGCACCAGGCCGATGAAGCGGCCCAGGTGGTAGGCAACCTGGGCATCGCTGGGCCGGTACGGCGTGGCGGCTTCGCCCACGGCACGCACCTGCCCAGCTTGATCGACCTCGATCACATAGGGCGTCACGATGGACTGCGCCGAGCGCCAGACCAGGCCACCGGCCATCAGCAGCGCGAGCGCGAGGCAGCCGAAGGCCATCAAGCGCCAGTTCTTCGCCTGCACGCGCGGCGAGCCGATGCGCTCGTCCCACACCTGGCCAGCGGCTTGGTACGGCGTGGCGGGCTGAGGCGTGTCGGCGTAGCGCACCTGGGGTCTTTTGAATCGCATGAGGGTTCTCCTTGGGGATCAGGAATCGGAGGTCATCCGTCGTCGCGCAGACTCGGGCCTTGGCTGGAGCTGCCGCCATCGCCACCGCGCAGCGTGTGGGCGGCGGTCGTCGCGGCATGGGTGAGTTGCTGCCTGCGGTGCAGGCGCTTGGCCCACGCGGGCTGTTCGGCGGCGGCGGGCGCGGCGGAATCGGCTGCGCCCTGCGCGCCGCCAGACGAGGCGGCGTCATCGGGCCGGAAGGCGGCGGCGACACGCTCCTTCATCGAACGTGCGCCATCGGCGACCTTCTGCCCGGCAGCCTGCGCACCAGTCTTGGCGACATTGCCCACGCCGGCGGCGGCGCCCTTGAGGCCGCCGCCTGCCGAAGCGGAGCCGGCCTGGTACGCCGACTTGGCACTGCTGGCGGTCGATGCCATCGAGCGAGCACCGTTGCCTGCCATCTTGGCGGCGGCCGGCGCCATGCGGGCTCCCGCGGCGACTGCGCTGCCCACGCCCGTGGCTGCGGCACCGACCGCGACAGCGGTTCCGGCCGCGCCAAGGGCAGCGCCGGCCATCGCGCCAGCGCCGAGCTGCGGCCCGCCGGACACCAGCCCGGTCGCAATACCCGGTCCGAAGATGCCCAGGGCCAGCATGGACAGCGAGGCCAGCATGATGACCAGCGCCTGGTCGATGGAGGGTTCGGAGCCGGGCGGTATCCTGAACTCGGCGAACAGGCCGGAGCCGATCCCCACGATGACGGCGAGCACCAGCACCTTGATGCCGGATGACACCACGTTGCCCAGCACCTTCTCGGCCAGGAACGCGGTCTTGTTCCACAGCGCGAACGGCACCAGCACGAAGCCTGCGAGCGTGGTCAGCTTGAATTCGATCAGCGTCACGAAGAGCTGCACCGCCAGCACGAAGAAGCTGACGATGACCACCATCCATGCGAGGAACAGCACGACGATGGGCGCGATGTTGATGAACACCTCGGGGAAGCCCGACATCTCCCGGATCTGGTCGAGGATGGGCGCGGCTGCGTCGATGCCGGCCTTGGCCAGCCGTCCGGGCTGCAGGAAGTTGCCCATGCTCAAGGTCGAGCCGCTGGCCGTCAGGCCCAGGCCGGCGAACGAGCGGAACACCACGCCGGCCAGCATGTTGAAGTTGCCGATGATGTAGGCGAACGCACCGACGTAGAGCACCTTGCGGATCAGCTTGGCGATCACGTCCTCGCCCTGGCCGGTGGCGTGGCCCATCGCCCAGAACAGCCCGGCGAGCGTCATGTCGATGACGATCAGCGTGGCCGTGAGGAACGCGACCTCGCCCTGCAACAGCCCGAAGCCCGAGTCGATGTAGCGCGAGAAAACGTTGAGGAAGCGGTCGATGACCGAAACGTCGTTCATGGCGAGTCCTCCTGCCCAGCCTCGGTGTCTTCGGCGGGTTCATCGAAGCTGGGCGGAATCGGCGGCAGGTCGGCCAGCGACTGGTATTCGTTCGGCCCGGCTTTGCCAGAGAGAAAGCGGCGCAGGTCGGCCTGGGCCACCTGCGCGCAAAACGCGCCGTCGTGCCGGCCCGCGCGGCATTGCTCTTTCAGTGAGTGCAGCCGCACTGGATTGGCCGAAAGTGCATCGATCGAAGGCGCCTGCTTCTGGCCGCAACCGACCAGCAGACAGGCGAACAGCACAGGCGCGCGGTTCATGGCATCACCCGTCAGCGGTTGTAAAAGTCAACAGGCTGCGGCGTGTACGGCGTGCCTTGGCCCAGGAAACGCCGGTTCACCTCGCGGCCGCGCTCCACGGCGGCGGCCTGCCGGGCCAACTCCAGCGAGGCCGCGCGATCCTGGGTGATCTGCAGCCGCTGCGTCTGGATCGACTGCTTGGCCTGCAGGGCCAGCAACTGGTTCATGGCCTGCATCGCCTGCAGCGCGCCCTCGGCCGACTGGCTCTTGCCCACGAGGTCGGCCAGCACGCCTTCGTCGTCGCTCAGGTTCTGCGACGCCTGGGCCTGCATCTGCATGGTGGTCTGCAGGCCGTTGAGCGTGTTCTTCCAGCGCTCTTGCGCATCGAGGTACATCTGATTGCCGCTCACCGTGGCGGCGTACTTCTCGGGATATAGGCGCGCGAACTCGCGGTCGATGTTCGTCACGTCGTAGGCCAGGCCCTTGGCCTGCGCGATCAGCCGCTGGGTGGTCGCCAGGTTCGCGCGCAACTGGCCCACCACGCTGGACGGCAGGCTGGCCAGATTGCGCGCCTGGTTGATGAGCATCTGCGCTTCGTGCTGGAGCTGCTGGATCTGGTTGTTGATTTGCTCCAGCGTGCGAACGGCGGTGAGCGTGTTCTGCACCAGGTTGGTCGGGTCGAGCACGATGTCGCCGACGCCGAACAGCGCGTGCGCGGGCTGCGCGATGCCGAAGGCGAGCACGCAGGCGGCGGTCAACGCAGCGAGCTTGGGGGCATGGGTTTTCATGGCTGGTTCTCCTGCGGAGGGGTGGGGATGGGTGGCTTGCCGGGGAAGTCACGCAGCAGCTCGGCCGCCCAATCGAGGCTGCGGTGGCGCAGCCACGCGGCTGCGAACGGGTAAGAAGCAGAGGAAGCCGCCGCGAGCACCGCGTCGATGTCGCGCTGGTCTTGCGGCGTGGAAGCGCCCGCGAAGGCCAGCACTGCCGGCCCCAGGTCAAGGTCGAACAGGCGGTTGCCGAGACGGGATTGGTAGTAGTAGTCGCGCTTGGGCTGCGCGGTGGCGACGATCTCGATCTGCCGGCTGTTGAGGCCGAAGCCTTCGTAGATCGTGCGAATCTGCGGTTCGGTCGCCTGCGGGTTGGCCAGGAAGATGCGGCTGGCGCAGCTTTCGATGATGGCCGGCGCGATGCTCGAATCCTTGATGTCCGCCAGCGACTGCGTGGAGAAGATGACGCTGACGTTCTTCTTGCGCAGCGTCTTGAGCCACTGGCGAATGCGTGCGGCAAAGGCGGGCTCGTCGAGGAACAGCCACGCCTCATCGAGAATCAGCAGCGTCGGCGCGCCGTCGAAACGCTCATCGAAGCGGGCGAACAGATAGCGCAGCACCGCCTGCACGGCGGCCTTGCTGTGCATCAGCTCTTCCATTTCGAAGCCCTGTACGTCGGCCATGCCCAGCCGGTCGTGGTCGGCGTCCAGCAGCTTGCCGTGCGCGCCGCCGAGCACATAGGGCGCGAGCGCCTGGCGCAGCGCGTTCGATTGCAGCAGCACCGACAGGCCGGTCATCGTGCGTTGCTCCAGCGGCGCACCGGCCAGGCTGCCCAGGGCTGACCAGACGGCCGCCTTTTCTTCGGGGCCGACGGCGACACCTTCGTGCAACAGCCGGCCCTCGATCCATTCGGCGGCCCAGGTGCGGTAGCCATCGCGGTCGATGCGCGCCAAGGGCTGGAAAGCGATCTCGCCATCCATCCCGAGGTCGTAGTGCTCGCCACCCAGCCCGAGGATGGTGGCGCGCATCGAACGCCCCATGTCGAAGGCGAAGATGCGCGAGCCGCGATAGCGGCGGAACTGCATCGCCAGCGTGGCGAGCAAGACCGACTTGCCCATGCCGGTCGGGCCGGCCACCAGCGTGTGGCCCACGTCGCCGATGTGCGTCACCAGCCGAAACGGCGTGGCGCCTTCGGTGCGCGTGACGATCAGCGGCGGGCCGTCGAGGTGTTCGTTCTTCTCCGGCCCGGCCCACACGGCGGACACCGGCATCAGGTGCGCCAGGTTCAGCGTCGAGACGATGGGCTGACGCACATTCGCGTAGGCATGGCCCGGAATCGAGGACAGCCACGCATCCACGGCGTTGAGCGTTTCGGGGATGGTGACGAAGCCACGCCCCTGGATGACGCGCTCCACCATGCGCAGCTTCTCGTCGGCAACGGCAGGATCGGCATCGAGCACCGTCACCGTGGCGGTGACGTAGCCGAAGGCCACCTGATCGCTGCCCAGTTCCTGCAAGGCGGCATCGGCATCCGTCGCCTTGTTGCTGGCGTCGGTGTCCACCAACGGAGACTCCTGCTGGAAGATCGTTTCGCGCAGCAGCGCGATGACGTTCTTGCGCTTGGCGAACCACTGGCGGCGCAGGCGGGCAAGCTCCTTTTCCGCATCGGCTTTGTCGAGGCAGAGAAAACGCGTGCTCCAGCGGTACGCGAAGCCCAGGCGGTTGAGGTCGTCCAGAATCCCCGGCCAGGTCGAGGTCGGGAAGCCCCGCACTGTCGCCACGCGCAGGTGCTGGTCGCCCAGCATCGGCGCCAGGCCGCCGATCAGCGGGGCATCGGCCAGCAGCGCGTCGAGGTGGAACGGTACTTCCGGCACGGCCACGCGATAGCGCCGCGTGGAAACCGTGGCGTGCAGGTAGGTCAACGTCTGCGCGTCATCGAGCCACGCGATCTCCGGCATCACGCCGTCGAGCAGGTCGAAGATGCGATCCGTTTCCGCGGTGAAGGCCGTTAGTCGCTCGCGCCAGTCCACGCCCTCGGTCGGCCGGTTCTCGTACAACAAGCCCGCCGCGCGAGCGCGGGATTCCTCCGCAGGCAGGTACACCAGCGTGAGGTGGTAGCCGCTCTCGAAGTGGTTGCCCGACTCCTCGAAGGCGGCCCGCCGCTCCTCGTCCACCAGCCACGACAGCGGCTCGGGGAACTCCGAGTGCGGATAGTCAGCAGCCGGCCGGCGCTCGGCCTCGATGAACAAGGCCCAGCCCGAACCCAGCCGGCGTAGCGCGTTGTTCAAGCGCGCCGACGTGGCGATCAATTCGCCCTGCGTCGCGCTATCGAGGTCAGGCCCGCGAAACCGCGCCGTGCGCTGGAAGCTGCCGTCCTTGTTCAAGACGACGCCCGGCGCCACCAGCCCGGCCCAGGGCAGCCAGTCGGCCAGCAGCGCAGGCCGCTGGCGGTATTCGGCAAGGTTCAGCATGGCATCCCCTCACACGTCGAGCAGCGGTCGGTGCTTGATGTGGCGGGCGAAGACCTGCATGAACTGCGGATCGACGCGCGCGCCCCAGACCGCCAGCGCATGGCCGGCGATCCAGAGCACCACGCCCGGAATCCACAGTTGCAGGCCCAGGCCCACGGCGGCGGCCAGCGTGCCGTTGGCGATCGCCACCGTGCGCGGTGCACCGCCCAGCAGGATCGGCTCGGTCAGCGAGCGATGCAGCGGCACCTCGAAACCGGGCGCAAAGCCTTGCACTCCATCGTGGGCCGCGTTCATACGACGGCCCCGCCTGAGAAGCTGAAGAAGGACAGAAAGAACGAGGACGCGGCGAACGCGATGGACAGGCCGAACACGATCTGGATCAGCTTGCGAAAGCCCCCGCTCGTGTCGCCGAAGGCGAGCGCCAGGCCCGTGGCGATGATGATGATGACCGCGACGATGCGCGCCACCGGCCCCTGGATGGATTCGAGGATGGACTGCAGCGGCCCCTCCCAAGGCATCGAGGAGCCGGCGGCCTGCGCGGTGCCCGCGAGCAGCAGCATCAGCGCCGCGAGCATCAGGCCCTGCAGAGCCGGGCGAGCCAGGCCATCCAGCCGCGCCGGACTCGGACGGCGGGAAAGACGAGGAAGCGGATTTACGGAAACACGGAAGGCATCAACGTGCGTCATGGCAGTTCTCCAGAGTGGTCAGGGGACAGGGAGGAAAGGACGGACTGCGGCAGCAGCTCGGGAAACGGCGTTTCCGGCGCCTCTAGCGCATCCACCAGGTGGTAGCCCGCGCCGTCGAAGCCGACGACGCGGGCGATGCTCTCGATGCGGCGCTTGCGCCCACGCCCGGCGATGTGGATCACCACGTTGACCGCCTCGGCGATCAGCGCACGGGGCGGGTTCACCGCCACTTCGAGAATCAGTTGCTCCAAGCGCAGCAGTGCGCCCAGGGCGGAGCCTGCGTGGATCGTGGCGATGCCGCCCGGATGGCCGGTGCCCCACACCTTGATGAGATCCAGCGCCTCGGCGCCGCGCACCTCGCCGACCACCACACGATCCGGGCGCAGGCGCATGGACGAGCGCACCAGGTCGGTCATGGAGACGACGCCCGCGCGGGTGCGCAGCGGTACGTGGTCGCGGGCCGCGCATTGCAGTTCCACCGTGTCTTCGAGCACCAGCACGCGGTCGCCGGTGGCGGCGATCTCGGCGAGCAAGGCATTGGCGAGGGTTGTCTTGCCCGTGCTGGTGCCGCCGGCGATCAGGATGTTCTGGCGCTCGCGCACGGCGCGCACCAACAGGCCCGCCTGTTCGGCGGTCATCATCCCGTCCTCGATGTAGCGCGATAGCGGGATCACGCCCACGGCGCGCTTGCGCAGCGCGAAGGCCGGGCCCGGCGCTGCGGGCGGCAAGATGCCCTCGAAGCGTTCGCCCGTCTCGGGCAGCTCCGCCGTCAAGAGTGGCTGGCCGCGGTGGACTTCTGCACCGACGTGGGCTGCGACGAGGCGGATGATGCGTTCGCCATCCGCCTCGGACAGCTCCACGCCCATCGGGGAGCGGCCGGACGACAGGCGATCAATCCAGAGCGTGCGATCCGGGTTGAGCATGATTTCCACCACGTCCGGGTCTTCGAGCGCAGCGGCGATCAACGGCCCCATCGCCGTGCGCAGCATCTGGATGCGGCGATCCAGCGAAGTGGCCACAAAGGAGGAAGGAACGGCACTCATGAAGCACGCTCCTGCGCTTCGGCCGTGGCCGCTGTGTCTGCCATTCGCGCCGGATCGGGATGCAGTTCCTCCACCACATCGCGCACCAGGCTGCGCCCGCGCAGCAGGTGGCGGCCGAGCTGTTCGATGAACTGCTCGAAGCGCGCCTTGCCCTGAGCGCGTGCGGCCTCCTGATGGGCCTCGGGCACGGGCGTGCTGACGGTCAGGAAATAGCGGATGAACAGCGCCAGGGTCTCGATCTGGATGTTCTGGTCGCGCTCCATGCGTTCGGCGTGGCGCGACAGCCGATCCAGCCGCTTGGCGATGGCCGCCTCGCGCTGGTCGGCTGCATCGGGCGACAGCCAGGAGGCCAGCGCCGCCGCGACGATGCTGGACTTGGACACGCCTTTCTTGGCGGCCAGTTCATCGAGCCGCTTGGCGTGCTCGGGCTGAATGAAGAGATTGAGGCGATGCTGGCTCATAGCTCGATTCCGTCGTCAGGGTCTAGGGATGCCAGCCGGGCCGTGCGTTGCAGGGCCGGGTCGAGCTGGCGCGGAAGGGGAAGCGGCAGGTCGTCGTCGTCATCGAGCAGCCCGAGGCCGGATGCGGGCGTGGCGCTCCCAGGGTCGTAGGCGACGGTTTCGGAGAGTTCGGGCTGGCGGCGCGGGCCGCCGTCGTCGGCACTGCCGATGCCATCGACGGCTTCGGTAGCCGGTGCCGCCGGAACAGCGGGAATCGCCAGGCCGCTCCAGTCATCGGCGCGTGCCGGAGGAACATCGGCATAGCGCCCGGCAGCGAGCGCAGGCGGCGCCAGCACGCGGCGCTTGAAATTGGCGTCCGCGTAGTAGCGCAGCTTCTTGGCCTTGATCGGCGCCACGCTGGAGACCATCACCACGGCCTCGTCTGGCGGGAGCTGCATGACTTCGCCCGGCGTCAGCAACGGGCGGGCCGTCTCCTGGCGCGACACCATCAGGTGGCCCAGCCACGGCGCGAGCCGGTGGCCGGCGTAGTTGCGCTGGGCGCGCAGCTCGGTCGCCGTGCCCAGGGTCTCGGAGATGCGCTTGGCGGTGCGTTCGTCGTTCGTGGCGAAGGTCACGCGCACATGGCAGTTGTCGAGGATCGAATGGTTCTGGCCGTAGGCCTTGTCGATCTGGTTGAGCGACTGCGCGATGAGGAAGCTGCGGATTCCGTAGCCCGCCATGAAGGCCAAGGCCGTCTCGAAGAAGTCGAGCCGGCCCAGGGCCGGAAACTCATCGAGCATCAGCAGCAGCTTGTGGCGGCGCTCGATACCGTCGGAGCCGTCCAGCGATTCCGTCAGGCGACGGCCTATCTGATTGAGGATCAAACGGATCAGCGGCTTGGTGCGGCTGATGTCCGAAGGCGGCACGACCAGGTACAGCGACACCGGATGCTCGGCCGCGATCAGGTCGGCGATGCGCCAGTCACAGCGCGAGGTGACTTCGGCCACCGTCGGGTCGCGGTACAGACCGAGGAACGACATGGCGGTAGACAGCACGCCCGAGCGCTCGTTGTCCGATTTGTTGAGCACTTCGCGCGCGGCCGATGCCACCACGGGATGCGGGCCACCACCTTCCACGTTCGCGAGATGCGGCGTGGTCATCATCCGGTGCAAGGTCAACTCGAATGGGCAAGCCGGATCGGAAAGGAAGTTGGCGACGCCGCGCAGCGTCTTGTCTTCGCCCGCGTACAGCACATGCAGGATGGCGCCGACCAGCAGTGCATGCGAAGTCTTCTCCCAATGGTTGCGGCGTTCGAGCGCGCCTTCGGGATCGACCAGGATGTCCGCGATGTTCTGCACGTCGCGCACCTCGTGCGCGCCGCGTCGTACCTCCAGCAACGGGTTGTAGGCCGCCGACTTCGCATCAGTCGGGTTGAACAACAGGCAGTGCGAGAAGCGCGAGCGCCAGCCGGCGGTGATCTGCCAGTTTTCGCCCTTGATGTCATGGATGACGGCGGATGCGGGCCATGACAGCAGCGTGGGCACTACCAGGCCGACGCCTTTGCCGCTGCGCGTCGGCGCGAAGGTCAGGACGTGTTCCGGGCCTTCGTGGCGCAGGTACTGGCGGTCGTGCTGGCCGAGGAATACGCCGGCGGACTGCGTGAGGCCCGCCTTGCGAATGTCATCCGCGTTGGCCCAGCGTGCCGAGCCGTAGGTGGTGACGAGGCGTGATTGGCGCGAGCGCCAGATCGACATGCCGATGGCGACCAACACGGCGACCAGGCCGCTGCCGCCGGCAATCGCACCGCCAATGTCGAAGACACGCGGTGCGTAGGCGTCGAAGAAGAACCACCACTCGAACAATCGCCACGGGTGGTAGACCGGCGTGCCCAGGAAATCAAACCAGGGCGAGCCAAGGCGTACTTGATAACCAAGGGCCGCTGCCGTCCATTGCGTGGCTGCCCACACGCCGGCGATCACGATGCCGAATACGACGGCGATCTGCCCGAACAACACGCTTTGACCTTGCATCCCGGCCTCCGCTTTCTCCTTGGCGATTCGCGGCACAAAGGCGTGCCGCAAGCGCAAGGATCGAAGTCAGATCAAGGGCCGGTCAAAGACCGTTATCGGGACAAAAGTCGAAGAAAAAACAAGAATTCGCGCAGTGGCGAACGGGGGAGAAAAAGCGCCAATGAATTCGCGTTGCGGCGTGTCTGACCAGAAATGCGGAGTTTCTGGCCACACCGGCAATGATCAGAATTTCGGCGACTCTTTGGGTGGGGTATAGGGCACCTTGCCGTCACCAAAGAAGCGCTTGTTCGTGGCCTCGGCGACGTTGTTGCACAGTGCGTCGCCCAGCTTCGCGCGATCCACCTTGCACTGCTGCCGCAGTTCCTTCAGTCGCTCTGGATTCGCGGCCAGCGAGTCCACCGACTCGACGGGCGCAGGAGGAGAAGATTTGCCGCAGGACGCGAGCATGACGACGGCGACCAACAATGCAGTCTTCTTCATGGTCGGGGCTCCTCTCCGCAATCAAGTGAAGGCACGGATGCGCTGTCTGCCGTGGATGACTCCAGCGCTTCTACACGCTCGATGAAGCGGGCCAGCGCCTGAGATGGCTCGGCATCGAGACGGAGCATGTAAGTGGTCAACGTGGCCGGTCGTCCTGCCAATGGGCGCGCCACCACGCCGGGTTCGCGGCTGGCGGCAAGTTGTGGAGCGGCGGCGAACCCCAGGGCGAAGCCCGCCGATACCAAGGCAACCATCAACTCAAACGACGCCACTCGCTCGGCAATCAAGGGCTCTTGCTCCACTCGCCGCAACAAGCGATCGACCTGGCGAGCGTAGCCCTCACACACCTCCGGGTCACCTAGTACCAGCGGGTAGCGCAAGGCCTCCTCCAAGGGAATCCGCTTGTACGACAACAGCGGGTGACGCGCAGGCACGGCCACCATGAGCGGCTCATTCCAGGCTGGCTCGGCCACAATGCCATCACCTACCTCGTGGGATAAAGAAAAACCTATGTCGTAAAGGTCGTCGTGCAGCCCCTTGACCTGGTGAGACAGGGAGACCTCGAACAGCCTGATTTCAACTTCAGGGTCTTCTTCTCTGCAACGCGCCAATAGTGCCGACAGACGCGATGGCGTGGCGCAGTCAGACAGCGCGATACGCAGTTGTCCGTGAAATCCATTTGCGGCCGCTTTGACACTATCGCGCGCCTGCTGCAACGCGGTGAATACTCGGGGAACGTGCTCCAGGAACAGCTTGCCCGCCCGGGTCATCCGCGTGTTGCGAGTGGTCCGCACGAAGAGCTGAACGCCGAGGCCCTCTTCAAGCTCCTTGATGGCTCTCGACAGCGGAGACTGCTCCATATGGAGCCGTTCCGCCGCACGAGCGAAATGAAGCTCTTCGGCTACCGCGAGGAAGCAACGTAGATGGCGCAGATCCAATGAAGAGTCCCTCCGTAGCGGTGCCCGTCATCAAGTTCTAGCCTCTTGATCTGGAGATCAGAGAGCTAGGTTTCCGACTACTGCTTCGGCCCTGGCGATTGGGTTAGGCCCTCGACGGGCAAACCCTCCTGGCGCTCGCACTCGCGCCCACGCATTTGCCTACGCCGTGGGGATGGTTCCGCCGTCGATGACATATTCCGTTCCAGTGATCGCGGCTGCTCGCGGCGATGCGAGGAAAGCAATGAGGTTCGCAACTTCCGCGGGCTTGCTGGGCCGACCCAAGGGAATTCCACCCAAGGCCTTCATGATGATTTGCTTGCCGCCCTCGTAGTCGGTGCCGGCGTCCTCGGCAAGCCGCTCTGCCATCGCAACAGCAGCTTCGGTTTCCACCCATCCGGGTGTGACGCGCATCACGCGAATGCCTTTGGGCGTGACCTCTTTGGACAAGCTCTTGCTGTAGGTCGTCAGCGCTGCCTTGGCTGCGGCATACGCGGTCGTGGATTCGGGCAGAGGAAGTTTGTGCTGAATCGACGTGACGTGAATGATGACGCCCGCCCCTTGAGACAGCATGCCTGGCAGCAAAGCGCGATCCAAGCGCACGGCCGGGAAGAGATTGAGATCCAGTTCCTTGTGCCACTCGGTTTCGCCCAAAGCAGCAAATCCGCCGGCCGGTGCGCTGGAACCACCCAGCACGTGGACGATCACGTCAACGCCACCCAGGCGGCCTTTCACCGCCTGCGCAACGGTCGCACATCCTTCAGGTGTCGTCAGATCCGCTGCAACGAATTCCTCAACAGGGAAGCCATCTGGGCGAGTACGCGCCGTCGCCATGACGCGAGCACCCTGCGCCCTGAAAAGCTCGACAACCGCGCCGCCGATCCCCTTGGTGCCAGCGGTGACGAGCACGCGGCGCCCTGCGAGTTCAAGGTCCATAGTCACTATTGAATCTCCAGTGAAGAAATTTTGTTGTTGAGAAGAACGAAGGAATAGGTGAGCTGAACAGGGCTACCGGGGAAGTTGCCGACCAGCTTGGCCTGGACAGATACCGCCGCACCGTCTTGCGCGACGGCCAACGGTTCCACCCGGTAGGCGTACTTGCGTTGTGTCTCCAGTAGCCACGCCTGAATGGCGTCGTACCCCTGGTACACCTGCCCCTCGTCGTGAACCAAAGCACCTTCTGCGAGGCAGTGCCTCGGCAGCGGAGTGCCGCGGTCGTTGCTGACTTGAAAGAAGGTGGCGATCGAATCAGGCAGACGAATGTTCATGTCAGATGCCCTCTGCTCTTGTTTGCGGTACAGTAATTTTCGCCATAGACTAACCAATCAGCAAGAACGCACTAAAAAGTAAGTTACTCACTCATGAGAAAGACATACACCGCAACAACCGCAGCCGAGGGGGTCGAAGACGTGCTTCAACTCCTAGAAGGACGCTGGAAACTGCTCATCCTGTTTCACCTGTTCGGTGGCCAGGTGCAGCGCTTCTCCGATCTAGAGAAGCTCATCCCTGCCATATCGCAAAAGATGCTTGCCCAGCAGTTGCGGCAGTTGGAAGCCGACGGCATCGTTGCGAGAAAGATGTACCCGCAGATTCCTCCGAAGGTGGAATACAGCATGACGACCTGGGGACAGGCGCTATGCCCCGCGTTGGATGCACTGCTGAAGTGGGCCGAGCAGAGGGAGGAGTTGACCTCGCCCGACAGTCAGGCTCCCGCCAACTGAAGAGTGATCACCTCGCCATCCCTTTCGCTGCTGCACGCGTGCGTCGGCGGCGAGTGTGCCAACTGCTGGGTTCCGCCGACGCCACGACCGATTGGAAATGAACGAATTCAGCGCGTCGGGTCGGCAGGCTGCACTTGGCTGAGGTCGCCCCGAGAGCTGATCGTCCTCGTCGGGAGATCCTTGAAAGGAACGAAGGTCAGTGCCGCGACGGCCTCCTTGTAGCGGGGCTTCGGCAGCGATTCGCGCCCTGCGAATGCCTCTTCCAGGAGCGCCTGCATCGCGGGGCTCCCCTCGAAGGGCGTGAACGTGATCATGCAGATGGCTTCAGCCGATTCGACTTCGGCCTCCTTGATCAGCTCGTCCTTTAAATCCTCGCGCGTGAACGTGATGATCCAACTGTAGTCGTGCTCGACGATCTCGTTCTTCCAGAGAAATCGTGCCGGCCCATTGAGCACGGGGCCTCCGAAAATCAGGTGCTTGCTGATCAGGTGTTCGAGCAAACGCAAACCTTGAGTGCGAAGCTCTGCGCTGATGAGGACTTGAACGAATTTGGCTTTCGACTTCATGACATATCTCCTTGCTGGGACTGACTAAGACACAATCAACTAGCTGGTTCAGCGTGTTGAAACAAGAGAATCTGGAAAAATCAAAACCAAACTCACGGCTTGATTTCCAACGAGACGATCTTTCCTCGTTGAAGCACAAAAAAATACCGAAGATCGACCGGGCTGCCTGGGAAGTTACCTGTAAGGCGGCTCGTGACAATGATCGTGCCGTCCTTTTGCTCAACAGAACAAGGTTCTGCGGTATAGGTGTATTTGGTTGATGCTTCGGCCTTCCAACGCTTGATTGCGTCTTGGCCGACATGAGTCCTGCCTTCATCCATGACGATGGCATCGCTGGTAAAGCAGCGACTGACAGTTTCGCCGTCGAGCTTGTCCGCCGAGAAATAGGCCGCGATGGGGATGGGAAGATTGATGTTCATGAGGAGGCTCCTTTCAACTGTCTCGTTTGCGATCCGATCAATCGCTGTTTACGATCTCGTGAGAAGAAGATTAGTCCTTCCCATCCGTTAGTTAATGATCCAGAAACTGGATGGGCTATTAAGAAAATTGTTCATATTGAGTCCGCATTACCTCACTACTTCGAACGTGGGCGCATGTCCCGATCCAGCAAGCAATCGACAAACGCGCGCAACGCAGGCGTCGGTGATCGACGGTTCGAGTAGTAGAGGAACAACCCTGGAAAGGCGGGCGACCAGTCGGCGAGCACGCGCTGCAGAAGCCCCTCTTCAATCAGGCCCGCGATGCGGTCGTCGTCATAGGTGTACAGAATTCCAAGTCCTTGCAGCGCACCCTGCAATACGACTTCTTGAGTGCTCGAAGTCAGCGGTCCCTGAACCGCTATCTCGAACCGTTCTTCGCCCTTCGCGAACTCCCAGCGATAGATCGCTCCGCTGCCTGGAAAGCGCCAGTTGATGCAAGCGTGATCGTGTAGGTCCGATGGACTCCGGGGGACGCCACGGCGGGCAAGATAGTCGGGAGCAGCAACGGCCATCATCCCCCTGTCAGGAGTTAGCCGCACGGCAACGACGTCTTTCTCCAGCCGTGCGCCAATGCGGATGCCGGCATCGAAGCACCCCACAACGATATCGGAAATGCCGTCATCAATGATGATGTCCAGCTCTACATCTGGATGTGCTCGGTGAAAACGGCTAAGCCGTGGAGCAATCAGCTTCGTTGCCGCTTGATTTGGTGCGTTGATGCGCAAGACTCCGGCGGCTCGTCCGGTTGCAGCAACTGCCTCGACCACAGCGGCGTTCATCTCGGTAAACATTGGTTCGAGTCGGTCGTAGAAGCGCTGACCAATTGCCGTCGGTGCAACACTGCGTGTTGTCCGATTCAAGAGCTGTACGCCCAGCCGGCCTTCCAGTTGGCGAATGATCTGGCTGAGCGCCGAAGCAGACATGCCCATGTGCTCCGCGGCGCGCGCAAAGCTGGCCCGTTCAACAATAGCCGCAAAGGCTTTGAGTTCGGCGAATTCGAAACCTCTCATGATTGCCTCCGAAGCTGATGCAGTTAGAGCACTACGCCTTGTTCATTTTGAACATGCCAACTGGCGCATCCATCACCTGTTCACTGCTCGTTGCCTGCACCCGCACCGAGATAGCAGCACCTGCAATGGAGATTGCAGTCACCGAGAGCCAAACGACGATTGCTTTGCAGTAGTTCATAGACACCTCACACGAGGGGGAAGGACGCGACCGCCCCACCGGAACGGTTGCCGTGATGCAGTCCAGCAACCTCTCGCCACCAAGGGGTTGCAACCGCGATGCGGGTGGGCTCGACGGGCTGGCCCAGGCGCGGCATAACAAGCTGCTCGGAAGGAACTCGCGCCAGTAGAACTTCTGCCGGCTCATACCAAGCGTGAGTAGCCAAGTCGAACGTGCCCCAATGAATGGGTAGCAATCGACCACTACCGATGGCAGCCCAGGCTTTGCAAGCGTTCTCCGGGCCGAGATGCACAGTGCCCCAAGATGGGTGAAATGCACCCACCTCCATCATGACCAAATCGAAAGGCCCAAGCAGACGCCCGATATCCCCGAAGGCCGCGGAGAGTCCAGTGTCACCGCTGAAAAACGCTGCGCTGCGGTCGCCGCGTAGAGCGAACGACGACCACAGCGTAGCGTTGCTATCGCCGATGCCTCGACCAGAGAAGTGGTGCGCCGGCGTCGCAGTGATGGTGAGGCCGCCGGGCAGCACCGCGCGCTCCCACCAATCCAGTTCAGTAATGAGAGCGGCGGGAACTCCCCATGCCTCCAGATGGAGTCCAACGCCTAGCGATGTCACGAAGCGCGCACCCTTCGCAGCCAGTATGGACACGCTGGCGCGATCAAGATGGTCGTAGTGATCGTGCGAAATCAGCACGGCATCCAGCGGAGGCAGTGAAGCGATATCCACCGGGGCCGGCTGGAAGCGCTTCGGTCCTGCAAAGTTGAACGGTGAAGCCCTGTGCGCCCACACCGGGTCGGTCAGGACGCGGAACCCGTCGATCTCCAGCAACACCGTCGAATGCCCGAGCCAGGTCGCACGTATGCCGGTGTCAGCCGGTTTTTCCCAAATTTCGCGGGGGTCAGATATCGGTAGTGCTCGCCCGGGGCTTCTACCTTGGCCGGGAAGCATGAACTCCACCAAGGTAGAAGCCTTTGACCAGACCGAGTTCGTAACCGTTTCCATCGGCGGATAGGTATTCACGAACGCACCGCCCCGATATTGTTTCGACGCCTGCATGCGCTCAAGCCTCAGCCCACTGGCGCGCCTTGAAGAAATGGTCATGATTTGCCTCCGTTGAACGATGAGGACGAACAGCGACTTCAGACGACTCAGTACCGTGCTGCATCGCTGGTAGGAGCGCCCCACCAAGCCGGGCTGGTGTGGCCGTTCACGGTCGTGCTGTGGTGGATGACCACATCAGCAAGACCAGCCATCTTGGTGATGAAAGACATCGGCGGCTCCGAAAGCGAGTCCAGTTGAGCGATGTCCTCGACGGTCAGGCGCACGTCCAGCGCCTTCACATTCGAGTCCAGGTGCGCAACGGTGCGCGCGCCGAGCAGCGTGGAACTGACACCCGTGCGCGCACGGACCCACGCGAGCGCGACGGCGGCCACCGTGGTTTCATGCTTGTTGGCGATGCCGGTCAACGCGTCGATGATGGCGAACTCGCGTTCCCCGAACGGCAGGCCGAACTGGGTCGCGCGGGAGCCGTCCACGTTGCCGGCGTTGGCGCGGGTGTATTTGCCCGACAGCATGCCGTTCGCCAACGGCGACCAGACGACCACACCAAGACCAAGCTCCTGTGCCATCGGCATCAGTTCCGCCTCCACCGAACGCTCCAGCAGGGAGTATTCGAGCTGCAGGCCAGCCAACGTCGTCCAGCCGCGCATCGAGGCGATGGTTTGCGCCTGCGCTACTTTCCAGCTCGGCGTATCGGAGAAGCCGATGTAGCGTACCTTGCCCGAAGTGACCAGGTTCTCCAGCGTGCGCAGCGTTTCCTCGATGGGCGTGCCCTGATCCGGCACGTGCATCCAGTACAGGTCGATGTAGTCGGTCTGCAAGCGGCGCAGCGACTGCTCGCAGGCGCGCGTGATGGCCTTGGCGCTGGCGCCGCCGCCGTTCGGGTCGCCGGTGTACAGGTTCATGCCGAACTTCGTTGCCAGCACCAGGCGGTCGCGCAGCGCCCTGTCCTTGCCGATGTAGTCGCCGATGATCTTCTCGGCGTGCCCGAACGTGTAGCCGTTGGCCGTGTCGATGAAGTTGCCGCCGAGTTCCAGATAGCGGGCCAGGATGGCCTGGGAGGTCGGAGCATCGGCGCCCCAGCCCCATTCCTGGCCGAAGGTCATGGTGCCGAGAGCGAAGGGGCTGACGCGAAGGCCGGAGCGGCCGAGAGAGACGTAAGAGGTGAGAGACATGATGGGTTCCTTTGACAGATCAGGTTGGGTGGCCTGCCGCGACATGCGCCAGACCTCGATCAGCGTCGTGAAACCTTGGCCGCCCTGTGGACGGTGACATCGTTTTCTCGCCGCTTGACTTCATTCTGACACTTTTCGTCCAAATGTCAATGGACGACTTGACATTTTTTATTTGAATGTCAGAATGAAGCCATGAAGACCGATAGAGAACTCCATGTCATCCAGGCGGCGTACAACGTCTTCTTTCGCTATGGGTTTGCCCGTACCACGATGGGAGACCTCGCGAAAGAAGCGGGTCTGTCGCGGCCTGCGCTGTACCTTGTGTATCCCGGCAAGGCCGAGGTCTTTCAGGCTGTCGTCGAGTGGATGACCGACTCGATGCTCGACACGATTGCGTCCACCTTGAAGGCAGACTGGTCACTGGAGCGCAAGCTGACCCATGCGTTGGAGCTGTCCATCGCCAAGGGGTACGACGAGGTCAAAGCCCATCCCGACGCCCAGGATCTGCTGTCCCTGGACAGCCAGATGCCTGGCCTTGAGCACGCCTACGTCAAACTTCAGATGTGCCTCGCCGATCTGTTGCAGGACTCGGTTAGGGCTTCGGGGTTGAAAGCCACGGCCGATGAGATCGCCCGCACGTTGATGTCGGCGATGCGTGGGTTCAAGCTAGTGGCAACTGATGGCAAGGATTTGAGGCGGCTGATCGCCCTGCAAGTTGCTCTGGTGAGTTCAGCACTCAGACACGGTGAGCTAGAGGCACATGGCCATCAGAAGCTCAGCTCGGGCAGCGTCAAGACGCGCCGTGCCGCTGTGAGTACGTAGTCCTCGGGCGATTGTCAGATTGACATGCCTCGCTGCTTTCCAAGCTCCCACGACACTCCTGAGCCACGGACTGTCGCGGCGAGTTGTTGTCCCAGTCGCTGTTCGATCACCGGCTTCCACGGCACCAGGCTGAACCCCATTCCGTCATCGAGCATCGCATAGCGCCCGCTGGCGAGCATGACGGAGCGCCGGTAGATGCCTGCCACGCGCTGCCCGTCGGCCACCGAGCGATGCTCCAGGCCAGTTTCGGCAGCAATGTCCTTCGCGGCCTGGGCCAGCTCCCGGTTGCGCAGCGTGCCCAGCAGGTTGCGTGCCAGGATCACGCGCTGCCCGCGCCGCTCGGCCAGCCCTTGTTCGACCAGGAAGTCGGCGCGCTGCTGCATCGCCTGCTTGGTCTCGCCACCAAAGCCCAGCTCGCCCCGGCCCGCGCCACCGCCGATCAACTGCTGGTCGAGCCACGTGGCCCCGATCACGCGCGTCTGCCGCTCGATGGGCAGATGCGATTTCAGCTCCACGGCCACGCCGCCCAGGCGCTGGGCGTCGTAGTGGCGGCCTTGCTCGGGCAGGTCGCTCGGCACCTTCCATAGCCCTTCGGCCATGCGCTCCACGATGCCAGCCCGGCGCAGGGCTTCCAAGCGGCGTACATGCGCCGCGACAACCTCCTGTGGATCACGGCCCGGCATGGCCTGGCCCTGCGCGATGGCGAGGTGGTGGTCGGTGCGATACAGCCCATCGCTAGCCAGCGTGGCGATGTTACGGTCTGCCGCGCGCACGTCGGCCGATCCTTTCACCTCCACCACGGCGCCGACCGGGTAGTTCGCCAACTCGTCGCGGGCGTTGAGCCCAACGTAGTGGGCCTTGCCGTCCACGCCATCGATGACCAGATAGCCCCGGTCGCGCAGCTCGTCGGCCAGCCCCTTCGCAGCTACGCGCCCGAGGATGGTTCGGCCATCGTCCCCCGGCTCGAACACCGCCAGCTCGCGCGGCTCGCCACGCATGGCCCGCTGCATGGTGCGGATGATGTCGCCGCGCTCGCCCAGGGCGCGCAAGGTCTTTTCCGCATCGGCATGGACGGCCCAGGTGCCGGGCCTCGTCTCGTCGGCCAGGCCCAGGCGCTGCAAGCGTTGCAGCCGGCCGATCAGCAGCAGGCGTTGGCGTTGCAGCCGGGGTTCGTTGAGCCGTTCGACATGCACCAGGCCATCGTCGCCGGCCTCGCGCTTCAAGGTGCGATCCAGGCTCGTCCACCGCTCTTGATCCACCTCGCGCTGCAAGGTCTGCTGGATCTCCAGCTCGGTGCGCGGCCCCAGCCATTCGGTTGCCAGCTCGGCGGCGCGGTGGCGGAAACCATCGGCGATGTAGTCGCCCGCGATGATGAGGTCTTTGCCCGTGTCGTCGCGCCCGCGCACGACGATGTGTGTGTGCGGGTTGTCGGTGTTCCAGTGGTTGACGGCCACCCAATCGAGGCCCGTGCCCAAGTCGGCCTCCATGCGTCCCATGAGGTGCCGCGTGTAGGTGCGCAGATCTTCCAGCTCCGCGCCATCCTCGGGCGAGAGGATGAAGCGGAAATGGTGCCGGTCGTTGGCGCAGCGTTCCTTGAAGGCGTCGAGGTCGGCGGTATCGGTTTGCGGCCCATAGGCTTGGCCCGGCTCGCCGTCGCGACCCACGCCATCGCGCTCGATGTAGCGCAGGTGCTTGGCGAGCGACTGCGGGCTAGCCTGACGCTGGTTGACCAACAGCGTCTTTATGGTCACGCGCCGCGATAGGGGCGTCAGCTTCGCCCCTGCGAAGCGCGCCGCCGTGTGGCCGCGCCCCAGGCGTGAGCCGGGGCGCTGGCCGGTGCCACGCGCCGACGCGGGACGGCGCACCGTGGACTTGCCGCTGCTGGCCTTGCCCGTCTGCTTGAGCACCTTGGAAACGAAGCTCTGCCCCTGGCCCTTGCCCCGGCTCCGTGGGGCGCTGGGGCGCACCCGGAAATCGTCGTCGCGGCGGTCGGTCATGGCCGTGCTCCCTGAAAGCTGCGGCGTGTCCGGTCGTGCGAAGCACGCGGACATGCCTGCATCGGCGCGGGCCTCGCGCCACAAGCGGCACGGCGGCGAAGCCGCGCCGTGCTGCGCCAACCCCACGTGCAGACTGGCTTTCGACGCGGCCCGGTGCCGCGTCCTTTTATCTTGCCTTCCGCCTTCGCCTCCCGCTCGCGCTCCCGGCAGCGGCGGCTCGGTGGCGCTGTGCTGCTGGCAGCCAGCGCCCCGGAGAACGCGGCCAGGGCCACAGGCCCGGCGCGTTCGAGGCAAGACGCCTGCACGTGAGAAGGCAGCGTGAAGTGCAGCGCCCAAGCCGAAGGATTGGCGCCTGCACTGCACGCGCGACGACAGCTTGAACGCCCGTCCGATGGCATGACGAGATGCACGGCAACGTGCAGCGAGTCGGCGGTCATCATGGGCGTTTCTCCAACCAGACCGGATGCGCGATGCCGATCACGGTGGATGCGCTGACCGGCCCGAAGTACCGGCTGTCGAACGACGCCGGATTGATGACGCTGAGCAGGAACAGTTCGCCGGGCCGAAGCTGCCGGCACTGCGGCCAGGATGGCAGCGGACGCCCCAACCGGTCGGCGGGCAACACGGCGGCCGAAGGCACGCCGTCGATACGAACGCTGCCGTCAACGATGCACACTTCCTGCGGCGCCATCGCGCCCACGCGCTTGAGCAGCGGCACGCGCGTCGGCAGGTAGCCGCGCTGCGCAGCCAGCGCGGCGGCGGCGGCCGGCAAGCGGGTCAGGACGATGCTGCCCACGGACAGCGGGCGTGGCAGCGAGCCCGTCCTCAGATCGGGCGGATCGAGCGGAACGACGCGATACCACCCCACCGCCACGCTGTCGGACGGGTTGTAGGTCAGGCGCGGCAGCGGATGCACGAAGGACGCCCAGGCCAGCGCAGCGAGGCCGCAGGCGGACAAGCTCGCCAGCACGAGGCGAGCGCGCAGGCGCGAGCGAGGCGATGTTGCAGTCATCGTGGTCATGACAGCGCCCTCCCGGCCAGCCAGGCGGCGTGCCGCTCTGCGGTGTATTCGGGCAGCGGCAGGCGCGCAGCGAGCCGGTTGGCGAGCGTGCGCCAGTACGCGGGCGAGGCGGCGGCGGGCGCGATGCCCAGCGCCTCGATGGCGTCGATGCGCTCCAGCACGGCGCGCACCGATGGCTCGCCTTCGGCGTGCAGCAGCAGGCGCGCGCCCGGCTGCACGCCGGGGATGCGCTGTGCGCCATCCAGCGGCGTGCAAGCCTGCATCACCATGAGCTGCCAGCGGATCGTGCCGTAGTCGTTGGACTGCCATCGAATACGGCAGAACACGGCATTCGGCTGGAACACGGCGGAGCGCCGCCAGCGGTCGAACCGGAAGGTGCGCACCGGCTCGCCGAAGCGCAGATAGAGGTCAAAGCGTTGGTCGATGTAGGCCAGCGCAACGAGCGTCAGCGGCACGCTGTCGGCCAGACCGACAGGTGCGGCAGGTGATGGCGACGGCGCCGCCGAAGTTTGTGCGGTCATGGGGATTTCTCCGGGAACTCGCGCTCCAGCAGCGCGCGCAGCAGATCGGCCACCGTCACGCCCTGCGTGAAGGCCGATACCTTGATGCGCGAGCGCATGGCGGGCGTGATGTCGAGGGTCAGGCGGGCCGTGTAGAGGTCGCCTTTCTGGAGGTCGTCGGCGCTGCCCTGGCGAATCCACGCCTCGGCGTGCGGATTCGCAGGCGGGCGCGCGCCGATGCCGACGCGCTTGGCGCGAGCTGTAGGCTTCGTGCTCATGTCGGCCACCGCAGCAGTTCGTCCACCAGCGCAGTGATTTCGCGCGCGGCGGCGCTGTCCGGTGCCGTCTCGCGTGCGAGCCGGCCAGCGGCCACGCTGTCGGCGAACACGATGCGCTGATGCACTTCCGCGCGCAGCGCAGGAAGCGGCTGCTCGGCCAGCGCGCCGCGTGCTTCTCGCCCGATCACGGTCGTGCTGACACGCCGGTTGATGACGAAGGCCGCGCGCAGCGCTGGCCGGAAGACTTGCGCCTCACGGATCAGCGCCACCATTTCGGCGCTGGCCCACAAGTCGTAGGGGCTGGGCTGCACCGGGATCAGCACGCGCTCGGCCGCCAGCAGCGCGGAGCGCGCCAAGGCGGCGATGCGCGGTGGCCCGTCGATGACGATGTGATCGGCCCGCCTGGCAAGTTCTGGCGCCTCCTGGTGCAGCGTCTCGCGTGCGAGGCCCACGGCGCTGAACAGCCTGGGCAAGCCCTGCTGGCTTCTGCGCTGCGTCCAATCCAGCGCAGATCCCTGCGGGTCGGCATCCAGCAGGATGACTGACTGCCCGCGCATCGCCAGCTCGCCGGCGATGTGGGTGGCGAGCGTGGTCTTGCCCACGCCGCCTTTCTGGTTGAGCAGCGCGACGATCATGGCCTGGCCCTCCGTATTGGAAAGCCCGGCTGTTGCTGCTGCGCTTCGCGCCGTGTGGCAGTTGTCCACAGTGGCGCGGCGCTGCTCCTACCAGTTAGAGACTTTGAGTTAGGGAAGTTAGAGGGCGCCCAAACCCGCGCTGTTACTGGCTTTGCGGCCGGCGCGTACTCCTGATAGCACGATAGGCGTACTCCCGATAGCACGAGCCCTCGTACTCCTGATAGCACGAGCCCGTCCACAGGCCGCGCACCGTTTATCCCCGTGCCGTGTACGGCACGGGCCGGAAGGTCAGCAGCTCGGCCCCATCGCCCGGCATCCGCTCGATGCCCAGGACGTAGCCGGGCAGCGACTGTCGCGCGGCCAGCGCGCGCAGGTCGTAGGCGAAGTCCGAGAAGCGCGTGGCGCTGCCCGATTTGCGCCACAGGTGCCGAAAGTCGAACTGCCAGCCGTGTTGCTGCCGCCCGCCGTGCTTGCGCACCAGCCGGTACAGCCAGCGCTCGATGCCGCCCGTCAGCCGGAAATACGCCGGGTCGATGGTCAGCACTAGGGCAGCATCCATCACACCCGCATAGAACCAGTCCGGCAGGATCAGCTCGATGCCCAGCGGCGAGCCGCGGGCATCGGCCAGCTCCTTCCACTCGTTGATCCACGAAAACCGATGCAGGCGCCGCCCGGTCGTCTCGCGGATGGACGTGGCCACGGTCGTGGATTGCAGGCGATCCAGCGCGGCTTTGAGGCGCTGGTAGTCGCGCAGCGACGTACCGCGCCCGATGAAGCGCAGGATCTCGTAGGGCGTGGCCTGCATCAGCCGCGACGGCCGCAGGCCCGCGTCGCGGGCTTCCACGATCTGCGAGGCCGCCCAGATCAGCACGTCCGCGTCCCAGATCGTGGCGATGCCGTGTTCGACCGTGCCCTCCACGCGGATCGTGACGTTGCCCGCGCGAAAGTCGATCGGCGCCGTGCGCCGCGACTTCGCCAGCGAGAAGAACGGAAAGGCCATCAAGTCCTGGCTGTCGCGCGGCGCCATGTCGCCCGGCAAGGCGCGGAACAGGTCGAGCTGTTCGCGTTCTTGCGAAGGCCGCTGCCGGGACGGCAGCGCGGGGCTGGACATGGCGATGGCCTGGCGCGTGCCAGCGATCAGCGCGCACGGCTGTCCGCCGAGTGGTGCTCGGCGTATTCGGGATCGGAAGTCGTCTCGAAGCTGCGGTCGGCGGCCCAGGCATCGAGGTCGGCCACGGCGTACATGACGCGCCGGCCGAACTTGCGAAAGCGCGGGCCGCCACCGAGCACGCGCTGTTTCTCCAGCGTACGCGGCGACAGGCGCAGGTAGTCGGCGGCTTCGTCGTTGGTGAGATAGCGCTGCGGCTGCGCGGCAGCGGTGGAGACAGTGGCCGAAACTGTTGCAGAGGGCCGCAAGGGAGCGGGACGCATGGTGTGAACCTCCATCGGTTTTGAAGCTCCGGCCACACAGCGCAGCCGGATGGAGGCAGTCTCAGAAAACGAAGCTCTGCTGCTCAGGGACGTTTTGCGTCCCCATCAAAACGCCCCTTCTCAAGCAGCGGCAGTTGTGCTAGCCGGCGATAGCCGCCGCGCATCAATGCATTGCCTCGGCGCACCAGCCGGCGCACGCGGGCGCGCAGGTCGCCGTCGGCGTGCCAGTCGGCCGCCACGGCGTCGGCGCCGAACAGTCCTTCGGCCACGTCGCGCAAGGACGCGCCCGCCAGGGTTGCGTCGAGCGCCTGCAGGGTGTGCAGCTCCAGCAGCTCGGCCGGTGTCGGTCGAGGCCTGGCTGCGGCCAGCGTCGCGCTGCGCGCAGGCGCAGGCGCGGCAACGCCGCCGCCACTTCCGCGATTGGCATAGGCGACCGCCATGCCGTCTTCCAGGCCGGGCGCCAGCGCGAAGCGCGCGCAATGGCCAGGACTGCGCGCGATCAGCGCCAGCCCTTTGCCGTCATTCAGCAGTTGTTTGTGACCGGGGATGTGCCAGAACTCGAAGGCCGCCGCATCGGGCGGCGGATCGGCATCGGGATGGAGTTGCACCACGGCATCGTGGCCGGGCAGCCAGGCCGGATGCGCGTCGCGCGCATCCAGGGCCGGATCTTCCAGCAGACGCAAGCCCCAGCGAAGCGCCACCTGTTGGGCCGCTTGCGGCCGGCGTTGGTGGCGCAGCCAATCGAGCCGGTAGTCGGGGTGGCGGCGCAGATACTCCCAAGCCAGCGCGAGCGTGTCCAGGCAGAGGATGTAGAGGTACGCGGCGGTCGGATACCAATGCGCGATATGGCGAGGATTGACCATGACGCAAGCTCCCGTCGAACAGCAGGAACGTCGTCACGGACGATCAAGAACGGAGCCACCATGTCCAAATCAAGACATCATCCCAACTGCTTAATGCGTAACATCAAGTATCAAGATCGATTGGCTCCGGGTATTGCGCAATTCGTCCGAATACGACGACCACGTAAGCCAAAGCGTCACGTGGCGCAAATTAAGGTGCCGCAATCTCTTTCGGAGATCGTGACTTTTTTAAGCACGCGGCGCTACCTTGGTGCAAGAGTGCGAATTGAGATCAGGTAGGTCTGGAGCTAGACAGAAATAGTCTCAATGCGCACGCGAACGGTTCAGTCAACGATGGAGCCGTTCTCCTGGGCCAGCCGGACATATTCCGACAAGGGACGTGCCGCCTGGAAATACTGATCCCGCATCACGGGCTGTTTTAGCGGCCCGACGATGGATGTCAGGTCGGACAGCTTCACTGTGCCCAGCTCGGGCATGCCCAGGCCCAGGTCGATGAGGCCGTAGGCCGTATCGCCGTCGGCCGGGTCGAGCGAAGCAAGAAGCCAGGTGAGATGTGCGTCCGGTGTGAACAGGCGCACCACGGGTAGCGGGTCGCCACCATGACCATCGGCACGGGCTTGGCCGTGGGCCAGCAGACGCTGGCGCTCGTCCTCGGTGATGAGTGGGTTCATGGCGATCCCTTCCCGATCCACAAATCCGCCCAAGCGTGAAAACGCAAAGCCGCATCGGCAGATTTGGGAAAAAGCACGATTGTGAATCCGTGGCTTTGCGCCTTTGTGGAAATCCGCAGAGGCACAAATGCGGATTTCCGTAAAAACGCAAAACAGTGAGATGTCGACGAAAGAGTTAAAGATAACGTGGTTTTAATTGTGCTGCGACTTGACGCTTCTGTCTATGCAGAAGCGACCCATTCAGCGCGGCCGACCGGCCGGCGCCACCACCCACGACGCCGAGTTGGCTCACGCCTTCGGCGCCGCGGTGCGTGCGCTGCGGATGGAGCGCGGCATCGCGCAGGAATCGCTGGCGCACCTGGCCGGTGTCGAGCGGTCGCACATGGGCAAGATCGAGCGCGGCGAGCACATGCCCACGCTGGCAATCATCTTCAAGATCGCCGGCGCGCTCGAATGCAGCACGGCCGCGCTGATGAGCGAGGCTGAAAGCCAGCTCGCAGCGGCGGCCCAGCCGTAGGCGCTGGCCGGGCCGATCCGGCGCAGCCGGTTCGGCGGTATCGAGGGGCGCCAAGCTGTGCGCGGCGGGGATAGCCCGCAGGGCTTTCCCCGGGAGGCAAGCGAAGCGCGCAGCGCCGCAGGCGCGAAGGCGTGAGGGATTGGAGCCGGATGGCCGTGACGGCAAAGACGGCACGGGGCGCAGCCCGTAAAGCCCGGCGGCGCATCGCGCCGGCACGCCATGTCTTGACCGTAACCGCAGACACTGCTCCCAAACAGGAAGACGCAGCCCGCTATGGGCCATTGCCTATTGCCGCCGCGTTCGGGACGAACCCACAGCGCAGCGCCCCGCCGTGGCGGGGCGCTGCGGGCAGCGGTCACGTCGCCTGGGGCTTGCTGCGCGACCAGATCAAGTCGTGCGTGCCATCCTCGCCTTCGATCAGGCGGGCGTAGACCGTGGCCGGGAACGAAGGATCATCGAGGGTCACGGAGATGTACTCCCGCCCGGCCTCGCTGGTCTTCTTCCACGCCGCGCCAATGTCGTGACTGGCCGCCTGCAGGCGGAAGTCGGGGGCCTTCTCGTTGTCGCCCTTGTCGTTGGGCACCAGCTTGACCTTGACGTTGAGCGTCAGTGTGCGAAGCGTGCCGGTGAAGCCGTCTTTGTCTGCGGTGAAGGTGCCGATGTTGGCCATGATGATTTCTCCTTTCGGTGGAACAAGGTTCGCGCCCATCGCGTCCTTGTTGTGATCCGGCCGGCGGGGGACGGGCTGGCTGCACCGCTTGCGGTCGCAACGCAGTGGAGAGCCGGGAGGCGAAAAGAATTTGTCCCGCGAGGAATGCGCGCAGCGCAGGGGAAATTGTTTTTGCCGGACGGTTGCAGCCATGAAGCCCGAGGCGCAGCCGCGCCACCGCCAGGATTCACACCAACACAAGAACGCCTTGGGCCGAACCGCACCGCAAGGAGACAGGGCCGACTCGGCATCCCGCATGAAGGCTGCTCCGGCTCGCCCATTGACGCGGGCCAAGTCAAGCACCCGACAACAGACGAGAACGCCCGCACCGCACCTTGCGGCGCCAGTCTTGAGGCGTGGCGTGGAAGCTCCATAGCGATGCCGGGCGGGTTGTCCGTGAACCGTCCTTCGTGGACGTGATGAGCAGGAACCACCAGCGTTGAGGACGGCACGCATTTGCACAACCTGCCGCAGCAAGCGCCAGCGTGTTCGCCAGCACCCCGTCCATCGCGGCGGGGCGCTGGCCGGGCCGATCCGGCGTAGCCGGTTCGGCAGCATCGAGGGGCGCCAAGCATCGCGTGGCGGGGATAGCCCGGAGGGCTTTCCCCCGGAGGCAAGCGCAGCGCGCAGGTGTGGGCCGGGCGGATGCTCGGCGGCGTTCTGATTCGGCTGTTGGCCATGAACATCGGGCGCGGCCACTGCCGCGCCCGGAATTGCGTTTCACCACGCCCAGGGCGGAACGGCCTGGGCGTGGTGCTGATTGCGGTTTTCCTTCACCTCGATGCGCCGCCAATCGGCATAGGGGGCAGCCCTCTGGCTGCGCCCCTGCCACACCACCCGGCATGCGGGTCCGCACCGGGCGGTTCGAGAAGTTGAGGTCAGGAGAGACGAGGTAGGCCCAATCGGTCGAACCAAGACGCGGTCATGACGCTCCCCAGGACCTTGCCGCTGTTACGCCACCATCGGCGGCTATTGGCCGCCACCCGATACGCAACTTCGGCCGGGGCTCCCATGGCCCGCAGTTCGCGATACATCGTGGTACCCCGCTTCCACTGCTTGAGTTGGATCGCCCGTAACCGGCGCCGCAACCATTGGTCCAGTCCACGCCAGACCTTCGGTGTCTGCGCCAATCCGTAGTACGCTTTCCAGCCCAGCAGATACGCGCGTACCCGGCGTATTACGTCCCGCATGCTGCGTCCTCCCGAGCGCGACGTCAGCTCCCGGATGCGTTGCCGGAACGTCGCCAGCGGTTTATCCGCCACCCGACGTTTGACCACGCGCCCTGGCGCGACCCAGAAGCTATAGCCCAGGAACTTGCGTCCGAACACGCTGGCCACCGCGCTTTTGGTCTCGTTGACCTTCAAGCGCAGCCGACCGTACAGCCGGCGCAGCAACGCCATCACCCGTTCGCCCGCGCGGCGCGAGCGAACGTACACGTTCGCATCGTCCGCGTAGCGTACGAAGCAATGGCCACGCCGCTCCAACTCCTTATCCACCTCGTCCAGCAACACATTCGCCAGCAGCGGTGAGAGCGGTCCACCTTGCGGTGTGCCCTCGTATCGCTCCTGCACCACGCCATCGCTCATCATGCCCGCGTTCAGGTACGCCCGGATCAGTCGGATCACTCCGTCTTCTCCAATACGCTTCCTTAAGCGGTCGATCAGTATGTCGTGGTTGACCCGGTCGAAGAACTTCTCCAGATCGACGTCCACCACGATCCGCCGGCCTGACTGCACGTGCGACTGCGCGGCTAGCACCGCGTCGTGCGCACGCCGTCCTGGCCGAAAGCCGTAGCTATGTTCGCTGAAGGTAGGGTCCAGAATCGGCTGCAGCACTTGCAGCACCGCCTGCTGGATCAGTCGGTCCGTCACCGTCGGGATGCCTAGCTCTCGCTCGCCTCCGTCCGGCTTCGGGATCGCCACCCGTCGCACCGGCATCGGCCGGTACGCCCCCAGCAGCAGTTGTTCGCGTATCGCCGGCCAGGCCGTCACCAGATGTCGCGCGGTCTGGTCAATGTCCAGACCGTCGACTCCCGGTGCCCCCTTGTTGGCCCGCACCCGTTTGAACGCCCGCCGCAGGTTCTCTCTCGTCAGCGCCGCCTCTAGCAGCGCTGACCCTGTGCTCTTCGTCTCACACCGCGAGCCGCAGGCTTCGTCGCTCACGGCTTCTCGCGCAGCTTCACCGCGCGCCGCCACCGCTCGCCCCGCTTGCGCAGGCATCTGACGCCTGGCCTGTTGCGTCGACATGTCGTCGAACACTCCCTCTCGTTCGGCCCTTCGCCACTAGCTTCAGTCTCGCCGACCTATCCTGTGACTACTACGGCCTCTGCTGACACCTCGCTCCGGTTCGACACCGTTGCCCTTTCAGGCACTAGGCGAGGACTCCCCAGGTAAGAACGCACTCCTTCATCGCGCAACCGCCGCATCTACGCCGCTTCGCCTTGGTCACGAGAGCTTCGCGGTTTGTGGCCCGCTCGCCCTGCTCGGCAACGCCTTCTATGCGGTTCTTGTCCATCGGCTCGCGATTTACGCTCCACGCTTCCTCCCCACACTCGGTCACCCTCATGCAGTTGCGCTTCACTTCGCTCACTGTGACCAGCTCGCGGGAGGACTTGCACCTCCAGGTGCGCGCCCATGCTGAGCGCACAATGAAAAAGGACTTAGAGGCCGAAGCTTCTAAGTCCTTGATCTGTCTTGCTTTTTTTGGTCGGAACGGCGGGATTCGAACTCGCGACCCCTTGCACCCCATGCAAGTGCGCTACCAGGCTGCGCTACGCTCCGACTGAGCCTTGCATTATATGCAGTCTTTCACCGCTCAGGCAAGCAAACTCTCACGAATCGACAGCAGTTCCGCGCGAACCTGTTCGATGGACAGCCGGTTGCCCGCCACCATCGGCACATGCATCGGCTCCTCAGCGTCGATCTCGTCGTCGACCCCGTCACCCGCCATCGCCTCGGCGCTGCGCAGCAACGCTTCGGCGGCGTCGCTCTTGAACGAGGCCGCCAGGTCGCCACCGCGCGGACCGATGCCATCGGTCAACTGATTGCGCGCACCGCTGATCGTGAAACCCTGGTCGTACAGCAGGTCGCGGATGCGGCGGATCAGCAGCACCTCGTGGTGCTGGTAGTAGCGCCGGTTGCCGCGCCGCTTCATCGGCTTGAGCTGCGTGAACTCCTGCTCCCAGTAGCGCAGCACGTACGGCTTCACGCCGCACAGGTCGCTGACCTCACCGATGGTGAAGTAGCGCTTCGCCGGGATGGCTGGCAGGGACTTGTCCATTCAAATCAAGGGCTTCCGCTGGGGAGGACAGACTCTACTCGAAGTCATCCTCGCCGGGTGTATCACCTTGCACCTGGTCCTTGAGCTTGTGGCTGGCATGGAAGGTGACGACGTTGCGCGCCTTGATCGGGATCGATTCGCCGGTACGCGGGTTGCGGCCCGGGCGCGGCGCCTTGCGGCGGATGTTGAAGTTGCCAAAGCCCGAGAGCTTGACGTCATCGCCGCGTACCAGCGTGCTGTGGACGATGTCGAAGTAAGCCTCGACCATGTCCTTGGACTCGCGCTTGTTCAGGCCCAGGCGCTCGAACAGCAGCTCGGCCAGTTCGGCCTTGGTGAGCGTGGGCGTCTCCAGCGACGGCAGGATCACGCGGTCGGGGGTGTCGTCTTCCATGGCGGCGTCGTCGCTTGGGG
>JAFALA010000070.1 GCA_019234815.1 Burkholderiaceae bacterium | reverse complement strand
CCGTGCGAGGTCAGGTAATGCGCGTGCAGCCAGTCGGCGTCGACCTGCGCCAGCCAGCGGCCGAGGCCAGGCAGGTGCTTGAGCACCGACACGTTGCCGCCGCCAT
Organism: Burkholderiaceae bacterium; assembly: GCA_019234815.1. GTDB lineage: Bacteria > Pseudomonadota > Gammaproteobacteria > Burkholderiales > Burkholderiaceae_C > JAFALA01. The sequence continues at coordinate 63,625 of JAFALA010000070.1, read as the reverse complement.
GGTCGGGATTCGTGTCCATCGCATAGCGGCGCGCAGCCGGCACCACGGCTTCGAACTCGGGCGTGAAACCGCGCGACGACGCGGCCCACAGCTCCACCTCAGGCGCCAGCGCGCGCGCCCACTTGAGCAGATGCGGACTTTGCGCGTCGCCGATCAAGACAAGCTTCATGGCAATCTATAAAAAACTGGAGACGCAAAAACCAAACCTTGAAGCTGGGGCAGTAAGCAGCGGAAACGGCGATATGCAACGGATTGCGCACCAAACTTTTCCTTGAAGCGGCGCACGGAGTCCAATCCAGCGCTAGCACCCAAATTGATAGCTTCCATTCCTTGGTCCCGAAAGCACCTGGCGGCGTGCCACAACATGGCTTCCATCGGTGAAATACCTGCAGCCGTCCTAACGATGCCTGACGCTTGGTATTGGACTTCGCGCCGCCCTACAAGAAACAGTGCAGCGCCAACCGGTGTGCCCAGGTGCTTGGTAAACAGCAATTTCCCGTCGCCACCTGTGAGCAGGGCCGCAAAAAAATCCATTGGCATCAGCGTTGCGGCCTCCTGTTGCCAGTTATCGCTGCCAGCGAGATACCAATGCATGAACTCAGGCAATCGACTTGCGTCGCCGAATTCGAAGGTGTACCCCGAGCTCTCCATCTTCCGCATGTATGCCCTAAAACGCGGTTGCATGCGGGAGAGCATCGTTGCGTCATCTCCTAGCGTCAGCAAGTGGGTTTGAAAGTCCGAAACCTTGCCCAAGCAACTTGGGCCAGGAACTGCAAACGAGCAATTCGGCGGGCTGGTCACGTCAAGTGCGGCGAAATTGACCCGACGCACCCACTCGCGTGTCAATGACACCGCCCGATCATCAGGCAAGACACGCCCCCCTCCGACCCAACTGCCGTAACCGGCCATAGGCATAGACTCAAAGACTGGCACTCCGGCACGTCGGTGAATAGCGCCAAACAGGTAAACCGGCTCGGGCGTCCGAGCTTCCACCACAACAAAATCATGAGGTCGTCTACGTACGGCGGCAACGGCTCTGACCCAACTCGGCCGTTGGAATGCATAGACTGCTTGCGCATGCGCCAATTGCACGGCGACCTCGCCTCCAATGATCTTAAAAAACTGTCGTTGGCTGCTCACGACCTCACCCCTGATAACCGGCGAAACAGTCCCTTCACAGCTTGCAAATCAGATTGATCGGGAACGAACAATCTTGAGATGTGCTGCCCTGACATCCATGCAAACATGAGCATTGAAACGCACACTGCGACGATGTAAGACAGCGTTGTGGCCACGGCAGCCCCAAGGGCACCATAGGCAGGTATAAGAAGCCCTGAAAGAACCAATGTGAGTACGAGGGAGAGTCCTGCCAGCAATGCAGGAAGCATGGGTCTGCCCGCATGATTTGTGAAATATGCCGAAAGGCCAGAGGCGGCCCCATACATGACAACGCCGGGCAAAAGTGCCGCAAGGAGCACGGGCACATGTTCATATCCTGGCCCAAGGAGCCGAGGCAGCACGACCACGGCTGCAGCCCAAATGAGAGGACTGATCAGAAGCAGCGTCAACAAACTCAAGCGAACCGCCTTGGCGGTACGTTTTCCAGCCATCGATCGATCTGCCGTTCCTATTCCAGCGTAGGACGCTTGAGTCACGGACGAAGATATGAGCCAGAGCAATTCAGCGATCAAGACAGCAATCGAATACACGCCAGTATCTGCTCGCCCAAGCAGACGTTCAACCAGGAAAAGATCGACCTTGTAATTCATCAATGCGACCAGGTTAGTTGCACCAATGATTGCTGAAAAACGTAACTGCCCGATGAGCGCCCGCCAATCGGGTGCACCAAGCCAACGCTCACGCCATGCCATGGCCAAAACAAAAACACCAACACTGGCACGCGCCAAGGCCCAACACCAAAGCACGCTGATCAAGCTCGGCACACCGCTTCTGACGAACACAATCCCTATGCCCAGCAGTGTCAAGGCTACTGGGGCAAGTGTTTGCAGGGCCATCGCCGTCATGCGTGCACTTCCCAACCAAACGCCGATCAGATTGGGTGCCACAAGCATCAAAGGAGCCGTCCACACAAGCGGCATAAGGAATTCAACAGTATGGAGGCGACCGCCAATGATCAACAGGAGGGTGCACAGCAAACCCATCGCAATGGACCAAAGCGTAGTGGCGCTGACGAGCCCGACCGGACGCTCTGCAAAATGCGAAATTCGCCGTGCAATTACTGCGGCCCAGCCTGATCCCATCAGCAAGAGCGCAGATTCGATTGCCGTGTAAAGCGCAAAAGTACCTTGCGACGTTACACCCAGACGCGCCGTAACTAGCGTGACACCCAAGCCAAGCCCCGCCGCCGCAACGCGCGAGGCCAGAGCAATCAAGCTGCCACGAACAATACGCGTCATTCGTATTTCACGATGGTTCGGCTTCCTATAAGCCGTGCGGGAACGCCAGCAACCTTGTCATAGGCGCCGACATCGTGATTGACAACTGCTCCAGCCGCAATAACCGCCCCTTTTTGAATGTGAACGCCCGGCAAAATCAATGATCCAGCGCCAATCCAAACGTCGTCCTCGATTCGAATGGGGGCCAGTACATGCGATTGTTCCTTGATTGGGCGCGTCAGGTCGTCGAAACTGTGCCCTTGGCTGGTGATGATGACACCTGGGCCAACCAGCACGTCCGCGCCAATCTCAACGTTGCCTGCACCATAGATCACGCAACCGTGACCAATGTAACTTCGCGCGCCTAGTCGGATTCGCCCCTGCCCCTTCGACCACTCCATCCCTCCGCAATGCAAAGTGCAACCACCTTGCACAGATGAATCAATGTCCATGGTCAGCCGCTCAGGCGCCACGACAAGAACATTGGGGGCCATATGGGCGCCAGCCCGTGCAATACGACGTCGTGCACGTGCCGTATCAGCAGATCGACGCAGATTCAGTCCAAAGTGGATCGGATCGAGCACGGAAACCATGTCGAAAGGAAGTCGGCAAAGAGCCTTGAACCAACGCATTAGTCCTGCCATACCTTACATATTTATTATGGTTCGAATCGCCGCAATGACCCGATCCTGGTCTGGCACTGACAAGTCCGCGCTCATCGGCAGGCTCATGACGTGCGCTGCGGCGCGCTCCGCATGAGAAAAAGCCTGGCCTTTGGCATAGGCCGAGTACGCCACTTGCTGATGCAAGGGCTTGGGATAATGGATGGCCGTCGGGATGCCTGCCTCTTGCAAGGCCTGCTGCACGGTGGCGCGGCGATTGACCTGCAAGGTGAACTGCGCCCAGACGCAGTTGCGGTCCGGACGCACCACCAGGCGTTCGACGTCCAGCTCAGCCAGCGCCTGCTGGTAGCGCTCGCCGATGCGCAAGCGTTGTTCAATTTCCCAGTCGAAACGCATCAGCTTGCCCAGCACCACCGCGCATTGCAGCGTGTCCATGCGGCCGCCCACGCCCACGCGGGTGTGGGTGTAGCGTGCGCTCTGACCGTGCACGCGGATCTCGCGTGCGGCCTGGGCCAGCGTGTCGTCATCAGTGAACAGCGCACCGCCGTCGCCATAGCAGCCCAGCGGCTTGCTGGGGAAGAAGCTGGTGGCGCCCCAGGTGCTGAGGCCGCAGCTGCGCCTATTCCTATAACTGGCGCCAAAGCTCTGCGCCGCATCCTCGATGACCGGGATGTTGCCGTGCCGTGCCGCGATGGCGTTGATCTCGTCCATGTCGCAGACCTGCCCGTACAGGCTCACTGGCATGATGGCGCGGGTGCGCGGCGTGATGGCGGCTTCGATCAGCGCTGCATCGATGTTGCAAGTGTCAGGTTCGATGTCGACGAACACCGGCACGCCACCGAGCAGCACGATCACCTCCGCCGTCGCCGCGAAGGTGAACGGCGTGGTGATGACCTCGTCGCCCGGTTTCAGGTCCAGCGCCATCAAGGCGATCAGCAAGGCCTCGGTGCCGCTCGCGACGGTGATGCAGTGCTTCACGCCCACGTACGCAGCCAGCGCCGTTTCCAGCTCCTTGACCTCGGGGCCCATGATGTACTGGCCATGGTCGAGCACGCGCTGGATGCGAGCGTCGATGTCGGACTTGAGCGCTGCGTACTGCGCCTTGAGATCGATGAAGGGCAAGGCGCTCATGCCGCAGGGCTCCCGGTGCGGACGAGCGTGCAGACGCCGTCCTTGAGTTCGTAGTGGTCGCCCGTGTGCGAGCAGGTCGCGCAGCCGTCGGCGTCAAATTGCAGGCGCTCGCCGAACCGGCTCATCCAGCCGATTTGCCGCGCCGGCACGCCCACCATCAGGGCGAAATCGGGCACATCCTTCTGCACCACGGCACCCGCGCCGACGAAGGCGTGGCAGCCTATCGTGTGGCCGCAGACGATGGTGCAGTTGGCTCCCAGCGTGGCGCCCTGGCGCACCAGCGTGCGGCGGTACTCGGCCTTGCGTGCCACCGCGGCGCGCGGGTTGTAGACGTTGGTGAACACCATGCTGGGCCCGCAGAACACATCGGACTCCAGCGTCACGGCGTCGTACACCGAGACGTTGTTCTGGATGCGGACGTTGTCGCCGATCACCACGTCGTTGCCCACGTACACGCCCTGCCCCAGCGAGCAGCGCGCACCGATGCGCGCGCCGGCGCTCACATGCGCGAAATGCCAGACCTTGGTGGCTTCGCCAAGCTGCGCGCCTTCGTCGACGATGGCGCTGTCGTGTTTCCAGTAGCTCATGGCGCTATTGTCAGGTAGTTCAGCAGCAAGGCTTGCGCTTCAGCTTGCCAAAATTTGCCAAAACACTAGCATTGCCATCATGAGCACGATGAACATCTCCCTGCCAGAAGCACTGAAGGCCTTCGTCGACACCGAGGTCGACAGCGGTGGCTATGGCACGGCCAGCGAGTACGTGCGCGAGCTCATACGCAAGGACCAGGAGCGCAAGCGGCTGCGCGGCTTACTGCTCGAAGGCGTTCAATCGGAAGTCATTGGCGAATTTAACGCCGACTACTTCGACGGCCTGCGCCGCAATATCGCGTCACCTGCTCGTAAATGAGCGTCAAGCCCATTCGACGACGCGCCCTTGCCGATGCCGACGTGCAAGACGCCCTGCGCTACTACGTCGAACAGGATGCGCCCCAAGCCGCGCTCGCCTTCATCGATGCGATTGAACAGGCGCTTGCGCACATCCAGCGACACCCCGCCACAGGCTCAAGCCGTTGCGCCCATGCGCTGGACCTGCCGGGACTGCGACATTGGGGCTGCAAGAAGTTTCCCTATCTGGTCTTCTACGTCGAACACCCTGATTACATCGACGTCTGGCGCATACTGCATGAGCAGCGCGACATCCCGGCCTGGCTGCAGCAGGACAACTGAATTCAAGGTCAGAACACCAGCGGCAGCCCCACCCGCTGCCCGTCGCGCGCGCTGCGGTAGGCCGCGATCAGGATTTCCAGCGAGCGCAGGCCTTCGTAGCCGTCGACCTCGGCATGCGCTTCGCCGCGCAGCGTCTGGATGACGTTGTCGTAGTACAGCGGGTGGCCAAAGCCGTAGACGCTGCCAGTGTCGTAGCTGGAGTTCTTGACCTTGTCGTCGTCGGGATGCGGCTCGGCGAACTGCCAGTGCTCGATCTTGTTGACCGCCGTGCCGCCGATCTTGACCGTGCCCTTCTCGCCGAGGATGGTGATGGAGCCTTCCAGGTTCTGCGGATAGGTCAGCATGGTGACGTTGATCGAGGCCAGGCCGCCGCGGCGCAGGCGCGCGCTGAGCACGCCGGTGTCTTCGGCCTCGATGTCGCGATCCAGCGTGGCGGTGTAGGCATGCACGCTGTCGACGGGACCGACCAGCCAGTCCAGCAGGTCAACGTAATGGCTGGCCTGGTTCATAAAAGCGCCGCCGTCCAGGTCCCAGCGGCCGCGCCACTGGGCGGCGTCGTAGTAGCTTTGCGGGCGGGTCCAGAACACGTTGACGGTGCTCATGAAGATGCGGCCGAAGCGCCCCTCGTCGAGCGCCTTCTTGACCAGTTGCACGGTGGCATTGAGGCGGTTCTGCTTGACCACGAAGAGCTTGACGTCGGCATCGCGGCAGGCGCGCACCATGGCCACGCCGTCCTCGAACTTGGTCGCCATGGGTTTCTCGGACAGCACATGGCACCCGGCCTGCGCCACCTTGATGGCCTGCTGCGAGTGCAAGCCGCTGGGGGTGGTGAGCACGACCACGTCAGCGTCCGAGTTCGCCAGCAGCGCGTCGAGGGAATCGAAGGCCTGCACCGAGTCGCCGACCAGCGCGCGCGCCGCCGCCAGTGCGGCCGGCTGGGTGTCGCAGATGGCGACCAGCTCGGCCCGCGGCGCGTGCTTGGCCAGCGCTTCGAAATGGTTCTTGGCGATGCGCCCGCATCCCACCAGGGCAAAACGGACCGGACGGTCCAGGATGGGCAGTCGGGTCGAGTAACTGGACGGCGAAGAGGAAGCTGCAATGTGGCTCATGAACGACCAAATACGGGCGAAACCTCAGATTCTACGAGGGGCGCCGTAAAATCCCAGCAAATTCAACGCGTTGATGACGCCCCCAGCAATGACCCAACACACGCCCGCCACCCCGCACCAGGCTCCTGCCATCCAGGACGAAAACCAGCTCATCACCGAACGCCGCGAAAAGCTGGCCGCGCTGCGGGCCAAAACGGCCATCCCCTTCCCCAACGACTTCAAACCCCAGCACCGCGCCCTGCCGCTGCTGCAGACCTACGGCGAGCTGCCCAACGAAGAGCTGGAGCCCAAGGCCGTCCAGGTCAGCGTGGCGGGCCGCTTGATGCTCAAGCGGGTGATGGGCAAGGCCAGCTTCGGCACCCTGCAAGACGCCACCGGCCGCATCCAGCTGTTCGTCACCAAGGACGGCGTGGGCGAAGAAAGCTACGACGCCTTCAAGCACCTGGACCTGGGCGACATCGTCGGCGCCGAAGGCACGCTCTTCCGCACCAAGACCGGCGAGCTGTCGGTGCGCGTGTCCGTGCTGCGCCTCTTGACCAAAAGCCTGCGCCCGCTGCCCGACAAGTTCCACGGCATGAGCGACCAGGAGCAGAAGTACCGCCAGCGCTACGTCGACCTGATCACCGACGAACAGGCCCGCACGCGCTTCGTGGCGCGCTCCAAGGCGGTCTCGTCGATCCGCAGCCACATGGTCGAGCACGGCTTCCTGGAGGTCGAGACGCCCATGCTGCACCCGATCCCGGGCGGCGCCAATGCCAAGCCCTTCATCACGCACCACAACGCGCTGGACCAGGAGATGTTCCTGCGCATCGCGCCCGAGCTCTACCTGAAGCGCCTGATCGTCGGCGGCTTCGAGCGCGTGTTCGAGATCAACCGCAACTTCCGCAACGAAGGCATCTCGGTGCGCCACAACCCCGAGTTCACGATGATGGAGTTCTATGCGGCCTACTGGACGCATCGCGAGTTGATGGACTTCACCGAAGAAGTGCTGCGCCACGCCGCACGCGCCGCCACCGGCAGCGCCGCCATCACCTACGCGGGCAAGCCGGTCGACCTGGACAAGCCTTTCGCCCGCCTGTCGGTGCGCGACTCGCTGGTCCAGCATGCCGGCCTGACACCTGCCGAAGCCGACAACGCCGAAGTGCTGCGCGAGCGCCTGAAGTCGCTCGGCGAGGAAGCGCCCAAGCACTGGACCCTGCCCGAACTGCAGTTCGGCATGTTCGAGGCCGCGGTGGAAGAAAAGCTCTGGCAGCCGACCTTCATCATCGACTACCCCGTCGAGGTCTCGCCGCTGGCGCGCGCCTCGGACAGCAACCCGGCCATCACCGACCGCTTCGAGCTCTTCATCACCGGACGCGAGTACGCCAACGGCTTCTCCGAGCTCAACGACGCCGAAGACCAGGCCGCGCGCTTCCAGGCCCAGGCCGCCAACAAGGAAGCCGGCGACGAGGAGGCCATGTACTACGACGCCGACTTCATCCGCGCGCTCGAGTACGGCATGCCCCCGACCGGCGGCTGCGGCATCGGCATCGACCGGCTGATGATGCTGATCACCGACAGCCCAAGCATCCGCGACGTGATCCTGTTCCCGGCGCTGCGCAGGGAGAACTGAGTCCCCGCGCAGCCGGCGAGAATTTTTAGACCTTGCCGTGCCTGAACTGCGGCGCGCGCTTGTTCAGGAAGGCGTCCATGCCTTCGCGCTGGTCGTCGGTGCCGAACATGGCGTGGAACACGCGGCGCTCCGACAGGACGCCCTCGCGCAGCCCGCCCTCGAAGCTGCGGTTGACCAGCTCCTTGATCAGCTGCACGGCCGGAGCGCTGAAGCCGTTGATGAGTTCGGCGGCCTCCAGCGCCTCGTTCAGCAGACCCGAGGCCGGCACCACGCGCGACACCAGGCCGGCGGCTTCGGCTTCGGCCGCGTCCATCATGCGGGCCGTCAGCAGCAGGTCCATGGCCTTGCTCTTGCCCACGGCGCGCGGCAGGCGCTGCGTGCCGCCGGCACCGGGCACCACGCCGAGCTTGATTTCAGGCTGGCCGAACTTGGCCGTGTCGGCGGCGATGATGAAGTCGCACATCATGGCCAGCTCGCAGCCCCCGCCCAGCGCGAAGCCCGCCACGGCGGCGATCACCGGCTTCTTGACGCGCAGGATGGTTTCCCAGTTGCGCGTGATCATGTCGGTGCGCACGGCCTTCTGGAAGTCGTAGGTCATCAGCGTCGGAATGTCCGCGCCGGCAGCGAAGGCCCGCTCCGAGCCCGTCAGCACGATGCAGCCGATGCCCTCGTCGGCGTCGAAAGCCAGCAAGGCCTGGCCCAATTCGTCGAACAGGGTGTCGCTCAGGGCATTGAGCTGCTTGGGCCGGTTGAGGGTGATCAGGGCGGTCTTGCGCTCGCCTTCGCCGCGCACTTCGGTCAAGATGCATTCGTAAGTCATGGAACTCTCCTAGGGTTTGAGATGGTGATCAGTGAAAGCGATGTCCCGCAGGCTCGTTGGGAAGCTCATGCACGGCATCCGGCGCGGCCTGCACAGGCGTTGAATCGATCAGCAGGTCCACATAGGTCTGGTCGTCCTGCCTGATGCGCATGCGCATCGGCAAATACTGCAGCGCAGGTGCCAGCCAGACCTCCGCCTTGAGGTCGCGGATGCTGCCCTCCATCAGCGGCACCAGGTGCCAAGTGTCCAACGCGCCCAGGGGCGTGTCCAGCCGCTCCTGGCCCCGCACCTCGTAGCGCCAGCTGTAGAGCTTGCGCGGCAAGGCCAGAGGCAGCACCAGCTGGCGCGCCGGCGCCAGGGTCTCGCGTCCGGTCAGGAACAGCCAGGTGAGCTGGACGAACTGGCTGGCGGCGTCCTGCACGCCTGCGGGCCTGGGCTCGCTGTGCCCGTCGGACAGCTGCACTTCATCGGGCTTGAACCACAGCGTCACGCGCCGGTGCGTGGAGAAGAAGACGCGGGTGTCTTCGTCATAGCGACGCGGCGAGATGCCATTCGCCGTCAGCTCGCCGTCGCTGCTGAGGTGCCGCGCAATGAAGGGCGCAAAGCTCGGGCCGATGGCGACATCCAGATGCATCTGGTAGTGCGTACCCTCGCGCAGCCACTCCACCTGCGCCTGGCCGTGCAGCTCTCCGCGGTATTGCCCCGTGAGCTGGTAGCGCAAGCGGGTGGACAGCGGCCACTCCGCACCGGGGACGAAGTCGGCGGCGCTGGCCGGCGTCTGCGCAGCCATTGCCATGGCGGATGAAGCCGACGACGCCGATGCTTCAGCAGCGGACGCCGCAGGCCCAGCAGCCAGGACCGGCGCCGCCTCGGATGCCGCCTGGATCAATGGGCTTGCGGCGCTGGCAGCAAGGTCGGGCAAAACTGCGGCGTCTTGCGCAAGGTCTGGCGCAACAACCGGCTCCCGAGGCCTGGCCCGGACCGAGGACGTCCGAGATCGCGCGGGCGGCTGCGGACTCGGCGCCTGCACCTTGATCTCGCGCACGAAATCGACCGCGATCCGCTGCGGCATGGGTGCCGCAGCACCGGAAACACCCCATTGCAACCGCGTCTGTTGCACCCAGCCCAGCAAACCCGCATGCAGCGCCAACACGAACAACAAGCACAGCAGCAAGGCAGCCCGGCGGCCCGAAGACCGGCTCAAGCGCCCAGCCATGCCTTGCGCAGGCTGAGCACAGGCGCACTGGGCCGGTCCGCCAGGCTCAGCGTCACCGCGGCGCCCGCATGGTGCGCCGCCGGCATCTGCAGCGACAGGCGCAGCACACGTTGATCGCGAGACACCAGCAGCTCCACGCCGGCATGCGGGTTGCCGCCCAGGGTCAGCATGATGTCTTCGGCGCGCTTGATGCGCCAGTCGTTGCTGGCCAGGATTTCATCGCCCGCCGACAAGCCCGCCGCATGGGCCGGCGTGCCGTGCAGCACCTGCTTGATCACCAGTCCGGCCGCACCCTCGGTCAGGCGCAGGCCCAGGCGCTGCGCGAACGGCGCTTTGTCGGATCCCCACGCGACACCTGCCCGCGCCATCAGGGCCGGCAGCGGCAGATCGGCCGTGCCATGCACCCACTGCAGCAATTCCTGCGCCAACGCGGAGCCGCCCAGCTCAGTGACCACGGCGCTCACGTCGTCCTGCGCCAGAGGGCCGCCCTGCTGGCGCCGCCAAAGCGCCCGCATCAGCTCATCCAGCGTCGACGCCGCCTTGCCCTGCGTGCGCAGGGACAGGTCCAGCGACAACGCGATCAAGGCGCCCTTGGTGTAGTAGCTCACCACGGCGTTGGGACTGTTCTCGTCCTGGCGGTAGTACTTGGTCCAGGCCTCGAAGCTCGATTGCGCCACCGACTGCCGCAGCCGCCCCGGCGCGGCGAGCACGCCGTTCAGTGTCGCGGTCAACAGCTTGAGGTAGCGCGGCGCGTTGATCAGGCCGCTGCGCACCAGGAACAAATCGTCGTAATAGGACGTGAAGCCCTCGAAGAACCAGAGCAGCTCGGTGTAGTTCTCGCGCTGATAGTCGAAGGCCACAAACTCGGCGGGCTTGAGGCGCTTGACGTTCCAGGTGTGAAAGTACTCGTGGCTGATCAGGCCCAGCAGGCGCACATAGCCCTCGCTGAGGTCGGTCTGCCCCAGTTGCGGCAGGTCGCGCCGGCTGGCGATCAGCGCGGTGCTGGACCGGTGCTCCAGCCCCCCGTAACTGTCGTCCACCGCGTTGAGCAGGAAGACGTAACGGTCAAAAGGCGCAGCCTCGCCGGGCTTCTGCGACTTTCGCTTGCCGGGCTCGGCGTGCCAGAAATCGATCTGCGCCTCGCAGATGCGCTGGGCGTCTCGCAACAGCCGCGCGCCGTCAAACACCGGCAAGGCGCCGCTGACGATGAACTCGTGCGGCACGCCGCGCGCCTCGAAGCTGCCGCGCCAGAAGGTGCCGAGCTCGAACGGATGGTCGATCAGCTCGTCGTAATCAGACGCCTCAAAACTCAGGGCCCCTTGAGTGCCCTCCGCAGCCTGCCGCCGCATGGCGGTGGCCACCTGCCAACCCGCCGGCAAGCGCGCCAGCGTCAGCTGTTGCGGCTCGTGCTCGCGCCCGAGTGCGCGCAGGCACAGGCTGCTGGCGTTGAAGAAGCCGCGCTGTGCATCCAGGAAGGCCGTGCGCACCGAGGTGTCGAAGGCGTAGACCTGATACTGCAGCACCAGCGCCGCGCGCCCGCTGCAGTCGACCTGCCAATCGCATTTGCTGAGCTGGCGCACCGGCAGCTCGCGCGTCCCCTGGCGCGCCCGGATCGGGCCCAGATGGCGCGAAAACTCGCGCACCATGTAACTGCCCGGGATCCAGACCGGCAAACTGAACTGCTGCTGCGCCGCCGGCGCGCTGAGCGTCAGCGTGACTTCGAACAGGTGTGCGTAGACGTCCGCAAGCTCGATCTTGTAGTGCACCATGGTCAGCTACCCGCGGCCCCCAGGAAACAGCAGAATGCCGCCCCCGCGCTGAGCCTGAACCTCAGATTGAGCCAGGCCGATGCGCCCAGGCCCGGGTAGGTGCGCCGATCCACCAGATAGCACGTCACCAGCATCACGCCGTGCAGCACCAGGCCCGCGTGCGCCGGCATCACCACGCCGACCCAGGCCACGAGGGTCGGCACCACGCCCCACACAAAAGGCTGCGGCGAGGGAATGGCCTGGCGAAAGCCAAGTCCCCAATGAATCCCGCCCAGGAAACTGACCACCAGCGCCGCATACGCTGAAAACCCCTGCGTGACGAAGGCATACACCTCGGGATTGCTGCCGCCGATCAACCACACCAGCAGCGCACCCAGGGCAAACGGCAGCAGACCCAGATTGGCAAGCCGCACGGCAATGGGATTGAGCGGCAACTGTGAGGGGCTGGAACTTGGCATGCGCAAAAGGGGTTGAATTGGCGTGTTAGCAGTCTGGCAGATTTTGACCCGTCGTCTGGAAATCCTGCGAAAGCTCAGGATTTGACGCTTTGCAGGCGGTGTTCAAGCTGCTCGGCGGTCAAGGCGCCGGGCGCACGCGTGCCGTCCTCAAACACAATGGACGGCGTGCCGTTGACATGGTTCTTGCGGCTCAGCGCCAGGTTGCGCTCGATGGCAGCGTCGTCGCAGCCGCCTGCCGTGGAATGCGGCGGCGCGGTGCCGTCGAGCATCCAGTTGCGCCAGGCGCTGACGGGGTCCTTGGCGCACCAGATGGCATGCGCTTTCTGCGGCGAATCCCCGCCCAGGATGGGAATCACGAAGGTGTAGACCGTGACGTCCTTGACCTGCTGCAGGGCACGCTCGAAACGCTTGCAATAACCACAATTGGGATCGGCGAACACCGCCAGGCGGCGCTTGCCGTTGCCGGTCTTCCACACCACGGCGTCCTTGAACGGCAAGGTGTTGAAGTCGACGGCGGTGATCTTGTTGATGCGCTCTTCCGTGAGGTTGCGCATGCCGTGCAGATCGAACAGATCGCCCTCGATCAGGAAATTGCCCATCGCGTCGGTGTAGCGGATCTCGGTACCGATGCGGATCTCCCACAGCCCCGGCATCGGCGCGGGCCGGACCTCATCGATCTGGGTCAAGCCCGGCAAATGCTCGAGCAAGCTCTTGCGGATTTCGGTTTCACCGGCGTGTACTGCGGCGCAGCTCAGGGCCAATACGGCTGTCAGGGACTTCAACAACGACATGGGATCCTTCTTGAATTCAATCCAGCTTTTTCACGCACCCAGGGCACGCGAGGTCAGCCAACGTTTGAGCGGCGTCGCCCGGTCCAGCCAGTTCATGCCTTGCGCCCGCAAACCCTCCAGCACAGGCGCATCGGCGGCAAACAGCTTGAGCAGGCCATCGGTCAATTCGGTCATGGCCAGCGTGGGCCACAGACGCTGGCGTTCATAGCGACGCAGCAGCTTGATGTCGCCAGGCTCGCGCCAGGCCTCGCGCTGCACCAGCACGTCGCGCAGGGCCACGACATCGGCCAGCCCAAGGTTCAGGCCCTGCCCCGCCAAGGGGTGGACCAAATGCGCGGCATCGCCAAGCAAAACCCAGCCGGGACCGCACACGGAGTCAGCCCTGGCCATGGCCAGCGGCCATGATTGGCGCTCGGAGGCTAGGCGCAGGCTGCCGGCTTCCGCGCCGGTGGCCTGCATCAATGCCGCCTCGAAGTCGGGCTCGCTCATGCGCAGCAGCTCGGGCACGCGGTCTTCCGGCAGCGACCACACCAGGCCGTAGGAGCGCTCCGGCTGCGGCCGATCAAATGGCAGCAGCGCCAGCACATCGGGCGAGCGGAACCACTGGCGCGCGACGCCCTGGTGCGCCTGGTCGGCCACCAGCCGGGCCGCAATGGCGGTCTGGCCGTAGCGCTGCGGATGAAAGCCGACGCCCAGCTCGGCGCGCCGCGCGGACTCCCTGCCCTCGCACAGCGCTTCCAGGCTGGCAGGCACCGGCGACGCAACGACTTCCACATGCTGCGCATACCGCAGAGCCTGGGCCAGTTGCTGCTCCAGGGCGCCCGCATCGACGATGAACGCAAGCTCCGAAACGCCTTGCTGCCAGGCGGAGAAACCGAGGCTGCCGGCATGCGTCTCGCGATCGCCTTGACCATGGCCCTGGATTCGCATGTCGAAGACCGGCGTCACGGCGTCAGCCGGCATCGCATCCCAGACCTTCAGCTCGCGCAGCAGGCTCACCGAGGCGGCATTCAGGGCATAGGCCCGGACGTCCGCGCGCTGCCGGCCCGAGGCCTCGGCGCTGCCCAGCAGCGCCACGCGCAGGCCTTTGGAGCCCAGCGCCAGCGCCAGGCTGCGCCCCACGCAACCGCTGCCGCGAACCAGAATGTCATAGCTTTGCATGGAGCGATTGTAGGCAGTGTGGGATGACAAACCCCGAACACGCCCCGCAACGACTAAAATCGCGGCTTCGCCTTGACGCCTTGCCCGGAGCCCGATGCTGCCACGCAGGCCCGGCCCCTTCCTAGAAAGAATCCCATGAGCCTGAAATGCGGCATCGTGGGCCTGCCCAATGTGGGCAAGTCCACCCTCTTCAACGCCTTGACCAAGGCCGGCATCGCCGCCGAGAACTATCCGTTCTGCACGATCGAGCCCAATGTCGGCATCGTCGAACTGCCCGACCCGCGCATGGATGCGCTGGCTGAGATCGTCAAGCCCGAGCGCATGGTGCCGGCCGTGGTCGAATTCGTCGACATCGCCGGCCTGGTGGCGGGCGCATCCAAGGGCGAAGGCCTGGGCAACCAGTTCCTCTCGCACATCCGCGAGACCGACGCCATCGTCAACGTGGTGCGCTGCTTCGAGGACCCCAACGTCATCCACGTCAACGGCCGCGTCGACCCGATCTCCGACATCGAGGTGATCCAGACCGAGCTGTGCCTGGCCGACCTCAGCACGGTCGAGAAAAGCCTGCAGCGCTACAACAAGGTCGCGCGCTCGGGCAACGACAAGGAAGCCGCCGCGCTGGTCAAGGTGCTGGAGAAATGCCAGATCGCGCTGGACCAGGCTCAACCCGTGCGCAGCATTGACTTCAGCAAGGAAGAACAGGCCATCCTCAAGCCCCTGTGCCTGATCACCGCCAAGCCGGCCATGTTCGTCGGCAACGTGGCCGAAGACGGTTTCGACAACAACCCCTTCCTCGATCGCCTGCGGGACTACGCAGCCAAGCAGAGCGCCCCGGTGGTCGCCATCTGCGCCAAGATCGAGGCCGAGCTGGCCGAGATGGACGATGCCGACCGCCTGGAGTTCCTGAAGGAGCTGGGCCAGGACGAACCCGGCCTGAACCGCCTGATCCGCGCCGGCTTCAAGCTGCTGGGGCTGCAGACCTATTTCACCGCCGGCGTCAAGGAAGTGCGCGCCTGGACCATCCACATCGGCGACACCGCGCCCAAGGCCGCCGGCGTGATCCACGGCGACTTCGAACGCGGCTTCATCCGCGCCCAGACCATCGCCTTCGAAGACTTCATCCAGTTCAAGGGAGAACAAGGCGCCAAGGATGCCGGCAAGATGCGCGCCGAAGGCAAGGACTACGTCGTCAAGGATGGCGACGTGATGAACTTCCTGTTCAACGTCTGACGCGAGCGCTCAAACGTAGACGCCGTCCCTCAGCCTGCGCAGGCCCAGCGGATTGGCGTCCTTGAGCGCGTCAGGCCGCAAGTCGTCTGGCAAGTCCTGGTAGCACACGGGACGCAAAAAACGGTCGATGGCGCTGGCTCCCACCGAGGTGTACATCGCGTTCGAAGTGGACGGATAAGGCCCGCCGTGCACCGTGGCATGGCACACCTCGACGCCGGTCGGAAAACCGTTGGCCAGGATCCGGCCGGCCTTGCGCTCCAGCACCGGCAGCAAGCAGCGGGCAGCGTCGTGATCGGCGCCGTCGATCTGCAGCGTCGCGGTCAGCTGGCCTTCAAGGCGCTCCGCGATCTTGATCGCCTCGTCCAGATCGCGGCAGGCGACGACGATGGCGGCCGGTCCGAACACCTCGGATTCGAGCTGCGGCGCCTCAAGAAAGCACCTTGCGTCCGTCACATAGAGCGCGGCCTGGGCCGCGTTGGGCTGGCCGGCGACTGCGCCCTGCGCCAGCTTCCGCACGCCCTCGATCGACTCCAGCTGGGCCACGCCAGCGCGGTAGGCGTCATGGATGCCCGGCGTCAGCATGGTCTGGGCGCTCTTGGCCTGCAAAGCCGCAGACGCAGACGACAAGAAGGTGTCCAGACCCGGCCCCTGCACAGCAATCACCAGCCCCGGATTGGTACAGAACTGACCGGCGCCCATCGTCAGCGAGTCCACAAAAGCCCGGCCCATGGATTCCGCGCGCCGGGCCAGCGCCGCCGGCAGCAGGAACACGGGGTTGATGCTGCTCATCTCCGCGTAGACGGGGATAGGCTCCGGGCGGGCATTGGCGGTCTTCAGCAAGGCCAGGCCGCCCTGGCGCGAGCCGGTGAAGCCCACCGCCTTGATGGCCGGGTGCGCCACCAGGGCCTGGCCGATGGCGCTGCCGGCGCCGATCAGCAGCGAGAACACGCCCTCGGGCAAACCCTGTGCTTGCACGGCCTTCTGGATGGCCCGGCCCACCAGCTCCGAGGTGCCCAGGTGTGCACCGTGGGCCTTGACGATCACCGGCGCCCCGGCGGCCAGTGCGGACGCGGTGTCGCCTCCGGCCACCGAGAAGGCCAGCGGAAAATTGCTGGCGCCGAAGACCGCCACCGGTCCCAGCGGCATCTTGACCAGCCGGATATCCGACCGAGGCGCCGGCTGGCGCTCCGGTTGCGCGGTGTCAATCGTTGCGCGCAGATGGTGGCCGCCGCGCACCACCTCGGCAAACAGGCGCAGCTGCCCGACCGTACGGGCCCGCTCCCCAAGCACACGAGCGGCGGGCAGGCCCGTTTCCGCATGCGCGCGCTCGATCAGCGCGTCACCGAGTTGCAGAATGTTATCGGCGATGGCTTCGAGAAACTCGGCTCGCTGGGCCGGACGCGTATGGCGGTAAATGTCAAACGCCTGCGAGGCGAGCGCTGCGGCCCGCTCAACGTCCGCAGCATCGCCCATGCCGAAGACGGGATCCGGAATCTCTGTGTCCGTGCTGGAATTGAATGCGCGTGCTTCACCTGCGCGCCCACGCACCGCCGCGGAGCCGATCAGCATGTCACCGGTAAGAATCATTTCAATGTCCTGTATACGAAATCTGACGAGGCCGGCTTCATCAAGCGGCCCCTCCCTGCCCCGCGAGGTACCCCTCTTGCTCGCGGAATTTCGTTTTTGAGCGTACTTCAGCCCATGGCGCACCACCGGAGCCAATTTGTTCTTTGTGCGAATCCTGATTGCACCAAAATAGTCCTTTCGAATCACTCGGTCTTTTGAGCAAAATCATTGCGCATTCATTCGTCGCCCCTCAATAATGAAATCGTGGTTTAGGCACCTTCGAGGCACACAAGCCAAGAAAGGATGGGCGCAATGACTGCTTCACGGCCTGGCGGCATACATGGACAGCTATGGGACGCTGCAGGTGAGGCCTTGGCCGGCTATCCGCTGCAAAGTCTGCTGGAGCTGGGAACGAGTTGCGATGCGACCGGCGAAGATCATTCGCAGCGCTTGGTGATGCTGACCCTGCAAAACTGGATCAGCTCGCTGAACCAGGAGCTCAAGAACTTCCCGCCTGCCGACACCGAAGTGCTGGTGCAGATCAAGCAGCGCGTCAAAGGCTCCAGAGACGCGCTGCAGCGCATCGCATACAGCTTGCAGAACGAGGCCCTGCCCGGAGGAGCCCGGCTGCACTGAGCCCGGACGCCCCCCGTTTCGACGCCGTCAGCGGGTCCGTCCGGGACAGACGCCGCAAACTCCCCAACCGAGGCCGAAGATGGCGGCACCCAGCAGGGTGTCGCGTGCCATAACGAATGGCACATATGAATATGGCCAGGGAGGTTAGACTTAAACGCTTGTCTTCCCAGCGTCCGCCTCGGGGTGGCCGTCATGTCCTTGTCTTCCGTTCGATCATTTGATCGCCTGATCCGTCACGCATTCTGCGGCCCTGTACTGGCGCTGCTGATGGTGCTCGCCCAGTTTGGCGCGGTACGGCACGAGATCAGCCATCTGGTCGACGAGCAAGGGCAGGTTCAATCCCATGGCAAGCAGCTCGCGCATGCCGGCACCTGCGAAGAATGCCTGGCCTATGCGCAGGTGGCGTCGCCGCTCGCGTCGGGGCAGCCCACGGCCTTCACGATCCCATTGGCGCATGTCATGTCCGGCCAAGTCCGGACCGAGGGCATCGCGCAAGACGCGCCGACGGCGCGCGGCCGCGGCCCGCCACTGGACCTCTGACCCCCGAGGCATCCCCGTCAGCGCATCCCTTGCGCTGGCGGCGCGGTCGCATTTTTCACCTCAGAGTTTCAGCCATCATGAAAAGTCCCATTCTCAAGGGCCTGGCTGCGGCCATGGCCATGGGTGCCAGCACCCTGGCATCCCCCAGCTTCGGCGCCGAGCCGTCGGCATCCCTGGCCCAGTCCCAGGGCGACGCATCAAGCCCATCGTCCTCCTCCACCACAACGGCGCCGGCCTCGACGGTCACCGTGCTCGATCGTGTCGAGGTTTCGGCCCAGGCGCGCCGGCTCAACGACGCCCGCACCGGCATCCAGACGCAGACCGGCGCATCCACCTACACCTTCACCGCCGACGCCATTGCCGCCATGCCGGGCGGCGACAACACCCTGCTCAACCAGGTGCTGCTGCAGGCGCCTGAAGTGGCGCAAGACTCGTTCGGGCAGTTCCACGTCCGCGGCGAGCACGACGGCCTGCAGTACCGGCTCGACGGCGTGATCCTGCCCGAGGGCATCAGCGTGTTCGGGCAATCGCTGGATCCGCGCCTGATTTCATCGATCAGCCTGGTCACCGGCGCGCTGCCCGCCGAATACGGTCTGCGCACCGCCGGCATCATCGACATCAAGACCAAAAGCGGTGCGCTGGACCCGGAAGGCGTGGTCTCGATCTACGGCGGCAGCCACGGCACGCTGCAGCCCAGCTTCAGCTATGGCGAGGCCAGCGGCAGGCTGCACTACTTCGTCTCGGCCGACATGATGCGCAACAACCTGGGCATTGAATCGCCCGACGGCAGCAGCAACCCCTTGCATGACCACACGCAGCAGACCCATGGTTTTGGCTATCTCGAATACCTGCTCGACCAGAACAACCGGCTGGCGATGGGCGCGGGCACGTCGGTCGGACAGTTCCAGATCCCCAACACAGCCAACCTGCAGCCGACCCTGGGCCTCAATATCAACGGCCAGACCCGTTACGTCAGTGCGCTGCTGAATGAAAATCAAAAGGAAGTAACTGACTTCGGCTTCATCAGCTACCTGCATTCGCAAGGGCCGCTGGACTGGCAGACCTCGCTGGTGAGCCGCTACTCGACGCTCAATTTCACGCCGGACCTGATCGGCGACCTGCTGTTCAACGGCATCGCGCAGACGGCCTACAAGCGCAACAGCGCAACAGCCCTGCAGTCCGACGCCGCCTACAAGCTGAACGATGAGCACACGCTGCGCGCGGGCCTGTTCCTGCAGCGCGACAACTCGCTCAGCAATACCACGTCGCAGGTCGTGCCGCTGGACGCCAACGGCAATCAGATCGGCAATGCCCCCGAAACCATTGTCGACAACGGCAACCAGACCGAATGGATAGGGAGCCTGTACCTGCAGGACGAATGGAAATTGCGCGCCGACTTGACCCTCAATTACGGCCTGCGCTACGACCGCTTCAGCGCCTACAGCGCTGGCGACCAGCTCAGCCCGCGGCTGAACGTGGTCTGGCAGCTCACGCCGACCACCACCGTGCACGGCGGCTACTCCTCGTATTTCTCGCCTCCGCCGTTCGAATTGGTAGGCAGCCAGTCGATCAACAAATTCAGCAATACTTCGGCAGCGCCTGCCGTGCTGCAGGACGACACGCCCAAGGCCGAACGCGCGAATTACCTGGACTTAGGCGTGGACCAGAACTTCGGCGACGGCTTGAGCGGCGGCATCGACACCTATTACAAGGCATCGCGCGATCTGGTCGACGAGGGCCAATTCGGTGCCCCCATCATCTTGACGCCGTTCAATTACGCCAAGGGCCGCCAGTACGGCGCCGAGTTCAAGCTGAATTACGCCGGCCACAAGCTTTCGGCCTACGCCAATCTCGCATTCCAAACGGCCATTGGCTCGCAGATCGAGTCCGCTCAATTCAACTTCAGCGCCTCGGATTTGAACTACATCGCCAACCATTACATCGACCTAGACCACGAGCAGAAAATCACCGGCTCGGCAGGTGTGTCCTATCTGTGGAACGGAACGCGTTTCAGCGCTGACGCGCTGCTCGCTTCCGGCTTGCGCGCCACCCTGGCCCTGCCCAACGGGGAAAGCATTCCCAATGGCCAGCACCTGCCCTACTACACGACAGTCAACCTGGGCCTCAGCCACGCCTTCAACATGAATGACAGCGGCCCCCTGACCCTGCGCCTTGACGTGATCAATGCCTTCGACCGCAGCTACCAGATTCGCAACGGGACCGGCGTGGGCGTGGGTGCGCCGCAATACGGCGCAAGACGCGGCTTGTTCGCGGGACTGTCCAAGTCTTTCTGAATTGCCTGAATGGGGTCCGTGTCACCTCGACGGCCGCGCAAAGCATGGCCTTCGAGGCGGCCAAAACGCGGCCGTTTTCTTTAGGGGTATTTACCAACAAATCAAGAAAATCGATTGGAATTAGAGAAAACACTCAAGAAATGCGAGTTGGTGTTGTGACATTTGCGACATGGAAATACCACCATGCGCACTAGTATTGGGTTCGGCTATGAGTCACGAACCAGGGACGGAGACCCCTGGACGCCATCCAACCAGAGCGAAGAACGCCACATGAGAAAAATAAATACCTTGCGTATCGGGCAGCGCTTAAGCCTAGGCTTTGCCATCGTGATTGCTTTCCTGTTGTGCCTGGCGGCGTTGGGCTACGTCAGCAACAACACGCTCAGCACCGCGATCGATGCCCTGGTGCGGGTGGACTACCAGAACACCGTGCTGGCCAATCGCGCCAAGGCCGAATTGAGCGACGTGTCGCGCGGCATGATGAACACGCTCATCATGACGGGCGACGATCAGATCAGCAAGGAAATCTCCAATGTCGATGCGCTGCTCAAGACCCACGAGCAGACCATGGCGGAGCTGGACAAGCAGGTCAGCGACGACGAAGGACGCGCGATCCTGAAGGACATGGAAGCCGTGCGCGCCAAGTTCATTCCGGCCGAAGCAAGCTTTGCCAAGATGATTGCCGATGGCGACAAAGACCAGGCCACGCTCAAGTACCTGTTCTCGGTGCGGGCGCTGCAAGTCAAATACCTGAACGATCTCGACAAGTTCGTGCAAGTGCAAAACGAGCAGATGCAGGCGGCCGGCGGCCGCTCCACCGCCTTGGTCAAGCGCACCAGCGTCATCATCGGCGTCCTTTCGCTCGCCGCCACGCTGGCCAGCACCTTCATCGGCATCTTCGTGACGCGCAGCATTTCCGGACCGCTGATGGGCGCCGTCTCGGTCGCGCGCGAAGTGGCCTCGGGCAACCTGACGAGCCAGATCGAAGTCAAGAGCCAGGACGAAACCGGCCAGTTGCTGCACGCCTTGGCCGACATGAACGAGAGCCTGCGCCGCATCGTCGGCAACGTGCGCAACAGCACCGAGTCGATCGCCATGGCGTCCAGCGAAATTGCCTCCGGCAATCTGGACCTCTCCCATCGCACCGAAGACCAGGCCTCCGCATTGGAGCAGACGCTGCATGCCATGCGTGAATTGACCGAAGCAGTGCGTAATAACGCGCAAAATGCGCAGCAAGCCCGATCCTTGGCACAGGAAGCCTCTCACGTCGCGGAGCTAGGCGGCGACGTGGTGCAGCGCGTGGTCAGCACCATGGGTTCGATCGACGCGTCGTCGAAGAAGATCGTGGACATCATCAGCGTCATCGACGGCATTGCCTTCCAGACCAACATCCTCGCGCTGAATGCCGCCGTGGAAGCGGCGCGCGCAGGCGAACAGGGACGGGGCTTTGCCGTCGTGGCGGCCGAAGTGCGCAGCCTGGCGCAGCGCTCGGCCGGCGCCGCCAAGGAAATCAAGACCCTGATCGGCGACTCGGTGGAGAAAGTCGCCCAGGGCAGCCAGCTGGTGCAGCAGGCCGGCTCGACGATGCAAAACGTGGTGCGCAGCGTGCAGCGCGTCAGCGGCATCATCGGCGAGATCACCGATGCCAGCGAAGCGCAGAGCAGCGGCATCGAGCGCATCACCCAGACCGTCAACGACATGGACCGCAGCACCCAGCAGAACGCGGCGCTGGTGGAACAGGCCGCTGCCGCAGCCGATGCCATGAAAGCCCAGTCGACCCAGCTGGAACAAGTGGTGCGGCAATTCACGCTTTGAATCCTTCTTTCACTTTTCTACAACGCCAAAGGTGTCTTGATGAAATTTCTTTCTCTCAGCCGCATCGCGGCATTGGCCGCCGTGCTGGTTTCGGCGATCTCATTCAACGCCCGCGCACTTGACATCGAAGGCGTGACGCTGGCGCCCACGGTCAAGGTGGGCGGCAAGGAACTCAAGCTCAACGGCGCGGGCGTTCGCACCAAGTTCGTGGTCAAGGTCTATGTGCTGGGCCTGTACCTGCCGGAAAAGAAGGACACCACCGAGGGCGTGCTCGAAAGCCAGGGGCCCCGCCGCTTCTCGCTGACGATGCTGCGCGAAATCTCCGGCGACGACTTCGGCCAGGCCTTCATGTCCGGCATCACCGCCAACACCGACAAGGCCGAACGCTCCAAGTACGTCAACCAGCTGTCCAAGTTTGGTGAAGCCTTCGTCACGGTGGGCTCCATGAACAAGGGCGACAACCTGACGGCCGACTGGGTGCCCGGCACCGGCATGGTGATGAACCTCAACGGCAAGCCCGTGGGCGAACCGCTGCCCGACGAAGGCTTCTACAACGCCGTGCTGAAGATCTGGCTGGGCGAAAAGGCGGTCGACTCGAACCTGAAGCCGCGCCTGCTGGGCAAGACCTGAGCATCGTCGAACAATAAAAAAATCCCGGCCTGTGCCGGGATTTTTTTTGGCCGCGCGTTTTTGGGTTTGGGCGCGAAGGCTGATACGGGCCGGGCCTACGGATGCAAGGCCAGGCCCAATTCGGCAAACCAGGCCCATGCCGCTGCCGTCGACTCAAACCATTTCAAATGCATGCGCCGCCGCACGGCCTCGTACCGGGTTGCAGAGCCGCGCACAAAATAATCGGGCGGGGCCACAAAGGCCGTCGCGACGGCACCCTGCTCCGCACACCATTCGTAAAAGGAATACGTCTCGTCCAGGGCCTCTGGAGATACGCCCTCCCAGTGCAGCAAATCCACCAACAAGCCACGCACCGGCAGCTTGCAGCTTTCATTCAAGTTTTTTGCCCTCGCAATGAATTCGCAGGTTTGATGCGTATCAATCTCGCCTTCGGCGCGCAATGCCAGTATTTCGCCCTTGCGCTCGAAACTGCTGCTGCCACCGCCCATGGATTTCCCCGCTGCCCATCCCACTCGCCATCCCGCCATCCATTTCAATCCGCCCCTTGCCGCCAAGGCCGCCTGAGCTCCATTCATTGAACCGCGAAATCAAGGGTTGAGCCACCCCATCTCGCTCAAAAAATATAGACGCCACGGATAAAATAACGATTTGGACGAATCGTTTGGCCGCAAGAGATTCTTTGGCGTCCTCATTATTTTTTGTTTTCCTCGTCGGAAGTATATGGACTGCTCGTGCCAACTCCGTACAGCTCGCGGAAGAGAACTATCCACCCGACAGCGACAAGAATCTACCGCACCACGGTATTTTGACGGCCATCGTGGTCGAAGCCTCCAAGCGGGCAGGGATCCAGAATCGAAGCGCTTGAAAAGCGCGCCAGCCTGAAAAGGTTTGAATCCAAGGGTCTGGCCCTGGCCTGGCTTTCAGAGCAGGGGGTGAAACTGAACGATTGATGAACCGCCGAAAGGATCCGACCTTGCAGACAACCACAGGCGGGCATGCACGCAGCCGCGAGGAGCGCAAGGTTCTCGCCGCCACGCTCGTCGGCACCACCATCGAGTGGTACGACTATTTCATCTACGCGCAGGCGGCCGGGCTGGTGCTCGGGCCGCTGTTCTTCGCGCCCATCGCCAAGGACAACCCGGCGCTCGCCCAACTGCTTTCATTCGCGACCATCGGCATCTCCTTCCTCTTTCGCCCGCTGGGGGCCTTGATTTGCGGGCACCTGGGCGACCGCCTGGGGCGCAAGCGCATGCTGGTCCTGACCCTGGTGCTGATGGGCGTCAGCACGGCCGCCATCGGGCTGTTGCCCACCTACGCCGACATCGGCGCCCTGGCCCCCTTGATGCTGATCGGGCTGCGCATCCTGCAAGGATTCTCGGCCGGCGGCGAATGGGGCGGCGCAGCCCTGCTGGCCGTTGAACATGCGCCCGTGCAGCGGCGCGGCCTGTTCGGCGCATTTCCGCAGGTCGGCGTTCCGCTCGGATTGATCCTGGCGACCGTCGTGCTGCTGGTGCTCAATACGCTGCTCGGCAAGCAGGGATTCGCGTCCTGGGGCTGGCGCCTGCCCTTCCTGCTGTCGCTGGTGCTGATCGCCATCGGCATACTGATCCGGCGCAGGGTCGAGGAATCTCCCGTTTTCCAGCGCATGCACGAGCGCCGCCGCGAGTCCTGCGCGCCGCTGAAGCTGCTGTTCAGCCATCACATAAGCGCCATGGTGCGTTCGGCGCTGATCTTCATGGGCGACAACGCGGCCGGCTACCTGCTCATTGCGTTCTTCATCGGCTATGGGCAAAAGACCGTGCACCTGCCGGCGACCCAGGTACTTTCCGCTTGCACCGCGGCGGCGGGAAGCTGGCTGGTCTTCACGCTGGCCGGCGGTCACCTGGCCGACCGCATCGGACGGGTCCGCACCTTCCAGCTGGGTTACGCGCTGCTGGCCCTCTGGGCCGTGCCGATGTGGTGGCTGATCGACAGCGGCAGCATCGCGGCGTTCACCCTGGCGATGGTGGTCCTGTCCGTTCCGCTCGGCCTTTGCTACGGCCCCATGGCAGCGCTGTTTGCCGAAATGTTTCCCGCCAAGGTCCGCTATTCCGGCGTGTCCGTGGGCTACGCCCTGGGCTCGATCCTGGGCGGCGCCTTCGCCGCGACCATCGCCCAGTGGATCATCAGCAGCTATGGCCAATCGTGGCTTGCCGGCGCCTACCTGATGACGCTCAGCATCGTGTCCTTCGCCGCCGTCAGCCGCGGCGACGACCCGATGGGGGTCGACCTGGAAGTCCGCGACGCGCCCGAGGCGGAACGTGGACAGAAGCGAAAGCCGAATCAGCCGTCGACCTTGGGATAAGCCTCCTGGAGGGCGATCGCGCCGGTCTCCAGCAAGGACTTGAGGTTGGAGATGATCTTCGGCCAGCCGCCGGACACAGCTTCGATCAATTTGGACGGTTCGCGCTCGATGGTATGGGTGATGGAGAGCTTGACCGCCGATCCATTGGATTCCGGTTCCAGTTCCATCGTGCACAGCGACGGGCCCTCGGCCGTGAGTTCCGGCCTGTTCTGATGCGTCCAACGGATCACCAGGCGCCGCGGCGGCTGCGCCTCGACGATTTCGCCGGTGTCGAAGACACGGTCATCACCGGACACCAGCCGCCACGAAGAGCCCGCTGTCCACTGGCTTTCGCAGCGCATGCCGAACCAGTACTGCCTCATGAACTCCGTGTCGGTCAGCGCGGACCACAGCTTCTCCGGTGTGGTGCGGATGTAGGACACGTAGACAAAGGTCGATCTAGCCATGGTCTTTCTCCAAACGTCGTTTCAGATTTGAGAGCGCCTTGAGGCGAGGCTTCTCGAACTTGACAATCCAGCGCTCGTAAATCTCCTGCAGCGGCACCGGATTGAGGAAGTGCAACTTCTCGCGCCCCCGCCGAACGGTGGCCACCAGGCTCGCCGCCTCCAGCAGGTCCAGGTGTTGCGTCACGCCCTGCCGCGTCATGACCATGTGCTCGCACAAGTCGTTGAGGGTGCGGCCGTCGTGCGCATGCAGCAAGTCGAGCAGCTTGCGCCGGCTTGGGTCGGCAAGGGCCTTGAACAGCAGGTCGGTGTCATCGGGGCGCTCGGACATGAACGGTAACACGCAAGTAATCTCTTGCATATAATATAGGCAAGAGATTACTTGCGTGTCAAGCGCCGATCGACAAATTCCGCGCGATCCGGTTGCAGCCCGGCAAGGCCAGCGCCCTGCGGGTGCTTACCGATAAAAGTAGTAGCTGGCCGTGTACGGCACGCGGGCCACGGTGTGAAGATTGCCCGCACCGCAGGGCTCGCTGGGCGCAAGTCCCCCGCTCGTCGAGACGCGCTGAATGCTTCGGGCGCCGCTGAACACGCCCGTGCCGCTGTTTGTCTTGGCCCCCAGCAACAGCCATGGAATTGCCGAGGCTGTGGGCCCCGGATCTTTCGCCTTGACCTCGCCAACGACCACGCTGCCGTCTGTCGACGCCCAGGTCGGACCGGCGTAATGCGTTCCAAGCTGTTGGCCCGAGCGCGTGGCCAGCGATGCCTCGGGAGCCTTGAACATCCATTCGTAGCTGGCGTCGCTCTTCTGAGAGCACTCGTAGATCTGAAACCCGGTGGCCAGCGCCTCCAAATAGACCGTCTGGCCGGCCGGCGGACGCAAAGCCGCGGGCACGTCTGGCGCTCCGACCAAGACCGCCGTACTGCAGGCGAGAAGAAGGGAAAAAGCTGCCGCCGCCAAAAGAGAAGTTGCGACCCGCATGGCTGTTGCTCCGTTCAGGCTAGTCTGGCTTGAGTGTATTGGAGCGGGATCAATCGCGCTGCGCTCGGGCAGCGGCTCAGTCGCGCGGCTCCCGTGTAACTTGCGCGGCCGCCGCCACGAGCGCCACGGCCAGCCACAGGCAGTCGAAGCGCAGCCAGGCATAGCCGGCAGCGCCGAGCGCCGAGCCGGCTGCGAATGCCACGATGGCTGGCCACGCGTTGTAGACCCGGGTGCGCGCCGCCGCGTCGGCGCGGCCGGCGGCCATGGCCAGCAGATCGACGGCCGTCTGCGTCACGTTCCCCGTCATCACCGTGGTCTGCACCGGGCCGGCCAGGCTGGTGCGCATCAGCGCGTTTTGCACGCCCATGGCGCCAATCAAGGTAAAGCCCAGCAACATGGTGACGACATCGTCGGGCTGGCCCGGCGCGGGAAGACCGATCGCAAGCATCGCGGCGGCAGCGATGAGCGCCGCTTCGACGACCAGCAGCAGCATCGCCGCCGGCTTGCCCCGCCGCTGCAGCAGGTACTCGGCCTGCGCGGTCAGCAGCACGCTGACCAGGAAGACCGGCAGCGCCAGCAGCTTGGTGAAGA
This sequence comes from Burkholderiaceae bacterium, assembly GCA_019234815.1. GTDB lineage: Bacteria > Pseudomonadota > Gammaproteobacteria > Burkholderiales > Burkholderiaceae_C > JAFALA01. The sequence goes on along the minus strand of JAFALA010000070.1, from coordinate 36,242 downwards.
TCTTGTCGTGGCGGCTGACCAGTTCGGCGCCGATGAGCACGAAATTGCCGGTCACGTGCGCCGTGAACAGGCCGAACAGGCCGATGAAGCCGACGGTGTCCACAAAGGCCGCGGCCAGGGCCAGCAGCGCCGCACGGCGGCGGACGGCCGTGGTGGGCGGCGTCATGTCATGTCCTTCCGGTCGCTGGTGGCGCCAGCAAAGACCAGCGCACCCACCAGCGCGATGTGCTCCCAGAAGCCGTTGAAGGCCTGGGCCCGCTCCGCGCCGGGTGGCAAGTGCCACCAGGTGTGGGCAAGGAAGGTGGCGACCAGCGTGAAGCCGGCCAGCGCCAGCGCGGCAAGCCAGGCGCCGCGCCGCTCCGAAAGCAGCCAGAGGCTGGCGCCGAGCTGCAGCACGATGACGCCAGCCGCGACAAGCATCAACAGCGGCCCTGGGGCCAGCCCGGTCAGCGCGGCCACTTCGGCTTGGGCGCCGCCCCAGTCGAACAGCTTGAGCACGCCGCTGATGAGGTAAGGACCCAGCAAGGCCAGCAGTGCGAGGCGCTGCAGCTTGCGATCGGGCTTGGACGAAGAGATTGGAAGGTATGTCATGGTCAGAACGCCCAGCAAGCGCATCCAAGCGCGCCCCAGAAGCCGCGGTCGTCGGCCGGCACATTGGACAGGTAGGCCCGCTCATGGGAGTGGCCGTGCACACCGCAAGGCATCGCGCAGCAACTCGCGAGATTGCGGGTCGATGCGCCCGACGGGTGAGTAAAGAGGCCGGCGGCCGGGTTGGCATGCCAGTGGCCGCCGAAGCGCTTGACGGGGGACCAGTCGGGCGATGCCGGCGGCAGCGGCGGCGCCTCGCCCGAGAAGTCGCCGCTGCCGTGCACCACGCGGCCGTCCATGACGGTCAGCTCGGCGTAGAGCTCGCCGATCTCGTCCTCGGGCACGCTGAAATAGTCGCGGCTCAGCAGCGCGAAGTCGGCCAGCTGTCCGGCGGCGATCTGGCCCTTGCGGCCCTCGTCGTGGCTGAACCAGGTGTTCCCGCTCGTCCAAAGGCGCAGCGCGGTGTGGCGGTCGAGCAGGTTCGATTCGCCGTACATGCGCATGCCGCCTACCGTCTTTCCGGTAACGAGCCAGGCCAGGCTGGTCCAGGGGTTGTAGGAGGCCACGCGCGTTGCGTCCGTACCGGCCCCCACCGGCACGCCGGCGTCGAGCATGCGGCGCACCGGCGGCGTGGCGCGGGCAGCCTCGGCACCGTAGCGGGCGACGAAGTACTCGCCCTGGAAGGCCATGCGGTGCTGCACGGCGATGCCGCCGCCCAAGGCCTTGATGCGATCGATTGAGCGCAGGCTGACGGTCTCGGCATGGTCGAACCACCAATGCAGCCCGTTGAACGGGATCTCGCGATTCACCTTCTCGAACACGTCGAGCGCACGGCTGATGGTTTCCTCATAGGTGGCGTGCATGCGGAAGGGCCAGCGCTTTTGCACCAGCAGCCGCACGACGGCCTCCAGGTCCGGCTCCATACCGGGCGGCATCTCGGGGCGCGGCTCGCGGAAGTCCTCGAAATCCGCGCCGCTGAACACCAGCATCTCGCCGGCGCCGTTGTGGCGGTACATCTCGCTGCCGGCCAGCGGCGCGAGCATGTCGCTCCAGCGCTGGAAATCGGACAGCTCGGCGCCCTTGTTCTGCGTGAAGAGGTTGTAGGCGATGCGAAGGGTCAGTTCCTTGTCGCGGGCCAGCTTGTCGATGATCTGGTAGTCCTCGGGATAGTTCTGGAACCCGCCGCCGGCATCGATGACGCTGGTGACGCCCAGGCGGTTGAGCTCGCGCATGAAGAGCCGCGTGCTGTTGACCTGATCGTCCGGGGCGAGCTTGGGGCCGCGGGCCAGCGCGGAATAGAGGATGAGCGCGTTGGGCCGAGCCAGCAGCAGGCCGGTCGGCCGGCCGGCGGCATCGCGCTGGATCTCGCCGCCCGGCGGGTTGGGCGTGTCCTTGTCGTAGCCCACGGCCCGCAGCGCTGCGGCGTTGAGCAGGGCGCGGTCGTAAAGGTGGAGGATGAAGACCGGCGTGTGCGGCGCGACGGCGTTCAGCTCATCGAGGGTGGGCAAGCGCTTCTCGGCAAACTGGTGCTCGCTGAAACCGCCGACCACCCTCACCCATTGCGGCGCCGGCGTGCGGTCCACCTGCTCCTTGAGCATGGCCATCGCGTCGGCCAGCGTGGGCACGCCTTCCCAGCGCAGCTCGAGGTTGAAGTTGAGGCCGCCGCGAATCAGGTGGATGTGGCTGTCGATAAGCCCCGGAATGATTCGCTTGCCCCGGGCGTCGATGACCCGTGTACCGGCGCCGCGCAGCGGCATGATGTCCGCGTCTTCACCCACCGCGACGAAGCGGCCGCCACACACCGCGAGGGCCTTGGCCTGAGGCCGTTCGCGGTCCAGGGTTTCGATGCATGCGTTGAACACGATGAGGTCTGCGGTGTCCATTCAGTTCTCCTTATCGGCGCGGGTGGTGCTGGCGTGCGGCGCCGCGACGCCGGTCATCTTCGGTGCGCATTCGCTTTGAAACCAGGCCAGCGTCACCGGCTCGCCGGCCAGGGTCCGTTTTGCCAGCGGCACCAGTTGTTCGCCGGCCAGCATGCCCAGCAGGCCCAGCAATGCAATGGCCGGCGGTGCCGGCGAGCGCACCTGCAGCAGCGCATAGATGACGCCCACCAGCAGGCCGGCGCCAAGCGACAAAAGATAAACCTTCATGGCGGATACTCCCGGCCTTGGCTTTTACTTGCCTGCCGGCTGAGCGGCAAGCACCGGGCCGTGGCTCACGCGCTCAGGCGCCTTGTGAACCATGGTGTACGCATAGTCGACGCCCATGCCGTAGGCACCGCTGTGCTCACGCACGATGCCGATGGTCGCGTCATAAGTGTCCTTGCGCGCCCAGTCGCGCTGCCACTCCAGCAGCACCTGCTGCCAGGTGACGGGCACCACGCCGGCCTGGACCATGCGCTGCATGGCGTAGTCATGCGCATCCTTGCTGGTGCCGCCGCTGGCGTCGGCCACCATGTAGATCTCGTAGTCGGTGTCGTTCATGGTCGACAGGGCAAAGCTCAGGTTGCAGACCTCGGTCCACAGGCCCGACACGACGATCTTCTTGCGGCCCTGGCCGGCATGGAGCGCCAGCGCGTCGCGCACCTTCTGGTCGTCCCAGGAGTTCATGGAGCTGCGCTCCAGCAGCGGGGCCTCGGGGAAGACGGCCAGCAGCTCCGGGTAGGTGGGGCCGGAGAAGCCCAGCGTCTCGACCGTCGTGATCGTGGTCGGAATGCCGAAGGCCCTGCCCGCCTTGGCCAGGCCGACGACGTTGTTCTTCAGCGTCTGGCGGTCGATGGATTGCACGCCAAAGGCCATCTGCGGTTGCTGGTCAATGAAGATCAGCTGCGAATTCTGCGGAGTCAGGACTTCAAGTTTCGGGTTGCTCATGATGGATTCCTTGTCGGTTGAGTGGGACGCTCCTAAGCGCCTGGGACTGGATTGTTGGCAGTCCCGGCCCAGCCGGGAAGCCGGCTTCGTGGCACCCTCTTGTCTCCAAACTGGAGACAATCCTTGACATGGATCACATCAACCACCTGCGCGTGTTCATTGAGGCCGCGCGCCTGGCCAGCTTCTCGGCCGCAGCCCGCAAGCTCGAGCTCACGCGCGACCAGGTCTCCAAGCAGATCGCAACGCTCGAATCGGAGGTCGGGGCGTCCTTGTTTGCGCGCAGCACCCGCAGCATCACGCTGAGCACCGCCGGCGAGGCCCTGCTGGGACGCGCCGAAGCCATCGTGGCGATGTTCGACGAGGCCTTGGGGGAGGTGCGCGGGCTCAGCGGCGCACCCCGCGGAGCCCTGCGCGTGAATGCACCGATGAGCTTTGGCCAGCGCTACCTGGCACCGCTGGTCGCGAGCTTCAACGCGGCCTATCCGGAGGTGCAGTTGCGCATCGATCTGGACGACCGCTTTATCGACCCGAACAAGACCGGCGCAGACGTGACGCTCAGAATCGCCCAGTTGCCTGAGCACCTAGACCTTGTCGCGCGCCCCATCGCCGTCGCGCCCCGCTGGCTGGTCGTCTCAATGGCGCACCTGGCCGCAGTTGGCGAGCCGACCCATCCGGATCAGCTGTCGCGCCTCACCTGCCTTGCGTACGGTGAAGCGGGCGTGGTGCTGCCGTGGCAATTTCGTCCCGCCGACACGGAATCCCCCAAGGCGATCAGCGTGTCGACGCGGGGCCCGCTGTGTTCCAACAATGGCGACGTGCTGCTGCGCGCCGCCATCGACGGCCTGGGCTTCACGGTGTTGCCGGCCTTCATGGTGCAGGACGACATCGACGCAGGGCGCCTTCGGCACGTGATGCAGGACTGGCAGGTGACGCCAGACATCGGCGTGTTCGCGCTTTACGCCAGCAGTGCCCGCTCCTCTCCCGCGGTCCGCGCTTTCATTGAATTCTTCGGGCCGAAACTGCATGAGGCCCTGGTCGTGAGATCCAGGCCCTGACCGGGGGGCCGTGTCAACTCAACACAGTCAGCTTCAGCAGTCTTCGTCTGGGACGACGTCAATGACGAGCCCGTTTTCAGGCGCGCACCCGACGACTGGCTGCCCCCCCAAAGTGGGCCGCACCGGCCATCCGTCGAAAGCTCATTTCTACCTGGGTGGTCTACACAAGATGAGTCAATTGCTCGGGCACATTCTGGTGGCTCTTGAGCAAGGACCCGGATAGGTGCGAGCGGCCCACAGCATTCACAATCGCTCCGCGCCGGTCGTCGGCTCCTTGGGCCGGACCAGCGCCCCCGGGACCTTGCAACTGTGCTCCTCGTTCAGCAAGGGCAGCAAGGTCGGCACCAGGGCCTTGAGCAACTGCGCCGGCAATGCGCTCGTGAACTTGTAGCGGGCCGCATAGGGTTCCTGCACATAGGCCACGATGGTGCCGAAATACCGGTCCCCGATATAGAAGACCAAGGCGCCTGTGCGCGAGACCACGCGCGATGACACGATCTGCCCACCCTTGCCGACGACCGTGAAGCGGTGGTCGCCGGTACCGGTCTTGCCGCCCGCCTGCACCACCGTGCCGTCCTTGAGGACAAAGCTGCCCTTCAGCCGCCCGGCGGTGCCCCCCTCCACCACGCCGGCCAGCGCCTCGTGCACGGTATCGGCCACCTCGGCAGGCAGCAGGCGCTCACCCTTCGCGGGCTGGACCTCGAGCCGGGTCTCGTAGGGTGTGCCTGAGCCGAACTGCAGGCTGGGTACCCGCACGACCGGCTGCCTCACGCCATGATTCACGATGATGCCCATCAGCTCGGCCAGCGCCGCGGGCCTGTCGCCCGAGGCACCCAGCGCGGTCGCATAGGAGGGTGTGAGCATTTCGAAGGGATAGCCCAGGCGCCGCCAGCGGCGCAGGATCTCGCCGAAGGCCTCCTGCTCGATCAGGTTGCGGATGCGCCTGTCCTGCGCACCCTTGTGGCGGGTCTTGAAAAGCCAGGCATACACGTCCTGGCGCTGCTCGCGGCTTTGCGCCACCAGATCGCTCAGGCTCGCGTCGGGCCGGTGGCGCAGCTGGCTTGCCACCCACAGCTCCAGCGGATGCACGCCGGCCAGATAGCCGCGATCGGCCAGCGACCAGCGCTCGGGCCCGTATTTCGCGACCAGGTCCTGCAGGGCCTTGTCGCCCGGTCGCTTGTCGCTGCCCAGTCGGCGTGCCAGGAATGCGCCGAGATCCTGCGCGTCCGCTTGCGGCTCCAGCCCGAAGAAGGCCGCCGCGAGCCCCGCCTGCGTGCGGCTGTGCAGCAGCAGCTCCTCGGCCTCCCCGGCACTCCTGCCCTTGTACTTGCGGTAGAAGCGGACGAGGAACTCGCGCCCCTCCTGGTCCGCGAAACGCGAGAGGTATTCCATGCGGGCCGGATCGTCGCGGTCATCCAGCAGCGCCTCATTGGCCTTGGCCGACTGGCTTATCAGGTGATAGACCACGTCGCGCAGGATGCGGACGAAAGCGAGGTTCACCGAGTGCTTGAGGGCCTCGCGCACGGTGAACATCTGGTGGTCCTCCTCGGGTTCGAAGTTCTCGAAATGATGCGCGCCGCTGCCCGTGAAGAAGGTCTCGCCCGGATTGCCGGAGTAGCTGCGATCCATGGCCGCCTCCAGCATGGCCTTGAGGCTCGCCCCCGGAGTCTGCCGCAGGTAGTCGCGTGCCCAGCGCGCGAGCTGGTCCTTGGGGTGGACCGATACAGCCGACAGCGCCTCGGGCGACAGCTTGCTCCAATTGGCGTGAAGTTCGGCCACCAGCTCCAGATAGGTGACAAGGGTCCTGAATTTCGCGGTGGAGCCGAAGTCGAGCCGCGCGCCTTCGTTCAGGTCGAAGGGCTGGTCGACATTGTCGGTCTGCACGCGCAGCAGGTTGGCCCCCTCGCCGCGCTCGAACAACGTGAAGCTGAAGACGATCTTGCTGGTGTCGTCGCCCTCGTTGAACAGCCTGAAGCCGTAGAGTCCCGCGGCCTTGGCGGTTTTAGGGTCGCCCAGGCTGCGCAGCAGCTCGGTGGCCGCGCGCTGCACCTCGCCGTTGAGCGTCGTGCTGGCGCGCAAGTCCAGGCGATCCAGATCGTAGGCACGCGGCATGCCCAGCGCGATGGCCAGCTTGCCGCGCACCGCGGTGGCCGCCTTGCGGTCGATGAACGAGCCCTGCATTTCTTCCGGCGCCTGCGTGCGCAGCTTCAACTCGATCGGCAGCGCCGCATCGCGCAGCGCGGCGGGAATGACGCCGGCGTCGGTCATGACGCGCAGATAGCTGTTGGTCAAGCCGTTGAGATCGGCCTCGCCCTGCACCAAGTAATGCGACGGCCGGCGCTGCGCGATCAGCAGCGACAGCGCCTGCTTGTAAGCCAGCGCACGCCCGGGCGCCGGGCCGGCCACCTGCTTGCCAGGCTCTCCCTGCCTCCCGCTCAGCCCGCGCAGCAGTTCATTCACTTCGTTGAAGTCGCGCGCATACCAGGCCCACAGGCCGTCGCCGACGCCGTTCACCTCGCCGAAGCCGGACTGGGCTGACAGCGGCACCGTGTTCAGATAACTCAGCACGATCCGACGCCGCGCAGCGAGCGTGTTCTCGCCGTCGAGGTAGGCGCGCACCGAGGCCGAAGCCATCTGGCGCAGCTTCTCCAGGCCGGAATCGGTGCGGCCTTCCGGCGAATGGCGATACTTTTCAATTTGGGTGGCCAGCGTGCTGCCGCCCGGCGCGCGATGCGAATCGTCCACCAGGTGATGGGCCTGGTCCAGCGCCGCCTTTGAAAACCGGTCCCATTCGATGGCGGGATTGCGCTCGGGATGCTCGGGATCGAGCAGCTCGCGATTCTCGACAAACAGCAGGGAATCCACGAGCAGCCGCGGCACCGCATCGAAGCTCCCGTAGACCCGCCGCGGGAAACGCTGCGAATACAGGGTTAGGCCGTGGCACTCGGCGAGATCCAAGCCGCTCTCGTCCTTCTCCCGGTAGATCGTGGAGAGGCCCCAGTCTCGCAGCGCCAGGAGATCCGGTGACATGCGCGCCTGGGCCGTCACCTCGTAGCCCTGGCGGTGCAGCCCGTCGATGAAATGTGGCAGCCGCGCATAGCCCAGCCGCAGGTCGTAGGGGCCCGCTCCGGGGTAGCGGATGGCGTCGCTGGGACCCGGCTCGACTTGGAATGTTAGCTGCCCGGCCAGCTTGCTCAGTCGATGCGCCTCCAGGCTGGAAGTCAGGTATTCGGCGCGGACCGTCCAAGCCAGCACCGCTGTCCCGACCAGCACCAGCAGCCAGAACAGCCTGCGCGACGTCCACGGCGACGACGAAGCGGAGGGCGGCACGGACGCAGCGGCGTCGGCACCCGAGTCGCGGACTTCCTGTCGTTGTCGCAAGAACTTCATGTCTCCCAACCTTTCGGCAGGCCCCAGGCCACTCCAAGAGACTGTACCCGTCGCGCGAGGAGCGACCTACCGCCAAAGGGGGGATTGTTGCTTGCTTGCAGCGCACGCTTACATACCGGCAGGCGCTTGCATGGCGGTACTTGATGGCCCCCCATGGATGGAGGTCAGCGCATTTGCAGCATGCGCATCCACCGGCAGCAGACGTTCGATGCTTTCGAATGAATCCGGCGTCGCTGTCGTACGGCTTTTCGGCGCTGCGGCGGCACGATGATGTCACGGTAATCCCACCGCATCTGAAAGGACCCCATCATGAACTCATTCGCCAACAAGACTGTCCTCGTGACCGGCGGCAGCAGTGGCATCGGACTGGCCGCAGCGCGCGCCTTCGTCGCCGAAGGCGCCCGTGTGCTCATCACCGGCCGCGACCCCGCCGCGCTCGAGCAGGCGCGCGCGCAGTTGGGCGCAGACGTCATTGCCATTCAGAACGACGCCGGCAGCCTCGTCGCCGCGCGCGAATTGGCCTCGGCCATCGAGGCCCTGCGCCTGCGCCTCGATGGCGTGTTCCTGAATGCCGGCATCGCCAAATTTGCCCCGTTCGCCGACATCACGTCCGAACTCTGGGACGAGACGTTCAATATCAACGTCAAGGGCCCGTACTTCCAGATCCAGGCCCTGTCGCCGCTGCTGAACGAAGGCGCTGCCATCGTGCTCAACGGATCGATCAATGCCCACATCGGCATGCCCAATTCGTCGGTCTACGCAGCGAGCAAGGCCGCGCTGATCTCGTTGGCCAAGACACTGTCGGCGGAACTCTTGCCACGCGGCGTCCGGGTCAACGTCGTCAGCCCCGGCCCGGTCAGCACGCCGATCTACGGCAAGCTGGGCTTCGCTGCCGCCGAGCTCGACAGCGTCGCTGCCCAGATCCAGAGCCAAATTCCCCTGGGGCGCTTCGGAAAACCAGAAGAAATTGCGGCCCTCGTCCTGCATCTGGTCGCGCCCGAATCGGCATTCATCGTCGGCACCGAGATCATTGCGGATGGCGGCATGAGCCAGCTTTGAACCTCCCGCAACCCGCCGCGGCTGAATCGGCCGATGGTGTTGCAAGGCGTGCGTTCCAAGCCTGGACCTTCAGTCTGGCTTGTCCAGCCCCTGGACAAGGCGCCGTGCCAGTCGCGGCGTCTTGAGCTTCTCGATCCACCAGGCCAATGCGCGACCTTCGTGCTCGCTTCGCCAACCCAGGTACAGCTGATTCGGCTCGCGCGGGCTCACCGTCTGGCGCTCAACGAGTTCACCTCTTTCGAGCAGTGTCTTGATCCGGTGAAGCGGCAACCAGCCGACGCCCAGCCCCTGACGCTGGGCAAGAATCTTTGCGCGCATGCTGGGCACGGCCAGCGCCGGCTGGCCGCCCACCAGGCCATAGGCCCTGCTGTGGTTGCGCGCCGTGTCGGCGACCACCACGCCTCGGTGCTTCGCGATGGCATCCCGCGTCAGCGGCTCGTTTTCCCTGGCAAGGGGATGGCGCGGCGACAGGGCGAACACCCATTGGATCTCGCCGAGCGGGGCCCAGCGCAAGCTGGACAGCGCTGGCGGCTCATTGGTGGCACCGACGACGAGGTCCGCCCGACCGTCCCGCAAGGCCTCCCAGGTACCGCCCAGGACTTCATGCGTGATCCGCAGCGACACCGCGGACCCCAGCGCGTCGAAGTCCTGGATCACCGTCGCCAGCGATTCGAATTCGATGATCTCGTCGGTAACGATCCAAAGCCGCTCTTCCCAGCCGCTGGCCACATGGCGAATGCGCTCAGACAAGCTGGCGACATCGTGCATCAGCCGAGCCGCCTCCTGCGCCAGCAGTTGGCCAGCTGGCGTCAACTGAAGCCGGTAACGGCGGCGATCGAACAGCAAAGCATCAAAACGCGCTTCGAGCTGTCGCGCGGCGTGCGAGACCGTCGAGGGGGCCTTGCCCAATTGCGCCGCCGCCCGCGAAAGACTGCCCGTGTCCCGAATGGCCTCCAGCAGCAAGAATTCCTCTGACGAAAGCACGGTGCACTCCTCGTGAGCGGTGGCAAGCCAAGGCAGCCTCAATGGAACACACTTACCGTCGTGTTTGGGACGAAGCCACTTTTCCCTACGATTGTCCTCGACTGGCTTGCCGCAACTCAACCCCTTCAGTCGCCTGCGTTCAAACCATGTTTACGCACCTTGTCGTGCAGGGTCGTCTTGGCGATGCGCAGGGCTTCGGCGGTGCGGGAGAGGCTGCCGTTGCGACGCAGGGCGTCGGCGATGAGGGCGCGTTCGAAGGCGTCCACGGCCTCAGCAAGGCTGGCGGGCGACGCAGGAGGGCCTGAGGCGTTCACGAAAGGCGGTGAGCCGGCTTCGATGCCGAGCACGCAGCGGTCGGCCACATTGCGCAGTTCGCGGACATTGCCGGGCCAGTCGTAGGCCAGGAGTTGGCGGGTGCGATCGCGCGAGGGGGGCAGCGTCTGGCGCTCGTGGCGGGCGGCGGCTTGGAGGGCAAAGTGTTCGAAGAGCAGCGGCACGTCCTCGCGGCGCTCGCGCAGCGGCGGCAGGTCGAGCGTGGCCACATTCAGGCGATAGTAAAGGTCGCTGCGGAACTGGCCTTGCTCGGCGAGCTCGAACAAGTCAGCCTTGCTGGCGGCGATCACGCGGCAATCGATGGCAATGACGGTGTTGGAGCCCAGGCGCTCCAGGCTGCGCTCTTGCAACACACGCAGCAGTTTGATCTGCATGGGCAGGGGCATGGACTCGATTTCGTCCAAAAAGAGCGTGCCGCCTTGAGCGTGTTCGATGCGGCCGATGCGGCGCTTCTGTGCGCCGGTGAATGCGCCGGCTTCGTGGCCGAAGAGTTCGCTGTCGAGCAGGGTGTCCGACATTCCGCCGCAGTTGATGGCCACGAAATGGCCGCCGCGCCGCGGGCTGCGTTCGTGCAGGCAGCGCGCCACGAGTTCTTTGCCGGTGCCGGTTTCACCGTGGATCAGCACATCAGCGGCGCTGCTGGCCACGGCGCCGAGGCGCTCGCGCAATGCCCGCATGGCGCTGGAATTGCCTAGGAGACGCGCCTCCAGGTGCTCGTTGCCGTTGAGTTGGCGGCGCAGGGCTCGCAACTCCAGCACGAGGCGGCGCTTGTCGAGCGCGCGGCGCACCACCGCCACCAGGTGCTCGGGGGCGAAGGGTTTGGGCAAAAAATCGTAGGCGCCGTCCTTCATGGCTTGCACGGCCAGATTCACATCGCCGTGGCCAGTGATGAGGACGATGGGCAGCTCGGGGTCGCGCGCCAGGGTCTCGCGCAGCAGGCTCATGCCGTCGGCGCCAGGCAGGCGGATGTCGCTGACGAGGATGCCGGGGAAGTCCGAGCCGGGGCCCAAGTTCAAGTGCTTGGACGCGGCTTCGGCACTGCCCACGCACTCGGCCTGCCAGCCTTCGAGCTGCAGGGCTTGGGCGCAACCCAGGGCGACATCGGGGTCGTCTTCGACGATCAGGACTTTCAGGGCTTCAGTCATGGGGAGGGTCGCGAAATGGCAGTTCTAGCACAAAGACGGCGCCGCCATCGGCGTGGTTGTGTGCGGTGAGGCTGGCAGCACCGAAGTCGCGCACGATGCCGGCTGAAATCGCCAGCCCCAAGCCGAGGCCGCGGCCCACGGGCTTGGTGGTGAAGAAGGGTTTGAAGAGTTGGTCGAGCGCCTCGGGCGAAATGCCCGGGCCGTGGTCGCGCACCTGCAAGCGGGCGCGGCTTTCGTGTGTGTCCAGGCTGAGTTCGATGGCGGGCGCGGTCTGGCCGTCCATCGCATCCAGTGCGTTGCCTAGCAGGTTCACCAGCACCTGCTCCAGGCGATTGGGGTCGCACCACACGGGCGGGGCTTCGCCCTGGCGGCACACGGTGGCCCGGCTGTGGCGCAGGCGGCTGTCGAGCAGGGCCAGCGCATTGTCCAGGGCCTGGCTCAGCGACACGGCTTGCGCTTGGCCGCTGGACTTGCGGGCAAAGTCGCGCAACTGGCCGGTGATGGCGCCCATGCGATCGACGAGCTGGCCGATGCGCGTCAGGTTGTCGCGCGTGGTGCCCAAATCCCCCCGGGCCAGGAAGCGCACGCTGTTGCCCGAGAGCGTGCGCAGTGCCGCCAGGGGTTGGTTCAGCTCGTGCGCGATGCCGGTGGAGAGCTGGCCGATGACGGCGAGTTTGCCGGCTTGCACCAGCTCGTCTTGTGCATCGCGCAGGGTGCGCTCGGCGCGGATGCGCTCGGCCACTTCGTCCTGCAGGGCTTGGTTGGCAGTGGAGAGGTCGGCCGTGCGGGCCTCTACCTTGCGCTCCAGCTCGTCGTGCGCCCGTTGCAGGGCTTCGCGGGCGGCCAGGCGGTCGCGCAGGCGGCGGCGCCGCTCTTGCAGCATCAAGGCGATGAGGCACGGGCAGATGGCGCCCACGCCGCCAATCAGGGCCCAGCTGCGGGCGAGGTCGTCCACCTGGTCGGAGTGAGAGAGCACGGTCAGCGTCCACGGCGTGCCGGGCAAGGGGCGAGATTGCGCCAAGAAGGGGCCGCTGGTGGGATAGATCGAGGCGTTCTGCGGGCCATCGGGTTCTATGCGAACCAGGCGGGCGCCGTCATCCAGCCTGCGCAGCTCATGCATGCCCAGCGGCTTGAGCGCCCGGCGGTTGTATTGCAAGGTGCGGTCGAAGGCGCGGCGCGTGGCCTCGTCCAGCGGGCGCAAGGTGGCGAACTTCCAATCGGGCACGGCGCTGAGGATGATGACGCCATTTTCATCGCTCACCAGGGCCGGCGTTTCCACCGTGCTCCAGCTCTTTTCCAGCTCATCGAGGCCGACCTTGATGACGGCCACGCCCAGGCCGCCAGGCTCGCCGGGCAGGCTGGCGGCGAGGTAGTAACCTGGCTCGCCCCGCGTGGTGCCGATGCCAAAGAAGCGTCCGCTGCCCGCGCTCAGGGCATCGCGAAAGTAGGCGCGGAAGGACAGGTCTTCGCCCACAAAGCTGTCGGGCCGGCGCCAGTTGCTGCTCGCCAGCACGCGACCCTCGCGGCTCAGGAGGTAGATGGCCAGCGTGCCGGCGCGCGTATTGAGCTGCTCCAGGTAGGTGTTGACGCGCTGCTGCTGCACGCGGCTGTCGGGGTGGACCAGCAGTTCGACGGCATTGCCCTCCAACGCCAGGGTGCCCGGCAGGAAGGCAAACTTGCCGATCTCGCGCTCCAGGCTGGTGGCGTAGAGATCAAGCCGGTGCTGGCCCGTGGCTTGCAGATCGGCCAGCCCGACCTGTGAAGACACCCAGTGCGCCGCCCAGCCTGACAGCAGCACCGAGGCACAGAGCCCAAGGCTGATGGCGAAGCGGTGCAGGCGGCGGGGCATGGCGGTTGTGTGAAAGGCTCAGAAGAAGTCGATGACCTGCTTGGCGATCAGCACCACGACGACAACCAGGAAGGCGTGGCGCACAAAGCGCGTGCCATGCTTGAGCGCCAGGTGCGTACCCACTTGCGAGCCCAACAGATTGCACACCGCCATGGTAAGGCCCACGCCCCACAGGATGGGCCCGTGGCTGGCGAAGAAGATGATGGCAGAGAGGTTGGTGGCCAGGTTGATGAGCTTGGCGCTGGCAGAGGCCCGCACGAAGTTCATGCCGAACACGCGCACAAAGCCGAAGATCAGGAAGCTGCCCGTGCCGGGGCCGAAGAAGCCGTCGTAAAAGCCGATGACCAGTCCGAAAAGCGCCGCCAGCCAGGGGTCACGCGGGCGCGGCTCATGGGTTTCGGCATGGCCCAGGTCTTTGCGCCAGAAGGTGTAGGTGGCCACGGCCACCAGCATCAGCACCACCAGCGGCTTCATGGCCTCGCGTGGCAGCAAGGCAACCACGGCCGCGCCGCCCCAGGCGCCGACTAGGGCTGTCAGCGTGGCGAACAGCATGAGTTTCCAGGGAATGGTGAGCGAATGCGCGTAGCGCCACAGCGCCGCACCCGTGCCCGCGATGCTCGAGACCTTGTTGGTGCCAAACAGCATGGGGATGGGCACTTGCGGGAAGGCCGAGAGCAGCACGGGGATCTGGATCAGACCGCCCCCGCCGACCACGGCATCCACCAAGCCCGCGAAAAAGGCCGCGGGAGCCAGGATGAACCAATCGATAGGCATAAGAACTCGAAATCAAGGCTCCAATTCAAAAGGATCCGGCCCCGCACAGCGCAAGGCCGGATCCGATGGAGCAGATTGCGCGTGAGGCGGATTAGCCGATTAACCGCGCGAGGGCACCAGCGCGTCGTCGTCGCCGGGCGCGGGCAGCACGCCTTCACGATCGGCCAGGCGAGGATCCACGGGCTCGATGGCGCCTTCCCACTTGGCCACCACCGAGGTGGCAATGGCATTGCCCAGCACGTTCGTCACGGTGCGGCCCATGTCCAGGAAGTGGTCGATGCCCAGCACCAGCAGCAAGCCGGCTTCGGGCAGGCCAAACATCGGCAGCACGGCCGCCACCACCACCAGCGAGGCACGCGGCACGCCGGCAATGCCCTTGCTCGACACCATCAGCACCAGCAGCATCGTGAACTGCGCGCCCAGGGTGAGCGGGATGCCATACGCCTGCGAGACAAAGAGGGCCGCGAAGGTCGTGTAGATCATCGAGCCGTCGAGATTGAAGGAGTAGCCCAGAGGCAGCACAAAGCTCGTCACGCGCGGGCTGACGCCGAACTTCTCAAGCTGCTCCATCAGCTTGGGGTACACCGACTCACTGCTGGCCGTCGAGAAGCCCACCAGCATGGGGCCGCGAATCAGCTTGAGCAGGCGGAACACGTCCTTGCCCAGCACCAGATACCCGATGCCGATGAGCACCAGCCACAGCACGCCCAGCGCCGCGTAGAAGCTCAAGAGCAACTTGCCGTAGACGAAGAGCACGCCCAGGCCCTTGGTGGTGATGGCCGAGGCCACGGCGCCAAACACGCCGAAGGGGGCCGCGCGCATCACGTAGTCCGTCACCTTCAGCATCACGTGCACCACGTCTTCCATGGTGGCCACGAGGCTGCGTGCGCTCTTGGAGTGCAGATGGCTCAGCGCCACGCCGAAGAACACGGCAAACACGAGGATCTGCAGGATCTCATTCGCCGCCATGGCCTCGAAGATGTTCTTCGGAAACACGTGGGTGATGAAGTCCTTGAGGTTCAGCGAACTCGTCTTGAGGCTCGTCGCCGCGCCCACCTCCGGCAGCGTCACATTGAGGTTGGCGCCCGGATGCAGCAGGTTGGCCATCAGCAAACCCAGCAGCAGCGAAATGAACGAGGCGCTCAGGAACCAGCCAATCGCGCGCCCGCCAAGGCGGCCCACTGCCCGCGTGTCCCCGACGCCCGCCAGCCCGGCCACCAGGGTGGTGAAGATCAGCGGCGCGATGATCATCTTGATCATCCGCAGGAACACATCCATGAGAATGCTGAAGTAGGACGCCAAATCCTGGGCCGCATCGGCCGAAAGCTGGCTGTTGGCAACATAGCCCACCAGCACGCCCAGCGCCATGGCGATGCCAATCCTGGTGGTCAAACGGTTCATCCTCATGCGGTCTCCTGTTTTGGATGGGTGATGACCGTCTAGTGCAGGATTTGTGCCAAAGGTGTTTGCTGAGGGCGATGGGCCTTTTGAGGCGCAAATTCGTTCGGATAGCCGAACGAAATGAGGCCGGCCGTTCGGAAGAGCGGACGAAGAAATCCCGTTGTGTTGAGATAAGCCAGTCGAGGACAAGGCCTGGGGGCGCCATTTCATTTCTTGGTGCGACGCCTTTGCAGCGATCTTGGCCGGTCGGCGCCTGCGGCCAGGCATACGGCATAGACCTCATTGCGGTCCCCCGGGAGCGATGCCAGCGGCGCCCGGTATGACGCAGCGCCAACTGCTTTGCGCCGTGCCGACAAGGCGATGGCGGGCAAGGTAAGCGAGCAGCGCAGCCGTGTGATGCGGTGCGGTTGCGTGACATGGGGACGCCGGCCTGGTCAAACGCCACGTCGGCAAGGCGGGCGCCACGCCCGGCGCGGCCACGGCCTCTGGAGGAGCGGCATGAATTCCCGGACTGTCACTCGGGCGGCCTCGATCACCCTCGACCGATTCGAATCAGAAGGGTGGTACCTTTGAACCCTGGGGGAGACGGCGGGCCGCTTGTGTCGGAGCCCGGGCCGGGCAGGCGCGGTGGGCTGGGCAGGCTCGGCGGGCCGGGCAGACGTGGCAGGGATTTGGGCAGCATCCCGGCAGGCCCCCCGAGCGTCTCGAGGACGGACTTGACCTTGTCGGCAATGGTTGCGGCGACTGCGTTCTTGGCTTTGTCTGCCATGGCCTCGCAAACGATGCGGATGATCAGGCGTGCGCTCGAAGGGTCGAGATCGCGGGCCCGGCGTCCCGCATCAACAGTCGGCCATCGGCAGCCGCCTAACCGGCCTTCGGCGCCTGCGTCGTCGCAGCAGGAGCGGTGGCCGGTATGGGGAAGCCCTCGAAGACGTCCTCGACCGCCTTTTCGACAGCAGTGCCTTCATCGCGAAGCATGGTGTCGCTCACACGGCCTTCGGCCGTGCCCTGCCAGACCACCTGCCCGCGGTTTGCATCCAGCAGGTCGATAACTAGGCGACCAAGGCGGTAGTCCTCCGTCTCCACGCCGTCGGGGCCGGGCGGCGTTCCAGGCGCCCTGCGGAGGCCCTGTCGCTCCTCCACACCAGCGCCGATGTTCACCAACAGGTCTGGATGCACTGTATCGAGCGCACAGCCACGGCGCTCGAGCTGGCTCCGGGCAGCGGCAACCAAGCGCCGCTGGGCGAGCGACGTGATTTCCCAGGGTGGAGTCGGAAAGAACGCGAACGTGTGGTAGGCATGGAAGTCGACTTCGGGATCCTGGATGTGCGACACGGTGGGTTTGTCTGCACAGCCTGCCAAGGAGAGTGCGGCCAAGCCGAGCAACAGCAATCTGCGTGAGAAAATCATGGGGGTAGTTTTCGGAAGTAGCCGGGCTTTTCGGCGTACGCATAATGCGTTATGTTCGTCGGGCTTTGAGTAGGCTGCCGAAGGCAGGACTTCACGACGACATGCCGGACATTCCATTTCCGGTTCCTTCCATATTGCAATTCGTGCGGCTCGACCGTCTGATGGCGGCGCATCGCCCGGGACATCCGTCGGCAGGCCGACTCCACTTATCGATGAAGAAATCGTGTTCAAACGAACTGGGCCACCTCTGAATGCGTGTTCTGCACCTGGCTGGCGATGGGTCTGGCGACATGCTGGCGAGCGAATTCAATGAATTCACTGGCCGGCATCGGGCGCGCCCATAGATAGCCCTGCCCTGCATCGCATCCCAATTTGGCGAGAAGTCTGAGCGTGCTCACATCCTCAATGCCTTCCGCCAAGGTTCTGAGACGAAGGCCCTTGGCCATCTGGGTAATGGCGCGCACAATGGTTTCATCATTGCGATCCATGGCCATGCGACGCACAAAGGATTGATCGATCTTGAGCAGATGAATTTCGAATTTCTTCAGATACCCCAGATTGGAATAGCCGGTCCCGAAATCATCGATGGCGATGCCGACGCCCATTTCACGCAATGCGGCAATGGTTCTTGAAAACTCGACCGACTCGTGCAATATGGACGACTCCGTCAATTCCAATTCCAGTCGAGTGGCCGAGAGCCCCGACAAGGCCAATGCACTCCGAACCATGCCCTCCACACCGCCGCGCCGAATCTGGACCGGTGACACGTTGACCGCAACCACCAGATCGCCCAGACCGAGCGCTTTCCATTGGGCCGCATGCCTGCAGGCCTCCTGGAGCACCCACTCGCCCAGCGGCACGATCAGCCCGGACTTCTCGGCAATTGGAATGAAATCAGCGGGTGAGATGAATCCCAAATCAACATGGCGCCAACGCAGCAAGGTCTCAGCCCCCACGATGCGTCCGCTGGTCAAATCGAATTGCGGTTGAAAGTACAGGGAGAACTCATTGCGCAGCAGGCCGTTGCGCATGGCCGAATTCAGCCGCATGTGCTCCATCACTTCACGGTTCATCGAAGCATCAAAGAGCTTGAAGCTGTTTCTACCCGCATCCTTGGCCGTGTGCATGGCGGTGTCGGCGTGTCTCAGCAGGGTCTCGAAGTTCTCGCCGTCATCCGGATAGAGCGCGATCCCCATGGAGCATCCGGTCATGACATCGACGCCGTTGATTTCAAACGGCTCGGCGAATTGCGCCAGCAATCGGGTGGCAACATCAGCCGCGGCATCAGAGTCTTCCAAGGCATCCAGCAAGATCAGGAATTCGTCCCCGCCCAGGCGGCATACCGAATCACTTTCTCGAAGCGCCGCATTCATTCGCTCTGGAATCTGCTGCAGCATGCGATCGCCAAACGTGTGGCCCAAGGTATCGTTGGCTGACTTGAAGTCGTCCAGATCGAGATAGATCAGCCCTGCTTTGCCGCCATTTCTGCGGGCGCGTGCCATCGTCTTCAGAAACAGTTCACTGGCCTGATGTCGATTCGGCAGCCCGGTCAGGGTGTCGTGGCGGGCCAGGAACTCGATGCGTTCGTGCGACTGGGTCACACGGATATTTTCCCGGTGCAAATTGCGCAGGAGCTTCTTGAAATCGCCCTTCACCATCCAGATGATCGCGGCGGAAACCGCCAGGATCCCGGTCATCGACAGGGTGGAGGCCACATTCGTGCCGGGTGCGGCACTGGAATGCCAGCCGTAATAGTCCGCAATCGTCAGCGCAACCAAGAACGAGGTGATCAGCGCCAACAGCGCCAGCATGGCCCGCTGTCCGAACAACAGCCCGGCCAGCATCAGGACGGTGGGATAGGCCACAACGGCCGGCTCCTGCAGGCCTGCGTTGCGCCAGACGAAGGCATTGACCATGCAGGTCACTGCAAACAACACCAGCTGGCCCGCCAACTCGGTTCGTCCGAAATTGACAAGCCCCCACGCAAAACACAAGGGAATCGACGAGAGGCCCAATATGGCCAAATCGCTCCATTGGCCGGTCAGTGCGTTTCTCAGAATGTCCGCCGCTGCCGCTATGCCGATCACCACAATCAGTTGCTTGACTCGGTCAGCCGACAGGCCGCTCTTGCGCTCAGTCGATGTGGAGGACATATCAAGCCGCCAGCTTGAAGACGCTCATGGTCTGAGCCAGCATGCTGGCTTGGGCATGCAAGGTGCTCGCCGAGGCGGACGCCTGCTCCACCATGGCGGCGTTCTGCTGGGTCACCTTATCCAATTGCATGACAGCCAGGTTGACCTGTTCGATGCCCAGCGTCTGCTCATGGCTTGCTGCGGCAATTTCGCTCATGATGTCGGTGACGCGTTTGATGCTGACAACCACCTCGCTCATCGTGCGGCCCGCTTCGCTGACCAGCTCATTGCCGAGGTTGACCTTTTCGGTCGAATCGCCGATCAGTGTCTTGATCTCTTTGGCGGCACCCGCCGAGCGTTGCGCCAGGGTTCGAACTTCGGTCGCCACAACGGCAAAGCCGCGCCCCTGTTCTCCGGCCCGCGCGGCCTCCACGGCTGCATTGAGCGCCAAAATATTGGTCTGGAACGCAATGCCTTCGATCACGCTGATGATGTCGGTGACACGGCGCGAAGCGTGGTCGATGGCGCCCATTGTTTCAACCACTTTCGAGACCACCTGCCCGCCCAACGTCGCCACTTCGGACGCTGACGCGGCCAACTGGCTGGCCTGCAGCGCATTGTCGGCATTCTGTTTGACCGTCGCGGTCAGCTCCTCCATGGACGCGGCCGTTTGCTGCAGCGCGCTGGCCTGATTTTCAGTGCGGGCCGAAAGGTCGTTGGTGCCAGCCGCAATTTCGCTTGACACCATGCTCATCATGTCGGTGCCGGAACGCACTTCAGACACCACGCGAGCAAGCCCCTTGTTCATGTCGCGCAGGGCAACGAGCAATTGTCCGGATTCGTCGTTATTGAACTTGGCGCTGATACGTTCCGTCAGATCGCCGTCCGCGACGCGCCTGGCGATGCCCGCCGCAGAGATGATGGGCCGGGTAAGGTCACGGCTCAACAACCACGCGATCCGGCTGGTCACGGCCCACACGCACAACGCCAGTGCTAACAGCATCCAGCAGCTTCTGGACACCGTTGCGTTGATGGCGGTGAGCATGCCGTCGCTGATCTTGCGTTGATGATCGAGCAGCTTCTGAACACCTTGTTGGTAGCTGGCGGAGGCAGGCACCAAGTTGGCGACAAGCGCCTGCTGCGCCACATCCGGCTGGCCTGCAGCCTTGGCGGTCGCGACGCCGCCGCCGGCCTCCAGATAGGCCTGTTCCAAGGCCGTCATGGCGGCGAACAATTTCTGTGACTCAGCGTCGTGCAGCAAAGGCGCAATCATGGCATGAAGATTCGCGACATTCTTTTTTGTTGCCGCGACCTCCTCCTGCAATTGCTGAACCACACCCGTGTCAGTGGATCTCGCCTTCACGACGATCTGGTTGGTACTGGCAAGAATCGACTTGTCCAGATCGGCAAGCAGACGTTCCGTTTGCAGCGGCTCGGTCCGCACGGTCCGGGCTTCATCGCTCACCTGCTGCAGCCTCAGCGCGCCGAAGCTCGCCACCAGTGCCAAGCCCAGTACCACGGCGCCGAAGCCCGCACCAAGTTTTTTACCAATCGAAAAATTAATCATGATGGCGTGATTCCTTTATTGCTGAGCTCTCGTGACGTAGCACGCGAGCAGGTTCATACGGCGCAAGCCATGCGTTCAGGACGCGCAGGTCTGCTTCACTCAATTCGCCCGCCGAAGCAGCCAGGCGGATGCGGCCAAGCGTGGTGGCATCGGCCTTTGCGATTTCAAGTTCGGACCGCTTGACGAGTGCGGGATAAAGGCGGTGCGGGTTCAGTGCCATGAACCGCAGTTTCAAACAAGGCATCTCGGAAGTCGTCTCGAAACGGTCAGGCTTCCGTCTTGATTGGAACTTGAGCTATGTCCAAGGTGACGGTGACCGAGGAGGCCATGAGGATCGCGGCAAAGGCTCTGCAACTCTGCGGCGGCAGCGGCACATCACGTGAGTATCCGATCGAGAAGATCTTCCGCGATTGTCGTGCTGCACAAATCGAGGACGGCGAGAACTACACACTGACTATGCGACTGGGTTTGCTGGCTGGAATGCCCAACGAGGACGGCTGGACGCGATCGTGAAGCATTCAAGGCGCATACATTCAACCTTTGACCCGAAACGCAGCACTGCGGACTGAAATTTGAATTTCCAGCTATCGCTTTGAGGAGCATCCGCCCCATCTTGCGCAGAAAGGCGCTCATTGCCGACTGACTAGATATGACCGAAAGAATTCTGTCTTCTTTGGTGTACCCATGGGCGTACCCATGAATGAACAATTGCGAGCCGCAATGAAAAAAGGACTTAGGGCCGAAGCACCTAAGTCCTTGATCTTTCTTATTATTTTTGGTCGGGGTGGCGGGATTCGAACTCGCTACCCCTTGCACCCCATTCAATAGAGATGGTGTTTTCTGACGTCCACCGCCGTTTACAAGGCAGTAATTTTATACTTTTAAATCAACAAGTTAAGTAAATTCATCGTCCACACTTGTCCACCGAGATACACTTTAAGCCAGCAACAAACGGGCACCGAACGGGCACCAGCTTTCCCCGATGCCCGTTTCTCTGAGGAGTTGGGCGGCGATGAGCGTAATCACGGACAAAGCCATGCAGGCCAAGCCCAGCAAGGCGGGCACATGGATCATCGAGGACGGGGCGCGCGGCGAGGGCCGGTTTGTGGGGCGCATCACAGCGGCAGGGCATCGCGCCTTCTATTACCGCTACACGGATTCGGCCGGCGAGCGTGTCCGGCTTCCCATCGGCACCTTTGATCCCCGTGGGGACGGCATCGCCTCATTCACCGTGCAGCAAGCCCGCGACCGCGCCCGAGTGCTGGCCGGTATGTACCGCAACGGCATCAAAGACCTCAAGGAGCACCTGGAGCGCCAGCGCGCCGAGGAGGAGGCACAGCGCGCCGCCGTCGAACGCGCCAAGCAAGAGGCCGAGGATGCAGCGGCGCGCCGCCTGACCATCCGGCAACTATTCGAGCGCTGGCGCGCGACGGAGCTACAGCCCACACTGCGGGCCGATGGCAAGCGTGGCGGCCGCAAGGACGGCGGGAAGTACGTGGCCGAACAGTTCGAGCGACACGTGTTTCCTGCGCTCGCTGATCGCCCCGTGGCTGAGGTCACAAAAGCCGATGTGCTGGCGCTGGTGGACGCGCAGAAGGCCAAAGGGCAGACTCGCACAGCCGCCGTGATCCTGTCCGACCTGCGCCAGATGTTCACCTTTGCCGCCGACCGTGACCTGATCCTCGTTGATCCCCTGGCGTCGATCCGCAAGGCCCGCATCGTGGGCGTGACGGTCGAGCGCGAGCGGGTATTGAGCGAGGCCGAACTGCGCCAGCTTGCCAAAGCCATCCCCGGCGCCAAGATGAACGGGCGCAGCGTTGCGGCGATATGGCTGGCCCTCGCCACATGCATGCGGGTCGGCGAGCTGATGGGCGGGGTCTGGGCCGATCTGCTGCCGAAGGACCCCAAGCGCACCGCGGAGTGCATCGCCGAGTTACAGCGGATTGGGGACGTGGATGGCGTCAAGGTGGGCATCGTGGACCTGGAGGCGCGCACCTGGCACCTGCCCGACACGAAGAACCAACGCGAGCACACCATCCACCTGAGCGGCTTCGCCGTCAAGCACATCCTGGCGCTGCGCACGATGCGCGAGGCATTGCCAAGCCTAGACCCGGCGCCCTGGCTATTCCCCGCTCGCGATGCGGCGCGCCCCGTGTGCGTCAAGAGCTTTGGCAAGCAATTGGCCGACCGTCAACGCCCCGCCGACCGCCGCATGTCCGGCCGCAGCCTGCGCACCGAGTCCTTGATGCTCCCCGATGGCAAATGGACCGCACATGATCTGAGACGGTCGGGCGCAACGATCATGGCCAGCTTGGGCGTGAGCGGGGATGTGGTGGACGAGGCCCTCAATCACACCCTTGAGTCGAAGGTGCGCCGGGTCTACATCAAGGACCGGCGCATCGCCGAGCAGCGCGAGGCTTTCGACAAGCTGGGCGCGTGGCTGGAGCAACATTGCGGGAGTGCAACTTGAGCAGCCCTCTTCGCGACAAGATATTGGAAGCTGGCTTGTCCGACGAAATGAGCAGGCTAATGCGCATCGCTCGCCAACTTGAAGCAGGCTCCCACCTCTCGCCCGAGGACATGGAATTTGCGGCCGATGCGCTCAGAAACACCGTTGCAAAAACAACGTCCCGCCGTGGCCGCCCAAGAATGACCGGCACCCAAGGTGAAAAATGGTTTGAGGCGGTTTGGCGGGTTGAGACCCTGCGTGACAAGGGCATGTCGCGCGAAGCTGCAATGGCCACCGTGTGCGAGGAGCGCCACGTAGGCGAAGAATCCCTCAAGAAACACACCCAAAGGCTTAGAAAATTGGTCCGTGCCGCCATGAACTACATCGCTGGCGAAGAGAAGCGCATCGCAGTACAGAATGCCCGCATCAAGGCTTACCTTGATGACTTGGACGAGAGAAATGCCCGCTATAGAAGCCTTGCAGGTCAAGGTAAATAAATCAGATATTTATCGACCTTCAAACGAACGGCAAAAAACTCCATCATCGCTGCGCGAACACGGGGACAGGCCCCGACAAATGGAGAAGCATGATGATGTTGAAGATCAATCAAGCGGTCAAGGAATATGGGATGTGCCGGTCCCGGTTCTATCAGGACATTGCCGATGGCCTAATGGTCCGGCCGGTACGCATGGGCGAGCGCGCCCGCCTTGTCCCCGCCGACGAGCTGCGCGCCATCATCCGCGCC
Source organism: Burkholderiaceae bacterium (assembly GCA_019234815.1). GTDB lineage: Bacteria > Pseudomonadota > Gammaproteobacteria > Burkholderiales > Burkholderiaceae_C > JAFALA01. The sequence continues at coordinate 12,491 of JAFALA010000070.1, read as the reverse complement.
CGCATAGCCGAGAAGCCTGAAGCAGAAATTAAGGCTCTGGTGCAGAAACTGCACGCCGGCCGCCAGTCCATCTAACTCCCCTCCCCTTGCACGGCACTGGCCAATCCACCAGTGAAGCCGCTGCATGCCACCAATGGAAAAGCCCGGCCGCACACCACACGCAAACCGGGCTTCTCAGGAGATTCAAAATGCCTAGCTCACATGCTAACGAATTAGTCAACGCCCCGCAAGTCCCCGAGCACACCGCCAACGGCGTATGGATTTATGAATCCGTGGACGGCGGCAACTTTGCCAAGAATTGGGCTGACTCAACCAAGCGATATGGCATCTACGGCAAGCTCAAATTTTGGCCCGTCTCCTGTGCCGAGGACTTGCAGGCCGCCTTTGCCTATGTCCGCGCGGACTTTCGGCGATGCTTTATCCAAGGGCAGCCCTACAGCGAGGAAGAAGCTGCAAAGCGTGATACCGGCGTGTGGCCCGAGACGCACCCGCTGCGCGGGCAGCCCATGTACCGACCCGGCCTTGTGCGTCGATCCGGGAAGTATTTCTACCCCGCGCCAAGCATTGTTTTCTGGCTAGACGCAGACGGGCACAAGCTCAAGGGCCTACACCCTGGCGTGGATCGGACCACACTGGCCGAGCTGGTGTGCCGCATGCTGGAGAACACGCCCATTGACTTGATGAGTGACGCTGATGTCGTTGTCTCGCTTTCGGGTTCGATGGGGAACCCGGACAAGGAACCCGACGAAATGCGCTGCCACCTTGGCTACGTCAAGAAACTGCCCACGGTGCTGGAGGCCGACGAAGCCCTGGCCGAGCAAATCACGGCTCAAGGCTTCAAGGTCGATACGTCGATCTACACGCCAGGGCACGTGATCATTGAATCGGACCCCAACACCTGCGGCGCCCCAGATCCCTACGCGGGCATGCGCATGCTGGACGTCATCAAGGGCGATACCCGCACCGTTGAACTGGCCTGCGTACCATTCACGGTCCGCAACAAAACGGCGCGCAACAACATCAACAACAAGGAGTTCAAGCCCCACTGGGACTTCTTTTTCCACCCGGACGGGCGAGCGCGGACAGAGGAGGAGCGCCAGCAAATCCTGGACGACCTGCTGGCCGTGGTAAAGCAAATGAATTCAGACGTGCCCTATGCCGAATGGCTGCCCGTCATGATGGCGCTGCGCACCCTTCCCGACGACTTGGGGCGCGCCATCGCCCTTGCGTATTGCATGAACGCGCCTCACCGGCTGGATGATGACGTTTTTGAAGATGGTGGGTTCTGGGATGGACTTGAGGCCACCGAGACGCATTGGCGGAACGTATTTGTGCTGGGCGAAGCGCAGGAGATTCCCAACCCCGCCAAGGGTCGCCCCAAGGCCATCGACCTGACCGCCGTAGGCTTCGCCCAAGGCATCCCCGCCACCGTGGACAGCGCCAGCAGCCCCGCGACCGTCCAAGAGGTCTACAAGGCCCTTGGCGCGCTCGCAGGTACCGGAGGCAAGAAACCCGCCAGCATGTACCCATTGCAGCAGGCGCTCAAATTGATCGGCGCCCACGTGACCTACGACCGCTTTTTACAGCAGTTATTGATTCGGTGGGCATGCAGCCCAATTGGCAGCCACATCCACCCAATCGCCGAAGCGGACGAGGTGATGCTGCGCATGCTGTTGACTGAGTTCGGCGGATTCAAGGAAATCAGCGCCGAGCGCATGCGCGAGGTTTTGCTGATCGAAGGCATTGCCAACCAGTCCGACCAGTTGACGGATTGGGTCGAGTCTCGCACCTGGGACGGCGTACCGCGGGTCGATACGTTCTTTGCCCGATATTTCGGCACGGCCGACACGCCATACACCCGCGCGCTGGGCCGCTACACCTGGACGATGTTGGCAGGTCGCGCAGTGTCGCCGGGGTGCAAGGCCGACATCGTGCCATGGCTGGTGGGCGCACAAGGACGCGGCAAGTCCACAGCTTTGAAGGCGATGGCACCTGAGCATGAACTGTTCCTCGAAGTGGCACTGGACGAGGACGATACAAAGGTGCTCAACAAGCTGCCGGGCAAATGCGTGGTCGAGATTGGCGAGGGCGCGGGCATGTCGCGCAAAACGCAAGAGTCCTACAAGGCATTCGTGGCCTGCACCGTAGACGTGTGGCGGCGCCCCTATGACCGCAAGCCCACCAGCATGCCGCGCCGCTGTGGTTTGTTCGTGACCACCAACGAGCCGGAAAGCCTGGCCGACAGCACCGGGGAGCGCCGCGCCGCGCCCGTCACCGTCGAGCGCCCCACCGACCCCGAGGCCATCAGGCGCGACATCGATCAACTATGGGCCGAAGGCCTGGCCATGTACCGTCAATCGGGGGTGGCTTGGCAAGACGTGGAACGCCTGGCCCGCGCCGAGCATGCCGCCTACAAGGTCTCGGACCCGTGGACCGACCCTATCGTCACTTGGCTGGACGCGCACCCCGAGCGCCAGCACGTAAGCGCCGCGGACTTATTGCAGTTTCCCCTTGGACTACACGCACAGCACCAAAACCGGGGCGCACAGCTTCGGGTCGGGAACATCCTGCGAACGCTCGGTTGGGAGCGCAAAACTGTTCGCCAAGGATCAGGCACGGCGTCACGATTCATCCGGCCCGCTGTGGTCTAAGTGTCCTACTGTGTTCTTCTTCAAATGACGAGGAAGAACACAAGTTTCTCCTATGTCAGCACCCCCTTGTGTTCTATCTATTTCATAAAAAATATACAGAGAGGGAGATGGGGCAGGCAACCCCCTCCACGCCCCGCCGAGCATCGGGGGTATATATAGGAAATCTCGGGAAACATGGGACACATAGAACACATCCGGCCCGAGCAGATTTATGGAATCGCCAGGATTCGCCACCGACGCCAGCGCCACCCCTCCCCGGCTGGCACGCCGAGCAAGTCTTGACCCCCAACCGCACCACCACCATCCTCAAGGAGATGATGAAAATGTCCCGCCGACTTTCACCCGCCGAAGCCGCCCTGCGCGTAGACCGTTTTACTCCGGGCCGCATACCCCAGCCTGGGCGCCTTACGCTGCTATCCAGCTCCACGCACGCGTTATTGCTGGCCTGGAGCATGCACCACGGCAAACCTTACGGCGGCCTGGAGCCACATCAATACGGCCCACAATTGCCTAAGATCCAAGGCTGCGAGTGGGCCGCCCGCACCTGGGACATGTTCGGCCTCATGTATGGCGCGCGGTACGTGCCATTTGAGACGGTCTCGCTGACCGTTGCCGAGTACCACGAGCACCCATTCCTTCAAGCGCCGCTTGTGATGTTCGCGCCGCCCAACTTTGGCGACGGGCGTCACGCCGGGATGCTTTACGACCAATTGGTAGACCGGCCCGAGCGGCACGGCTTCTGGAATGTTCTTGGCTTCGATCCGGGCGCCATCGACGGCCACGACGAATGATCTGCTGGCGCCGGACACATGACTGACTGCTGTTCGGCGTGTCAACCGAGTGGTACTCTCGGCCAGGAACAGCCAGTCGTTTTAGTCGGATGCACCGCAGCACTATGCTGATCTGAGACGTTCGTGGCTGGCAACGTCAACGACCGCTGCCGCGAATACCGGTCGTTGGCGTACGGCCGACTCGTATGACCACATCACCGCCGACAACAGTCATTGGGACACTGCGCAAGTTGGCGGACGGGACGAATGACTGCTACACACTGGTAGTCTCTATTGGGGCTTCATTTTTTTTCAATAGCCGACAATCCTCAAGCAAAGCGAATGTATGCGGACCTTTCTGTGTTGACCGTGAAACCTCGGAAGACACATCATCCGTTTTACGGATGAATGCAACGCCGCCAATGGGCTCAACTCAGCGTTGTTTTGACGAACCCATTGGCGGCTACAGGTTCCAGGCCGAGCTGGCGAGTAGATTGAGTGATTGAACAGCTTGTAACCTTTGCCCCCACCACCGATCCTGGCATATCACCCCTGCTGGCATTAGGCCTAAATTTTTACGTGGTGGACGCACCGAAATAGAAGTAAAAGAATCGACCTAGGCAATAGGGTCTCGAAGATGTGACCGCAGTATTGAAATATCCAGAAGCTTTGCGTTGAGAAATCGCATCCCTGGCACCTTCGAGCGGTACCCCAAAGAATTTCGAAAAGGTGGGCGGGAGGATGTATGCGATCAAACTGCATGTGGGTCATTGCGTCCCTCGCAGCCTTTTGTGCCGGATCATGCTTGGCTGAAGGCGGTTCCGGCCCGGATCTCACCAGTCTCTCGTTAGAGCAACTTGGCAACGTGCATGTCACATCTGTCTCCAGATACGATGAACGGTTGACCGATGCGCCGGCGTCCGTCTATGTCATTTCGGGCGAGGAGATTCGCCGCGCCAATGTGCACTCACTCCCTGAAGCCTTGCGCCTGGCACCCAACCTGCAGGTCGCGCAGATCAATGCCTATCAGTATGCGATCACGGCGCGAGGCTTCAATTCGAGCACGGCCAACAAGCTTCTCGTCCTGATCGATGGCCGAACGATATATACACCGCTCTATTCCGGGGTGTTTTGGGACGCCCAGGATGTTCTCTTGCAGGACATCGATCGCATCGAGGTCGTCAGCGGACCCGGCGGAACACTGTGGGGCGCAAACGCTGTCAACGGTGTGATCAACATCGTCACTAAGAAGGCGAGTGAGAGCTCGGGCACATTTGTCTCCGCAACTGACGGCCAGGTGCAACAGGAAGTTGCCCTGCGCCACGGCGGATCGACGGGCGCCAGCGGTGGTGCCTACCGTGCCTACGTCAAATTTGATGACTGGAACCATTCCACGACGGCAGACGGCAACGCCGCGCTTGACGGTTGGCACCGCGCGCAGGCTGGTTTTCGCGCCGACTGGCATCCGGCCAACGTTGAAATGACGGTCCAAGGCGATATCTATGGTGACCAGATCGATCAAACTCAAGCCATGCTTCAACGCAATAGCGGTGCTAACCTGTTGGTGCGCTGGGAATGTTTGCTGCCTAGTGATTCAATCGTACAGCTGCAGACCTACTACGACCATACCTCTCGCAACTATCCCGGCCTCTTCAGCGAAAAGCTGGATATCCTGGATGTCGCTGCGCAGGTGATTGAAGCCAGCAACACCTCAGGCCAGACGGTCTGGGGCGGAGGTTACCGTACGGCCGATGATCGGGTCGGCAGCTCTGCCTTTCTTGCGGTGTTACCGGCACATATGCAATTGCAGTGGGGAAACGTATTTGCGCAGCGGGTGTGGACACTGACGCCGGATTTTCAGATCACGACGGGAGCACGATTTGAATACAACTCATATACCCATATCGAATTCCTACCCAGCCTCAGATTAACGTGGAAACCAACGCAGGATGAATTGTTGTGGACCGGTTTGTCGCGCGCGGTGCGTGCGCCGTCACGTATCGATACTGACTTCTATTTTCCAGGACACCCCCCCTATCAGCTTGCCGGGGGGCCGGGATTCCGCTCCGAGATAGCTGATACGCTCGACGTGGGGTGGCGTACCCAGGCAGGGAACGACCTGTCGTACTCGTTGACGGCGTTTCATAGCCTGTACCAACACCTCGAAAGCATTGAGCCGAGTGGCAACAGCACTTACGTGGTCGGCAATCAAAATTCCGGCCGCACCAACGGCTTGGAAGCCTGGGCGACGTACGAGGCCACAGTCAACTGGACCGTATCGGCTGGGTTGTTGCTGCAGACGGAAACATTCAGCGGTCCCTACCTGAGTGCATCTTCGCTTGGCAACGACCCCCATTCGCAGCTGTCGCTGAAATCGCACTGGACGATAGGCAATGGCAAGAGCCTCGACATGTTCTTGCGCCATGTCGGTCAATTGCCCTCGCCCGCGACGCCCGCTTATACGACGCTCGACCTCAGCGCGCGGTGGCGCCTGTCGCAGGATGTCGAACTGACAATTAGTGGACGAAATCTGCTGGGCTCACCACACGAGGAATTTACGCAGGCGACGGCTGGAAGCTCCATCGTGTTGCAGCGCGCCATCGACGTCACCCTCAAAGCGAGCTTCTGATGAAACCCACCGCGTGGCTGCGTTTGATCATGGTGTTGATTTTCTTTGCCATTGGACAGACTGCGAACTCTGGCACCTCGAGTTCCGAGAGTGCACTCAAGGCTGCGTATCTGCTCAAGTTCGCCGCCTATGTCGAGTGGCCACCGAGTGCGTTTCCAGATGCAGAGACTCCTTTAACCATCGGTGTCGTGGGCGACGACATCTTGATGGCGGAATTGGCTCGGCTCGGCGCCAACCGCCAGATCACCAAGCGTAAAGTATTGGTCAAACTGATGCAGCCCGGTGAGAGGACTGCTGGCGTTCACGTGCTATTCATGGCCTCGCGCGACAGCGACCGTCTCGGTGCCATGCTTGCGGCCGTCAACATGCAACCGATTCTCACGGTGACGCAGTCGACGGCCGGGCTCGATTCCGGAAGCGTGATCAGCTTTGTTCCCGTAGACGATCGTGTTCGCTTCGAGGTTTCTATAAGCAATGCCGAGCGCAACGGATTGAAGATCAGCGCACTGTTGCTTGACGTAGCCTTGCGTGTGAGAGGAAGGGGACCGTGATGGCAATCCAGGTACGCACGATCCGTCACAAACTGCTTCTAATGTCGCTAGCCGTCAATGTGTCCGTGCTGGCGATTGCCGGTGCGGTTCTTTTGTACCATGACTTACAGGCCTATCGCGAGAAAACGATGACCGAACTGAGTACGCTGGCCGGCATCCTGAGCCGCGGCACCAGAACCGCATTGGAATTCGACGATCGGCAAGTCGCCGCTGACAATCTTGCCAAACTCGGCGCGGACGACAATATACTCGCCGCCGCCGTCTACACCTCAAACGGCAGGTTGTTCGCCAAATATGTGCGTCGTGCCGAGAATGTCAGTGTCTTGCCCTCGGCGCCCAGCAGAGAGGGATTCCAGGCAGGCCAAAGCGTCCTGACCCTGACCAGGCCTATCGGTGCGGCACCGAATATGCTGGGAACCGTATACGTGGTGGAACGCTACGAATTGTCAGCGTGGCTGCGGGATTACCTGGCGATTCTTGGTGCCATCGCGCTGGGCAGCCTGGCCATTGGCATGCCCCTTTCCACGCGCTTGCAACATTGGATATCCGGGCCCATTCAATCGGTCAGTGCCGTTGCGGCGAGGGTGATGGCCGACCGAGACTATTCTTTGAGGGCGCGGCGACACAGCGAGGACGAGATCGGCGACTTGGCGAGCGCGTTCAATGGCATGCTGGATACCCTTGAGCATGAGATCACTGAACGCAGCATGGCGGAACATTCGATGCGAATACTCAACGAAGAGCTTGAGCAACGGGTCGCCCGGCGCACTGCGGAACTGGAAGTGGCCAACAATACGCTGGTGACCCGTACCGAAGAGGCGGAGGCCGCAAATCGAGCCAAGGCGGATTTTCTGGCCAATATGAGTCACGACATCCGCACGCCGATGAACGCCATCATGGGGCTGGCCTACCTGCTTGAGCACCGCCAGCTTGACAATGACGCGTTAGATTTGGTTCGCAAAATCCGTGGTGCGGGACGCTCCTTGCAGGCCATCATCAACGACATCCTGGATTTCTCCAAGATCGAGGCTGGCCACTTGGAGATCGAGCACGCGCCAATTCAGTTGGCCGACATACTCGATAGCCTTGCAAACATCATGGCGGCCACTTTGGATGGCAAGAATCTCGAATTGGTTATTGCTCCGCCACCGAATATAGACGGCCAGCTGTTCGGTGATGCGCTTCGTTTGGAGCAAATATTGATCAATCTGACCAGCAATGCGATCAAGTTCACGGAGCAAGGCAGCGTCAACGTCGGTATCAGCTTGCTGGATCGGGATGGCGCGCGGGTCGTCATGCGTTTTTCGGTTGCCGACACCGGAATCGGAATTCCACGCGAAAAGCAGACCCACATCTTCTCGGCATTCGCCCAAGCTGACACGTCGACAGCGCGCCGCTTCGGTGGCACTGGCCTGGGCCTGACCATCTGCCAGCACTTGGTGGAACGCATGGGGGGTCAAATCGGGGTCAATAGCGAGCCAGGCAGAGGCAGCGAATTCTGGTTTACTGTTCCATTCGAATGGCGTCTGGATGCCAATTGCGCCACGCGGGAAACAAGCGAATTGAGCATACTGATTGTTGACGACAGCGAAATCGCCCGTGCGAACATGGCTAAATCTGCACGGTCGCTTGGCTGGAATGCGACCCAGGCGGAATCGGGCGATGAAGCTATTAGAAAAATTGCCGCACGCAAATCAGTCAACCACGGCTTCGACGTGTTTTTGTTGGACTGGACGATGCCAGGTCTCAATGGACTGGAAGCTGCGGCCACGATCAGAGAAATTGACAAGAGTGATGCCACGCCGATTATTCTCATGGTCACCGCCTATTCACGTGAGGAGGTGCTCAAACACCCCCGTATCGGAATCGTCGACGCCGTGCTGACCAAGCCCGTGACCAGTTCGGCGCTGTACAACAGCGTCGCAGAAGCGTTACGCCGGCGAGGTCACGGCACCAACGGTACGACCGAACCTTCAACAGGAACGGCGCTGCGAATTCCCGGGATACGCGTTCTGGTCGTCGACGACAGTGATATCAATCGCGAAGTCGCGCAACGCATTCTCATCGCAGACGGCGCCCATGTGGCTCTGGTCGACAACGGACAGGCCGCACTGAACTGGCTGAACGAAAATGCGGATGCGGTCGACGTCGTGCTGATGGACGTACAAATGCCGTTTCTCGACGGATTCGAGGCAACCCGGCAGATACGCGCCATACCCAGACTGGCCAAGCTGCCCGTCGTGGCACTGACTGCCGGCGCGTTCAAGGCGCAACAGGAGGGAGCTCGTGAAGCGGGCATGAATGCCTTTGTATCCAAACCTTTCAACGTCGATGAGCTGATGTCAACAATCCTGCGCCTGACCAGGCCGATCGACGCACCAGGCGCATCGACCGTCGGTTCTGAAATCGTATTCAACAATAGAGTCATGCTGCCTGCGTCCGCAGGCAGCCCGCCTGGAATAGCGATTGACAGAGCCATAGAGTTATGGGGTGAACTTGGCGATTTCGTACGCTACCTTGAAAAGTTTGCGCGCGACTACGCCGACTGTGGTCGTATGCTCAATGAATTCCACGCACAAGGAAATCTGACCGCCGCCCGCGCATTGACGCACAAGTTGAAGGGCGCGGCCGGCAACCTCGCGCTCGTCGATGTCGCGCGCTGCGCAGCTGAACTGGAGAAAACCGAAGTGGATGGCAGAGACCCTTCATCGTCGCTAACCCCATTGTGTGCAGCGATCGACATTGCCCTTGCATCGATCGCGGAACTGTGTCGTATGAATGAAATGTCAACGCCGACAGCGGCAAGCAAGATCGACGCAGATCGAATCGGTCCCTTGATCGGCGACTTACTGCAGGCACTCAACACCGACGCTCCTGACCAATCCATCGAACTGCTTGAGGCAATGCGTGGCAATTTGCCTGAGGAAGACCTAGCCTCGGTCCGCGCGTTCATCGATGACTTTGATTTCCGCGGTGCTGAAAATCGAGTACATCGGCTGATGACCGAGCTGAAGATATACCGGCCGGAGTGAACCATGCCTAAGCCGATACTGATCGTCGACGACGAACCGGGCAATCTGGCGACGTTGAAACATATTCTCGGTGCCGAGCACGCGCTTGTTTTTGCCCGCAATGGCGCTGACTGCCTGGCGGCCGTTCGCAAACATCAACCCGCACTGGTATTGCTGGATGTACAGATGCCAGATATGGATGGCTATGCAGTTTGTCGCGCGCTGAAGGCCGAGTCCACAACGGAAAACATACCGGTGATATTCGTGAGCGCGCTCAGTGAAGTCGGAGATGAAGCCGCTGGTTTCAACAGCGGCGGTGTCGACTACATCATTAAACCGGTATCACCCGCCTTGGTCAAGGCACGCGTCCGCACCCACTTGTCGCTGGTGCGTGCAAAACAACTGGAAATCGAGCAAGCCAAAACAGCACGCTTGAGCCGCATTCATGCGATCTTGAGCTGCACCAATTCTGCAATTGTACGCATTCGTGAATCAGCACCACTGCTGGAGCAAGCGTGCCGCATTGCCGTTGAACAGGGAGGCTTCGCGATTGCATGGGCAGCGATGTTCTCGGAACGTCAGGCCTTCGATTTCGTCACCTGCGTCGGTTTGCATGCTGAAATGTTCGCAAGCGAATTGAATCTGAAATACGAAATTTGGCGCAACGATAGCAGTCTTGGTCACGTACTTTCATCGGGGCAGATGATGTTTAGCAATGACGTGCGTTTGGAGCCAGAGACTGCGCCCTTGTGCAAGCATGCCGAAAAATGCAATTGCCTTTCAGCCGTTGGAATGCCATTGGTAGTAAGCGATAAAATCGTCGGCGCCATGTTTCTTTATAGCTATCAGGCCAACCAGTTTGATGCAGAAGAACTCAAATTGCTGAGCGAACTGTCTGGGGACATTTCATTGGCGTTGCAAAGCATGGAGCACGAAAAACAGGCTCGATTTCTGTCTTACTACGACGCGCTGACAGGTTTGCCCAACATCACGCTATTTCTGGACCGTTTGGGATTCATGCTGAAAACCGCGCAACAGGAAAACGTCAGCGTCTGTGTCGCGGAGCTCAATCTCAACCGTTTCAAACAGATCAATGATGCACGAGGTCGGCACGTGGGTGACCACGTGTTACGGTTCGTTGCCAAGCGTTTGGAGGCATGTTTCCCACAACCCTATTGTCTCGCGCGTGCTAACGCTGACAATTTCATTCTCGCCGGGACGATTTCCGGAAGCCAAGATGCGCGAATACTTTGTGATCGCTTGTCTACGAGCGCTGCCGAACCGTTCGTTGTTGACGGACAGGAAATACAACTCTCGCCGCGTCTTGGAATCGCAATTTTTCCGACTGATGCGGAGGATGCCGAACAATTATTTAAAAATGCAGAGGCCGCACTCAAACAATGCAAGGCGTCGAAGCTCCACTACGCCTTCTATTCGACCGAGTTCAACACCCGTGTTTCCGAACATCTGGAGTTGGAAGCCATGCTGAAAGTGGCGCTGCGCGAGCACCAGTTCGTGCTTTATTATCAGCCGAAAGTAAATGTAATCACTGGCCATATTGTCGGTGCCGAGGCGCTAATCCGCTGGGAGCATCCTCAACGCGGCTTGATTCCACCCAACGAGTTCATTCCATTTTCAGAAGAGACCGGCTTGATCGTGTCGATCAGTGAATGGGTGATTGAGGCGGCTTGCACACAGCAAGCGGTTTGGCTGGCGGCTGGATTGGCTGCAGTTCCGGTGGCCTTGAACTTGTCAGCCTTGCATTTCCGGGAAAGTGTCGTGCTGGAAACGGTACTTTGCGCCTTGGAGGCGTCGCAACTGGGGCCGGAATGGATCGAGCTTGAACTGACCGAATCGGTCGTGATGCACAACCCCGTCGAAACGGAGGCAACCATGCGCGCGCTACGCAAGCATGGATTGCGGCTGTCGCTTGACGACTTCGGAACGGGCTACTCGTCATTGGCCTACTTGAAACGTTTTCCGTTTGACAGCGTCAAGATCGACCGCGCTTTCATTGTCGATATTGCGCGCAATCCGGACGATGCGGCCATTGCGTCCGCCATCATCGCCATGGCTCACAACTTGCGCATGCATGTCATTGCGGAGGGCGTGGAGACGGAAGCCCAACTGAGATTCCTTCAACTGAAGAGTTGCGATTTGATCCAGGGGTATTACTTCAGCGCCCCCGTCCCCGCCATCGAGTTCGAAACCATGCTACGGGAAGACAAGTGCATGACACTGCCGGCACGCATGGACGCTCCGTAAGTAATGGGATCGACGCCTCCACCCGAAGACGGCATCGATATACCAAAGTAGAAGGTCTTCAACCACTCGAACCGGAGGGGGCGCCCACCATGGAAATTGCGACGATTGGCATCGACCTAGCCAAGACCGTGTTCCAGGTCCACGGAGTCGACAGGCACGGTAAGTTGATCGTGCGCAAGCAGTTGCGCCCCCGGACCAAGTCGCTCCGTCCTTCGCAAACCTGCCGCCCTGTTTGGTTGGCTTGGAGGCCTGCGGCAGTGCGCATCACTGGGCGCGAGTCGACCTGGCCCCCCGCGGAATCCGGGGAATGGCAGCTCCAGCCCGCAGTCCGGCCGCTGAATTACGACCAAGTTGCCGTCCGATGACCGGAATGCGTCCTTCACGGTAAGCACGAGGAACGGCGCTGACTGCCCGATACTGCTGCATGCATCGCTGCCGCTGATCTCGGGACCGCGAAGGACTGCAACGGGTCGATAGTGTGAGTTCAACGATCTGCGAACCAGTCGGTCAGCATGCGGGCTCACAGCGTCAAGATGGCGCTTCGATCCCTGGTCACGGCCACCCGCGCAGCACTATGCAGGGGTGGTTTTAATCACTGTCGCCTTTATCGCGTT